>NZ_JAHHZH010000028.1:0-229 GCF_018729515.1 Pseudomonas sp. MG-9
GGTCTATAATTCGCCCCACTTCCGGCGCAGTCGAAACGGAAAACTCCTTGAGATTCAATGAGTTATACGATTTTCGACAGTGACTTGCTTCAGTTCATCGAGGCCTGGAAGGCGTTGAAAATGCCGGCGTGTCCGGTGCTTTTAACGGTTCGATCTTCTCGGTCGAAAGCGGTGAAAAAGAGGTGTTGACAGCAGCGTGTAACGCTGTAGAATTCGCCTCCCGCTGACG
>NZ_JAHHZH010000029.1:0-226 GCF_018729515.1 Pseudomonas sp. MG-9
TCAACGTCAGTTGCAGCTTAGCAGGCTGCCTTCGCAATCGGGGTTCTTCGTGATATCTAAGCATTTCACCGCTACACCACGAATTCCGCCTGCCTCAACTGCACTCAAGCCGTCCAGTTTCAACTGCAGTGCTACGGTTGAGCCGCACCATTTCACAGCTGACTTAAACGGCCGTCTACGCTCCCTTTAAACCCAATAAATCCGGATAACGCTCGCATCCTCCGTA
>NZ_JAHHZH010000030.1:0-226 GCF_018729515.1 Pseudomonas sp. MG-9
TACGGAGGATGCGAGCGTTATCCGGATTTATTGGGTTTAAAGGGAGCGTAGACGGCCGTTTAAGTCAGCTGTGAAATGGTGCGGCTCAACCGTAGCACTGCAGTTGAAACTGGTCGGCTTGAGTGCAGTTGAGGCAGGCGGAATTCGTGGTGTAGCGGTGAAATGCTTAGATATCACGAAGAACCCCGATTGCGAAGGCAGCCTGCTAAGCTGCAACTGACGTTGA
>NZ_JAHHZH010000003.1:0-651067 GCF_018729515.1 Pseudomonas sp. MG-9
TTGTTAAAGAGCGGTTGGTTAAGATCTTTCGTCTCAACCGAGGCGCGCATTCTACAGCAGCCTCATTTGCTGTCAAGTGATTATTTTCAGAAGTTTTCGAAGATTTCTTCAACAACTTCAACCACTTACGCTTCAGATCTCTCGTCAGCGGGAGGCGAATAATACAGGACTGAATTTACTGGTCAACCCCCTTCGAGAAATTCTTTTCAAAACAAGGGACTAAACCCGCCATGACAACTGATGCCGCCGTCAGCATCAGATCGAAGACAGACCTCAAGCCCCCTGTTTCAGGTTATTTCGCTGCGACAACGCCCATTGTGCCCTGGTCAGCCCGTAACACTTGCACAGGGCGGGCGTTGCCGACAGTCTCAGCTCGGCGTCATATAAATGCACCGCGCCGATCTTCAGGGCGGCTTTCTGCGAGCGGATGTTCGAAGGTGCGATGTGCAAATAGACAGTGTCGTACGTCTCGAAGGCATGCTCCACCATCAGACGCTTCAGTTCGCGATTGGCCTCCCCTCCCCATTTCGCCCGGATTAAAAAGGTGTACCCGATGGCGATGCTCTCCGGTAAGTCAGGCGGTATATAGAAGCTGGACGTCCCGACGATCTGCCCCGACTCGATGTCGATGACTGCAAGCGCTTGGCCGGTGGCCAGGCGAGCGGCGAAGTAAGCTGCAAACACCTGCCGCTCATGACGGTCGCAGGCAGGATGGTCAACCCAGATGAAAGGATCGCTGGCTGCCAGATACAGCCCTTCAAAATCACTGTCGGCCAGTGGCCTGAGCCTCAGCGTGCTCCCGCACAAAACAGGTTGCCTATCGAAGTCGCTCACAAGATCAGGCTCCTTTCCAGATGAGTCATGGGAATGGAGCCAGTCTAGGGCGACAGCTCAGCAAGGAAAGATCCAATGTGACTGCTATTAATGGAGCCATCACCGACGACCATCGTCTGCAGCAGACTTCATCGATGATGCACAGGGTATGATCAGCCCCAACCAACACCTCGGACCTACCTTATGCCCGACTCCCGGATTCGCCCAACCCCCGCGCCCTTGCTCAATCCGGGCGAGACCGTGGTTCTGTTCGACGGAGTCTGCAAGCTGTGTAACGGCTGGGCAAGGTTCCTGATTCGCCATGACCACCAGCACCGGGTGCGCCTGGCCGCAGTGCAATCGCCCGAAGGCCAGGCATTGCTGGCATGGGCCGGTCTGCCGGTGGACCAGTTTGACACCATGGCGGTGATTCGCGACCGGCATTACTGGGTGCGCTCGGATGCGTTCTTCGAAATCGTCGCGCAACTGCCTGCCCGTTGGTGGCCGGCCCGACTGCTGCGCATTGTCCCACGGGCACTTCGGGACTGGACCTACGACTGTGTGGCGCTGAATCGCTACCGGATCTTCGGCAAGTACGACACCTGCCTGTTGCCCGATCCCGATCACGAACGACGCTTCTTAAAGGCGCCGGTGTGAATCCCCTGCTACATCAGCAGTCCGAGCCACTGTGCCGGCGTCATCTTCGTCACCATCATCAAGACAATCACGAACATCCCCAGAAAGCCGAAAACGCCCATCCAGAACCACTGGCGGTAAACAGCCTGGTAATCGGCATCAAGCCCCGCCCCACGTTCGACCGCGCTCACCGCCATCCCCTGCAAGCGCTTTTGCAACACCAGCACCGGTAACCAGAGCGAGCCCACTATAAAGAAGAGGATCAGCGAGACCAGTACCCACTCTGTAGTCAGCGGCAGTCCACTGAGTCTCGTCAACATATAGCCCGTCAGGATCTGAATGAAGCCCGCCGGTGTGGTGATCCAGGCGTCGTAGCGCACGACCATTCTCGCCACATGCGCAATCACCTGCGGGTTGGCCGCGCGACTGGCAGCGATCAGGTAGAGATAGGACCCCATGCCGAAACCGAACAGGAAAATCGCGGCAATGACATGCACGTACTTCAGGCCCAGATACAGCATGCTCAGCGCTGCCCGTCAGAGAAATGCACGGACAGACTCAGGTTCTGCGGATCGTTGATCGCGGCCATGTACTCGTCGACGCTGATTTCGCCCACGCAAGGACGGGCGCCGGGTTCGGGCAAATAACCTCGGGCGATCTTCGCAGCCAGTGCGACGGCAGCACAACTCGGGATCTCCGGCCCTTTGTCATTCAACGCAGTGAGTTGCGCCGACATCGACAACGTCTGGTCATCCAGACCGACACCCCGCACATCTATATACATCGCACTTTTGCCATCGCCGAAACGTTCGAACCACGTCCCCCAGCGATGCAACCTCGCGGCCCAGGGTGCATGGTCACGCACCAGGCCCTTCCTCATCGCCAGAGCAAACAGATAATTCGCCACACCGCCGAGTTTGAGGCCGGCACCCGCCTTGAAGCTCAGAGTGTGCGCACCATAGCGGCTGGCAAAAATGTCCATGTCCGGCACATCGACATTAGCCAATGCACGAGTGCCCAGCCCCTGCAGCTTGCGCAGGGTCAGGTCCTCCCACCCCATCACCTCATGCACCTGACCATTCCTTAACTGACGGATCGGCTTGCCGGCGTATGCGAGTACGCCTTCGACCGTCGACAACCCCGGCATCTTGGCCGATGAGGAAATACCGTGTTCGATCGAGTCGATGCGTTTGAAGCGATAGCGCTGTTCATCGATGATCGCTGACGAAAGCGTCGGCACCGAGCTGCAACCACTGAGGATCGCAACACCCGCCTGCCGGGCTCGAGCATCGAGGACGCCGATGCCATTGACGAACGTCCGGCAGTCCGACAGATCGCAATAGTTGACGCGCGCTTCGATGCAGCTCTCGGCCACCGCATAGGATTGCCCCTGAAACGGGCCACCGGTGTGAACCACCAGTTGAATGTTCATCGCGCGCAAGGCGGAGGCGAAACCGGCGCCCATGGCATCACCGCACCAGCTCTCGCAGGCCGGGCCCAGTTCAGCGACCTTGCGCGCCAGCTTCTGAGGATCGCGCCCTGAGATCGCGAGTTCGACGTCCGGCATGTCGATCAAATGCCGACAAACGATACTGCCAAAGTTTCCATACCCTCCAACCACCAACACCCTGAGTGCCATCAACGCTTCCCTGAACGATTGAAAAACCGGCCCACCATCGGGCTCGGCGCAGCTTCCCCGATATCACCGGGCCAGGCAAGTCTGCCGCCATGGGCGAGAATGGAGTAACGTCTGGGCATCGACAACGGAGGTTGATGTGAGTAAACGAGTTATCGTGATCGGGGCTGGAATCGTCGGCGCGACACTGGCGTACCACCTCGCCGTAAAAGGTGCGCAAGTCGTCGTGGTCGAGGCGAATGAGGTTGCGTCCGGCGTGACGGGACGTTCCTTCGCCTGGATCAACACGTCACACGGCGGGGCAGATCCTGTTGCCCCATTGCGCGCAGCGGCCATCGCAGAATATCGCCGACTTCAATCCGAGTTGCCGGATCTGAACGTTCGATGGACTGGTGCGCTGTCTTACGGTGATGGCGTGTTTCATGCGCCGTCTATATATAGCGCGCAGATTCTCGACCTTGAGCCCAACCTCAAGCACCCTCCAGAACGTGCATTCTTTGCCGCCGATGAAGGCGCGCTGGATGCCGTGCAGGCAACACACATCTTGATCGCGGGCGCTCAAGCCCATGGCGCGACGCTGTTAACGCAGAGCCCGGTACTCGGCTTTCAGACATTGAACGGCTCGGTCACCGGTGTCATCACTGCGACGGGCAACCTCGATGCCGATATTGTCGTGCTGGCGGCAGGCACCGCGATCCCGCAACTGGCAGATCAGTTGAACGTCACCCTGCCCATCGACGCTTCACCCGCCCTGTTCATCCGCTACAAAACCCAGCCTCATCGGGTAAACACGATCATCTCCAGCCCCGAGATGGAAGTCCGGCAGGACGCCGACGGCACGTTGCTGGCGGCGGAGGACTACATAGATGACGCGCCGCACAACAGCGCGCACGCCATCGCGCTGAAAACAGCCAAAGCCATCCAAAACGATCTTCACGGGGTGATTTCCATCGCGCCCGAAGTGGCGTGCGTGGGCCTGCGCCCAGTGCCGGCCGATGGAATTCCGATCATTGGCTATCTGCCGAACATCGGCGGCGCATACGTGTGCGCGATGCACCCGGGTGTAACGCTGGCGGCGGTCGTGGGGCGACTGGTTGCTGAGGAAATCGTCGATGCCGCGCCTGCGGCCGCATTAGCGCCCTGTCGTCCAGAACGATTCCAGTCACAGCCCTGATGATCACCCGCTATAACACCCGAGTATCCGATGGATGTCCGGGCCTGAGTCAGGCTCACCGCAACACGCCTTCTGCTTATACAGAATTCAGTTGTGTTGCACCGACCGGTTGAATCCACCGCCAATAGCGGACGGAGCTGTGCTATCAATAGGGCTTTGAGTCAGATGGTGAGAAGGCAACCATGAACCACAGCCGAACTGCACTGGTGACAGGTGCAACCAAAGGGATTGGTTTCGCGCTCAGTACCCAACTGAGTCAATCAGGGTGGACTGTGGTCGGCATCGCCAGGCACTCGATCGACTATTTTCCCGGAAAGCTGTTGCTCTGTGATTTAGCCGACACTCAGAAGACGGGCGAGATGCTTGAGAAACTGCTAGAGCGCACGTCTATTGATGCTGTCGTCAATAACGCTGGCGTCGCGGCTCCGCAAAGCCTTGAAACTCTTGATCTTGAAACGCTTCAAAAAGTTTTTGACCTGAATGTCAGAGCCTCGGTGCAAGTTACTCAAGCTTGCCTGCCGTCGCTTAAGCGATCTTCTGCTGGACGCATAGTGAATGTGTGCAGCCGTGCCATTTTTGGAGCCCGGGACAGAACAGCCTACGCTGCCGCAAAAAGTGCTTTGGTGGGTATCACTCGTACGTGGGCGCTTGAGTTGGCGCCCATTGGAATTACGGTCAATGCAGTCGCACCTGGCCCTATAGAAACCGAGCTTTTGCGCAAAACCAGACCTGTGGGAAGTGAGGGTGAGCGTCAAATACTGTCCACGATTCCGATGCAAAGACTGGGCATGCCATCAGAAGTTGCCTCTCTGATTACTTTCCTGTTGAGTGCACAAGCATCCTTCGTGACGGGCCAAGTGATCAGCGTCGATGGCGGAGGAAGTCTCGGTGGCAAGTAGCGATACGACGCAGATCGATGCCATCCCCTGCAGCACATGTTCGCGTCTGTGCGAAAATAATTGCGGGTCAGGCTAAGGTTTCAATCACCGTTGACCCGGAGTTCCTGCACAAGATCCCCCAATGACTCCACGGAACCGTGATGACTGCTGGCCGAGCGTTGCGTATCCCACGACATGGCATCGTCAACGCAGAAGTCGCCAGCGCACTGCACGCTCAGATCTTCATCGAGCAAACCGAGTGGAATCCACACGTAAGTCGACCCGCGAAGCGGGTTGGGCACAGTCGAGCCGCATTGCGCGCAGAAGTCGTTCCTGTAACCCCCGGGTTTGACCCAACTGCTGATCGACGCCTGCCCTGCTTCCCAGCGAAAGTCACGCGCGTTGACCAGCGTGGCGAGGTTGTGGCCGACACCCGTTTGCTTGCGGCACAGGGAGCAGTGGCAGCGGTAAAAAAAGCGCGGTTCAACGGCGAGGGAAAAGCGTACCGCGGTGCACAGACACTGCCCTGTTGTCATGGGGTTCTCCTTTGGACGAGCGCTTGCACATCCATGCTGAAGTTTCTTATGTGCAAAGCATTCTAACGATCTACGAGCGCCCGGCGATGACTCAGATGAACAAGCCCGAAGGCGCTCCCGGCAGTCGGGCAAAACCCGGACTATCCGCTCGCTTAAGCTAATGCGGACTCACCACAACAACGTCTTGTTTTCGTCAAACTTGCCTGCGACCCGTAAATAGGTTTCAGTCCATCCGCTGCTCATGCTGATCTCTTGCAATGGCCCGGTCGGTGCAAACAAAACCGCTTGAAACTGACTTTAACCTGAACTGATTGGGCGGCCAATCGGCACAGAGGTCGGTTTATCGCAGCCGACGACCAGCGCACCGTTGCTTACTTTCACGGAATCTACACGCCTACCGACCGGAGACAGATAAAGTACGCCAGGCCGTCGGCCCGGATGTTCCCGTGGTGCACCTGCGAGGCAAGCGGCAGGTTGCTGCATTTGTCGATGGATTGACCGTCAAGTCCGCGATCTGCCTGGAGTGAACGTGCTTGCCGGCAATCGGTCGGATTGCACAAGTGCTCAGCGGTGTCGGCTGCCGCAGCGAATGTCATAGAGGACCAGCATGGACACCGGAAAACTCGAATTTGGCGCAGATGAAATCGCGCAAATGCAGCGCTTCAACAAGATCCTCGCCTGGCTGCCACGGTTTCGCATCCGCAATCGCGTCCTGCCGAGACTGGTCCAGGCTTTGCTGCGCGTCAGTCAAAAGGCCGGCGCAGACAAGCTGCGTAAACATGGTCTCAAGGCCGAGGAGATCGTGATTGACTCGCATGGCGTCGCAGTGCCGCTACGGATTATCAGGCCCAAAGGCAAAGCCCGAGGCGTGGTGCTGGATTTTCATGGCGGGGGCTGGGTCATCGGCAACCCGCAGATGAACGATAAGCTCAACGCAGGCATGGTCAATGCGTGCAGCGTGGCGGTGGTTTCGGTGGATTATCGACTGGCGGTCGACACACCGGTCGAGGGGCTGCTGGAGGATTGTCTGGGGGCCGCTCGCTGGCTGCTTGGCTGCAACGAATTCGCTGACCTGCCGGTGATCGTCGTCGGGGAGTCGGCGGGCGGGCATCTGGCGGCGGCGACGTTGTTGGGGCTGCAATCATCGCCCGAATTGCTCAAGCGTATCCACGGTGCATTGCTGTATTACGGCGTCTACGACCTGAGCGGAACCGCCAGCGTCCGCACTGCGACTGCCGACACTCTGGTGCTGGACGGCCCCGGCATGGTTGAGGCGCTACGCCTGCTGACCCCAGGCCTGAGCGACGCGCAACGCCAACAACCTCCGCTGTCACCGCTGTACGGCGACTTCGCCGGCATGCCACCTGCGCTGATGTATGCCGGCGAGCTGGACCCGCTGCGCGACGACACCCTTGAGCTGGCCGCACGCTGGGCAAAGTCGGCAGCGGTTGAGGTGCACCTGCTGCCCGTTTCCGCCCATGGGTTTATCCATTTCCCGACGGCCATGGCCGACAGCGTTCTGGCTCACAGCCGCGCGTGGATCAATCTTCGGATTGCCGCGCAGGAACCCGCCGTGGATCGTTGCGCTCAGCTCACGCCAGCAACTCGGTAATCCACTGAATCTGCTGCGCCATCTCTTGCCGCTTTTCTTCAGGCACAGCCTGGCGCGCCTGGTTCAAGCTGTTCAGGGTTTTCTGTTTCTGGCGCAGCAAACGCTGCCATTTGGCGATGAATGCGGGACTGCGCGCCTGCATCTGCAACGGGCCGAAATACAACTGTTCAGCGGTGTAGGCCACCGGGCCGGAGCGCTCGGCGACGATGACTTCGTAAAAGAATCGGTTTTCCTGCAGCAATTCCTCGACGAGGATGCGGTAGCCGTTGTCCATCAGCCACTGGCGCAGCGGTTGCTCGCCGCCGTTGGGCTGCAGGATCAGCCGCTCCTGCCCGCTCAGACGCGATTTGCCGCTGTCGAGGATGTCGCGAATGGTCTCGCCGCCCATGCCGCACAGGCTGATCGCGGTGATCCCGTCACCCGGCTCGATCGCCGCCAGACCGCTGGCCAGCCGCACGGCGATGCGCGGCTGCAGATCGTTCTCGCGCACCGTGCGCACGGCCGCGTGGAACGGCGTCAACGCCACCTCACCGGCCACCGCCGCCGCAATGGCGCCGCGGCGCATCAGGGCCACCGGCAAATAACCGTGATCCGAGCCGATATCCGCCAACCGCGCGCCTACCGGCACGTGCGCCGCCACACGCTCCAGGCGCATGGACAAAGTGTGTTCGTTCAACTGCCGCCCCTTTTCCAGCCATAGCCGGCGCTGCAGGCCGGACAAGGGCCGCGACTCTAGCGGGGTGCGGCTGGCATTTCAAATCCCGGTAAGCAGAGGCATGGCTATCTTCTGCGCGACCGCTCTAATAATCTGCGTTCAGCGCTCCCCGGCTGGCTCGAAGTGCCACCTGATAACAACCAATGCAATCAAGGAAGAATCAACATTGAAAACAGCTCTCGGTGCCCTGCTGCTCAGCCTGTCCACCATCACACTGGCTGACACTCACCCCATCGGCTTTCGCACGACAACCCTGCCGGACTCACAGCGGCCGCTGGAAATGGTCGTCTGGTACCCCGCGACCACCACCGCGCCAGCGCAATTGATCGAAGACAGCCCGGTATTTGTCAGTGCGTCTGCCGTACGCGATGCACCGCCGACCGCCGGCGAGCATCCGTTGGTGGTATTGTCCCACGGTTATCGGGGCAACTGGAGCAACCAGATGTGGCTCGCCAGTGCCCTGGCCGATCAGGGTTACATCGTCGCGGCGGTCAACCACCCCGGCAGCACCACCCACGACCGCAGCCCGCAAGCAGCGGCGCAGTTGTGGCAGCGGCCGGTTGATCTGCGGCGAGCAATCGACGCGGTGCTGGCGCGACCGGAGCAATTTGGCGCCGTCGCGCCGCAGCGCATTGCCGTCGTCGGCCACTCGCTCGGTGGCTGGACGGCCCTGGAAATCGGCGGCGCACGTTTCGATCCCGAGCGTTTTGCCGAGGACTGCAAGGCCCATGCGCAGCTGGCCAGTTGCAGCGTCTACCAACAAATGAATCCCGCCAGCACGCCGCAAGCGAAGGCCGACCTGGCTGCCGACAGGCGTTACACAGCGGTCACCGCCATCGTCTCGCTGGACCTGGGCCTGTCACGCGGCATGACCGACGCAAGCCTCGCGGCGCTGCCCGTGCCAACGCTGGTGATCGCCGCTGGCGCCCCTTCCGAAGATCTGCCTGCGCACCTGGAATCCGCAGATCTGGCCAAACGCCTGCCACCGGCCACCACGCGGTATGTCGAGATCAGCGACGCCACCCACTTCAGCTTCATGTCGATCTGCAAACCGGGGGCAATCGAGATGCTCGAGGAAGATGCTCCGGGCGATGGCATCATTTGCCGCGATGGCGACAAGGCGCGCCCGCGTGAGGTGATCCAGCAGCAAGTGGTTGCGCTGATCAGCGATTTTCTGGCGTCGCCGAAGCCATGATCGACCGCGAGCTGCTTCTTCTGATCCTGCGCCACCTCAACAGACTCGCCAAATCGCTTCGACCCGGTTCTAATGCCCGCTTGGTGGGCACGCGCCCCGCTCCCTTTCACCGAGTAGAAACATGAACCGTCAAAAGAAACTGCAGCAGTTGTTCAAGGAAAAGGCCAAAAAGGCCAGTGCCAAACTGGCGCCGAAAAAGCCCAAGTACATCAGCAAGGCTGACCGTCTGAAGATGGCCGCAGAGGCGGCGTCGGAACCGGTCGAAACCACCGAGGGCTGATCCCGCTCCGCGTGCGTTATAAAAACGGCGAAATGTTGGCCATTGCCCGTGTGGTGTAGAGGTCTTTCTCGCCAACCGGCGCCACGTAGTGCAGCGCGTTGCGTGCCGCCTCTTCACCGGCAAGACGGGCGATGAACCAGGTCGCCAGATACTGCGAAGCCAGGCAGCCGCCGGCGGTAGCGACATTGCCCTTGGCTACGAACGGTTGATTGAGCACAGTCACGCCGGCCTCCTCCGCCCAGGGTTTGGTGATCAGATCCGTACACGCCGGAACCTCATTCAACAAGCCGAGTTTTGCCAGAATCAGCGTGCCCGAGCACTGGGCGCCCAACAGTTGCCGCGCCGGATCGAACTGCAGACGCGACATCAGTTGGGCATTCGCCACGATGTCCCGGGTCATGCTCCCGCTACCCACCAATACCGCGTCCGCGGCGCAGGCCTGCTCCAAAGACATCTGCGCCTCGATCACCAGGCCGTTCATGGACCGCAGCTTGTCCGTGGGGCCTGCGATCGACACCCGCCAACCGGGCTGTTTAACCCGGTTGAGAACGCCGTACGCGATGAGCGAATCCAGTTCGTTGAAACCTTCAAAAGTCAGGATGGCGATGTGCATGATCAGCCTCGTGCCAGGTTGCCGGTGGCTCATCGTAAAATCGGCCAATCAATACAATCAAAAAATTGTCATGACTACATTCTTAGCCGACTAGCCGACATCGACCGGCCGTCGACTGGCCAGCCAGGCGCCCCAGAAGAGACTGCTGAAAAAACGCGTCGCTTCGCCAAATCCCGCTTCATCCAATAACGCCTGAACCGCCGCCTCGGAATGCGGCGGATCCGCGCCCTGCAGGATTTTCCCCAGCTTGGCCGCCACCTCGTCAGCACTCGCGCCCTGCTGCCGCCATCTCTGCCCCCACGCCTGCAGCAATAACGGTTGGCTGGCATAGGCGTAATGATTACCCGCCACAATCAGCGGCGCCCCCGGCTTCAGCCGCTGCTGAATCGAACGCAGGATGTGGCGCTTGGGCTCATCGCCATTGAGGTGATGGAGCACACCGATCAAAGTCGCCGCATCGAAGGCGGGTTCGGCTGGCAAATCATCGACATGCCCCAGATGCAATGCCGTTCGGTGCAGCAATCCATTGGCCTGCAATTGCTCCGTCGCGGTTTCGAGCATGGATGCCGAAGGGTCGACCGCAGTGAAGCGCCAGTCCGGTTCCAGCGCAGCCATCGCGATGATCTCCTGCGCCGTACCACCCACGCCAACCACCAGCACATTGGCCGGACGTGACGGGCCGAGGGTGGCGGCCAACATGCACGCCGCCAGATCGTGACAGGCGTCGTAACCGGCCAATGCGATGCGGCTTTGTTTGCCGTATTCGCTGGCGCGAGAGGTGTCGAATTTTTCTGCAGGGTGGGTCGAGGATGAGGCCACGGCGATTCTCCTTATCGTTGGAGCACGCTACGCCGGTGAATGAGATAAGAAAAATGGATTAATTTCATAAGGCGCATTCCTGCAAGGAATGTGGGTCGGGCCTGACAGCGCGCAAAACGACTGTAGCTTTCGGCCAAAGCCTGTAGGAAAGTTGCCTGCATCGACTGCTGAATGAAAAGGCCAATACCCCATGAAGCCTCTGGATCTGACGCGCTTCGACCTCAATCTGCTGGTGGTGCTTGAGGCACTTTGGGCTGAGAGGCATGTCGGTCGCGCCGCGCAAAAACTGCATTTGTCGCAGTCGGCCACCAGCCACGCCTTGTCGCGGTTGCGCACGGCTTTTGATGATCAACTGTTCATTCGCAACCCGCGCGGGATGGCGCCGACGCCGCTGGCGGTCGAGTTGATGCCCCGAGTCGCGGCGGTGCTCGAGTCGGTGCGGCTGGTTGCCAGCCCCCGGGGGCCGTTCGATCCGGCACGCTTGCAGGCGACGCTCTCGGTGGCGGCCACCGATCATGCGGTGTTGACCGTCATCGCCCCGGCGCTGGCGAACATTCAGGCTGCCGCGCCGGAGGTGGTGCTGAAAATCGGGCCAGTGGATGGCGATTCAGCGATGCGCCAGCTGGATGCCGGTGAGATCGACCTTGTGCTGGGTTCGGGCTCGTTTGCCCAGATTCCGCAGCGCTTCGACTGCAAATTGGCGCACAAGGAGCGCTTCGTCGGCATCGCGCGCAAGGGTCATCCGGCGCTGGTCAAGCGCGGCAAGACGCTGCACATGGCGCTGGAGGACTTTACCCGTCTGCCGCACATTCTGGTTTCACCTCGCGGCGATAGTCGGGGCGCTGTCGACGATGCGCTGGAGCTGCTCGGCCACAGTCGCCAGATCAGCGTCACCTGCCCTAGCTTTCTGGCGGTGCCGTTCCTGGTCGGCGCTTCGCAATCAATCGCCGTGATCGCCGAACGGGTCGCCTTGCAGATGCAGGAAACCGCGCAACTGAGCCTCTTCGAACTGCCGCTGGCACTGCCCACCTGGGAGGTGCTCGTCGTCCGGGCGCGGGGCCGCGCCAACGAACCGGCCGTCGAGTGGCTCACCAACATGCTGATCACCAACTGACGATCAATCTCGCGCATCGAGATGCTGCGCCAATGCCATTGGATCGTCAGCCTCGGTCCTCCTAGAGTGCGGATGTCGTTCATCAGCCCCTCCGGAGTACCGCATGAAACCCCAGCCCACCCTGGTCATGATCCCTTGCTTCGCCGGGGCGCCATGGCAGCTAGAACAGATGGTCCACTTACAGGATCGCGCCATGCGCACCCTGCGTTTGCCCGACGACGTGCGCGACCTGGAAAAACTGACCAACTTCATCGTTGATCAGGTGCAGGATCTGGAGAGCTATGTGCTGGTCGGCGACTCCTACGGCGCGGTCGCCTCGATTGCGGTTGCAACGCGCCAGCCCAAAGGCCTCAAGGGGTTGGTGCTGTCCGGCGGCTTTGCCAAAAGCCCGATCACTTCGCCCCTGCTCAAGACCCTGGCCGCGTTGGCACCGTTGTTTCCCGGGCCGTTTTACCGCCAGACAACCTTGCGCTTTCACGCGGCTCAGTTGGCGTCGTCGTTCGACCAGGAAGGAGAAATCCCCTGGTCAACCGCCAAGAGCCGCGCTTTCTTCATCAAGGAGACGCCGCACAAGGCCTACGTCAACCGCGTGCGTTCGATCGAGAAAGTCGACTACACGCCCTTGCTGAAGAAGATCGACGTGCCGACGCTGATCCTCACCCCCGAAGAGGACAAGCTGATCGGCAAAGAGGCGGCGGGGATCCTGCTCAAAGGCATACGGGGTTCTCAGGAAGTCATCATGCTGCGCACCGGTCATATGTTCAGGTTCTCGCATCCGGGGGCGTACTCGCTGGAGGTGAGGAAGTTTCTGGAGCGGATGGTGCTTTGAGCGGGTATGTACATGGGCTGCTTACCTGTCCGTGTTCGTCTGCCGCAGAACCGTGAAAGCGGAACGCTTGGGCCGCTCTGTTGATGAAAGCTCCAGATCTTTGACGACTTGTCAATAGTACAGGCGGGCGACTGTGCGGGAGGCAACGCGGTAGTAGGCTTGCATGGCGTCAACTGCGCGAGTGCCCGATCTGTTCGGATTATCGATTAAGGCAGGTCAGGCCAATGCTTAAGCCGCATGTCAGATAACTGAAAGGATTCGAACATGAAAAAGTCCATTACTGCTCTGGCCGTATCCACGATGCTCGCTTTCACCGCAACGATCGCGAATGCTTCCGTGCATCCGACCACCCTCAAGGCTCCCCAGACCGTCAATCAGGTAACAGCCTCTATCGACACGCCGTTCGGAACCCATCGAACGGCTGGCGCAATCCAGATGGCCAGCCTGGCCAGAAGTTGCTCCGATGATCGATATTCCTGGTGGGAATACAGCGGTTGGGAAATCGTCGCTTGTCTCGGAAGCGGCCAGTGGTAATTATTCAGACGAGCCTGGTGCGTGGTGAGCACGCACCAGAGCCTGTTGCTGCATGCTGAAGTACTTCGCCTATTGCCTCATACGAAGCGTCGACGACCGAGCTGTGCGCATTTCTGGCCTATCGTTGGCCGCCACAGACAGCCGCAAATCGACCCTTTGTCGCCTCTCTGCCCCTCACACCATTTAAGGTGTCTACTGCTGATTAGGCCCTGTACCTACAAAGCGGTGCGCGCGATGAACAACGATCAGATGGCACCTGAGACAAAAGGCGTTTCGGTGGAGTTACTGGCAACGATTGATCTTGGCCCGGAGATCGAAGGCATGGCCGGGCGCCAACTCAGGATGCGCAGGGTGACCATCGAACCTGGCGGCGTCTTCGGGCCGATTCACAACCATGTAGACCGGCCAGGCACCGTTTACATACTGCAAGGCATCATCACTGATCATCGAGATGGCGTCGCCAGGGACTATGGGCCGGGCGTGGGCTGGCCCGAGGACAGGCACACCACGCACTGGCTGGAGAACAGAGGCACGGTTGCGGCGGTGGAGATCTCGGTCGATATTGTCAGGCAGGCGTGAACAGCACCTGCCCTGCCCGGCTGAAATTTTTCTCGTCGGCCGGTTCGATCACCTAACCTCATAGTTTGTGTGATCAACGAGAACCGGTCCTGCCCATGCGCAACGCCTTGAAGTCATTGTTATTTGTGACGCTGGCCCTGCTCGCTCCGAGCGGATCGGCGCTGTGGGCGGCGGATTTGCCGGCGCCGTCGGTGACCACCACGGCGCCGCTGGTGGAGGTGTCGCAAAGCGATCTGCAAGCCCTGCAATTGCGCCTCGACGGGTTGAAGCAGCAGATTTCCGCCGCCAACAATTACAACCAGCTAGAAGGCCCGCAGGACCGGGTGCAGACGTTCATCCTGGATGTCGATCGGTTGTCGGCGTCGTTGTTGCCGCAGCAGGCGCAACTGGCGGTGCAATTGGGCGTACTCGGCGCGGCGCCGGATACCCAGATTGCTGCTGAACAAGTCGATATCGCCGCGCAACGGGCGACACTCAGTGAGCAAAAGAACAAAGTCGATGCGACGCTCAAGAGTCTCACCGCGCTCAAACAAAGCGCCGCCGACCTGATCACACAAATTGCCGGCATCCGGCGCACGCTACTCGAAAGCGAACTGACGCTGCGCACCGACAGTATTCTGAGTCCGGACTTCTGGTCGCCATTGGTTTCGCCGGCCCCCGACGACAGACAGCGGCTGAATTTTTTCATCGCTCAAGTGAACAGCACGTGGGCCACGGTGTGGGCCCCCGGGCAGCGTTTTTTCACTTGCGTGCTGGTGCTGTTGGCCCTGGTGTTCTGGACCCTCGGACGCCGCTTCGCCGAGCGCGGGCTGACCTGGGTGTGCATCCATCGTATGCCGGAGGGGCGCCTGCGCCGTAGCGCACTGGCGTTCGCCTCGGCGCTGGCGACCCTGGGCACCACGGCCATCGCCCTGCACCTGCTGTTCTATGCCTGCACCCGCCACGAGCCATTGACTCCGATGCTGTCGACTTTTTCCGAGGAGTTCGAAAAAGCCGTTTACGCCTGCGCCCTGATCACCGCCCTGAGCCGCGCGCTGCTGTCGACGCAACATCCCTCGTGGCGGTTGCCGGCGATTGCCGATGCCGTGGCGCTGACGCTGAGGCCTTTTCCGCGGATTCTCGCCGGCACCCTGTTGGTACTGGTGACGCTGGTGCAGGTCAGCAACGCCACCGGCATGAGCAGCCAGATCGTGATCGCCCAGCGCGGGGTGATTGCCATCGTGGTGATCGCGATTCTGGTGCCGATGCTGATGCGCACCGGCAAGGTGCGCAAGGCGTTGATCACCGCCAATGACCCGGAGGCCGGCAGCACGTTTGCCGGGGTGATCTACAGCGTGGCCACGGTGTCGATGTGCGTGTCGGCCCTAGCCCTGCTCACCGGTTATGTGTCGCTGGCGCGGTTCATTACCTATGAACTGGTGTGGGCTTATATCGTGCTGTCGGGGTTCTATCTGCTGATTCAGGTGGTCAAGGACGCCTGCGAATACCTGTTCTCGCCGCGCTATTCGGCCGGCAAGACCATCAAGCAAACACTGGGCATGGGCGACCGGCGGCTGGAGCAAATCTCGACAGTGCTGTCCGGCGCCAGCCGCGCCGGGCTGTTGTTGCTGGCGGTGATCGCGCTGTTCGTCGGCGGCATCGGCACCACGCTCGGCCAGTTGACCACCAACATCATGGGCATCCTCGGCGGCGCCGGTTTGCGCAAGCTGAACATCGTACCCGCTCACCTGATCAACGCCGTGCTGGCGCTGCTGATCGGCATCTATCTGATCCGCGCCCTGCGCCGCTGGCTCGACAATGAGTTTCTGCCCAAGACCGACATGGACCCGGGCATGTGCGCGTCGCTCAGCACGTTGTTTTCCAACATCGGTTATGCCGCAGTCATCCTCCTGACCCTGTCGTCACTGGGCGTGCGCTGGACCAACCTGGCGTGGATCGTCAGCGCCCTGTCGGTGGGGATCGGCTTCGGCCTGCAGGAGATCGTCAAGAACTTCGTGTCCGGGCTGATCCTGCTCACCGAGCGTCCGGTGAAGGTCGGCGACCTGATCAGCATCAGCGGCGTCGAGGGCGACATCCGCCGGATCAACGTGCGCGCCACGGAAATCCAGCTCAGCGACCGCTCCATCGTCATCGTGCCCAACTCGCAGCTGATCTCGCAGAACCTGCGCAACGTCACCCTCGGCGGCAGTGCCCAGGGGGTGGCGAGCCTGGAACTGATGTTCCCGCTGGACATCGACCCCGAACAGATCAAGGAACTGCTGCTGAACACCTACCGGGAAAACGAAAACATCCTCGACAAACCGGCGTCGTACGTGCGCTTCAGCAAGCTTTCGCCGGACGGCATCACCCTGACGATAACGGGCTACGTCGGCAGCCCACGGATCGTTGGCGGGACCAAGAGTGATCTGCTGTTCGAGATTCTCAAGCGCTTGGGGGAAGCCGGCATTGCGTTGGCGAAACCGGCGTCAACCCCCTGACAGACCATTAAGCCCTGTGGGAGCGAGCTTGCTCGCGAAGAGGTTGGCACAGGCAATATCTCTAGCGACTGACACAACGCCTTCGCGAGCAGGCTCACTCCTACAGGGTTCTGCGATTAATACAGATTAGGCAATCTGACCGAGATCATTGTAGGAGTGAGCTTGCTCGCGAAGAGGCCGGCACAGGCAATATCTCTAGCGACTGACACACCGCCTTCGCGAGCAAGCTCGCTCCCACAGGGTTCTGCGATTAACACATATTAGGCAATCTGACCGAGATCATTGTAGGAGTGAGCTTGCTCGCGAAGAGGTTGGCACAGGCAATATCTCTAGCGACTGACACACCGCCTTCGCGAGCAAGCTCGCTCCCACAGGGTTCTGCGATTAATACAGATTAGGCAATCTGTACCGAGATCATTGTAGGAGTGAGCCTGCTCGCGAAAAGGCTGGCACAGGCAATATCTCTAGCGACTGACACAACGCCTTCGCGAGCAGGCTCACTCCCACAGGGTTCTGCGATTAACACAGATTAGGCAATCTGACCGAGATCATTGTAGGAGTGAGCCTGCTCGCGAAAAGGCTGGCACAGGCAATATCTCTAGCGACTGACACACCGCCTTCGCGAGCAAGCTCGCTCCCACAGGCCTCTGCGATTAACACAGATTTGGCAATCTGACCGAGATCATTGTAGGAGTGAGCCTGCTCGCGAATGGGCTCAGGCCGGCGCCCAGCGCCGATGCAACCACCGTGCAAACGCATCGAGCGCAAAGCCCAGCACGCCGATCAGCAGGACCATCGCCATCAGTTCCGAATACGCCAGGCGATCCCGCGTATCGAGAATGAAGTAACCCAGCCCCGCGCTGACCCCAAGCATTTCGCACGGCACCAACACGATCCACAGTATGCCGATCGACAGCCGCACCCCGGTCAGCACATGCCCGAGCACACCGGGCAGGATCACTTTGCGCAGGGTTTCCCAGCGAGTGGCGCTGAGGCTGCGACTGAGCTGCAGCCAGCGCGGATCGAGCTGGCGCACGCCGGCCACGGTGTTGAGCAGGATCGGCCACACCGCAGCGAAGGTCAGCAGAAAGTAGATCGGCTGATCGCCAACGCCCATCAGCATCACCACCACCGGCATCCACGACAGCGGCGAGATCATCCGCAAAAACTGAAACGCCGGAGTGGTCGCCGCTTCCAGATGCCGATAGCTGCCGATCATCAGCCCCAGCGGCACGCCGATCAGCAACGCCAGCAGCAGGCCGACCAGAATTCGCTTCAGGCTGACCAACACGTGTTCGTATAGCTCCGGGCGCAACAGCAGTTCGCCGAGGCTGGCGAGCGTCGCTTGCGGGGAAAAACGCAGCGCCAAGCCGTCATTGCCGCCGAACAGGTGTACGCCCAGCCACCACAGCAGCAACAGGCACACCAGCCCGGCGACACCCAACGCGCCGTGCAAAGTCGCAGAAGATCGCTGATGCATCAGAGGCTGAACTCCTCGCTGCGCTCGAAGCTTTCCGGCAAACCGAAGGTCTGCATGCCGCCGACGGCCGCGATGGCGTTACGCACGAAGCGGTCGTCCACCAGATCCTTGGCGGTTTGCTGCGGATCAAGGCTGGCGAGGAAACCCTTGTCGCCCTCGATCAGCGTGTCTTTCAGGCGCCTGACCAGTTCCTCGGTGTAGCTGGGAAACGGGTACGGCTGGAAGTCGATGCGCTGCTCGTCCCAATGGCTGTGCTGAATCGCCCCGCTGCTCAGGTACAACTCGCGGTCGCTGGCGACCGGCGACAGCACCCGATCGAGCACCGGTTGCGCGTGGGGCGTGTAGCGATTGGTACCGTCCTTGGACAGCAGTCTGGCTGCCTCGGCGCGGTTGTCGCGGGTCCAGACCTGCGCCTTGACGATGGCGTTGACCACTTTCTGCGACCACTCGGGACGGTTGTTCAGATCCTGCTCGTGCATGAACACCACGCAGCAGGCGTGATTGCGCCAGACGTCGCCGGTAAAGCGCTGCACCCGGCCAACCTTGAGTTCCTCGGCCAGGGCGTTGAACGGCTCGGCCACGATGTAGCCGGCAATGCGTTTGGTCGCCAGGGCTGGCGGCATGTCCGACGGCGGCAGCACCAGCAGGTTGACCTCGTTCGGTGCCAGCGCGGCGCTGGCCGACTTGCTCACCGGCACCAGGCCGTGGTCGCGAAACAGCTGCTGCACCACCACGTTATGGATCGAATACCAGAACGGAATCGCCACCGACTGCCCGCCCAGTTGCTTGACCTCGGTGATGCCCGGCGCCACGGTCAGGCCCGAACCGCCGACGTGGTTCCACGCCACGACCTTGGCCGGTACCTTACTGCCGTAGCGCGCCCACACGGTCATCGGCGACAGCAGGTGAATCACGTTGACCTGCCCGGAAATGAACGCCTCGATCACCTGCGCCCAGCTGCGCAGCAGCACCGGACGCTCGGCCTGAAGCCCTTCGGCCTCGAACAGGCCATTGTTGTGCGCCACCAGTAACGGCGTGGCGTCGGTGATCGGCAGATAACCGATGCGCACCGGCGCGTTCGGCTCGGAGGCCGCGCGGGCGTTCAGGCTGTTGAGCAGCGGCAACGCACCCCCAGCGGTCAGCAGCGCGCTGAGTTTGAGGAAGTCACGACGTGTGTGAGTGAAGTCGTCCAGGCACATGGTCAATCTCCGACGTAGCGGGCACAGGTTGAGTGAGGGGGTTACGGCTCGCCCGCCGAAGGGTTTTGAGGATGTCGATGCGCAGCGCGCCCAGTTCCTCGACCAGCTCGGCACGCGGCTGAGGCAGGTCGATGCGCCACTCGCCGAGGATGTGCGCCGGGCTGTTACCCAGTAGCAGAATCCGCTCGGAGAGCAGTAGGGCTTCGTCGATGTCATGAGTGATCAACACGGCTGCGGTGTGGTGTTCGGCAATCAGTTGCAGGAGCAATTGCTGCATGTCGGCGCGGGTGATTTCATCCAGCGCGCCGAATGGCTCATCGAGCAACAACACCTGCGGCTGACGCGCCAGACAACGGGCCAACGCGGTGCGCTGGGCCATGCCCCCGGACAACTGCGCCGGGTGCTGCAAGCGCGCGTGTTCGAGGCCGACGGCAGCTATCGCGTGGTCGATCCGCGCCTTGCGCTGCTCGGCCGTCAGGTGCGGCTGGCGGGCGAAATCCAGACCGAAAGCGACGTTCTTTTCCAGGGTCAGCCACGGCAGCAGACTCGGGTCCTGGAACGCCACCGCCACCCGAGGGTGCGCGCCGGTCAGTGGTTCGCCGAGCAGACTCACCCGGCCCTGCTGCGGTGCCTGCAAACCGGCCAGCACCCGCAGCAGACTGGATTTGCCGACGCCACTGGGGCCAAGAATCGTCACCACTTCACCGGGCTGCAATTGTAGATCGAAGTGTTCCAGCACGGTGTGCCAGCCCTGCTCCCGGGGATAACCGAGGCTGATGCCGTGCGCCTCCAGCAACGCTGCAGTCATGCCGTCGCTTCCCGTTTCTGCCGCTGCAATTCGGCGCGCAGTTGCACCAGACTCGGGGTGACAATCGGCACGAACGCCGACTCGCGCCAGCGCCGGGCGAAGCCACTGCCGTGCTCGGTCAGATAAGCCCTGCCGCCGCTGGCCTGCAGTTCCAATTGCACGGCACTGGCGGCGGATTCGGCCAGCGCAATGCGGATCTGAAACAAGGCGCCCGGTTGGGTCAGAAAACGCCCATCGTGCAGGCCTTGTTTGAGCTCGCTGACGGTCTGCGCCAGTTGCTCGCGTTGCTCATGCAGCGGCTCCAGCAGGATCGAGCGGCCGTCCTGCAAATGCCCTTCGACCTCTGCCAGCGCACGGCGCGCCAGACCGATCGCCATGCCGCACTGCAAGCCAAGAAACGCCGGGCGCACCGCCGGCAGAAACTTGCGCGCATCCTCATGCAGCAGCCATTCGCGACCAACCGCCACGTGCGCGAAATCGATGGCCGCGGTGTTGCTCGATTGCAGCCCCATCAGTTGCAGATCAGCGGAACGTTGCACGCCGGCAGCGTCATCCGGGATCGCCAGCACGAACGGCGAACCGCCCTCCTCGTGCTCGATCGCCGCCGCCACGACGAAACCGCTTTGGCGCAGATTGGTCACCCAGTGCAGGCGCCCCTTCAAGGTCCAGCCGTCAGCGGCGCTGGCCGCGCGCACTTGCAGCGCTTCGATGCCGGACAGGAACTTCATCGCGTTGGACAAACCGGTGGCCCCGGCCAGTTCACCGCTGAGCAACGACGGCAGCAATTTGTCTCGCAGCGCAGTGTTGGGGCTGTGCAGCAAGTATTCGATAAAGGCGCGCTGGCCCCAGAACACAAACGCTGCGGCCAATGAATGGCTGGCGACGGCGGCCAGGGTTTCCACGGCATCACTGACGTGACCACCGCTGCCGCCCAGTGCCGGGCTGATGCCGACGCGCAGTACCTCGGCCCGCGCCAGTTGCGTCAGCACCTGCTGCGGATCGCCGTCGCCCGCATCCAGGGCCTGGGCATTGTGTTCCAGCCATTGAATCAATGCCGGATTGAGCATGTCGTTTCTCTCCTTGTACGCAGCCGCATCAACCATAGACGATGCTGCCTGAAGCGCTGGCCGATTACGCGCGATACGGCGCCAGCTCGGGGTTGAGCGGCGTGTCGGCGAACACGTTGGCGAAGTTGCACAGGGTCGCCAGGCTGACACCGAGGATCACTTCCAGCGCATTGCCTTCGGTGTAGCCGGCGGCTTTGAATTCATTGAAGGTCTGATCGCTGACCTTGCCCCGGGTGGCAATCACTTCGCGGGCAAACGCGGCCAACGTCTCCAGTTTTTCCACGGGCACGGTGGCTTTCTCACGCAGCGCACTGACCACTTGCGGCGGCAGTTTTGCCTTATTCAGCGCGACGGCGGTATGACCTGCGACACAGAAATCGCAACCATGGTGGGTGGCGGCAATCAGTTGCACCACTTCACGCTCGGCGAGGCTGAGTTCGGCCTTGCCATTGAGCGCCGATACCGTAACGTAGGTTTCCAGCGCGGCCGGGGCGTTGGCCAGCACGGCCAGCAGGTTGGGGATGAACCCGGAATTTTTCTGCGCATTTTCGAGGAACGGCCGGGCCGCTTCGGGTGCGCTTTGCAGGGTGTGTAAGGTGACTCGCGACATGGTGCAGACTCCTGCTGATGAGTGTCCGGCAAGTCTGTTGGTTATAAAAATTCCGATCCATATTCTAAAGTAGCGATTACTTGCTCCTGAGTGTTTCCATTAGATGATTTCGTCCAGCCCACTGGTTGATTGGTTATTAGAAAGCCTCGAACTCGACGCCAGCCTGTTCCACGTCGGCCGCTATTGCGGTGGCTGGCACGCCAGCACGCACGGGCTGGCGCGCGCAAGTTTTCACCTGATCGTGCAGGGCCATTGCTGGCTGCATATCGAAGGTCATCCAGCGGCCTTGCGCCTGGACAGCGGCGATGCGGTGTTCCTGCTGCGGGACCTGAATTACCGGCTCTCCAACACGGACAATTCAGCCATCGCCCAAACGCTGCCACGCATGGCGATGTCTGCGCTCGACAGTCAGGCGCAGGACGGTGTCGGGCTGGTTTGCGGCTTCTTTCATTTCAAATCCGGGTTGTCATCGCTGATCATCGAAGGCCTGCCGGACTGGATCATCCTGCGCGCCGGCGACCCGGGCTCCAGTGCGGCGCGGGCCTTGTTCGAACTGATCCTGCAAGAATGCGAACGCCTGCCGGCGCCCTCCTCGGCGTTGCTGGAGCGCTTGAGTCATCTGCTGTTTCTTTACGTGCTGCGCCAGCAAATGGCCGACAACCAAAGCCTCGGCGGCCTCGTGGCACTGGCGCGTAACCCGCAGTTCGCACCGTTGCTGGATCAGTTGATCGAGCAACCGCAATTGCCGTGGTCACTGGAGAGCATGGCGGCGAGCATCGGCCTGTCGCGCTCGGCGTTTTTCAAGCGTTTCAATGAACTGGCCGGGCAGTCGCCGGGGCAAGTGTTGCTGGCCCTGCGCATCCGCCACGCCTGCCAGTTGCTGCGCGCCAACCACACGGTGGAACAGGTATGCGCGGCGGTGGGCTATCAGTCGATTGCCGCGTTTACCCGGGCGTTTGCCAAGTCGGTGGGGGTGCAACCGGGGGCGTATCGCAAGCAGCATGAGGGGCGCTGAGCGAGACGTTAGCTGGAAACCACCGCCACACTCATAGAGTTCCTTAACGCCGATGGGCCAGCGAACGCACCAGCCGGTCGCCCAGGCTTTGCACGCCCTGCACGAGGATGACCAGCACCACCACGGTGGCGACCATCACTTCATTGTTGAAACGCTGATAGCCATAACGGATCGCCAGATCACCCAGCCCGCCACCGCCGATGACGCCGGCCATAGAGGAAAAACCGATCAGCATCACCAGCGTCAGGGTGATGCCCGCCAGCAAGGCCGGCAGCGCTTCGGGCAGCAAAACCTTGAAAATCACGTGGCGGATGTCGCCGCCCATGGCGAGGATCGCGTCGATCCGGCCCTTGTCGACTTCGTCCAGCGCGTTCTCGACGATCCGCGCAAAAAACGGAAACGCGCCAATGGTGATCGGCACCACCGCCGCCGTGCTGCCCAGCGTCGTGCCGACCACCAGACGGGTCAGTGGAATCAGCGCGATCAGCATCACCACGAACGGCAGCGAGCGCCCCAGATTGACCAGCGAACCCAACGCCGCATTCAGCCGCGGCATCGGCCACAGTCCGTCGCGCCGGCTGACAAACAGCAACACCCCCAGCGGCAAACCGATCAGCAGCGTGAACAGCCCCGCGAGCAATACCATGTACAGGGTTTCGCCGGTGGCGTTGAACACCAGTTGCAGGATTTCATCCCAGTTGATCGTGCGGTTCATGACTGGGCCGCCCGTACGCCGTATTGCTTGAGAAAACTCAGCCCCGGCGCGGCATGCCCCAGTGGCAGACCGCAAGTCGGACGCAGCGAGGCACCCAGCCGCGACTGCGGATCCGCCAGCAGGCGCGGCACCGGCCCGGCCTCGACCAGCCGGCCGCCGGCCATGGACGCGGCGTGATCACAGATCGACTTGACCACGTCCAGCTCATGGGTGATCAGCACGATGGTCAGGCCCAGTTGCCGATTGATGTCGCGCAGCAGTTCGAGAATCGACGCCGTGGTTTCCGGGTCCAGCGCGCTGGTGGCCTCGTCTGACAGCAGATACGCCGGCTCGGCTGCCAGGGCGCGGGCAATCCCCACCCGTTGTTTCTGGCCACCGGACAACTGCGAGGGAAAGGCTTGCGCCTTGTCACTCAAGCCGACCAGATCCAGCAACTCGCGCACCCGCATGTGGCGCCAGGGTTTGCCGACGTTGGCGATCTCCAGCGGCACGGCGATGTTGTCGAACACGGTGCGCGAATGCAGCAGGTTGAAGCCCTGGAAAATCATGCCGATGCGCTGACGCTGGCGGCGCAAGTCGCTGGGCGACAGGGTCAACAGGTCGACGCCGTCGATCAGGATCCGCCCGCTGTCCGGGCGTTCGAGCAGGTTGAGGCAACGCAACAGGGTCGATTTGCCCGCACCGCTACGTCCGAGAATGCCGTAGATCGCGCCATCGGGAATGCTCAGCGACACCTGATCGAGCGCCGGTGCAGCGGCCGACGGATACGTTTTGCTCAACTGCTCGACGACGATCATGGCTTGGCATCCACCACTGGAATCACCGAGCCATTGAAGTTATCGGTGATGTATTTCGCCACTTGCGGCGAGGTCAGGTCCTTGGCCAGTTGCGCGATCCGTGGATCGTTCTGCAACGTCGGCGTGGTCACCAGAATGTTGGCGTACGGATTGTGCTCGGCCTTCTCCAGCCCCAGCGCATCCCTGGCCGGCACCAGCCCGGCTTCCAGCGCGTAGTTGCCGTTGATCACGGCGAGGTCGACATCGTCCAGGGCCCGGGGAATCTGCGGCGATTCGATTTCGAGGATCTTCAGCTGTTTCGGGTTCTCGGCGATGTCCTTGGGCGTTGCCTGAGCGGCCGCCGGATCGTTGAAACCGGACTTGAGTTTGATCAGCCCGTTGTCCTGCAACAGGTACAGCGCACGGCTCAGGTTGGTGACGTTGTTGGGCACGGCCACGGTGCCTTTTTCCGGCACCTCGGCGAAGCTTTTGTGCCGACGCGAATAAATCCCCAGCGGCTCGATATGCACCGTGGCAGCCACCGCGAGTTTTTGCCCCAGCGCTTGCTCCTGGGATTTCAGATACGGCAGATGCTGGAAGTAATTGGCATCGACATCGCCGTGCACAAGCAGCTCGTTGGAGTTCACGCCGTTGGGGATCTCGATGACCTTGAGGTTGAGTTGCGGATCGATTTTCTGAATGTAGGCCAGAATCTGCGCGTGGGGCACCGGGTCAGCGGCCACCCGCAACGGCTCCAGCGCCTGAGCGCCGAACGAAGTCACCAGCGCGCCGAGCACGGCCAGGGTCAAACCTGCTTTTTTCAACATGTGCGGAGTCCTTGAGCGAGTGATGAATCAGGCGTTGGCGGTCTTGCGAAGCGGTGCTGCGGGAATCAGCGCGTCGGCATAAAAGCGCCGGGCGACATCGGGATGCGAACGCAACCGGCCCTTGAGGTAGTTCCAGCCGACATCGCGAAACAGCGGATTGAGCGGATCACTCGCCGGGCCACGTGCTTCGCGCAACAGCACGGTCGGCAACGGATACAGCGGCACCACGGCGTCGAGTTGCGCACCGAGGAAAAACGCGATGGACAGCCGCTCGCTGCCTTCGGGCGGCGACACCACGCGATGCACGGTGGCGCGCAAATAGCCGTTGGTGGCCAGCTCCAGCAGTTCGCCGATGTTCACCACCAGCGTGTTGTCGCGGGGCAACGCATCGATCCAGCGCCCCTCCTCGACCTCCACTTGCAACCCCGCCTGCTGGTCTTGCAGCAGAAAGCTGAGGAACCCCGAATCCTTGTGGGCGCCGACGCCCTGATGACTGGCCGCGCTCGACTGCCCCGGATAGCGCATCAGCTTGATGTGCTCGTTGGGCTTGTCGCCGTACAACCGGTCAAAGGCATCGGCCGGCAACGACAGCGCCTCGGCAAACGCCCGCAACAGGCGCAACGACATACGCGTCATCGCCTGCTGCCACTCGAGCAGCAACGGCTTGAGTGGCGGCAAGGCCTGCGGCCATTGGTTGGGTCCCTGCAACCGCGCCCACAGCGGACTGTCCGCCAGCAACGGTAACGCCTCGCGCTCGGCCCCCAGATCGAACTGCTCGCGCAGATCAGGCTGACCGCGAGTGATCTCGGAAGCGGCACGGTTGTAACCGCGAAAGTGCGGCGAATTGATCATGCCGACAGCGCTTTTATCGCCGTCTGGCAAGGCAAAGAACTGCCGCGCCTGATCCTGGACCTGCGCCAGCAAGCCACTGTCGATGCCATGCCCGGTCAGGTAAAAGAACCCGACATCCCGAGCAGCATGGCGCAGGTCTTCGAGAAATTGCCGGCGCTGCTGCGCCGAGCCGTCGAGCAGCGAAAGATCAAGAATAGGCAGCGTGTTGATGACTGGTACGTGCGGCATGATTCACTCCCGTGTGAATCAAACCTGAAGAGCCTGTGATCGATTCAGCGTGTGCCGTCATGGCAATCGGGAGGTCTATCGGTTTGATGCTTTGGTTCGTCTGTGAGCCAAAACTAAACGATATTAAAAACGACGGACAAATATCTTTTTTGCATTAGCTTAGCGCTGGTGATGATCAGCGTTGCTGGCGCCTGAAAAAACAAAAGCCTGCTTTCAAGGCAGGCTTTTAGTCTGGCAACACCCCTTACTTCTGCGCCGCCGTAATCGCCGAATAACTGTTCATCAGATTCCGATAGTTGGGAATCCGCTGCGACAGCAGGTTGCCCAGCCCTTCGATGTCGTTGCGCCAGTCGCGGTGCAGTTCACAGGCCACCGAGAACCAGTTCATCATCTGGGCACCAGCCTGGGTCATGCGGTTCCAGGCGGCTTGCTGGACGGTGGTGTTGAAGGTGCCGGAGGCGTCGGTGACGACGAACACGTCGAAGCCTTCCGCCAGCGCCGACAGGGTCGGGAATGCTACGCAGACATCAGTCACGACGCCGGCAATGATGATCTGCTTGCGGCCGGTGGCCTTGATGGCCTTGACGAAGTCTTCGTTGTCCCAGGCGTTGATCTGGCCTGGGCGGGCGATGTACGGCGCGTCGGGGAACATTTCCTTGAGTTCCGGAACCAGCGGGCCGTTCGGGCCTTGTTCAAAACTGGTGGTGAGGATGGTTGGCAAGTTGAAGAATTTTGCCAGGTCGGCCAGGGCCAGTACGTTGTTCTTGAATTCGTTCGGCGTGAAGTCCTGAACCAGAGAAATCAGACCGGTCTGGTGGTCGACCAGCAGGACTACGGCGTCGTCTTTGTTCAGGCGGTTGTAGGTTGCAGTGCTCATGTTTGAATCCCTTTTCTTGGTTGTGGTGGTTGGGGTTGCGTTGAACATGGGCACAGATTACGGACACAGCCTGAACGGATAAATCCGTTGAAAAGCGTTTCACTGTCAACTCAAAGCAGACAATCAAGCCGAGTGGCACAGGCGCCCCACCCCGCTTGAAGCCCCCGCTCACTCGGGGGCCGGCAACGGTTTGGCGATCATCAGGCTGCACGGTGCCCGGTTCAGGACACTCTCCACGGTCGCGCCGATGAAGCCGTCCAGCCCGCGCTGATAGGCAGTGCCGAGCACCAACAGGTCGCACTGGCTCCGGGAGGCGAACTGCTCGATCACCAGATGCGGAATGCCGGTCAATTGGTGGCGACAGTGCATCGCAATGTCATAGCGTTCAGCCAGCGCATCAAAAGCCTCTTGCTGGGTGTCGTTGATCGCCTCGCACAGGCTGTGATCCAGGCTCAGGGTCGGCACGCTCATCGCCGCATCGCCTAATACCGACCAGTTACTGACGTTGAGGATGTGCAAGGTCGCGCCGCATGCGCCTGCCAGCGTTGCGGCCAGGTCGAGGATGCGTTCGTTGAGGCCCTGGGTCAGGTCTTCCAGATGCGAAAGATCAACCGCCGCGAGTATTGTCAGCGGCAGCGGATGACGGGCTTCGATAACCAGATGCACGGGAGCCGGACAGTCGCGCAGCAGCAGCCAGTCCAGCGGTCGATGGAACGCCCGATTCAGCGCCGGGACATGATGGGCATCCTTGATCACCAGATCAGCCCGATAGTCATTGATGTATTCAAGCATGTGCGCCGGCGTGGCCCGGGCCCAGACCACTTCGCTGGTGACCTGCACGCCACTGCCTGCCTGAAACCGTGCCTGCTGCTCCAGCCAGTGTCGATGCACCTGTAAGTAACCTTCGCGGGCCTGGGCCATCGCGTCGTGGTCGAACAGGCCGGCCACCGCCAACGCCTGCACATAGTCGAACGCCACGATGTGCAGCGCCGCACCGGTGGCCTCGGCCAGGGCCCGCGCTCGATCGAATGCCGGAGTTCGGATCATTTCGGTGGGAGCAATCAACAGCATACGTTTGAGCTTGAGCATCACAGACCTCGCCCTGGCAGCACGAGGCTGGCCCGTTGGCCAGCCTGACATCCCTGTCGATTACATATCGACGACCAAGCCAGTATCCGGCGATGCCCTTGCAGGACTCTGATTTTTATCAAGCGATGGCAGATGTGCAGCAGTGCATCCAGTGCGCTTTGTCCGTTCGTCACCTGCCACTGCTGATGCCGGAATAAGCTCAGCGCCCGAAACCCACAACACCTATGCTCAATGCACCCACAGAGGCGTAATAGCTCCCATGTCAGAAGTACTTCCGTTCCACGCGCAGCATCTCAAGGCCGCGTGCTCCAATTGCAGCGTGCTGGAGTTGTGTCTGCCGATCGGCTTGAACGGTGCGGAAGTCGAGCGTCTGGACACGCTGATCGTGCAGCGGGTCAAAGTCAAAAAGGGCACGGCGCTGTACCGCACCGGCGATCCCCTGCGTTCGCTGTACGCCGTGCGGATCGGCTCGTTCAAGACCAGCATGCTGTCAGTCGACGGGCGTGAACAGGTCACCGGGTTTCACATCCCGGGCGAGATGCTTGGGCTGGACGCCATCAGCGCCGACGAGCATGCCTGCAACGCCTTTGCGCTGGAGGACAGCGAGGTCTGCCCGATCCACTTTGCGCACCTGGAAAAGCTCGCGCAGAACCTGCCGTCGCTGCAGCACAACCTCAACCGGTTGCTGAGCCGTGAAATCGTGCGTGACCACAGTATGTTGATGCTGATGGGCAACATGAACTCGGATGAGCGGCTGGCGGCGTTTCTGCTCAATCTGTCGCAACGCTTGAGCATCCGCGGCTATTCCTCCAAGGATTTCGTGCTGAAAATGCGCCGCGAGGAAATCGGCTCCTACCTCGGGTTGCGCCTGGAAACCATCTGCCGCGGCATCGCCCACCTGCGCGATCAGGGGCTGGTGGAAATCAGCGGCCGCAACGTCCGGATCCAGAACATGGACGGCCTCAAGCAATTGCTTGCCGGCTGCCACCGCTCGCCTCGCTGATCCCTGCTCCGGCGAGCGCTAGCCAGCGTCGCCGCATTGTCTGACCGCCAGAATGCTGCCCGGCACTGAATACAACGCGCGCTCGGTGTTGCTGCCGATCAAGCGATCCATGCCGACCCGATGCGCCGTGCCCATCACCACCACGTCCGCCAGGTATTGCTCGACAAACTCGCTGATCACCGGCACCGGCAAGCCCATGGCAAAATGCCGACGCTCCGGTGGCACGCCGTAGCGATCAGCCAGGGTGACGAAGGCCTGATGCAGGGACTCGCGCAGCTCTTCGACGAAGTTGCCGTTCCAGCCGCCGGTGACCAGCGGCGCATCACCGTTGAACGCCGCCGACAAGTCGTAAGCGTACAGCAGGTGCAACGGCGCATCGCACTGCAGGGCCAGAGCATTGGCGGTCTGGATGATGGTGTCGTTCAAGCCGTTGATCTGCGTGGCCGGATCGAACGGGTCCACTGCCGCCACCACTCGGTGCGGTAAGGCGTATCGGATCTGATTGACCAGGTGCACCGGGACCGGACATTCGCGCAGCAAGTGGCAATCAAGCGGCGTGACGAACACCCGTTTGAGCACCGGCTCCAGCGTCACATCCTTGATCAGCAGATCGGGCTTGAGGGTCTGCACGGTCTTGAGGATTTCCAGCAACGGATGGGTGGTGAACACCACGTCCACGGTGACCTTCAGGCCATGGCCGTTGAGCCGTTCGACCTCATCGGCGATCCAGCGTCGGTAGCGGCGCAGATAGCGTTGCGCGTCGACCTCATCGATCTTGTCTTCCCACAGGTGCGCCACCGGCACCGGTTCGACAAAGGCCCGCACATCCAGCGCAGCCCCGCTCGCCTTGGCCAGTGCCATTGCGCGCAGCATGGCGGGCGACTGATGCAGTGTCTGGTCGGCGACCAGCAGCAAACGTTGATATTGCCCCATCACACACCTCCGCTCGGCACCGGCGCTGACAGGCCGGCAAGGTTTCAGCCTGCGCTCGCGGCCCCCTGCCTGACGTTGATTTACATCAAACACAAGCCAATCAGTGGCGCCATCGCGTGTGTCTGATCCAGATCAGATCCAGACACCGGCAACGGCGTAGAAAGGAAAGAAAGAGCAATTGGTCACCGCGTGTCAGCCTTTCAAACCGGATGGAGGATTACCCCATGCTTACTGTCAAAGACCACAATGATCGGGCCGTGGCGGCGTACGCCGCAGTCTCCGGGCAATACTGGATTGAAGCCGTCAAGGATGGACGCCACGTGTTGATCCGCCCGTTGGCGGAAAAGGACCGTGAGCGTGAATACGCCTTCATCAAGCGCCTGTCACCCGAGTCCCGGCACATGCGTTTTCTGGCGCAGATCAGTGAACCCGGCACGGCGATGCTCGACCAACTGATGGACACCGATAACAAGAAGCGCACGGCCTTCATCGCGCTGGTGCATGAAGACGGCCAGTTGATCGAAATCGGCATCAGTCGTTATGCCGCCACCGGCGAGCATGAATGTGAATGCGCCGTGACCGTTGCCGATGAATGGCAGCACCTGGGACTGGGAACGCTGTTGATGGAGCACCTGATCAAGGCGGCGCGCAAGAACGGCTTTCACCAGATGTATTCGGTCGACGTCGCCAGCAACGAACCGATGCGTGAACTGGCCCGGACGCTGAACTTCGAAACCCATCATGATCCTGACGACAGCCGGCAGGTCATACACCGTCTTCAACTGTAAAAAATCGCCCGGTGATGGGCCCGTCAGGACTCATCACCGGGCGATTGCCTTCACGACTGCAGCGTATGTCCCGGTTTGATCGCCAGCACACTGCAAGGCGCGCGGTGCAGGATCTGTTCGGCGGTGGTGCCCAACAACTTGTTCAAACCATGATGCTGCACCGTGCCCATCACGATCACGTCGGTGTGATGTTCTGCGGCGAACTCGCAAATGCTCGACACCGGCGGCCCCTCGACAAAGTGTCGGTGGGTCGGCGGCACACCATGGCGTTCGGCCAGGGCCGCAAACGCCTCGTGTTGCGCACTGCCCAAAGATTCATAGATCCCGGTGGCCAGGGGCAGCGCGCCATAACCCATGTCCGTGGCGTACACCGACGTCCAGTCGTAAACATGCAGCAACTCCAGCCGGGCATCACATTGCTCGGCCAGCCGGGTGGCAGCTTTCACAATCTGATCGTTGAACACCAGATCCTGATCCTCACTGCGCAGCACGTCGATAATCGCCAGCACATTGCGCGGCCGTGGGTGGACGTCATCGGTGACCAGATGCACCGGCGCCGGGCAATCACGCAGCAACTGCCAATCCAGCGGCGTGTAAAACACCCGCTTCAATGCCGATTCCTGCTGCGCATCCTTGATGATCAGCGCCAGCGGCATCTCGTTGACGAACTGCAGAACTTCTTCATACGGATGTTGCACCCAGACCACCTCGCTGGTGACCTCGATGCCATGGCGCGCGAGCAAGCCGGCCTGTTCGGCCAGCCATTGGCGATGGGTACGCAGATAACCGTCTCGGGCCAGACGGACTTGTTCGGGGGCGAACAGGCCCACCACGGCCAGCGCCTGCAAATAGTCGAAGGCGACAATGTGCAACGGCAGTTGCATGGCGACTGCCAGCGCAGCGGCACGTTCGAACGCCGGTGTGTGGGTCATGGCTGGGGGAGCGATCAACAGTAAACGCGAAGTCTGCGACATGGGGCACCTCGGCACGATGGCCATCTGGATCGAGTGAACAGGGTTCCAGATTGCGCGTTCCTGCCGCCGGCGAGTTGATCTTGATCAGCTCTGCATGACACGCCCCGAGGCCAACATCGAACCCTCGCCGCCGCTGTTTCAGTACCACAAGCTGCCGGCCCACATCGCCAGGGTCAGCAGCACCTGCCCGGGAATCACATAAGCGGCGAAACGCCGGCCACCGCTGACCCAGGCCACCACGCATTTGCTCAGCGAGTTGCTGCTGATCGCGATCAGGGCGGGACCGACAATCGCCTCCACCGGTAACAGACCGGCCTTGGCCAGCCCGGCGATAGACGCGGTCGAGGCGTGGGCATCGGCAAATCCGCTGAAGGTGGCGGTGAGCATCACACCCACCTGACCAAAGTGACTGAGCATTGCCGACGACACCAGGGTGATCGCCGTCATGGTCAAGGCAACGACCACGGCAAGTTTCGGATTGAATGCGCCGCCCACCGACATCGTCTCGGCAGCCCCTCGGGTCGGCCGGGGAAACATCAGACAGGCGCTGTAAATCAGCGTAGCAATACTGCCGGCCATTAACGGCAGCCACATGTTGCGCAACAAGGCTGGATCGACTGCGGCGAGAATCAGCCCGGTCTGAATCATGGTCGCCAGATTGGACAGCAGCGCCGCCGCGCTGAGGACCCGTAGATTCGCCGGTTCCCGGGCGACCCGATGGCCCATGGTCGCAATGGTCACGGTGCTGGACGCGAAACCGGAGGCGATGGCGCTGATGGCGTAGCCGTAACGAACGCCCAGCGTCCGCACGGCGATGTGCCCGGCCGCCCCCACCAGCATCAGTAACACCGTCAAGGTGCAAATGGTGCGCAGATTAATCGCGGCGTAAGGCCCGATGTAACGGTCCGGCGTCAACGGCAAGACCACCAGCGCGGTAATCAGCAAGACCAGGCCGTCGCGCATTTCGGTTTCGCTCAACTGACTGATCGCGAAGTCATGCAGCTTTTCCCGATACGTCAGCAATCCCGCCACCACCACGCCAATGGCGACCGCCAGTTCGGCAGAGCGGGTGCACAACGCGCCCAGTATGAGCACGGTGATCAGCGCCACTTCGCTAGTCACGCCGGGATCGTCATCGCGCCCGCGCCAATAGGCGACGGTGATCAGCAACGTCAAACCGATCGCGACAATCCCGACCAACAGCGCCGCCCCCACCGCCATCGCGGCGTAGCCCAGCAATGCGGTGATCGCGAATGTACGCAAACCTGCGCTGCCTCGACGCTCTCCGGAACCCTTGTGACGTTCGCGCTCAAGACCGACGAGCATGCCAATGCCCAAGGCAGCCGCCGCCCCCATCATGCCAAGGGATTCATTCATCGTCGATTTGCCTTGCCTCGTCCCTGCGCCAATCGGATTCAGCCCGCGACAGCCTCCACAGCTCCGGCCGGTGCCGGCAGTGCAAACACTTTGCGTTCAGTTGCTTGCGGCCAGGGGTGTGGCGCGTCGATGCGGGCCTTGAGTCGGCTGACAAATGCTTGAGCGTCCTCCAACTGATTGAAGTACACACGACAATCATCCAGCGACACAACCCAGCCGTGCGGCACCGCCGTTGCACTGATATCGATGTTCATCGAAAAGCCTCCGTCAAATCGAAAAAGAGCCGTTGTTCAAGGAGTGATCGCCACTTTCATGACCCCGTCACGCTGGTGTGCAAACAGTTCATACGCCGCCTCGATGTCATCGAGTTTGAAGCGATGGGTTACCAGCGGCGACAGATCCACCGCACCGCTTTGCACCACCGCCATCAAGCGGCGCATGCGCTCCTTGCCTCCGGGACACAGGGTCGAGACGATGCTGTAATCGCCCAGGCCAGCGGCGAAGGCACCGAGCGGGATGTGCAGGTCGCTGGAATACACCCCCAGGCTCGACAAGCGGCCACCGGGACGCAGCACCCGCAATGCCGATTCGAACGTGCCCGGAGTACCCAGCGCTTCAATGGACACGTCGACGCCACGGCCATCGGTCAAGGCCATGATCTGCTCGACCACGTCGCCATCCTTGAAGTTGACCACGTGGGTCGCGCCCAGCCGCCGTGCGACGCTCATGCGCTCCGGCACGGCATCGACGCCGATGATCGTGGTCGCGCCCTTGAGCCGCGCACCGGCCACGGCACACAGGCCAATCGGCCCGAGGGCAAACACCGCGACGCTGTCACCGATGTTGATCTCCCCGCGCTCCGCCCCGGAAAACCCGGTGGACATGATGTCCGGGCACATCAGCACCTGTTCGTCGCTCAAGCCATCAGGGATCGGACACAGGTTCGCCAAGGCGTCCGGCACCAGCACGTATTCGGCCTGACAGCCGTCGATGGTGTTGCCGAACTTCCAGCCGCCAATCGCCTTGAAACCGTGGCGGGTGTCCGGGCCGTCCTGCGAGCCACAGCCACACAGGCACGCGTAACTTTGTCCGCTGGGGGTGATGGCCCCGGCAATCACCCGCTGCCCTTCAACGAAGCCACGCACTTGCGAACCCAGCCGTTCGATGACGCCCACCGGCTCGTGACCGATGGTCAGCCCTTTGGCTACCGGGTATTCGCCGCGCAGAATGTGTATGTCAGTGCCGCAGATGGTCGTGGTGGTGACACGGACCAGCGCATCCAGTGGCCCGACCTCCGGAATAGGTTTGTCTTCGAGCACAATGCGGTTCTTTTCGACGAAGATCGCCGCTTTCATGGTGGCCATGGTCAATTCCTCCGAGCGAGTCGCAGCTTGAGTCGTCATCAAGACTGCGCCGCCATCACGGTCCCGAAATTGATAATGGTCAATAATCCATGAATCAGCCCGCCGCACTGCTCGCGAAGAGCGCATTCCAGCCAACATCTGCACCGACTGCGCCACCGCATTCGCGAGCAAGCTCGCTCCCACACGGAATCTGTGGCGGGTGCTGAAAGTGTGTGCACCACTGTAAAACCTGTAGGAGTGAGCCTGCTCGCGAAGAGGCCTGCCCAGTCAACATCTGCAGTGACTGACCCACCGCTATCGCGAGCAGGCTCACTCCTACATTGGATCTGTGGCGGGCGTGAGAAGTGTGTGCACCACTGTAAAAACTGTAGGAGTGAGCCTGCTCGCGAAGAGGCCAGCCCAGCCAACATCTGCACTGGCTGACCCACCGCTATCGCGAGCAGGCTCACTCCTACATTGGATCTGCGGCGGGTGCGATAAGTGTGTTCATCGCAGTAAAACTGTGGGAGTGAGCCTGCTCGCGAAGAGGCCAGTCCAGTCAACATCTGCACTGACTGACCCACCGCATTCGCGAGCAAGCTCACTCCTACATTGGATCTGCGGCGGGTGCGATAAGTGTGTTCATCGCAGTAAAACTGTAGGAGCGAGCCTGCTCGCGAAGGGGCCAGTCCAGTCAACAGCTGCACTGACTGACCCACCGCCATCGCGAGCAGGCTCACTCCTACATTGGATCTGTGGCGAGTGCGAGAAGTGTGTTCATCGCAGTAAAACTGTAGGAGTGAGCCTGCTCGCGAAGAGGCCAGCCCAGCCAACAGCTGCACTGGCTGCCCCACCGCCATCGCGAGCAGGCTCACTCCTACATTGGATCTGCGGCGGACGCGAGAAGTGTGTTCATCGCAGTAAACCTGTAGGAGCGAGCCTGCTCGCGAAGAGGCCAGCCCAGTCAACATCTGCACTGGCTGCCCCACCGCTATCGCGAGCAGGCTCACTCCTACATTGGATCTGCGGCGGGTGCGATAAGTGTGTTCATCGCAGTAAAACTGTAGGAGTGAGCCTGCTCGCGAAGAGGCCGGCCCAGTCAACATCTGCACTGACTGCCCCACCGCTATCGCGAGCAGGCTCGCTCCTACATTGGATCTGCGGCGGACGCGAGAAGTGTGTTCACCGCAGTAAAACTGTAGGAGTGAGCCTGCTCGCGAAGAGGCCAGCCCAGCCAAAATCTGCACTGACTGCCCCACCGCTATCGCGAGCAGGCTCGCTCCTACATTGGATCTGCGGCGGACGTGAGAAGAGCATTCACCGCAGTAAACCTGTAGGAGTGAGCCTGCTCGCGAAGAGGCCGGCCCAGTCAACATCTGCACTGACTGCCCCACCGCTATCGCGAGCAGGCTCGCTCCTACATTGGATCTGCGGCGGACGCGAGAAGTGTGTTCACCGCAGTAAAACTGTAGGAGTGAGCCTGCTCGCGAAGAGGCCAGTCCAGTCAACATCTGCACTGGCTGCCCCACCGCTATCGCGAGCAGGCTCACTCCTACATTGGATCTGTGGCGGGTGCGAGAAGTGTGTTCATCGCAGTAAAACTGTAGGAGCGAGCTTGCTCGCGAAGGGGCCAGCCCAGCCAACACAGACCGCGCGTCCGGTCACCGGCGGCGGCAACGCCTCCCTTTGACAAATATCAAGCCGCCCCCCGGCGCCAGCGCCACGATGGGCGCAAGGCTCACGGCCCGAACACAGCGTCGCCTTTTCGCGTCGCGTGTGCGATCAACCACGGGAGATTTGTCATGTCTGAGCAATCGCGTTTCATGCTGGTGGTGTCGCCGCTGATGAAAAACAGCCCGGCTTTCGAACGCGCAGCCGCCCTGGCCAAGGCGTCCGATGCAGCGTTGCACATCGTCGCGTTCGACTACCTGGAAGGCCTGGCCACCGCCGGGCTGGTCAACGAACAGGCGCTGGAGCAGATGCGTCTGGGCTACGTCGAGCGCCATCACCAATGGCTCGAAGATCAGGCCCGGCCGCTGCGCAAGCTTGGCGTGCACGTCACCACGGAAGTGGTCTGGGTCGAACGGCCGTTGCAGGAAATCCTCATCCACCTGCGCGAACAACCGATGGCGGCGCTGATCAAGGCGCTGGATCACGAATCGCTGCTGTCGCGCCTGATGTTCACCCCGCTGGATGTGCACCTGCTGCGTGAATGCCCGGTGCCGCTGCACTTCGTCAGCCATGTGCAACACGCCCTGCCGCGCCGGATTGTCGCGGCGGTCGACCCGTTCCATCGCGACGGTCAATACAAAGGCCTCAACGACCGGATTCTGTACGAAGCCAGCAAACTGGCAAGCTCGTGCAACGCTGAACTCGACGTGATCTACGCCCATGACCTGTCCTCGATCAGCGCCGCCGAATTCGGCTTCGACCGTGCCTCGGCGTTCTTCTCCTCAAACGCCGCCAAGTTGCTGTTCGACGCCCAGGGCGAAGCCTTCCGTGAATTGGCCGAGCGCAACGACATTCCGGCAGAAAACCAGCACATGATCATGGGCGATCCTGCCAAGGTCCTCGCCAGCTACGCCGACGCGTATGACATCGACATGATTGTCATGGGCCGCGTCGCTCATCGGGGCCTGGGCCGCCTGATCGGCAGCACCGTCGAACACCTGCTGTACAGAATGCCGTGCAGCGTGTGGGTGGTGGCGCCGGAAAGGCTCGAATGAGGTGATGAGCCAATAACACCTGCATTAAACCGTCTTCCAAACGTTGTACTAGGATAGGATCCAATTCCTGACATTGTGTCGACCAGGGAACACGGTCGATGCAAGGTCAGGAATGGATCGTTTCACCTGTCAATCATGGATGACGCTTATGAACTCACACCTGTTCCCTCAGATCGGTAAAGTCATCGCCAGCACCGGCAGCCGGCACTTCCCGCGGATGTTGCATGACCTGATCCAGACTCAACTCGCGGTGGACGCCACGCACATCCGCCAGTTGCGCGTTGAGCCGATGGGCCACACCGCGAACCGCCGCCAGGCGGACATCGGCAAAGACCCGGCCCTGCTGGCCGAAACGTTGTTCTCCGAGCACAGTGCCGCGCGCACCGCCGAGCTGGCTGACCTACACCCGGCCAGCGCCGAAGCCTCGCAACTGCACCTGACCCGGCGCAAGGACGGTTACCGCTATGTGATCTCGGTGTATCGCAACGATCAGTCGCAGCGCTTCTCGGCCCAGGAGCGAAGCTTGTTGGAGGATATTTCTCCGGTGCTGTTGCCGATGGTCGAAAAACACATTCATGCCCTGCAACCGGTACGGGCCAACGCCCACGATCAGTCGCCCAACGCCGACGGCACACAACCGGGCCTGGGCAACCTGCGCCAGCGCTTCGGCGAACGCCTGCAGCAATTGGGCCTGAGCCTGTCCAATCGCGAGACAGAGGTGTGCGTCGGCCTGCTCGCCGGGCGCACTGCGCCGGAGCTGGCCGAGCAGTTGCAGTTGAAGGTCAATACCGTGGAAAGCTACCTCAAACGCGCCGCGATCAAACTCGGGATCAGCGGCCGGCACTCGTTGATGCGCTGGATGTATTCACCCGACGACACCCACCACACCACGCCACCTCCGCTGCCTGAACCCGTTGTCCCTGAGATTGCGACGCGGGATAAAACCATCGGCTTGAATCCCGCCCCGGATCAGTTTCAAGGAGAGGCGATTGCGTGGGCGGCTTTTACATAAAAAGCAGACGACTCGGTGATGACTCGGAACCAGGGATGATAAGGATATGAATCTGACCGGCAGCATTCGCAACATGGAAAACCCGCATTTCTACTGGCAACTGGGGGAACTGATTGCCAGCACTGGCGATGATCATTTCGCCAGCAACCTGTTCCAGTTGGTCGACACGCTGGTGCCGGTCAACCGCGTCGATCTCAGCGAATGGACGCTGGACGAACGCCAGGCCAGCGTGGTCGAGATCAAGGCGCTGGGCAGCGCCGGCCTGCCGCAGACCTTCCCGGCGCCGGATTCGTTGCTGCGCCCGGACGATCATCCGCTGTTGCAGAAGATGATCGAGATGAATGACTCACTGCTGATTCAACTCAAAGCGTCGCTCCAGCCCCGACATCCGCAGCACAGCGTGCACCAGTGCAATCTGGTGTCTCGCACCTCCAACCGCCGTTGTGTCATCTCGTTCTATCGACCGCATACGCAACGGGTGTTTTCCCTGCCGGAGCTGTCGTTTCTCAAAAGCCTGTCCGACACCCTGCTGCCCCTGATCGAGCGCCACGCGCAGCTCAGTCGGCAGATCATCGCCAAACAGCCGCGCCTGCCACTGGCGGACCTGGAGCAGGCGCCGTTGCAGCAGGTGTTCGATGAACGTCTGGCGCTGGGCGGCATCGTCTTGTCGGTCCGGGAGAAGGAGGTCTGCCTCGGGCTGCTGAGCGGCGGCACCGTGCCACAACTGGCCGAGAAGCTACGGGTCAAGAGCAGCTCGGTCGAGACCTACCTCAAGCGTGCGACCGCCAAACTCGGGGTCAGCGGGCGGCATGGTCTGGCGCGCTGGATGGCCGGGGCCTGATCGCGAACAGCATCGACAGCTCGCGCACCAATGAGGTCAGTGTCCAGTAGGCACTCGTCACTTTTTCTTACACCTTTTGTCGCCCGATCCTATGCTGCGCGGCGATCCGCGGCCGGCGGTTGCCTTCAGTTTGGTATCATGCGCCGCTTTTACGGTTAACCCCCCGCCAGTCCTGCCGACTGACGGGCTGCAAAAGGCGGTATTAGATGACGGCTTTGTTGACTCGCCGCAAGGTGCTTGCGGGAATGGGCGTACTGGGCCTGGGCCTGCTCACCGGCTGCGACACCCGTGGCCAACTGTCGTACAAGTACGGCAAGGACCTGAGTGACAAGATCCTCGGACGCACCTTCAAACTGAAGAACACCGACGGCGAAACCATGACGCTGTCGAGCTTCCGCGGCATGATGCCGATGATCTTCTTCGGCTTCACCCAATGCCCGGCGGTGTGCCCGACCACCCTCGCCCGCGCGGCGCAAATCAAGAAGCTGATGGGCAAGGACGGCGACCGTCTACAGGTGATCTTCATCACCCTGGACCCGGAACGCGACACGCCGCAAATCCTCGACGCCTACGTCAAAGCCTTCGACCCGAGCTTCGTCGCGCTGTACGGCACGCTGGAAGAAACCAAGGCCACCGCCAAGGAATTCGACGTGTTCTACGAGAAAGTGCCGGCGGGCGATACCTACACCATCTCCCACACGTCCACCAGTTACGTCTACGACTCGCGCGGCCAGCTGCGCATGGGTCTGTCTGTATCGCTTTCGGCACAAGAGTGCACGGAAGATTTGCTCACCGTTATGGAGGTCTGCTGATGCACCCCGTTCTGAACAACATCAAACGCGCCGTTTTCGGTCTGTCCCTGTTGGGCCTGGCGTTTCAAGCCTCGGCCCAGACCCAGGTCGACGACGCCTGGGTGCGTGCGACCGTGCCGACCCAATCGGCCAGCGGCGCATTCATGACCGTCACCGCCGACAGCGACAGCAAACTGCTGAGCGTGGCCTCGCCGGTGGCCAAAGATGTGCAGATCCACGAAATGTCGATGAAGAACGACGTGATGAGCATGGGCCCGGTCAAGTCAGTCGACCTGCCGGCCGGCAAAGCGGTCACCTTCGACCCGAACGGCTACCACGTGATGCTGATGGGCCTGAACGGCCAGCTCAAGGAAGGTGAAAGCGTGCCGCTGACCCTGACCGTGGAAAACGCCAAGGGCGAGAAAGAGACCGTTGAGGTGAAAGCCGAAGTCCGTTCGCTGACCAATATGCAAGGCCACGATCACAGCAAAATGCATTGATCTGACTGAGCGGTAATAAAAAACGGGGCGGCCTGAATCATCAGGCCGCCCCGTTTTTTTTCGCGTCGTTCAGGGGCGCTTGCGGGCCAATGCATTGCGCACGCTTTCTCTGGACATCCCCGAGCGGGAAACAGGTGCGGGTTTCTGCGCTTTTACCTCAGCCAACTGCTGCTTGCGCTTGAGCACCTGACGCCAGCGATAGCCGAGATAACCGACCGCCGCGAAGAACCCCAGCCACCCCGTCACCCAATTGACCACCGTCCACAATCCGACGGTGATCAGCACGGTTTTCCCGGTGAACAACTTCAGGCTGTCATCGACAGGCACCGTTTCAACCGGCGTCTGTTGCGCCAGCGGAATTTGCTGCATCCCGTCCAGATCAAAGCGCAGGGAGAAGTCCGCCCCGGGCACCTGAACGTCTATTCGATCGCCGTCAGCGGTATGCACTCGAACCTCGCCATTGATGACCGACACCGAGCTGAAACTGACCTGGGTTTCACGGTGAATCTCGCCGTTGACCAGGGTCACGACGGTTCGTTGTTGGACATTGGGGGTGTCGCGCATGCCGATTCCTTGAGAGATCCACGCCGGGCGGCGTGCAAAGGGAAAATCCGTTGGGCTCGAATGCTACTGAGTGGTCACCACCCTGTCCAGAAACGCGGCCAGCGTGTGCCTGCGACGGCAAATCTTAAACAGTCTGAAACAATAAATCTGCCGTCGGTATCACCCCCGTCCATTCGCCGCTATCGGGCTGACACGTATACCGGACGCGGTTTCACGTCTTGTGCCGCGCTGGCGCAAGCAGAACAGCCCGGTGTTTAAAAGGGCGATCCGGCAGCCCACCCTTGGTATCATCGCGCACACTTTTATGACGATTTGATGGCTGGAAGGTCTTTTTGTGAGCGTTCTTTTTCGTTGGTTGCGGCAGCCGCACGCCCGCCTCTTTTCCCTGGTGCTGCTGGTACTGATCGTACCGGTGTGCCTGCGCGCGGCGTTGGGCTGGTCATCGCCGTTGGGCTATTTGTCCGACCTGGCGATCGGCAGCCTGCTGGTGGTGTTGCTGCATCGCCGTGCATGGTGGCTGGCGTTGCCGTTGCTGCTGTTCTGGGGGCTGCTGGCGGTGGCGACGGCCGAGCTGGTGAGCGCCGTCGGCCGACTGCCGAACCCTTCCGACCTGCATTACCTGATTGACCCGCAGTTCGTGGAAAACTCCACCGGTGGCGGCCTCGCCCATCCTGCGTTGGGCATTGCCTTGCTGTTGGCGCTGAGCCTCTGGTTGGTGACCCGTTTCGCCAATCGCGGCCAACCCGCGCCTGCCCTGCCCCGCACGGTGTGGGCCGCGCCGGCGCTGCTGTTCGCCGCGCACTGGGGCGCGCAGAACCTGTGGCCGAACGATGAGGACCCGTGGCGCCTGTACAACCTGCCGCATCATTTGCTCGCCTCGCAGGTGGCCGATCTGCAGTTGCAGGCCGAGGAATGGCTGGACGGTGACGTCGAAGAACCCGCGCCGCAGATGGCCGGGCTGACCGATCTGGACCTCAACGGACACAAGCTGCTGGCCGCACCGGGTCAGGCGCGCAACGTGCTGATCATCGCGCTGGAAGGCATTCCCGGCGCTTACATCCGCGCCAACCGCGAGGCCATTGGCAGCCGTTATCAGGAAGACCTGATGCCCAATCTCAGCCGCTGGGCCGAGCGCGGCATGAACACCCCGGATTACGTGCTGCATACCCATCAGACCATTCGCGGCCTGTACGCCATGCTCTGTGGCGATTACGACAAACTCAACAACGGCACGCCCAAAGGCGTGGAGATGCTCACCCAGCAGGAACGCAATCAGGCGTGTCTGCCGGCGCAGCTGCGCCAGCACGGCTTCAGCACGCATTACCTGCAAGGCGCCGGTCTGCGCTTCATGGCCAAAGACAAGATCATGCCGCACATCGGTTTCGATGCGACCCATGGCCTGGAATGGTTCACCAACGCCAACTACCTGGAGTTTCCGTGGGGCAAGGATGACAAGGCGTTCTTCGAAGGCGCGCTGGATTACGTCGGCCAACTGAAGAAGCAGAAGCAACCGTGGATGCTCACCCTGCTGACTGTCGGCACGCACCAGCCCTACTCCGCCCCGGAAGAATACCTGGAGCGTTACGACACGCCGAAGCAGGCCGCCGTCGGCTATCTCGACGATGCGCTGGAGCAGTTCCTCAGCGGTCTCGAACGCCAGGGCGTGCTGAAAGACACACTGGTGGTGATCACCTCGGACGAATCCCACGGCATCGATGGCGTTCGCCTGGCGTCGTCCTGGGGCTTCAACCTGACGCTGGCGCCGGAACAGGCACAACTGCCGCGACTGAATGCCGGGGTGTATGGCCATGTCGACCTGAGCGCGTCGATCCTCGACTATTTCGACTTGCCGGTGCCGTCGGTGTTGAGCGGCCGTTCGCTGTTTCGCGACTACGACAGCGGGCGCGAAATCATGTCCTATACCAACGGCAAGCTGCGCTACCACAACGGCCAGGGGACCTTCTCCGAGTGCGACATGCCGCGCCGCTGCCGCTATTACCAAAGCGCCGGTTTCATCGCCGACAGCGCCATCTTCAAGGGCAATGAAAGCAGCCAGCACGCCCGGCAGATTGCCGCCCGCGCCATGGCGCTGGACCTGTCGCTGCTGCGCACGCCGCTCAATCAGCGCTATCAGTTCGGCAGCAACAACATCATCCCGCTGCAGGCGCAGATCAACGATGACTGGGCCGACAACCTGATCGGCGCGCAATACCTGGAAATGCCCAAAGGCTCGCACACTCGCGTGCGCCTGACCGTGCGTTCCGTGGATCCGCAGCAGGCGGCGTACATTCAGCTCAAGGCCAAGGAGTTCGAACAGGACGTGCAACTGGGCCTGCCGACGGAGATGGTCGCCACGGCGGATCAGCCGCTGGAGATGGACTTCAGTTTCGACAACCCAAAACAGCGCAAGGCCTTCTCGTTCCACTTGCTGGGTTATGGGCTGGGTGCAGTGGAGGTCACGGATTTCAGTGTGATCACTCAGTTGCCGGGGCAGGAGGATTTGATGGATGCGGTGCCGGAGGACGACACTGCGCAATCGAGTTAGCCCTCCCCGGAAAATAGTCAATCCCTCAACATTAGTCACGACAACAGCTCAACTCAATCAAGCGAACGGCCATTAACATCTCGACTAACGCAGACGCTACCGAAGACAAGCTTACTAATATGAGATTCACATAAACATATCAAAGCCTACAGTAGCACCTGACTACCAACAGCAGTTTATTGAGAAAGAGGTCTGGAGATATCAAACTCCCCCGTCACTTTCCTCCCATCTCTCAATACAAAGTTAATGGTACCTTTTACGCGATGACGGCCCTTGAAAAAGGTGACAGTAACCGACGAACCGTATTGAGCGGGATTCCACACACCGTCGGTCATCGCATCCCAAATCATTGATCCAGAAGGATACTCTACGACATGAGGACCATCACCGACCAATGAGCTCAGAATTGAAAAAGATACCCAGTTTTCATTTTGGTGGATTCCACCAATCCGATACTCATTCAAATGTTCCACTTGAAAAGTGACCGAACTGCTTTTCAGAAATTTTCTCCCGTCAACATAAGCAACGAAAGTGCCAGAGTCTGTTGAATTCTTAAAAATATCAGCAACTTCTTTTTCTCGACTAGACATATCTGCCATTCCTTTATTTGATTAATCAGGCCTGTTAGCCTGCCACCAATATATTTACGGTCAGCTCTATTGGGCACTGTCAGAAATGACAGTTCTTTAGTCGTTTTCGAACTAAACAACTTCCAATCCATTCCATAGCGACATTGATTAAAGAGCGCACGCCGCTCAACCAGCGCTATCAGTTCGACGGCAACAACGTCATCCTGCAGCAAGCGCAGATCAACGATGACCGCCTTCTCGTTCCACTTGCCGGGTTATGGGCTGGGTGCAGTGGAGGTCACGGATTTCAGTGTGATCACTCAGTTGCCGGGGCAGGAAGATTTGATGGATGCGGTGCCGGAGGACGACACCGCGCAATCGAGCTGATCACAAACTCCCCGTAGGAGCTGCCGCAGGCTGCGATCTTTAAGCAAAATCAACAGATCGCAGCCTGCGGCAGCTCCTACAGGGGGGAGTGTTAACAGGTCAACTAATCAGAACGTCGTGCGCAAGCCCACCTGAATGCTGCGCCCTTCTGCCGGCGCGATATCGCGCAGGATCGAACTGGCGTAGCGCACGGTCTGGTTGGTCAGGTTCTCGGCGTTGACGAAGGCCAGCCATTTGCTCTGGCCGACATCAAAGTGATAGCCCACATTGGCGCCCAGCGTGGTGTAGCCATCGGTGCTGCTTTCGTTGGCCGGCACACGATGCTGCGAGCTGGCGTGTTCGATATCGATCCGCGCCTGCCAGCGATCCAGTTCCCACAGCAAACCGCTGTTCAAGCGCAGTGGCGCGATGCGCGGCAGGTCTTCGCCGGTGTCGAGGTTCTTGGCGCGGGTGTAATCGCCTGACAGCTCCAGGGCAAACTTGCCGTAGGCATTTTCGCCAAGTGTCCAGCGATCCTGCGCCTCGATACCACTGAAGCGTGCGCGCACGCCCGAGTAGGTGTATTCGGGAATACCCCCTGCGTCCTCCTCCCCTTCATCATTGAGTGTACGGCCGGTGCCGAGCAGACCGATGTAGTTCGAAAAATGGCTATAGAACACACCGACGCTGCCTTTGTGCGTGCCGTTGTCGAAGCGCAACGCCAGGTCGCTGGACACGGCTTTTTCTTTCGACAGCCCGGCGTCGCCGACTTCATAGGTGCCAGTCGCGACGTGGGCACCATTGGCGTACAACTCATAGAACGTCGGCGCGCGTTCGGTGTAGCCCAAGGTCGCGGCGACCGACCAGATCGGCGTCAGCGTATACACCGCGCCGGACGACAGGCTGCCGGCGGTGAAACTGCTGGAGCGGTCGGCGTTGGCAAAACGCTCGTTGCCTTTGGCATCCGGATCGACGGTGGTGTGCTCCAGTCGCCCGCCGAGGGTGAACAGCAGGCGCTCGGTGGCTTGTAACTCTTCCAGAATGAACAGTGCGCCGGCATCGGTATCGGTATGCGGCACGAACGCTTCTTCACCCAGCGCCGAGAATTCGTTGCGGCTGACCTGGGCGCCGATCACCCCGTTGAACGGCCCCAGTGGCTGATGCCTGGCCTCGACCCGAGCTTCGTAGCCCTTGTTCTTGAACGTGGTACCGACCTCGCCGCCCTCGATTTCCCGGTGCTCGTAATCGGTGTAGCCGGCGTCGAGTTTGATCGAGCTGAAAGGGCCGTCGAGGTTGCGGATTTCCGAGGCGAACGCGTAGTGCTCCTGCTGCATGCGAATGCGCACGTCGTCTTCGGCGGGTGAGCCGTAGTTCGAATCGTAATTGCTGTAGGACAAACCGGCGTAACCGTCATCCCAGATGTAGGAACCGCCGACGGCACCACCGTCCTGGCGACCGTCGCTGTTGGCCAGACGATGCTTGCGCGAATCGCCGTCGTCGTTGGCGCGTGCAGCGCCGGTCTTGGCGTAACCGGGAATCTTCAGGTCATTGAACTCACGAGCGCTGGCATCCAGGTGCAAAGCGAACTGTCCGTTGCCGGCCTCCAGTTTCCCCGCGCTGCTGCGGGTGGTGTCGGCGCCGCCGTAGCGCAACTCGCCGGCGCCGTGTATGCCGTCGATGGCTTCGGTGGGGATGCGGTTATCGAAGGTGTTGACCACCCCGCCGATCGCGCTGCCGCCGTACAGCAGAGCCGCCGGGCCACGGACGATCTCAATACGCTCGACGTTGACCGGGTCCAGCGGCACCGCGTGATCGTACGACAGCGACGAGGCGTCCAGCGCACCGACGCCATTGCGCAGGATGCGAATGCGGTCACCGTCCTGACCGCGAATGATCGGCCGACTCGCGCCCGGGCCGAAGTACGACGAGGACACCCCGGGCTGTTTGTTCAGGGTCTCACCGAGGCTGCCCTTCTGCTGAAACGTGAGGTCGTCGCCACTGAGCACGGTCGAGGGCGATGCCAAGGTCTGGCTGCCCAAGGGATTACCGGTGATGACTTGCGGTTGTAGCTCGAGCGGCTCGGCAGCGAACACCGGCGAGGCAATCAGCAGCGCGGCGGCCAGAGGAGTCAGGCGTCGTTGAAGGGGCTGGGAACGGGCAGGCATTTCAGAACTTCCGTGAGCAGAAAAAATAAGAATCGCTGCCGGTGTTTTGCTAATGACGCCGGCAGAAACAGAATGAAATCTTTTTTATGTTATACAATAACATTTCTTTCTGTCATCCCGATTCTTGCAATTCGTCTTGCAGCAAGCGCTCAAGGACGCGGATCTGCGGCTTCGCTCAGAGGGTTTTCCAGCCTGCACAACGGCATGAAAACGCTGAAAGACTATGGCTATCAGCCCCCAATAGTCGGCCTATTAGCTGACTGCCCGAGTCGGGTCTAGCCTTACTAGTCCGAAGTCGGCACGAGCCGGCCACAGAAGACCTGATAAGGACCCGAACATGGCAAACGAATCGAAATGCCCGTTCAACCACGCCGCCGGTGGTGGTACGACGAACCGTGACTGGTGGCCGAATCAACTGAACCTGAAGATCCTCAGCCAGCACTCGCCCAAGTCCGACCCGCTGGGCAAGGACTTCGACTACGCCAAAGCCTTCAAAAGCCTGGACTTCCAGGCGCTGAAACAGGACCTGCGCGCGCTGATGACCGACTCCCAGGACTGGTGGCCCGCCGACTTCGGCCACTACGGCCCGCTGTTCATCCGCATGGCCTGGCACAGCGCCGGCACCTATCGAACCGCCGATGGTCGTGGGGGCGCCGGTTCCGGGCAACAGCGTTTCGCCCCGCTCAACAGCTGGCCGGACAACGTCAGCCTCGATAAGGCGCGGCGCCTGCTGTGGCCGATCAAACAGAAATATGGGCGAAACATTTCCTGGGCCGACCTGATCGTGCTCACCGGCAACGTCGCGCTGGAATCGATGGGCTTCAAGACCTTCGGTTTCTCCGGTGGTCGTCCCGATGTCTGGGAACCGGACGAAGACGTGTACTGGGGCTCAGAACGCGAATGGCTCGGCGGCGACAGCCGTTACGGCAAAGACAAGGCCGCCATGCAGGAACCCGGTGACGGCACGCTGGTGGCCGAACCGGATCTACATGGCAAAGAGGAAAGCCGCACCGATCAGGGCGAACGCAATCTGGAAAACCCGCTGGCCGCGGTGCAGATGGGCCTGATTTACGTCAACCCGGAAGGCCCTGAAGGCAATCCTGATCCGGTCGCTTCGGGTCGCGACATCCGCGAAACCTTCGCCCGCATGGCCATGAACGACGAAGAAACCGTGGCGCTGATCGCCGGCGGTCACGCCTTCGGCAAGACCCACGGTGCCGGCCCTGCCGACAATGTCGGGCCGGAGCCGGAAGCGGCCGGGCTGGAAGAACAGGGCCTCGGCTGGCGCAACGCATTCGGCACCGGCAAGGGTGCCGACACCATTACCAGCGGCCTGGAAGTGACCTGGACCACCACCCCGACCCAATGGAGCAACAACTACCTGGAAAACCTCTTCGGCTTCGAGTGGGAATTGTTCAAGAGCCCGGCCGGTGCGCACCAGTGGAAACCGAAAAACGGTGCCGGCGCCGGTACCGTTCCGCATGCGCACGACCCGAGCAAGAAACTCTCACCCACCATGCTCACCTCCGACCTGGCCCTGCGTTTCGACCCGATCTACGAGCCGATCGCCCGGCGTTTCCTGGCCAACCCGGAGCAACTGGCCGACGCCTTCGCCCGCGCCTGGTACAAACTGATCCACCGTGACATGGGCCCGCTCTCGCGCTACCTCGGCCCGGAATTGCCCAACGAGGAACTGCTGTGGCAGGACCCGATTGCCGATGCCACTCACCCGCTTATCGACAGCAACGACGCGGCGGCGCTGAAAAGCAAAGTGCTGGCGTCCGGCCTGACGGTGTCGCAACTGGTCTCCACCGCGTGGGCCGCAGCATCCACCTTCCGTGGTTCGGACAAGCGTGGTGGGGCCAACGGCGGTCGGCTGCGTCTGGCTCCGCAGAAGTTCTGGCAGGCCAACCAGCCGGAGCAACTGGACAAGGTGCTGAAAACCCTCGAGGGCATTCAGAACGAGTTCAATGCCGGCTCATCCGGGAAGAAAGTCTCACTGGCGGACCTGATCGTGCTGGCGGGTAACGCCGGGGTCGAGCAAGCGGCGAAAAACGCCGGGCACTCGGTGTCCGTTCCGTTCAATCCAGGGCGCACCGATGCGACTCAGGAACAAACCGATGTCGAGTCGTTTGGTTTCCTCGAACCGATCGCCGATGGTTTCCGCAACTACAGCAAGGGCAAGTACACGGTGTCGGCCGAAGCGCTGCTGATCGACAAAGCCCAACTGCTGACCCTCTCCGCACCGGAAATGACCGTGCTGCTCGGTGGTCTGCGGGTATTGGGGGCCAACGTCGGGCAAAGTCGTCATGGTGTGTTCACCTCTCGCACGGAAGCGCTGACCAACGACTTCTTCAGCAACTTGCTGGACATGGGCGTGGAGTGGAAACCGACATCACCGGCGGCGGACGAGTTCGAAGGACGCGACCGCAAAACCGGCAGCGTGAAATGGACGGCGACGCGGGTCGATCTGGTGTTTGGTTCCAACGCGATCCTGCGGGCGCTGGCCGAGGTGTATGCGAGTGCTGATGCGAACGATCAGTTCGTGAAGGACTTCGTGGCGGCGTGGGCCAAAGTGATGGAGCTGGATCGGTTTGATCTGAAATAACGCAATAACCTGTAGGAGCTGCGGCACGCTGCGATCTTTTGACTTTGATTTTTCAAGATCAGAATCAAAAGATCGCAGCGTGCCGCAGCTCCTACAGAGATTTGTGAACGACGCAAAAAAACTGTGGGAGCAAACCGGCTCCCACCTTTCGTTACGCGTTAAGCCAGGCTTTTGCTCACCACTTCGTACACGTCACTCGACAGCTGCCCCGAAGCCAGAATCCGCTCCAGCTCGGCCTTCATCAACGCCTGCCGCGCAGTGTCGTATTTGCGCCAGCGGGTCAGCGGCGCCAGTTGGCGCGAAGCGATCTGCGGGTTGAAGCCGTTCAGCTCGATCACCAGGTCCGCGAGGAAGCGGTAGCCCGAACCGTCGGCGGCGTGGAAGTTGATCAGGTTCTGCCCGGCAAACGCGCCAACCAGTGCGCGCACCTTGTTCGGGTTCTTGATGTTGAACGCCTTGTGCTGCATCAAGGCTTTCACGCGCTCCAGACCGCCCGGCAAGGTGCTGCCGGCCTGCACGCTGAACCACTGATCCATGACCAGCGGGTTGTCCTTGAAGTGCTCGGCGAAGCTCGCCAGCGCCAGGGCTTTCTGCTCTTCGAACGGTGAGTTGACCAGCACGGCCAGCGCGGTCAGGCGCTCGGTCATGTTGTCGCTGGTTTCGAATTGCTCAAGGGCGGCGGCCAGCACTTCTGGTTTGCCGCTGAGCATCAGGTACGACAGCGCAATGTTCTGCAACGCACGACGGGCGAAATGCTCGGCCTCGGCCACGTACGGCGTTTGCCTGGACAGGTCGCGGTTGGCCTGGTAACGCAGCCACAGCGCTTCGAACAGGTTGTCCGCCAGTTGCTTGCGGGCAAATTCGCGAGCGTTATGAATCGCCTCGACGTCAGCCACGTCGCTGATTTCGGTCAGGTAGGCTTCGCTTGGCAGCGAGAGCATTTCGGCGACCATGGCCTGATCCAGCGACTCGTCGGACAGCACGGTTTTCAGTGCCGAGATCAACCGCGGATCGAGCGCCAGGCTCTCGCCCTTCTGCTGCTGGGCGATCAGCTCCTGCAGGACCTGCACCGACAATTGCTGACCGGCATCCCAGCGGTTGAAGCCGTCGCTGTCGTGCTGCATCAGGAACATCAACTGGTCGCGGTTGTACGGGAAGCTCAGTTTCACTGGCGCCGAGAAGCCGCGCAGCAGCGATGGCAGCGGGTGTTCGGCGATGTCGACGAAGGTGAAGGTCTGCTCGGCTTCGGTCACCGAGATCACGCGGCTGGGGCCTTGCGCCGCCGCTTCTCCGGCCAGACGCAGGGCAATCTCGTTACCCTGGCGGTCGAGCAGGCCCAGTTCGACCGGGATCACGAACGGAAGTTTTTCCACCTTGTCCGGGGTTTCCGGGCAGCTCTGGCGGAAGGTCAGGCTGTAGGTTTTCGCGGCCGCGTCGTAGGACTCGCTCACCGCCAGACGCGGTGTGCCGGCCTGGCTGTACCAGCGCTTGAACTGGGTCAGGTCGACACCGTTGGCGTCTTCCATGGCCTTGACGAAATCGTCGCAGGTCACGGCCTGGCCGTCGTGGCGTTCGAAGTACAGGTCACTGCCCTTGCGGAAGCCGTCGGCGCCCAGCAGGGTGTGGATCATGCCGACCACTTCCGAGCCCTTTTCGTACACGGTCAGGGTGTAGAAGTTGGAGATCTCGATGAAGCTGTCCGGGCGCACCGCGTGGGCCATCGGGCCGGCGTCTTCGGCGAACTGGTGGGTACGCAGATAGGCGACGTCCTGAATGCGCTTGACCGTGGCCGAGTTCATGTCGGCAGAGAAGCCGGAATCACGGAACACGGTGAAGCCTTCTTTCAGCGACAGCTGGAACCAGTCGCGGCAGGTCACGCGGTTGCCCGACCAGTTGTGGAAGTATTCGTGGGCGACGATTGCCTCGACCCGCTGGTGCGCGGCGTCGGTGGCGGTTTCGGCGCGGGCCAGTACGGCGCTGGAGTTGAATATGTTGAGGCCCTTGTTCTCCATCGCGCCCATGTTGAAATCGTTCACGGCGACGATCATGAAGATGTCCAGATCGTACTCGCGACCGTAGACCTCCTCGTCCCAGCGCATCGACTTCTTCAGGCTGTTCATCGCGTGCTGGCACTTGTCGATGTTTTCCGGCTCGACATAGATGCGCAGCGCGACGTTGCGGTGGGTCATGGTGGTGAACGTGTCTTCGACGCACCACAGGTCACCGGCCACCAGCGCGAACAGATACGCCGGTTTCATGAACGGGTCTTCCCAGGTCGCCCAGTGCCGGCCGTCTTCGCCCGGACCCGAGGCGATCGGGTTGCCATTGGACAGCAGCACCGGATAGCTGTGCTGCTCGGCGACCACCGTGGTGGTGAACTTGCTCATCACGTCCGGGCGGTCGAGGTAATAGGTGATTTTGCGGAAGCCTTCGGCCTCGCACTGGGTGCAGAACATCGTGCCGGACTTGTACAGGCCTTCCAGCGCGGTGTTGGTTTCCGGGTGGATCCGGACGCTGGTGTCTACCGTGAAGCTGGTGCTGGCCGGCTGCAGGGTCAGGGTGTTTTCCGTCAGCTGATAGTCGCCGGCGCCCAGTTCCCGGTCGGCCAGGGTCACCGACAGCAGCTCCAGTTGCTGGCCGTCGAGCACCAGCGGCGGCAAGCCCGGGCCGCGCTCAGGGTTGCGGCGCATCACCAGTTGCGCGTGGACCAGGCTGTGGTCCTCGAACAATTCGAAGGTCAGGTGCGTCTCGTCGATCAGGTATTCCGGCGCCTGATAGTCCTTCAGGTAAATCATCTTCGGTTGTTCGGTGCGCATGCTGGAATCCTTATTGATGCACGGCGAGCTGATAGGCCGTGTACTTACGAATGTTGATCACGCCAGTGTCGAAGATCAGGTATTGGCCCTTGATCCCCAGCAGCGTGCCTTCGGCAATCGGGTTCTTGTCCAGGTTGAAGCTGACGATTTTGGCCGGGTATTGCTCGACCGGATAGCGGATTTCGAGAGGTTCTACATCGGCAATCGTCTGAATTGCTTGTAGGCCGAATCGCTGTTGCAGACCTTGCAAGCCTTCGGCGCAGCTTTCAAACAGTTGATCGCGCACCTGAGCCAGATCCACCGGTGCCGCATCGCCCTTGAGCAACGCGCGCCAGTTGGTTTTGTCCGCCACCTGGCTGCGAAACAGGTCTTCGACGAAGCCGGACTGCTGGCGCGTGGCGACGCGCATGATCGGCAGCGCCTGACTCGCGCCCTGATCCAGCCAGCGGGTCGGCAGCTGCGTGGCGCGGGTGATACCGACCTTGATGCCCGACGAGTTGGCCAGATACACCACATGATCGGTCATGCAGAACTTCTCGCCCCACTCAGGCTCGCGGCAGGTGCCGGCCTCGAAGTGGCAGCGCTCCGGGCTCATGATGCAGATGTCGCACTGCGCCAGTTTGGTCATGCACGGGTAGCAGTAACCCTGGCTGAAACTGGTTTTGGTCTTGCGCCCGCAATGGGTGCAATGAATCGCCCCCAGGTATTCCAGACGCAGCGTGCTGCCGATCATTGGGTTGACCGGCACCTCGACGTCATCCAGACGAAACGCGTATTGCACGTTCGGCCCGTCCAGGCGTGCCGACATTTTGCTGATTGCACCGCGGCCAATCTCGATCAATGGATAGCGTCCGATTTGAACAGGATGTTCGGCACTTCGATCGATTTCGACGCACATTCTTGCGGGCCCATGTAACCGGTGCGCTGATCTTCAGGCAGGTTCTGGATTTCCCAGGCGATCATCGCCTGCAGCGACAGCTCACGCTGTTCGGCAGTGAGTTTGCCACCGTCGGACCACTTGCCGATCTCCACCGCCAGTTTCAGGCTCTCGTAGATGTCCGGGGTGATGTTGTTGATCATGTCGTTAAAAGAGGACATCAGGGTCTCCGTGCTCTTTATTCACTGAAAATTTAGGCGGCCAGTTTACGGCGGTTATACAAACCACCCAACAAACCGGTGAAGCATCCGATGAGTAACCCGCTGACATGGGCGGCGTTGGCGATCTGGCCGAAACCGATCATCGAGACCAGCCCGGACATGCAGATCACCAGCCACACCAGCATCATCACCAGCACGCCACGCGGCAAGCGATAAGCCGGGTTCGGTGCCAGCAACTGGAAGATCCAGCAATGGCCGAGCAGCCCGTACAGCACGCCCGAAAGGCCGCCGAACAGGCTCGGGCCGTTCCAGGCGAACTGCGCGTAGTTCGACACCAGGCTGAACAGCAGCGTCAGACCGAGCAGATTGATGCTGCCCTGACGCGACTCGATGCGCCGCCCCAGCTCCCAGTACCACATGCCGTTCATGGCCAGGTGCAGGATGCCGAAGTGCAGCAGCATCGGCGTGAACAACCGCCACCACTGCCCCGCCGCGAGGCTGTCGGCCAGTGGTGTGAAGTGGATGTAATCACCCGCCACGCGGAAGTCGAGGAAGGTCAGCCAGCGCACGGTCTCAAGGTTGTCGCCCAGATACGTCAGGCCGCCAACCAGCAGGCTCAGCAGCAGGATGAACCCGGTAGCCTTGGCGTGCTTGAGTTGTTCGGCGAAGCTCGGACGCTTGAACGTCGGAGCCACCGGGATGTCCAGCTGTTGATCAGGATCACCGGCCGGGAAACGCTCGTACAGCGAACGCACGTCCTCGCTGATTTCCGACGGTGCCCACAGCACCTGCTCGCCCGCCTCTTCGCTGACCCGATGCGGCACCTGCATCCGTTGCAGCAGTTTGACGAAACCGCTCAGGTCCACCGCCAACGGCAGACGTAATACCGCTACCGCACTCATTGCAGCACCTCCGGCCGCTCGACATCGACCCAGACAAATTTATGCGGATCCAGGCGTGTTTCCTGATCCAGACGATAGGCCACCAGTTTGCCGTAGAGCACCGCGCTGTAATCGAGACACGCCAGGTTCGGGCGGATCGGCGCCGGTTTGCCGCTGCGCCAGTAGTGGCCGACGAACAGCAATGGCTCGTCGACGCCGTAGCGCAACAGGTTGTTTTTTTCGCTGGAGGTCAGCGGTTTCCGAGCCACCGGTTCCGGCAGCGCATCCGGCTGGAAGACGATGTCGCCGTAGGTTTTCGGGTCGTCTTCCCAGAATTTGGTGCGGAAGAACGAACGCACCAGACCGTCGCCGCTGGTCATGGTCAGGCCATCCGGCAGGCGCATGTCGGTGCCGCGCAACAGGCGATCGAACACTGTGCAGGCAAAGCTGCCGGGCACGGCCGAGGCCTGGAGAAAGTGTTCATCGATACGCGCATCGGGAAACAGCCCGCGCAACGGTTCGATCAGGCTGGCATCCCAACAGGCATGCACCACGCGGAACCGTCCGGCATCGACCACCAGCGGCAGCTCGTAGAACCAGTTGAGGAAGTCATGCCAGTCGCCGGGGTGATCTTCGAACTGGGTCAGGGTTTCGTGCAGCAGACGCGCATGGCGCGGCGTGTGCTCGCGCACGAACTGCTTGCCGCTGCCCGGAAGCGCTGGCGTGCTCCAGCCCAGTGCGTTGAATTCGTGGTTGCCCATGATGCACAGCGCCTGCCCGGCCTCGACCATGTCGTGGACGATGTGCAGCGCCTCGCGGATCCGCGGGCCACGGTCAATGATGTCGCCGACGAACACGGCCATGCGCGATGGATGCCGCCAGACCCCGCCCTGCTTGTGATAACCGAGTCGGTCAAGCAAGTGTTCCAGGGTCAGGGCGCATCCGTGCACGTCACCAATCAAGTCATAACTGCGCGCGGGATCGAGCATCAGTCGCCTCCACCACCCAACTTGCTGCCCCAGCCGAGCTTGGTCCGGCAGACTTCGTAGTAGTTGTGGTCGAGCGGGTGAATCAGCCGCAGCTTCTGTGCTTTTTTGCTGACGGTGATGGTGTCGCCCGGCGCGCAGGTGAAGTGGTTCTGCCCGTCGCAGGAGACCTGCGGGTAGATCTGCATGTTTTTCGACACGACGATTTTCAGCTCACTGTTGCCATCGACCACAATTGGCCGGCTCGACAACATATGGGGGTACATCGGCACAATCACAATGGCGTCGAGCTTGGGATGCATGATCGGCCCGCCGGCGGACAGCGCGTAAGCCGTGGAGCCGGTCGGGGTGGCGACGATCAGGCCGTCGGCCTTCTGGCTGCAGACGAACTGGCCGTCGATGTACAGCTCGAACTCGATCATCCGCGTCGATTTACCCGGGTGCAGCACCACGTCGTTCAGCGCGTCGCCCTGGCCGATGGCCTCGGCATGGCGACGAACTTCGGCTTGCAGCAGGAAGCGGTTTTCCACCAGATAATGGCCGTCGAGCACTTTGGCCACTTCGACTTCCAGCTCATCGGGACGAATGTCGGTCAGAAAGCCGAGGCTGCCACGGTTGATCCCGAGTACCGGAATATTGTGTTTGGCCAAGGCGCGAGCGGCGCCGAGCAGGCTGCCGTCACCGCCGACGACGATGACCATGTCGCAGACTTCGCCGAGCATCTTGCGCGACGAGGTCTGCAGGCCGTGGCCCGGCAGGACTTCGGCGATGGTGTCTTCGAGAATCACGTGCAGGTGACGATCGAGCAGAAAGCGTTTCAGTCGGCGGACGGTATCCAGCACCTGGGAACTGCCCAGGCGACCGATGATGCCGATATTACGAAATTGCTCCATGGGACCTCTGCGGACAATCGAAAACGCGAAAAACACGATTATGGGCGAAAGCCTGCGATAGACAAAATCCTTTCAGCCTCAAGGGTGCGCTCGTGTTTCAGGCTATGCTCGCAAGATGATCCTGTTTCCCGACCTGCTCCAGTTGCCACACCAATTACGCCATCCGGAAGTGCGTGATCTGGCGTGGGTGATTCTCGCCCCGCCGATGCTGGCGGCGACGCCGTGGCCACAGCGTCATCCGCTGGCCGGCAGCGACTGGGTGAGCGATCCGCAGCGCCTGGAGCACTGGCTGCGGCAACTGGATCGCGACAGTTATGGCTTGCTGCATTGGCTGTCCCAGGCCCGCACCCGGCGGCTGGGCCTGTATTACGAACGGTTGTGGCAGTTTGCCGTGGAGCATGCGCCGGGCATCGAGCTGATTGCCGCCAACCTGCCGATCCGCCGCGAAGGCCACACCCTCGGCGAGCTGGACATGCTGCTGCGCGACCGCGACGGCGTGCATCATCTGGAACTGGCGATCAAGCTCTACCTCGGCCCGCAGAACGGCGACGGCCATGACCCGGCGCAATGGCTGGGGCCGGGTTGCCATGATCGACTGGACCGCAAACTGGCGCATCTGGCGGAGCATCAATTGCCGATCTCGGCGCGCCCGGAAAGCCGTGCGGCGCTGGCCACGCTGGATATCGAAGTGTTCAGTGCGCAGTTGTGGCTGGGCGGCTACCTGTTGTATCCGTGGCCCGGCCACGCCGAACCGCCGAAAGGTGCGCATCCGCAGCACTTGCGTGGCAGCTGGCTGCATCAGAAGGACTGGCCAGCGTTCGTCGCCCAGCGCCCGGCCGGACGCTGGCAACCCCTGCCCCGGCATGCGTGGCTGGCGCCGGCGCACTACCCCGCCGACCAGACCTGGAACCCGGAACACCTGCAGATGTGGCTGGACGCCCTGGAACCATTGGCCCCGGCGCAACTGATGGTGCGCCTGATCGAGAATGCACAGGGCGAATGGGAAGAGGCGGAGCGGTTGTTTCTGGTGTCGGATCTTTGGCCGAATGTGCCGGGCCAGGCTTAAGGCTTAAGGCTTCTGGCGCCTGAACCGGCCCTATCGCGAGCAGGCTCACTCCTACAGAGAAACGCATTCCAATGTAGGAGTGAGCCTGCTCGCGATAGGGGTTAACACGGTCTAAATGGATAACCGCAGAGCCAATGCCGCCAAGGTAATCAACAGCACCGGCACCGTCAGCACAATCCCCACCTTGAAGTAATACCCCCAGCCAATCCGGATATCCTTGCGCGCCAGCACATGCAGCCAGAGCAAGGTCGCCAGACTGCCGATCGGGGTGATCTTCGGCCCCAGGTCGCTGCCGATCACGTTGGCGTAAATCATCGCTTCCTTGACCACCCCGCTGGCCTGACTGGCGTCGATCGACAGCAGCCCGATCAGCACCGTCGGCAGGTTGTTCATGATCGACGACAACAGCGCCGTCAGCACCCCGGTGCCCAGCGCCGCGCCCCACACGCCATACCCGGCGAACACATCCAGCCAACCGGCCAGATACCCGGTCAGCCCGGCATTGCGCAGGCCATAAACCACCAGGTACATGCCCAGCGAGAAAATCACGATCTGCCACGGCGCTTCTTTCAGCACCTTGCGCGTGGAAATCTTGTGGCCCCGAGCGGCAATCGCCAGCAGCAGCGCGGCACAGACCGCCGAGATCGCGCTGATCGGAATGCCCAGTTGTTCGAGGAAGAAGCAACCGATCAACAGAATCACCAGCACCGCCCAACCGGCGTAGAACGTGGCTTTGTCGTGGATCGCCGTGTGCGGGTTTTCCAGCTGTTCAGGGTCGTAGGACTCGGGAATGTCGCGACGGAAGAACCACATCAACACGCCGAGCGTCGCGGCCACGCTGACGAAGTTGACGGGCACCATCACCGCCGCATAGCGGTTGAAGCCGATATGGAAGAAGTCCGCCGAGACGATGTTGACCAGGTTCGACACCACCAGCGGCAGGCTCGCGGTGTCGGCAATGAAGCCGGCGCCCATGACGAACGCCAGGGTTGCCGCCGGCGAAAAGCGCAATGCCAGCAGCATCGAAATCACAATCGGCGTAAGGATCAACGCCGCGCCGTCATTGGCGAACAGCGCCGACACCAGCGCGCCGAGCAGCACCATGTAGGCAAACAGCTTGCGCCCACTGCCCCGCCCCCAACGCGCCACGTGCAGCGCGGCCCAAGCAAAGAAACCGGCTTCGTCGAGTAGCAGACTGATGATAATCAGTGCCACGAAAGTGCCGGTGGCATTCCAGATGATCTGCCACACCAGCGCAATGTCACTCAGGTGGACCACGCCGAAGATCAATGCCAGCACGGCGCCGAGCGTTGCACTCCAGCCGACTCCGAGGCCTTTGGGTTGCCAGATGACAAGGGTAATGGTCAGCAGGAAGATCAGTGACGCAGCGAGCATTCGCGACAGCCTTAATAAATGGAAAATAAGCCAAACCACAAAACTGTGGGAGCGAGCTTGCTCGCGAAAGCGGACTGTCAGTCACCAAAGGTGTGGCTGATGGCCCTTTCGCGAGCAAGCTCGCTCCCACAGGATCTCTGTTTTACCGCCGATCTGACCAGATTATTTTTTGTGTTGTTCGACAAATTTCCCATACGCATTGATGAAATTTTGCAGGAACGGCTTCACCGACTCGCTCAACTTGCCCGCCTCGTCAAACGCCGAACCCGCGCCCCCCAGATACGCTTCCGGCTGCTGCATGCACGGCACATCGAGAAACACGAACGACTGGCGCAGATGTTGGTTGGCGCCAAAACCGCCAATGGCCCCCGGCGACGCGCTGATCACCGCCCCCGGTTTGCCGCCCCAGACGCTTTTGCCATAAGGTCGGGACCCCACGTCAATCGCATTCTTCAGTGGCGCCGGCACCGAGCGGTTATATTCGGGGGTGACAAACAGCACCGCGTCGGAAGAGCCCACTTGTTGGCGGAAAGTGCTGTAGGCTGCCGGCGGTGAATCGCCGTCGATGTCTTCGTTATAAAGTGGCAGATCGCCAATTTCGACAATCTTCAGCTTGAGGTTCGCCGGTGCCAGCTCGGCCAGCGCCAGTGCGACTTTGCGGTTGATCGATGCTTTGCGCAGGCTGCCGACGACTACAGCGACGTTGTAGACATTGCTCATGGAAGACTCTCGACTGTCCGTGGGAAGAGCCAGTAGTTATAGATGATTCGATGACGGTTTCACCAGTGAGCGAGGGAAATTCCTCCGCGCTGATTATTTTTTTCCTGTAGGAAAACTTACAGGGCTTGATGACGGTCTACCAAGCCGCAAATCAAGCGTTTTATCTCCAGAGGTTCTAAGCAGATGGCAGCAGTACTCGTCGGTCAGTTCCATGCAAGAGATGCGGAAGGCCGCGTTTATTCCGTGCATGAGTTCCAGGAATCCACCCCGTCGGCAGACGGTCTCACCGGCATGGAGCCTGTCACCACCTACAAACTGGCGATTGGCGATCGCGTCAAAAAGCTTAGTGACAATGAGTTTTTGCTGGTTCAGTCGGACATCACCCTGATCCGTGAACCCGAGCCAATCGTCGCTCAATAACCGCGCGTTATGAGCAGAAGTCATATGCGCAGACTTGGGGTAGGATTCAGCCACTGACCCCACCTGCTGAACATGGACTTCACGCATGCGTTTACGTCATATCGAAGTGATTCAGGCGCTCTTGCAGACCGGTCACCTGGGCACCGCCGCCGAATGGCTGCAGTTGCCGGTGACCGAGGTCGAAGAGCGATTGCGCGAAGCCGAGAGTCAGTTGGGGTTCATGTTGTTCGCCAGCGTGCGCGGCCGGCTGCAATCGACGCCTGAAGCGCGGGCGCTGCAAGTCGAGATCGCTCACGTCTATGAAGCGCTGGAGCCGGTGCAACGTCTGGCCAGCAGCCTCAAGCAATACCTCGCCCCGCCCCTGCGCATCATCGGCACCCCGCCGCTGGTGCAACACCTGTTGCCACAAAGCATCGCGCTGCTGCGTCGGCGTTTGCCGGATGCCCCTTGTCGTCTGCTCAGCGCCGCCACGTGCGACATCGTGCGCAGCCTGCTGCTGCGCGAAAGCGATCTGGGCCTGAGCCTGCACGACCCCGAACACCCCGACATCCACGCCCAGCCGCTGGCCCACGGCAAGCTGCAATTGCTCGCGCCCCACGGCTGGCTGCAACCGAAGCAGAAGTATATTTCCCTGCAGGACCTGGCCGGCCAGGCGATGGTCGGCCTCGAAGGTCAGGATCCGCTGAGCCCGGCATTGGAAAACAAGCTCCAGGCACTGCGCCCGGCACCCAGCATCCAGACCCGGGTGCAAACCCACCAGATGATGCGCAGCATGGTCGAGGCCGGTGAAGGCCTGGCCATCGTCGACCCGTTCACCGCCCTTGGCGCACGGGCCGGCGGACTGGATGTCTGCCCGTTGTCACCGGCGGTGCCGATCAGCCTGTATGCACTGACCTATCGACACAGCGCCACGCCGGCGGCGATTCACACCCTGCTGTCGATCGTCACGGAACAAGCCGAGGCGATGCTGGCGAGCTGAGGGGGTTTTCCAGCGGGTTATCGAACAGTCGATACCAGAACAGCGCGATTTCGGCGGTGTTCGGGTCAATGCCGCGATAACGCAGATGGTCGACACCGCCAATCTCGTAACCGCAGCGTTCATACAGACGACAGGCGCCGAGGTTGTTGTTCTGGGTTTCGAGCATGATCCCCGGCAGCTTCTTCTTGCGACTCCAGAATTGCGCCACATCCAGCAACGCCTTGGCCACGCCATGTCGGCGCGCAGGCGCATGCACCGCCAGTTCATCGATGTGCGCGAAGCCGTTCCAGTTGGTGCTGATCACCAGATGACCCACCGCTTCGTCGTCCAGATAAGCCATGAAAATCGCGCTGTCGGCGGCGTCGCGATAGCTGCTGAACTCCTCGGGGTCGATGCCATAGCATTTGCGATACGGCACAATCGGCGTCACCACCCATTGCGCCACCGGCTGGCCGACCACCGCTGCGCCATACGCAGCCACCTCGAAACTGAAGTCACTGCCCCATATGTAAGCCGCAAAACCATCGTCGGCGACGCGCACCGACAGCCCTGGGTATTTCGGATTCATGACCGGTTGCATACTCGGAAAAGTCCTCATTCCTTGACGCAATCGACGGTGTACTGCCGTCCATTGCCTTCATCTTCATGTTGCAGTCCATGCACATCAGCGACAAAACCGGGGAAGCTGCTATCGAACGTGCGGGCAAATTTCAGGTAATCGATGATCGAGCGCGTCGACTCGGTAAAGCGTTCGCCGGGCATGATCAATGGAATGCCCGGCGGATACGGCACCAGCATCACCGCCGCAATCCGCCCCTCCAGCTCATCGATCGGCACCGCCTCGACCTCGCCGCGCACCAGATGATCGTAGGCATGGGCCGGTTTCATGGCGATTTCCGGCAGCACCGTGTACATGCGCTTGAGATGTTTGGCGGTGGCATTGCTGCGGTAACAGGCGTGCAGTTGATCGCACAAATCCCGCAGACCCATGCCGCGATAGCGCGCGGTATCTTGCTGCGCGACACAGGGCAGGCAACTCGCCAGACTGACGTTGGCGTCGTAACTGCGCTTGAATTCGAGTAACTCGGTGAGCAGCGTGCTCCACTTGCCCTTGGTGATGCCCATCGAGAACAGCACCAGAAATGAATACAGCCCGGTTTTCTCCACCACCAGCCCGCGTTCCCAGAGAAACTTGCTGACCACCGCCGCCGGGATGCCCTTCTCGCTCAGCGCGCCACCGGCATTCAAGCCGGGCATGACCAGGGTCACCTTGATCGGATCGAGCAGCACGTAGTCGTCGCTGACCTCGCCGAAGCCGTGCCAGTCGGCGTCCGGCTGCAACAGCCAGTCTTCGGTCTGTACGCGGTCGATGCCTTCGACGCCGGGTGGCTGCCAGATCGAAAACCACCAGTCATCCGCAGCGATGTGCTGGCGCAGATTGGCCAGCGCACGACGGAAACTCAGGGCTTCGTCGAAGGTTTCCTGCAACAGCGATCGTCCGGCCGGGCCTTCCATCATCGCCGAGGCCACGTCCAGCGAGGCGATGATGCTGTATTGCGGCGAGGTCGAGATGTGCATCATGAACGCTTCATTGAAACGGTCACGGTCCAGTTGCCGCGCGCCGCCGTCCTGCACGTGAATCATCGAGGCCTGGCTGAACGCGGCGAGCAGCTTGTGCGTGGAATGGGTGGTGAACACCAGCGGGCTGTCTGCCGTGCGCGAAGTGGCCATGCCATAGCGCCCGGCGAAGAACTCGTGAAACGCCGCGTAGGCATACCACGCTTCATCGAAATGCAGCACTTCGACGCTGTTGCCCAGGCTTTGCTTGATCAGCTCGGCGTTGTAACACAAGCCGTCGTAAGTCGAGTTGGTGACCACCGCCAGTTTGACTTTCGGCGCGCGCCCCTTGGTCAGCGGGCTGGCGTCGATCTTGGCCTGGATCGATTCGCGGCTGAATTCGCTCAGCGGAATCGGGCCGATGATCCCCAGTTCATTACGCTCCGGGCACAGGTACAGCGGGATCGCCCCGGTCATGATGATCGCGTGCAACACCGATTTGTGGCAGTTGCGGTCCACCAGCACCAGGTCATCACGAGCAACCATCGAGTGCCAGACGATCTTGTTGGCGGTCGAGGTGCCATTGATCACGAAGAAGGTGTGATCGGCGCCGAAATTGCGCGCCGCGCGCTCTTCGGCTTCGGCCAACGGGCCGGTGTGATCGAGCAGCGAACCGAGCTCCGGCACCGATACCGACAAATCCGAACGCAGGGTGTTTTCGCCAAAGAACTGATGAAACGCCTGCCCCACCGGGCTCTTGTGATACGCCACGCCACCGCCATGACCGGGGGTGTGCCAGGAATAGTTGGAATCGGCGGTGTGCTGCACCAGCGCCTTGAAAAACGGTGGCAGCAGACCATCCAGATACTTGCGCGCCGCTCGCGCCACTTGCCGCGCCAGGAACGGCACGGTGTCTTCGAACAGATAAAGAATGCCGCGCAGTTGATTAAGCTCGGCCATGGCATCGGCCGGGGCGTTTTCCAGGGTGACCTGTTCGCCCAGGGCAAAGATCGGCAGATCCGGCGCCCGCACCCGGGCCAGACCGATCAGTTCGGCCATGTTCTGCAGCAAGTGCGAGTGGGTGCTGGCGTCTTCGGCAGCGATCAGCATGCACGCCAGACCATGATGGGTCGACGCCACCAACCGCCCTTCGGCGTAGTCGATGGCCGACACGATATTGAAACCTTCCTGCTCCAACTCCCGGGCGATGCCCCGGATCCGGTCACCGGCGACCGTGTCGGCCTTGATGTCGCGGTGGACGATCAACACCGGGAACTTCAAATCTTTGTACATGAGGCTCAGTGTCCTGAGGCGGCGGATCAATGTCTGCCAATGCACTCAGGGTAGAGGGTTGCAGCGAAAGTGGCGAGGGTGGCCAGTTGGCTTCATGCCACCAAAAACAAAAGATCGTCCGAACGCGGCCCGAACCTGCGGCAGCTCCTACAGAAGAATGCGATCCCTGTAGGAGCTGCCGCAGGCTGCGATCTTTTGATCTTCAGGCCTGAGCGTCAGCTTCCGCGATCTGCGTCCACAACGCAGGACCCCCGGCGGATTTGGCGATGATCTCCAGCCGCACCAGGTGCGCCGCCAGTTCCTCTTCCGTCGCCCGAATGATCCGCGCAGGCTGACGATCGGCCGGCAGACGGCGGATTTCGGTGGCGGAGTTGTCCGCGCCGTCTCCCGTGCCATTACCGTCGGAGGCATTGCCGGCCAGCGACAGGCTGGTCTGGCCACCGGTCATGGTCAGGTAGACGTCGGCGAGAATTTCCGAGTCGAGCAAGGCGCCGTGCAGTTCACGGCCGGAGTTGTCGACGCCATAACGTTTGCACAAGGCGTCGAGGCTGTTGCGCTGCCCCGGGTGACGTTCCCGGGCCATCATCAGGGTGTCGAGGATGCTGCAGTGCTGCGTGATGTCAGCGCGATCGTACTGCCCCATCAGGGCGAATTCGTTGTTGATGAAGCCAACGTCGAACGCGGCGTTATGGATGATCAGCTGCGCGCCGTTGATAAACTCGAAAAACTCGTCGGCCACCTCGGCAAAACGCGGCTTGCCGACGAGGAATTCGTTGGTGATGCCGTGAACGCCGATCGCGCCTTCGTCACTTTCGCGATCCGGTTGCAGGTAGACGTGAAAGTGCCGGCCCGTCAGGCGCCGACCGATCAGTTCGACACAGCCGATTTCAATGATCCGGTGACCATCGGTCACCGGCATGCCGGTGGTTTCGGTATCGAGTACAACGGATCTGGTGGCCATCAGTGTTCAATTCTCAACGGGGTCAATCGTGCAAAAGCGGCGATGTTAACACGCTCACTTCCAACCCTGTAGGAGCGGCCGCAGGCTGCGATCTTTTGAGCTTGCTTTTAAAAAGGCAAAGTCAAAAGATCGCTGCCTTCGGCAGCTCCTACAGCGGGAGCATTCCAATTGTAGGAGTGAGCCTGCTCGCGATTGGGCGCACCACGGTGTACCGGCAAAATCAGCTCTGTTTGTAGCCGCGCACTTCATCCACGCCACGGTTAGCCAACTGGTCAGCCCGCTCGTTGCCGTGATGGCCAATGTGCCCGCGCACCCACTTCCAGGTGACCTTGTGCCGGTTGACCTGCTCGTCCAGCTCTTTCCACAGGTCCGCGTTTTTCACTGGCTCTTTCGCTGCGGTTTTCCAGCCGCGCTTTTTCCAGTTGGCCATCCACTCGTTGATGCCCTTCATCACGTATTGCGAGTCGGTGACCAGCAGTACTTCGCACGGGCGCTTCAAGGCTTCGAGGCCGCGGATCGCACCGAGCAGTTCCATGCGGTTGTTGGTGGTGTTGGCTTCGCCGCCCCACAGCTCCTTTTCGACGCCCTTGCACACCAGCAAGGCGCCCCAGCCGCCCGGGCCGGGGTTGCCCTTGCAGGCGCCGTCGGTGAACAGTTCTACGCTATCGACGCTTTCGCTCATGCCACTCTATCCAGAAAAATGCCTGGCCCCGTCAATCGCGGATCGACGATGGCCGCGGCCGGAGCAGGTCCGGCCACTATAAAAAGAAGGTTTACGGTTCGATTCGACGACGGTTGACCTTGGCCATCGGCAGAGGAATCAGCTTGCCCATCGGCTCGCGGCGCTGCTGGCGCACCGGACGCAGGCCGACCACGATCTTGCGCGCGACCAATAAATAGAAGCCACCACCCGACAATTGCCAGTCACCGGCCTTGCGTTCCCAGCCGGCCAGTCGGGCCTGCCACTTGGGCGACGCGAGCGGCGGACGATAGCACCCGAAGCGGCGTTTCTCCAGCGCAAAGCCCAGCAGGTTGAGCCAGTCGGCCACCCGCGACGGCGAGATGCAGCGCGCCTGGCGCAAGGCATCGTGGGCAAAGACGTGACGCAGGCCCCAGGTGCTCCAGGGGTTGATACCGATGATCAGCAGATGCCCGCCGGGGCGCACGCTGCTCGCCGCTTCACGCAGCAAACCGTGGGGCGACAGGCAGAAATCCAGACCATGCTGCAACACCACCACGTCGGCGGCGTGCTCGCTCAGCGGCCAGGCCTGCTCCTCGCAGACGATCTCGACCCCCGGCAACGGCGCACCGAGGCGTACATTACGCTGCACCTGCGGCGCCGACGGCGGGGTCTGGGCCGATGGCCCGTAATGCACCAGATAGCCACCGAAAAAGCGGCCCAACTCGTCTTCGAGCACGCGCCGTTCTTCATCCAGCAGAAATTGCCCGAGCGGGCCGGCCAGCCATTCACGGGCCGCGCCGATCAACGCCAGCCAGTCGGGATCGGCCTGAGCGAATGCTTTATCGGTCATGTCATTCTCCAACGCCGCTAGAAGCTCTAAGATGCGCCAATGTTTTCCGCTTGGCGAATTCCTCCGATGATACAGATCAGTGCCCTGCCCGCGTTCACCGACAACTACATCTGGTTGTTACAGGATCACCGCAGCCATCGCTGCGCCGTGGTCGACCCGGGCGATGCGGCGCCCGTGCAAGCGTGGCTCGACGCCCATCCGGACTGGGTGCTGAGTGACATTCTGATCACCCATCACCACCACGATCATGTCGGCGGCGTCGAACGCCTCAAAGCCGCGACCGGCGCCAAGGTCTACGGCCCGGCCAACGAGAACATTCCGGGGCGCGACGTGGCGCTCAAAGACAACGACACGGTCAGCGTCCTCGGTTGGGATTTCGCTGTCTATGCGGTGCCCGGTCACACCCTGGGCCACATCGCCTATTACCACCACGGCCTGCTGTTTTGTGGTGACACGCTGTTCGCCGCCGGGTGCGGACGTCTGTTCGAAGGCACCCCGGAGCAGATGCACCACTCGCTCAGCCGACTCGCCGCCCTGCCCGAGGATACGCTGGTGTATTGCACCCATGAATACACCCTGAGCAACCTGAAGTTTGCCGCCGCCGTCGAGCCGTCCAACCCGGACATCGCCGCCCGTCTGAAAGAGGTCAGCGAAAAACGCGAGAAAGGCGTGATGACCCTGCCCTCGACCCTGGCCCTGGAAAAGCTCACAAATCCGTTTTTACGCACCTCTGAAACATTAGTTACACAAAAAGTGGACGAACGGGCAGGCGCTCAAAACCGGGCGCCGAGTGAGGTTTTTGCGGCTCTGCGGGCCTGGAAAGATACGTTCTAAGTGACTCACCCCTTGGTACAAAAATTCTGAATGGTTGACCGCAGGGGGTGCGCTTTCTAGAATCCCCCGACATTTTTGCCCGGAACTTACTTCCAGCCAATGTCGTCATCCATACGTAAGTCCGTCAATTCAGACACATTGACCCGCCTGGCCCAAGCCATCGCGGTGGCTGTGTCCGCCACGTTGGCGGGCTGCTCCAGCCATGCTCCGCAGTCTGAAGCGAGCCATACGCCGAACATTGCTGCGCGAGCCAAGCAGAAGCCGATCTGGCTGAGCGAAAAGCCGAGCCCGCAGGTGCCTCAGGACATCTGGGAGCGCATGCGCGGTGGTTTCCAGCTGCAGGACGGTCTGGGCGTGAACCCGCGCATCGAACAACAGCGCCTGTGGTTTGCCAGCAACCCGTCCTTTCTCGAGAACGCCGGCGAACGCGGCAGTCTCTACATTCATTACATCGTCGAGCGTCTTGAAGAGCGCAACATGCCGCTGGAGCTGGCCCTGCTGCCAGTGATCGAGAGCGCCTACAACCCGATGGCCTATTCCCGGTCCGACGCGTCGGGCCTGTGGCAGTTCATCCCGTCCACCGGCCGCTACTACAACCTGCGCCAGACCCGCTTTTATGATGGCCGTCGCGACATCACCGCTTCGACCACCGCCGCGATGGATTACCTGACCCGTCTGCACGACATGTTCAACGGGGACTGGCTGCTGGCCCTGGCGGCCTACAACGCCGGTGAAGGCACCGTCAGCCGCGCCATCGAGCGCAACGAAAAGCTCGGCCTGCCGACCGACTACTGGAACCTGTCGTCGTTGCCGGCGGAAACCCAGGCGTACGTGCCAAAACTGCTAGCGTTGTCACAAGTGGTGCTGGCCCCGGAAGCCTACGGGGTTAACCTCAACCCGATCGCCAACGAACCGTATTTCCAGGTCGTCGAAATCAACCAGCGCATGGACCTGTCCAAGGTCGCGGCGGTGGCCAACATCGACGAAGACGAGTTGTTCCAGCTCAACCCGGCGTTCAAGCAGCGCACCACCGTCGACGGCCCGCAGCATCTGCTGGTGCCGACGTCCAAGGCACAACTGCTGACCGCCAGCCTGCAGACCATGCGGCCTGAAGAGCTGATCAGCCCGCGTTCGCTGAAGCCAGTGTTCGACGGCGCCGACCCGACCGAAGTGGCGCAGCTCAAGCGCGCCTACCGCGTCAAGCGTGGTGACAACCTCGGCTCCATCGCCAAGGCCAACAAGGTCGAAGTGAAGGATCTGCAGCGCTGGAACAAGCTGACCGGCAAAAACCTCAAGGTCGGCCAGACCCTGGTCATGCAGGACACCACCAAGCGCAGCCCGGCACGCAAGTCCGGCCGGGTCAACACGGTGATCGCCGCCAACAGCAAGAGCAAAGGCAAAGCCGACAGCCAGCAGCAGACCCAGTACAAGGTCAAGCGTGGCGACACTCTGTACGTGGTGGCCAAGCGTTTCAACGTCGAGATGCAGCATCTCAAGCGCTGGAATCCGGGTGCCGGCAAGGCCCTCAAGCCTGGGCAGATGCTCACGGTTTATTCGCCGCACTGATTTGAAATCAAAAGATCGCAGCCTCCGGCAGCGCCTACATTGATCCCTGTAGGAGCTGCCGGAGGCTGCGATCTTTTTTGCGCATTAACAGCGCATTAACCCGCTATCTTTTTCCTGTCCAGACAAGCTGTTACTGTACGGCCCACAAAGCCCAAGCCGCCTGGATCGGATCTGACTTGAAGCGTCCCCTCCTCCTGCTCCTGATCAGCCTGGCCTTGAGCTCACCCGCAAGCGCGACGATTACCGAAAGTCACGGTTATGCGCAGTTCGGCACGCTCAAGTACCCGGCCAGATTTACCCACTTCGACTGGGTCAACCCGCAAGCGCCCAAGGGCGGTACGTTGCGGGTGATGGCGTTCGGCACCTTCGATACGGTCAATCCGTACACGTTCAAGGGCACCAGCCCGGTCACTACAGCGAATTTCCTGCAGTACGGCATCAACGAGCTGAACGAGCCGCTGATGGTCGGCACCGGTCAGTATTCGCCGTCCGGTGATGAACCGGCATCGAGCTATGGCCTGATCGCACAATCGGTGGAGTACAGCGAAGATCGCAGCTGGGTGGTGTTCAATCTGCACCCGGAGGCGCGGTTTCACGATGGCACGCCGATCACTGCCTACGACGTGGCGTTCTCCTATCGGTTGCTGCTCAAGGAAGGCCATCCGCTGTACCGCACCGCCCTGCAGGAAGTCTCGCGGGTCGACATCCTCAACCCGCAGCGCATTCGCTTCGTGATGAAGCGCTCGGGCAATCCGCTGCTGATCCTGCGTCTGGGCGAGTTGCCGGTGCTGCCGCAGCATTACTGGAAAGGTCGCGACTTCAAGGCCACCACCTTCGACCCCCCGCTGGGCAGCGGGCCGTACCGCATCACCTCGGTGACGCCGGGGCGGCAACTGATCTTCGAGCGGGTCAAGGATTACTGGGGCAAGGACCTGCCGGTCAATCGCGGCAAGTACAACTTCGATCGCATGGAAGTCGAGTTCTACCGCGACAGCGACGTCGCCTTCGAAGCGTTCAAGGCGGGTGAATTCGACATTTACATCGAACATCAGGCGAAGAACTGGGCCAACGGCTACAACTTCCCGGCCGTACGCCGTGGCGAGGTGATCAAGGCGCAGATCCCGCACCAGATCCCGACACAGAGCCAGGGCCTGTTCATGAACACCCGGCGCGCGACCTTCAGCGACGTCAAGGTCCGCGAAGCGCTGGGCCTGATGTTCGACTTCGAATGGACCAATCGCGCGCTGTTCAGCGATGCCTACAAACGCACGACCAGTTACTACCCCAACAGTGAATTCACCACCTCCGGCCTGCCGGTCGGGCATGAATGGCTGATGCTCAAGCCGTACAAGGAGCAACTGCCGGCCAAGCTGTTCACCGAGCCGTTCACCCTGCCGAAAACCGACGGGCGCGGCATTCCCCGGGAAACCATGCGCAAGGCATTGGCATTGCTCGCCGAAGCCGGCTGGAAGCTCAACGGCCAGCGCCTGCAAAACGCTGACGGCCAACCGCTGCGGTTTGAGCTGCTATTGGTCAATCCGAACCTGGAGCGCCTTTACCAGCCGTACATCGAGAACCTCAACAGCATCGGCATCGACGCGCGCCTGCGCACCGTGGATCGGGCGCAGTACAAACAGCGCCTTGATCAATTTGATTTTGACATGATCTCGATGACGCTCAACCAGACCCTCAGCCCAGGGCTTGAGCAGTGGCAGTACTTCCACTCCAGCCAGGTGAACGTCAAGGGCAGCAAGAACTACGCCGGCATCGCCAACCCGGTGGTCGATCACTTGCTCGAACAATTGCTCGCCGCGCAAACCCGCGATGAACAGGTCGCCGCCGGCAAGGCGCTCGACCGCGTGCTGCTGTGGCAGCACTACAGCATTCCCAACTGGTACCTCAATTATCACCGACTGGCCTACCGCAACCGGCTGGCCTTCGTCACCACGCCGCCCTACACCCTGGGCCTGAGCGCGTGGTGGCTGAAATCTTCGGAGAAAGATCAATGACACCGATCCGCGCCCTGCTCGTGCAGGCCAGCGGTCTGCTGTTCGCCGGGCTGGCCTGCGCCGCCCCGCAACACGCCGTGACCCTGTATAACGAGCCGCCGAAATACCCGGCCGATTTCAAGCAGTTCGACTATGTGAACCCCGACGCGCCCAAGGGCGGAATCTTCCGCCAGGCCGGGTTCGGCGGTTTCGACAGCCTCAACCCGTTCATCAGCAAAGGCGTGCCGGCCGATGACGTCGGGCAGATCTACGACACCCTGACCAAGCACAGCCTCGACGAGCCGTTCACCGAATATGGCCTGATCGCCAGCAAGATCGAAAAGGCTCCGGACAACAGTTGGGTACGTTTCTACCTGCGCCCGGAAGCGCGTTTTCATGATGGCCACCCGGTGCGCGCCGAAGACGTGGTGTTCAGCTTCCAGACCCTGACCAAGGACGGCTCGCCGCTGTTTCGCGGTTACTACAGCGACGTCGACGAAGTCATCGCCGAAGACCCGCTCAAGGTGCTGTTCAAATTCAAGCACACCAACAATCGCGAGTTGCCGCTGATCCTCGGCCAGTTGCCGGTGTTGCCGAAACACTGGTGGGCCAATCGCGATTTCACCAAGGGCAACCTGGAAATTCCCTTGGGCAGCGGCCCGTACAAGGTCGCCGAAGTGAAGGCCGGGCGCTCGGTGCGCTATGAGCGGGTCAAGGACTACTGGGGCAAAGACCTGCCGGTCAATCGCGGCTTCTACAACTTCGACGTGATGACCACCGATTACTACCGCGACAACACCGTCGCCCTTGAAGCCCTGAAGGCCGGCCAGTTCGATTACTGGCTGGAAATGACCGCGAAAAACTGGGCCAACGCCTACAACATTCCGGCGGTCACCGAAGGCCGGCTGATCAAGGAACAGATCACCAACGGCAACCCGACCGGCATGCAGGGTTTCGTCTACAACCTGCGCCGCCCGGTGTTCCAGGACGTGCGGGTGCGTCAGGCGCTGAGCCTGCTGCTCGACTTCGAATGGACCAACAAGCAACTGTTCAACGGCGCCTACATCCGCACCCGCAGTTACTTCGAAAACTCGGAAATGGCCGCCACCGGCCTGCCGGACGCCGAGCAACGGGCGATCCTCGAGCCGTTTCGCAGCCAGCTCCCGGCGCAGGTGTTCAGCGAAGCTTTCGAGAACCCGAAGACCGACGCCAGCGGCATGATCCGCGCCCAGCAACGCGAGGCCTATCAGTTGCTGCAAGAGGCCGGCTGGAAGATCGTCGATGACAAAATGGTCGACGCCAACGGCAAACCGATGGTCATCGAGTTCCTGCTGGCGCAGACCGAATTCGAACGCGTGCTGTTGCCGTTCAAGCGTAACCTCGCCGACCTGGGTATCGACCTGGTGATCCGCCGCGTCGACGTTTCGCAGTACATCAACCGCGTGCGTTCGCGAGACTTCGACATGATCGTCGGCAGCTTCCCGCAATCCAACTCGCCGGGTAACGAGCAACGCGAATTCTGGATGAGCGCCGCCGCCGACAAACCGAGCAGCCGCAACACCATGGGCCTGAAGGATCCGATCGTCGATCACTTGGTGGAAAGCCTGATCAACGCCGATTCGCGCAACAGCCTGGTGGCCCACGCCCGGGCGCTGGATCGGGTGCTGCAATGGGGTTACTACGTGATCCCCAACTGGCACATCAAGACCTGGCGCGTGGCCTACTGGAACCACATCGGCCACCCGAAAGTCTCCCCCAAATACGACATCGGGATTAACACCTGGTGGGTCAAGCCCGACGCGAAACCCGCCATAGAAGTCGAAACCAAACTGCAAGCCGACCCTGTGGGCACGGAGTAATCAGATGCTGGCGTATATTTTTCGGCGACTGCTGCTGATCATCCCGACCCTGTTCGGCATCCTGCTGATCAATTTCGTGATCATCCAGGCCGCGCCCGGCGGCCCGGTGGAACAGATGATCGCCAAGCTCGAAGGCTTCGAGGGCGCCACCAGCCGCATCGCGGGTGGCGGTGCCGAGGTCTCGGTGGCTGGCTCGTCGTATCGCGGCGCGCAAGGCCTGGACCCGGCGCTGATCAAGGAAATCGAGCACATGTACGGGTTCGACAAATCGGCCCCGGAACGCCTGTGGATCATGGTCAAGAACTACGCGAAGCTGGATTTCGGCGACAGCTTCTTCCGCGACGCCAAGGTCATCGACCTGATCAAGGAAAAGATGCCGGTGTCGATCTCCCTCGGGCTGTGGAGCACGCTGATCATGTACCTGGTGTCGATCCCGCTGGGGATCGCCAAGGCAACGCGACACGGCAGCCATTTCGACGTCTGGACCAGTTCGGCGATCATCATTGGCTACGCGATTCCGGCGTTCCTCTTTGCGATTCTGCTGATCGTGGTGTTTGCCGGCGGCAGTTATCTGGACTGGTTCCCGTTGCGCGGCCTGACCTCGAACAACTTCGATCAGCTGAGCCTGGGCGGCAAAGTCCTCGACTACTTCTGGCACCTGGCGCTGCCGGTGACGGCGCTGGTGATCGGCAACTTCGCGACCATGACCCTGCTGACCAAAAACAGCTTCCTCGACGAGATCAACAAGCAATACGTGGTCACCGCCAAGGCCAAGGGCCTGACGCGCAATCGCGTGCTCTACGGCCACGTGTTCCGCAACGCCATGCTGCTGGTGATTGCCGGTTTCCCGTCGGCGTTCATCGGCATCTTCTTCACAGGCTCGTTGCTGGTGGAAGTGATCTTCTCCCTCGACGGCCTCGGCCTGATGAGTTTCGAAGCGGCGATCAACCGCGATTACCCGGTGGTGTTCGGCACCCTGTTCATCTTCACCCTGCTGGGGCTGGTGGTGAAACTCATCGGCGACCTCACCTACACCTTGGTCGATCCGCGCATCGACTTCGCCAGCCGGGAGCATTGAGATGAACCTGTCCCCTCTCAACCGCCGCCGGTTCGAACTGTTCAAAGCCAACAAGCGTGGCTGGTGGTCGCTGTGGCTGTTCCTGATCCTGTTCGGGCTGAGCCTGGGCGCCGAGCTGATCGCCAACGACAAGCCGCTGGTGGTGCATTACGACAACCATTGGTACTTCCCGGCGATCAAGCGCTACCCGGAGACCACCTTCGGCGGCGAGTTCCCGCTGGAAGCCAACTACAAGAGCCCGTACATCCGCGAACTGCTCAAGGCCAAGGACGCGTGGGTGTTGTGGGCGCCGATCCCCTACAACTACCAGAGCATCAACTACGACCTGAAAGTCCCGGCCCCGGCCCCGCCCTCGGCGGACAACCTGCTGGGCACCGACGATCAGGGTCGCGATGTGCTGGCGCGGGTGATCTACGGCTTCCGCATTTCCGTACTGTTCGCGCTGACGCTGACCGTGCTCAGCTCGATCATCGGTGTGATTGCCGGCGCCCTGCAGGGCTTCTATGGCGGCTGGGTCGATCTCGCCGGGCAGCGCTTTCTGGAGATCTGGTCGGGGTTGCCGGTGCTGTACCTGCTGATCATTCTCGCCAGTTTCGTCCAGCCGAATTTCTGGTGGTTGCTGGGGATCATGCTGCTGTTCTCGTGGATGAGCCTGGTGGACGTGGTGCGCGCCGAGTTCCTGCGCGGGCGTAACCTCGAATACGTGCGCGCGGCACGGGCGCTGGGCATGCAGAACGGCGCGATCATGTTCCGCCACATCCTGCCCAACGCCATGGTCTCGACCATGACCTTCATGCCGTTCATTCTTACCGGCGCCATCGGCACCCTCACCGCGCTGGATTTCCTCGGCTTCGGCTTGCCGGCCGGCAGTCCGTCGCTGGGTGAACTGGTGGCCCAGGGCAAATCCAACCTGCAAGCGCCGTGGCTGGGCATGAGCGCGTTTGCCGTGCTGGCATTGATGTTGAGCCTGCTGGTGTTTATCGGCGAGTCCGCTCGCGATGCCTTCGACCCGAGGAAGTGAAATGAATCAGGACAATCTGATCGAAGTGCGCGACCTGGCCGTCGAATTCGGCCTCAACGAGCGGCGGCTCCGGGTGGTCGAGGGCGTGAGCTTCGACATCAAACGCGGCGAAACCCTGGCGCTGGTCGGCGAGTCCGGCTCGGGCAAGTCGGTGACCGCGCACTCGATCCTGCGTCTGCTGCCCTACCCGCTGGCCCGGCATCCGGCCGGCAGCATCAACTATGCCGGGCAGAACCTGCTGGGTCTGAGCGAAAAAACCATCCGGCACATTCGCGGCAACCGCATCGCGATGATCTTTCAGGAGCCGATGACCTCGCTCAATCCGCTGCACTCGATCGAGAAGCAGATCAACGAAATCCTCGGCATCCACAAGGGCCTGAGCGGCAAAGTCGCGACCCGGCGGACCCTGGAGCTGCTGGAGATGGTCGGCATCCCCGAGCCGCACAAGCGCCTCAAGGCCCTGCCCCACGAATTGTCCGGCGGCCAGCGCCAGCGCGTGATGATCGCCATGGCCCTGGCCAACGAACCGGAACTGCTGATCGCCGACGAGCCGACCACTGCACTGGACGTGACCGTTCAGCTGAAAATCCTCGATTTGCTCAAGGAACTTCAGGCTCGATTGGGCATGTCGCTGCTACTGATCAGTCACGATTTGAACCTGGTGCGAAGAATTGCGCATCGCGTATGTGTCATGCAGCGCGGTTGCATCGTCGAACAGGCATCGTGTGAAGAGCTGTTCCGTTCGCCGCAGCATCCGTACACTCGGGAGTTGCTCGGCGCGGAGCCCAGTGGAGGCCCGGCGACCAATAAAATCGGGGCGCCGCTGCTCGAAGTCGAGAACCTGAAAGTCTGGTTCCCGATCAAGAAAGGCCTGCTCAAACGCACGGTGGATTACGTCAAGGCAGTGGACGGCATCAATTTCAGCCTGCCTCAGGGTCAGACCCTGGGGATCGTGGGGGAAAGCGGTTCCGGCAAATCCACGCTGGGTCTGGCGATTTTGCGGCTGATCGGCAGCAAAGGCGCCATTCGCTTTGAAGGCAAGCAGCTAGACTGCCTGACGCAGAACGAGGTTCGCCCGTTACGTCGGGAGATGCAGGTGGTGTTTCAGGACCCGTTCGGCAGCCTGAGCCCGCGCATGTGCGTCAGCGACATCGTTGGCGAAGGCCTGCGGATTCACAGGATGGGCACCGCCGCCGAGCAGGAAGCGGCGATTATTGCGGCATTGAAGGAGGTAGGTCTGGATCCGGAAACCCGGCACCGCTACCCCCACGAATTTTCCGGTGGGCAACGGCAACGTATCGCCATTGCCCGGGCCTTGGTGCTCAAACCGGCGCTGATCCTGCTGGACGAGCCGACGTCGGCGCTTGACCGGACGGTGCAGCGGCAAGTGGTGGAGCTGTTGCGTTCACTGCAAGCCAAGTACAACCTGACGTATTTGTTCATCAGCCATGACCTGGCTGTCGTCAAAGCGCTGAGCCACCAGTTGATGGTGGTCAAGCATGGCCAAGTGGTCGAACAGGGAGCGGCGCAAGAGATCTTTGCCGCCCCCAAACATCCGTATACACAGCAGTTGCTGGAAGCCGCTTTTTTGGCACCAGCCACTGCGCAATAACCTGAAAGAGGAGCAACACATGGGTTTTCTCGCCGGTAAGCGCGTACTGATCGTCGGTGTCGCCAGCAAGCTGTCCATCGCATCCGGCATCGCTGCCGCCATGCATCGCGAGGGCGCTGAGCTTGCCTTCACTTATCAGAACGACAAACTCAAGGGTCGCGTTGAAGAGTTCGCACAGGGCTGGGGTTCGAGCCCTGAGCTGTGCTTCCCGTGCGACGTGGCCAGCGATGAAGAAATCGCCAAGGTCTTCGAAGAACTGAGCAAGAAGTGGGACGGCCTGGACTGCATCGTGCACTCCGTCGGCTTCGCCCCGGGCGACCAACTGGACGGCGACTTCACCGAAGCCACCACCCGTGAAGGTTTCCGCATCGCTCACGACATCAGCGCCTACAGCTTCGTGGCCCTGGCCAAGGCTGGCCGCGAAATGATGAAAGGCCGCAACGGCAGCCTGCTGACCCTGTCGTACCTGGGCGCCGAGCGCACCATGCCGAACTACAACGTAATGGGCATGGCCAAGGCTTCGCTGGAAGCTGGCGTGCGTTACCTGGCCGGTTCCCTGGGCCCGGACGGCACCCGCGTCAACTGCGTATCGGCTGGCCCGATCCGCACCCTGGCCGCCTCGGGCATCAAGAACTTCCGCAAGATGCTGGCCGCCAACGAAGCGCAAACCCCGTTGCGCCGCAACGTCACCATCGAAGAAGTCGGCAACGCCGGCGCCTTCCTGTGCTCCGACCTGGCGTCGGGCATCAGCGGTGAAATCATGTACGTGGACGGCGGCTTCAACACCACCGCCATGGGCAACATCGAAGAGTAATCTTCGGTTAGCCAATAAAAAACCCGCCTCTTATGGCGGGTTTTTTATTGGGTTCAACATCAAAAGATCGCAGCCTTCGGCAGCTCCTACATGATTAAGTCCGCATGCACCTCCCCTGTAGGAGCTGCCGAAGGCTGCGATCCTTTGATCTTCAGAGCAAACAATCGGCAAACAGCTTTTGAATCGGCTGACTGCGCTGGCTGTACCGCTGCAACAAGACCATCTCGCGGTAAAACGTCAGCTCACCCAACTCAATCACCCTGACCCGCAGCGGATGCTCCAGCCACAACCCGGCCTTGGGCAACAACGAAACACCCAGCCCCGACTCGACCATCTTCACGATCGCCTCCAGCTCATCCAGCTCCAGTGCCACGTTGACCTCGATCCGCTGTTCGCGCAGAAACCGCGTCACCAGCCGACCGCCAAATGAATTGCGGTCATAGCGCACCTGCGGCTGTTCGGCGAGCAGGCGCAATGGATCGTCGCCCTCGACCTGCAGCGGCACGATCAGCACGAACGGCTCGCGACGAATCACCTGCGCCGACAGTTCCTTGGGCAGCTCGAACGGCGGCTTGATCATGATCGCCAGATCCACCTCACCGGCATCGACCTGACTCAGCAGGTTCAGCGACACCCCCGGCACCAGTTTCGGCTCCAGCCCCGGTGCCTGTTGACGCAAGCGCAACAGCGCCTGTGGCAGCAGCCCGGTTTGCGCGGTGGCTACCGCACCGATTTTCAGCTCGCCACGAAACTCACTGACGTTCTCGCTCACCGCCATGCGGCTGAAGATCGCGAGCATTTCCTGGGCCATTGGCAAGGCGCGCTGCCCTGCCGGATTGAGCGTTGCCTGGCGGCCGGTGCGGTCGAACAGACGAATGCCCAGGGCCTGTTCGAGATTGCGGATCTGCGCGCTGACCGCCGACTGCGTCAGGCCGATGTGCAACCCCGCGGCGGCAAACGTGCCGTGGCGTGCGACGGCGAGAAAGGTCTTGAGTTCACGCAGCATGCGGCACCTCGATTGATCGAAATAATTTGAGCTCGGCGCAAAAACTATCGTCTTTCAATCACATTTCACAGCACTAAACTCAATCCACTTTCCCTGATCGAGCATTGCGCCATGCCGTTAAGCCCTTTCCATCTGGCCATCCCCGTCTATGACCTGGCCGCCGCACGCCACTTTTACCGCGAAGTCTTCGGGCTGGAGGAAGGTCGCGCCAGCGCGCACTGGGTCGACTTCAACTTCTTCGGCCACCAACTGGTGATTCATCTGGCACCGAAAAATGCCTCTCAGGAAGCCGCGCACACCAATGCCGTGGACGGGCATGACGTGCCGGTGCCGCATTTCGGTGTGGTGCTGGGGATGGCGCAATGGCAGGCACTGGCCGAACGCCTGACATCGCTGGGCACGCAGTTCGTGATCGAGCCGGGGATTCGCTTTCAGGGATTGGTGGGCGAACAGGCGACGATGTTTCTGTTTGACCCGTGCGGCAATGCGCTGGAGTTCAAGGCGTTCAAGGACATTGGGCAGTTGTTTGCCAAGTAGATTGTCCTGGCTCCATATCCTTCCCTGTAAGAGTGAGGCTGCTCGCGATAGCGGTGGTTCATAGACATCAATGCTGACTGACATGAAGCCATCGCGAGCAGGCTCACACCGTCAACTCCCGGCCACCGGGCACGGCCCACCGGCATCCGCCCAGAGCTTGAACTGGCTCACAAAGATGTCGTGCGGCACCGGCACCGGCGTGCGCCCTGCCCCGGGATTCCAGCCCCACAGCACCAGTTTGTCGTCGCTGACGTGCTTGATCAGCGCGGCGAAATCACGGTCACCGTTGCTGGAGCGCTCCTTGATCATTGCGCACAACTTGTCGGGCGGCAGGCCGATCCAGGCCATCTTGTGCGCCGCTGGCGGCAGGCTCCAGTGCGGCGCCCCCGGTGGCGCGTGCGGGCCGTAACTGGCCGGCGGGTTGCTCTCGGCGTGGCAGGTGGCGCAGGGCAAACCGGCGGCGCCCTTGCCGTCCATGCCGCGCACCACGTTCATCGCGTGCGGGGTTCCGGCGTCGAACTGCAGCGGCGAATCACCGGGAATGTGACAGTTCTGGCAACGCGGGCTCTGGAACACTTTCTGCACCGTGCCGAACGCCTTGAGCGCTTCCTGATCATCGGCGAACAGATCCGAGGCGTAGCCACCCAGCCCCAGCAAAATCACCGTGCCCAACAGCAGATGTCGTTTCATCTCACACCCCCGACAGTTGCAGTGGCAGTTCACGCAGGCGTTGCCCGGTCAGTGCATACACCGCATTGGCCACCGCCGGCGCGGTGGGCGGGACGCCGGCCTCGCCGATGCCCCCGGGTTTGTCGCTGCTGGGCACGATGTGCACTTCCACCCGCGGCATCTCGTTGAGCCGCAGCACCTGATAATCGTGATAGTTGGATTGCACGACCATGCCGTTCTTCACGGTCAGTTTGCTGTGCAGCGCCATGCCCAGGCCAAAGGTGATGCACGATTCCATCTGCGCCGCGATGCTCTGCGGGTTGACCGCAATCCCGCAGTCCACCGCACACACCACGCGGTGCACGCGGATCGCCAGATTGTCCTGCGAGACTTCCGCCACCTGCGCCACATAACTGCCGAACGATTCGTGCACCGCCACGCCCAAGGCATGCCCGTCCGGCAGCGGCGCGGTCCAGTCAGCCTTCTCCACCGCCAGATTCAGCACGCCCAGATGCCGTGGATGCTCCTTGAGCAGCGTGCGTCGGTACTCCACCGGGTCCTTGCCCGCCGCCGTGGCCATTTCATCGATCAGCGACTCCATGACGAACGCGGTGTGGCTATGCCCCACCGAACGCAGCCACAACACATTGATTCCGGTCTGCGGTGAATGCAGCGCCACCTGCTGATGAGCCAGGCCCTTGAGATACGGGCTGTCGGCCACGCCTTCGACCGAAGTCGCGTCGATGCCGTTCTTGACCATGGTCTGTTCGAGCAGGGTGCCGGCCATGATCGACTGGCCGACCAGCACATGCTGCCAGCTCAGCGGCATGCCCTGCCCGTCCAGGCCAATACGCGCCTGATGCAGGAACATCGAGCGGTAATAACCGCCACGAATATCATCCTCACGGGACCACACAGTTTTCACCGGCGCGCCGGCGGCTTTCGCCACTTGCACCGCTTCGGCAACGAAGTCCGAGGTCGGATTGGCCCGACGCCCGAAACCACCGCCGAGAAACTCGGTGTGAATTTCCACCTGCTCGGGTTTGAGCCCGGTGATCTTGCCGGCGATCATCTGGTCGAGGGTCTGGAATTGCGTGCCGGTCCAGATCTCGCACTTCTCTGCGCTGATCTTCACCGTGCAGTTGAGGGGTTCCATCGGCGCGTGGGCCAGATACGGCACGCTGTACTCGACGTCGATTTTCTTCGCTGCCTTGTCGAAGTTGGCCTTGGGGTCCCCGGCCTGAGCGGCCGACGTGCCCGGCGTTGCCGCCAGTTTGCGGAAACTGTCGAGCAGGCCCTGGCTGCTCAGGTCCGCGTGCGGCCCCATGTCCCAATCGACTTTCAACGCATCGCGACCCAGTTTCGCCGCCCAATAATGCTCGGCGATCACCGCCACTCCGGTTGGCACCTGCACCACTTTGTGCACGCCGGGCACCGCCAGCGCCTCGGCGCCTTCGAAGGATTTGACTGTAGCGCCGAACACCGGCGCCCGCGCAACCATCGCGGTCATCAAGCCCTCGAACTGTACGTCCATGCCGAACCTGGCGCGGCCGGTGATTTTTTCCGGGGTGTCGAGACGCTTGGTCGGCTTGCCGATGACTTTCCAGTCCTTGGCCTCCTTGAAGGTGATCGACTTCGGATCCGGTACCGGCAGTTGCCCGGCGGCGTCCGCCAGCTCACCGTAAGTCGCGCGTTTATCGCCGGCAATCACCACGCCCGACTCGGTGCGAATCGTCGACGCAGCGACGTTGAAGCGCTTGGCTGCCGCTTCCACCAGCATCTGCCGCGCCGTGGCCCCCGCGAGCCGATAACGGTCGAACTCCATCCAGGTCGAGGTCGAGCCGCCAGTAATCTGCATCCCGCCAAACGCCGGCATGCCGTAATTGGCTGCCGAGGCCGGCGAGTGTTCGACGCGGATTGTCGACCAGTCGGCGTCCAGCTCCTCGGCAATCAGCATGGTCAGGCCAGTCCAGATGCCCTGGCCCATTTCCGAATGCCCGAGCAACACCGTCACGCTGTTGTCCGCGGCTATCCGTAAAAACGCATTCGGCGCAAAGACCTTGCCTTCATTCTCCGCCGCCCGCGCAAACCGATGGGCACCGGGCACGACAAACGCCACCACCAGGCCGCCACCGAGCACGGCGCTGCCCTTGAGAAAACCGCGACGCGATACAGGACTGTTCATCGTCTATCTCCCAATCAGCCGATTTCGGACGCACGCTTCACAGCCGCACGGATTCGGGGATAAGTGCCGCAGCGACAGATATTGCCGGAGAGCGCCTGATCGATATCGCTGTCGGTGGGCTTGGGGATTTTCGCCAGCAGCGCAGCGGCGGACATGATCTGCCCCGACTGGCAGTAACCGCACTGCACCACATCGAGTTCGGCCCAGGCCTGCTGCACCGGGTGCGAACCGTCGGTGGACAGGCCTTCGATGGTGAGGATTTTCTGGCCGTTGGCCACGGCGGTGGCAGGCGTGATGCAGGCGCGCAGTGGCGCGCCGTCAACGTGCACCGTGCAGGCGCCGCACTGGGCCATGCCACAGCCGAATTTGGTACCGGTCAGGTGCGCCACATCACGCAGGACCCAGAGCAACGGCATGTCTGCCGGCACGTCGAGTTCCTGATCCTTGCCATTGATATTCAAGGTCAGCATCGGGGATTTTCCTCAGACTCACGGTGTTCTGAAGGGGCGTCGCTACGGCCGGCAAAGCCTGTGCGCGCCTCGGCTTATCCCTTTCAGCAAAGCCTAATTTGCGCCGCAAGCCAGACGTGGCGACCACCGGTCATGCCTCAACGCAAAAATGTCGACTTTAATCCTCTGGCTGATAACGGCGCTCACCCGAGCCATCACGACCGGCCTGCGACGAGCGCAGTCACCCTAATATTGGTCAGGAGTCGCGAACATGGGATTTGTCACCACCAACGACGGCGTCGAGATTTTCTACAAGGACTGGGGCCCGAAAAACGCGCCGGTGATCCACTTTCACCACGGCTGGCCGCTGAGCTCGGATGACTGGGATGCGCAGATGCTGTTCTTTCTCGGGCAAAGCTTTCGGGTGGTCGCCCATGATCGCCGGGGCCACGGCCGGTCGAGTCAGGTCTGGGACGGGCACGACATGGATCACTACGCCGACGATGTGCTGGCAGTGGTCAAACATCTGGGTTTGAAGAATGTCGTGCATGTCGGCCACTCCACCGGTGGCGGTGAGGTCATCCATTACATCGCCCGCCACGGTCAGGACAACGTCGCCAAAGGCGTGCTGATCAGCGCCGTGCCGCCGTTGATGGTCAAGACCGAGAGCAATCCTCAAGGTTTGCCGAAATCGGTGTTCGATGACTTGCAGGCGCAACTGGCCGCCAACCGCGCACAGTTCTATCGCGATCTACCCAGCGGTCCTTTCTATGGCTACAACCGGTCGGGGGCCAAACCTTCGGAAGGGATCATCGGCAACTGGTGGCGCCAGGGCATGATCGGCGGAGCCAAGGCGCATTACGACGGGATCGTCGCCTTCTCGCAGACCGACTTCACCGAAGACCTGAAGAACGTCACCGTACCGGTGCTGGTGATGCATGGCGAGGATGATCAGATTGTGCCGTACGCGAACTCGGGGCCTCTGTCGGCGAAACTGCTGCCAAATGGCACACTGAAGTCGTACCCGGGGTTCCCGCACGGAATGCCAACGACAGAGGCGGCGACGATCAATGCGGATTTGTTGGCTTTCATTCGCGGTTGAGATCACTGAAGTCAACCACCTCCCCCTGTGGGAGCGAGCCCGCTGACGAATGCACTCTGGCAATCGATATTGAGCGACCTCACTCACCGCCTTCGCCGCACCGCTCGCTCTTACGCAGACACTCTGCCGTTCATCGGAAACACCCCTTCACCTGTCAGATCTGACAGTAGCCAGTGCATCTGCTTCTAGCCTTCAATCACTCCGTCGTTCCTCAGCTTCTGGACCGGAGTGCCCGCCATGCTCACCCAACCCCACCGAGACCCCAGCCCCAAGGCCTTGCTGCCACTGGAAATCCCCGACCGCACCCAACCGATCCTCGATTCCGGGGAGTGGGGGATCAACTTTGCCGCCGCGCGGGGTCTGACGCCGGACCTGGGCTTGAAGGTCTACTTGGTGCCATGGGCAAACATGGGGCAAGGCGATGAGGTCTTCCTGCTGCTCAACGGAAACCAAGTTGATCAACGCACCATCGATATCAATGATGTCGGCCAGCGCATCACCTTGTATGTGGCACCCGGCCGACTGCTGACCGGCTCTTATGAGCTGCAATACCGCGTCAAGCGACTCAATCAGGCCCCGGAACTCTCTAACCCGCCAGTCAAAATCTACGTCAAACTGGAACTCCCCGCCGGCACGGATGAAAACGGCAGCGTGCCGGGGCATTCCGAGCTGCACCTGTACATCGATCCGCCGATCATTCAGGACGGCGTGGACAAGGACATTGCCGAGGCCGGCATCGACACCATCGTCATAGCCAAGCCGGGCACCCCCAGTAAACCGCTGTACCCCAATATCGCCGTGGGGGACCATTGCAAATTGAGCTGGGGCGGCTGGTTTGTATTTTCCGAGCCCGTCACCCAGCAACATATCGATGACCCGGAAGGACACCCCCTCAACATTCATGTCGACAAGGACACCATCCTCAACGCAGGCGATACCGGCCCCGAGGGGTTGGCCGTGGTCTTTGAAGTGCATGACATCGTCGACAACCGCTCCGCAGACTGGAGTGCCGAGATACTCATCCGGGTCGACACCGGTAACACACGGCTGGGGGCTGCCATCGTCAAGGAGGCCATTAACAATGTGCTGAACCTGGACACCCTGGGCGATGACTCGGTGACCCTGCAGATTTACGCCACGGAGGTCGATTTCAAACTCGGCGACGTGCCCGTCGCTATCATCAGAGGCACCACGCTGGAGGGCGACCCGGTCGCCATCGAAGTACGTGGCGAGAAACTGACCAACCTGCCGAGCGTCCTCGAACTGAAACTGCCCAACGCCGCCGCGCGGCTGCTGGCCAAGACCCAGGCGGTGTTCAGCTACCGTGTGGAACGCAGCGGTTCGCCAGACCTGCAGGCCAAAGGACGCTTCGTCCATATCATTGGCGAAGCCAAGCGCCTGCTGGCGCCGATTGCCACCGACGCCGAACAGGGCACGCTCGATCCCGAGCTGGCCTTCACCGCGATCATGATTCCGTTTGACGAGGTGATGAAAGAAGGCATGGCCATCGTCCTGCGCTGGGTCGGCACCAAGCTGGACTTGACCACCTACGACCCCGAACTCGCCTGGCACTTCCTCAATGCCAGCGATATCGCTGCCAAAGAGCCGATCCCCATCATCGTCGAAGGCAACCACCTCAACGCCATCAAGGGCGGGACGCTGGATCTGTTTTACGTGCTGCTGGCCGAGGTCGGCGACAGCATTCTGCGACGTGAATCCATCCACCACGCCCTCCTGCGGGTGGGGGAGCCACTGCTGGAACTGGTGGCGCCCATTGTCCTCGGCGAGCAGGACGGCACGCTGGAACCCGAGGATCTGCCCAACGGCATCAGCCGCCTCACGGCCCCCCGGGCCAGCAACCCGACCAAGCGCGGCGATACAGTGTTCTACTTCTGGGTAGGCTCGGTGACGGGCACAACCTCGGACTCGATTGAAATCACCTCGTTCAATGCCGACAAGGATATTGTGTTTCCCCTGAACGAGGCGTTTGTCAAAGCGCACATCGAGCCCAATCGGAACGGGACGATCACGTCGTGGTACGAAATCCTCAGAGCGGCAACGGAGACCACGCCGGAGCGGATCAGTTATTCGAATCCGTTGGTGTTTAGCGTGGGGGCGGCACTGGAGCTGGTGGCACCGACCATCCTGCAGGCCGAGGCCGACGGCACCACCCTGCAGCCGATCAAAGCCGTGGATGCGTTGACCACTGTCATTCCATCGGAAGGGGTGCGGCCGAATGACCTGCTGAGCGTGACCTGGATCGGTGCAGCGGGCACGGCGGCGGGCGGCTCGCACACCACTGATCCGAAGCCGGTGAGTGAAAGCGGTTTGAGCATTGAGCTTTTGGTTTCGGTGCTGGCGTTCAACCTGGGCAAAACGGTGACGGTGACTTTCACCTTGACCCGGGATGGCAAGCCCATCATTTCGCCGCCATTGACCCTTAACGTCGGCACCTTGCCAGACTCGGCACTGAATTCACCGAAGTTTGACGACGCCGACGTCAACCACGTGCTGGATGTCGCGGCCCTGGACGGCAAAGACGCCAATATTCGTGCGCTGATTTGGGCACTGATCGCGGTGGGCCAGCAGGTGTGGATGACCCTGGAGGGCCATAAAGCCGATGGTATGGCACATAACCTGCCGCTTTGGACAGGGGGCAGCCACTCCGTCAACACCACCTGGTTCAGCCAGGGCTTTTGGTTGCGCAGTGTCGCCAACAGCTACCTCTCGGCGCTGGGCGATGGCAGCAGCTTGAGGATCAAATTCTGGGTGGCGCTGGATCGGAGTAACCAGCTGGCCAATGCGGTGGCGTTTGCGGATCAGGTTTACACCATTCGGGCCCTTGAAGTCGTGAGGCCGACCATCACCCTGGCCGAAGACTCCAAGGGGGTTGAGATTCCTGAAGCAGGTTTCACCGTCGACACCACCGTGACACTCACGGGGGCGGCCAGTAAAGGCCAGAAAGTCCAGATCCTGGACGGCGACACGTCCAAAGGGGAAGCCACTGCCGACCCAACGAGCGGCATTTGGAAGCACTCCATGAGCGGCCTGACCGAGGCGACCCATAGCTTCACCGCCAAAGCGCTGTATGGCAGCGGGCAAGTTTCAACGCCAGCACGCACCTTGACCGTCACGGCCGAGGTAGTTCCCGTCATTACCCGGGCCGAGGACTCAAAGGGGGACGAGATTCCTCAGGATGGCGACACCTACGACACAACGGTCACACTTAAGGGGACAGCCAGTAAGGGTCAGAACGTCCGAATTCTGGACGGCGATACGATCAAAGGGGAGGTCACCGCCAATCGAACGAGCGGCATTTGGACCGTTACCATCACCGGTCTGAGCGTGGGTGCCCACAGCTTCACCGCCGAGGCTCTGTATGGTTCGAATCCGGTTTCGGCCGCACATACATTGACTGTGACTGAGCTGGTTATCGTCGATCCGTCTCCTCTGGCCATAACTGGACTTAACCTGTTCACTAAATCTCCCTACTTCAGATTAAGCGGAAAAGACGCGCTAGATACATACGCTGATCGACCTGCCGAGGGTGGCATAGCTCCGTTCACATACTCATCATCCGATGACACTATAGCCTCGGTCGATTCCACCGGCAGGGTTAGAAGCACCGGTAACGGGTCGGTGCGCATAAGCGTAACAGACCATCTGGGGCGTACTAGCGGGTACAGGGTCACATGTTCGGGAGTAGCGGAACTCATCCACGACACGACCCCAATTATGGACACCCACGTGGAAAGCTACATCAAACCTCGCGGCACACTTCTACCAATAGAGCCCCTTCCGGCCATGGAAAAATTCAGGTTCTCATCCGTTGCGGGTGAGGATTATTCAATTTACATCGGGCATTATTCCCCCGAAGGCCCGGGAACCTTTATCCATAGTTACAGCAAAACCGACCTCCCGCAATATTGGATCAGCACCAGGCGGGTTTTAGATGATCGCATGGTCCATGTGGGTTATATAAAAAAAATTGATCAATAAACGATGCTTAATAGTGCATTCGAAAAAAGTAATTTCTCTGTCTCGTGTTAAAGGAGAGGAACTTACTTTCGAGTAAAAGAGATTATGGGGAGCGGTTTTATTTGTGTAGATATGCACACTATTCAAGTATGGAACAAGCTTGCTCGCGATAACGTCGGTCAGTCACATCGACGTTACATGTCAAACCATAATCGCGAGCAGGCAGTCAATATTGGGCCAACTGAACCACCGCTTTCGCGAGCAAGCTCGCTCCCACATTTGTTTGCGGCGTACAAGCGAATATCAATCCCACAAAGGGTTGTGGCTGCCATTACTCTTCTGTTCGGCCAGTGCTCTCACGGTCACGTTCGTAGTGGTGAGCCAACGGCAGCGTCGGCAGCCAAGTCTCGCGGCGGATAGTCCAGAGTTCATAAGTGGGTTTGAACTGGTTCGGCTCATCCAGCGAACCCACGTTGATTTCGACCTCGTCGCCCGACCGCGTGAAGACCGGAGAACCGCAGCGCGGACAGAAAAACCGGCCGTTATAGTCGCCGGTTTTGCCGGTAACCTTCAGCGCATGCTCGGGGAATATCGCCGAGGTGTGGAACAGCGCGCCGTGGTGTTTGCGGCAATCGAGGCAGTGGCAGAGGCCGACGCGGTAAGGCTGGCCTGAAGCCTCGAAACGCACGTCGCCGCACAGGCAGCCGCCGGTGAATGGATCCATGTCGTACCTCCTCTGTCTGCTCATGCCTTCAGTGTCTAAACGCAATGCCGCACACCCGTTTAAATTACACGAATCGTTACGTCATAAAGGCTACAACGCCTTGCGTCGTTACCTACGCGTACACCAGAATCCGCCGGCTTACACGGCTATGGGGCGGGCTATATCGTTTGCCGGTCACTGAAAAACAGTGATCGGGTTTGGTAGCCCGTTTCATGACAGTCGTATGGTGCCACCTTATAAAGTCTCCTTTGGGGGACTCAGCTTTTATGGTGGCCATGCGTGGGGCTCCTTTGTGAGCGCCGGGTTTTCCTGTCTTGACCGGTCTACCAACCCACAAATGGCCGCCACCCCTCGTTTGGTAGCGAGAGTGATGGCTCTTCATTCTTTCAAGACAGAGTCTCATCTATGTTCAAAATCACACCCAACCCACCCGCCACCGCCTCAGTGCCCCACGACCCAAGCCTCGACCCACAAAAAGTCAAAGAAGCGACTGATCGCGCCCTCGACTTCTACCTCAACCCCGAAACATCGAAGGCTTGCACCTTCTCGCCCAAAACCCGCCCCATCTACTTCGTAGACCCGACGCTGGATGACGAAACCCTGCTCGTCGAAGCCTGTGAATCGCTGTCGTCGGCCCATGCCATGGCCGGCAATATCGCCAACTCGGTGGGCGGCCCGGAGCGCAAACCGCTGCTGGCGTTGCAACAGTTGATCATGTTGAACGAACTGCTGGTCAATCGCTTGCTGGACAAGCTGCGCGTGCCGCAGTAGCTGCCAGGCCGATCAGTGAGGGGGCTGCCCCTCACTGCTTTGCGGGGTCCATACTGCATGCACCAACCCATCGTTTCGGACGCCGACATGCCCTCCCCCGAATCCACCCTTCTGCAGAGCTGGCACACCAACGCTGATGCCTGGATCGAGGTGATCCGCAGCGGCGCCATCGAAAGCCGCCGGCAGGTCACCGATCAGGCGATCCTGCTGGCCATCATGGGCCATCAGCCGGAGCGCGTGCTCGACCTGGGTTGCGGCGAAGGCTGGTTGTTGCGGGCACTGGCCGATCGCGGTATAGAGGCGACGGGCGTGGATGGCGATGCGACGCTGGTCGAGGCGGCACGCGCGGCCGGTTCAGCCAACGTGCACGTCGCCAGTTACGAGGCGCTGGTTGACGCCCAGGTCGATATCGGCCGAGATTACGATCTGATCTGCGCGAATTTCTCGCTGTTGCATCAGGACATCATTCCGCTGCTTGCGGCGATGCATGCATTGCTCGTCCCCGGCGGCACATTGATCATCCAGACCCTGCACCCGTGGGCGGCTGCGGCGGGTGATTATCAGGACGGCTGGCGTGAGGAATCCTTCGCCGGGTTCAAGGGCCACTGGCAGCCGATGCCGTGGTACTTGCGCACGCTGTCGAGTTGGCTGAATGCCTTGGACATGGCGGGGTTCAGGCTGGCCGGCCTGCAGGAACCGCAGCATCCGCAGAGCCCAACACCGCAGTCGCTGATAATGGTGGCTGAGCGGCGCTAACCCGGGCAGATCGCTCCCACGTTGTTTGGCCTCAATTGCTCCAATTGTCGATCTACGGCACCGCCACTCGACCAAGGACTGACTACGCTGTTACTCCTGCGTGTCTAACCTGCCGAGGATGACTGCCATGCAACGCTTTCAGAAAATCACGCCGTGCCTGTGGTTCGACGATCAGGCCGAAGCGGCGGCGAAGTTTTACTGCTCGATCTTCGATCATTCGAAAATCACCGGACTGACCCACTACAGCAAGGTCGGCCAGGAATTTCACGGCAAGCCGGAAGGCGCCGTGATGACCGTCAGTTTCGAGCTCGACGGCCAGTGCTTCACCGGCCTCAATGGCGGGCCGATGTTCAAGTTCAGTGAGGCGATCTCGTTTCAGGTCAACTGCCAGAACCAGGAAGAAGTCGACCACTTCTGGGGCAACCTGTCAGCCGGCGGTCCGATCGAGGCGCAGCAATGCGGCTGGCTCAAGGACAGGTTCGGGGTGTCGTGGCAGATCGTACCGGTGGCGTTCATGCACATGATGCAGGACGCCGACACCAGCAAGTCGCAACGGGCGATGCAGGCCATGTTCAAGATGAAAAAACTCGACATCGCCGAACTGGAGCGGGCCTTTGCCGGCCAGAGCTAATACACTCGGGGTCTGGCCTGCCGGGAACAATAACGATGAAACACGCTGCCGCCAAAAACCCTGATAAAGCTCCGCGCTTCTGGCGCGACGACGCCTTGCCGTTTATCGAGGCGCGGGCCATCGCCGATGGCCGTGAGGTCTGCTACGCCCGGCATTCCCATGCGCATTTCTCGATTGGCGCAATCACCGCCGGGCGCAGCATCTACGTGCATGAACACGCGCAGTTCGAAGTCGCGGCCGGCACCGTGGTGCTGATGAATCCCGGCGACGTGCATGCCTGCAATCCGATCGATGACCAGCCGTGGTCATACCTGATGCTGTATGTGGAAACGCCGTGGCTGACGGATTTGCAGCATCAGTTGGGGTTCAGTGCCGAGCTCGAATTTCGACGCTTTTCCTGCACTCACCTGAATGACCCGCGGCTGTTCCGGGACCTGCAAGCGCTGTACGACACGCTGGTCGACGAGCAGCAGGACGCACTGCGTAAACAGAGCGCGGCGGTCGAGTTTTTCAGCGATCTGCAGGGGCGCCTGAACCCGGCGGCGCAGCCAGTGCGCGAGCCGAACTTCAAGCTCGAACGCGCCGCCGACTTCATCCGCGAGCACTGCACCGATCTGCTGAGCCTGGACGACATTTGCACCGCGGCACAGTTGTCGCCGTCGTACCTGATCCGCGCGTTCAAGCAGCATTACGGCATGACCCCGCATGCCTTCGTGGTCAACCAGCGCATCCAGTTCGCCCGCGAGCGTTTGCGCAGCGGGCAGTTGATCGCCGACGTGGCGCTGGAAGCCGGGTTTGCCGATCAGGCGCATTTTCAGCGGGCGTTCAAACAGCACCTGGCGGCGACACCCGGTCAATATCGCGGCTGACAGGCCCGGTGGGCAAAAGCCACCACCCTCAAGGCAACAACAAATACCCCGCACTCACCGCCAGCAACCCGGCCATCACCCGATTGAACAAACGCATCCCCGCCGGATTAGCCAGATAGCCGCGCAAAAACGTCCCGGCATACACCCAGCAGCCGACCGACAAATAACAGATCACCAGATACACCGCCGCGAACTGCCAGACCAGCCGCGCCTCGCCATCGGCGACAAATGCGCCCATCCCCGCCACGCAAGCCAGCCAGGCTTTCGGGTTGAGCCATTGCATGACCGCGCCGTACAGCATCGACGGCGCGCGCCCTGAATCCTTGGCATCGAGTTGACCGTTGTCAGTGGCCAGTTTGAAAGCCATGAACAACAGAAACGCCACCCCCGCCCATTGCACCCCCCGCGTCAACGCCGGCCAACGCTGCAACACCTCATGCAAACCCAGCCCCATCAGTACCAACAGCAGAACAAACCCCAAAGTCGCCCCAGCCACATGCCGCTGGCTCGCACGGAAACCGAACTGCGCCCCCGCGCTCAACGCCACGATATTCACCGGCCCCGGCGTTATCGAGGCGACCAGCGCAAACGCGGCCATGGAAAGCATCAGACTCATCGCACACCTGCTTCAAATTGAAAGGAACATGACCCACGTTAACGCCAGCCTGCTCACCGGGTATTGAAGAAAACTACCCTGTAAGAATTTCACTCCTCGGCAAGCGTGCGGGAAGTACGCCACTTATATCAATTAACAAAAAATGAACATCGACAATCCGCACGTAACCAGCACACTTGGCGAACTTGAACACAGTTTGAAACCATGCATCAACCTTGCACTATTTTTCACTTGATATAGTCCCCCAGCCATAACGAACACCATCAACTTAGTTCAATCCATCACTTTTCACGGATGAATGCCGCCCGCATGAATAATTCAATTAACCTGTTCAAGCCTTTGCCCGCATCCGCATCGACCCAGGAACGCCTGGCCATTGCCGACACGTTGTCCTCGCTCTACGAATTGCCAGACTCGCCATCGTCGACCAATGCCGACCGTGCAGAGGACCACGTGGACATCAGTAAAATTCTGGTTAACCTGATTGAAGACAGCGAGTTCGATCACGCTCACCGCTCCTGCAGGACCGTATTTCGTCAACTGGTTCGGCAGCCCGGGTTCATGGCACTTTCCGGGCCGTACGGGCCTGGTGAGGACGTGTTTTTCCTGATCAGCGAAGACGGGGAACTGCTTCAAGCAGAAGTCGCAGCCCCTTCGGCAGCGGACGTTGAGTTCATCAATGTCATCGATACTGTGACACGCGCAATCCCTGATTCAGCCGACACATTAAAACAACTCGCAACCGCGGCAAGATTCACGGGTGGCATTATTTCTTCCAGCCACTACATTCCATTAAAAAACTGGCTGGCATTCCATCAACTGGACATCCCCAACAACATTCAAGGCATTTCCAGCCTCGTCAACTTTCTTAAACTTCAACTTCCAACTCCGCCCCCTTATGGCAACTACTGGGGCTTATCGCAAGATACCGCAGAACCACAACTGGCGATCAGCACCGATCAACATGGCGCTATCCGTCAGTGCATTGCTCAAGTGATCAACAACAACGGCCCGAAGCCGCAAACCCTGCTCGATTATCTGGCTGACGCCATGCTTGGCAGCACGTTCTCCAAGGCTTTTGTGCAGGAAGACCTCGACCCGAGCTGGGCGTTGATTGTCGACACGCCACAAGCCAAGGCTTTCGCTCAGGCGTGTATGAGCGCCTTGAACCCGCAAGCTCCGGCAACCCAAACACCCCTGACGCACCATCAGCGCAGCGCCTTGCTGGTTGCCGCGATCTTGCTCGACTTCGGACTGGCCGAGGACAGCGCACGCCGCTTCTACCATTCGTTTCACTTGTACGCGCCCCGCTACGTGCAGGCCACCCGCAACGAGATCATCGAAAAGCTCACCGATATCGTCGTCAACTCGTACGGTGTTCAGCCGACCTGCGCACCACTGGCGTTGCAACTGATTTTCGCCGGCCTGGCCCCTGAGTTCCTCGTCGTTACGCCGCCGAACCTGCAATTGGGTTCTTGCGGCTGGATCATGCTGCGCAAATCGGTCCTGCTCGCCGAAAGCGTTGCGCCGGGGCTGTCGCGCCGGATGACTTATGAAAGCCTGAAGACACTGGGGGCCACCGCGCCGGTCAGCCCTGCTCAGCAAGCGCTGCATGACTTGATCATGACCCGCTGCATTCTGGTCTGGAGCGCTATCAACGGGCTTGAGCCGGACGCAAGCGAAGACCTGCCCACGCAATGGCTCGTTGAGCAGGCGCTGGGCCGCTACCACACCTTTCAGGGGCAAATGAGCGAAGCCTTGAAGAACATCGCTACGCCTCCGGTCAGTCGCAGAGCGTTGGCCAGGGCTACGATCGAGGGCGCCGGGTTAGACCCCGAGTCCGTCATTCGCAACACGAGCAACCAGGACGAGTCCCTGCTGGATTTGTATCTGGCGCGCAGATTCAGTGCCTACAACAGTGACTGGACCGAGAGGCTCCAACAACTGGAACCTGCCAATACGCTGTACGCCCGAGAAATTGACCGCCAATACCTCCTTCACCAGAAAGGCCTCGGCACGTTAACGCGCCTGGCGCTGATGCAAAGCCAGGTGGCAGATCGCGTCGCCATCGAGCAAGGGCATCTGGCGCTGTATCGCCTGATCCGGGTTCGTCCGATCAGTTCTGCGGGGCTGATTCGCAGCGAAACTGACGTTCACGCGCCCTACGGGGTGATCCTGCTGAGCAAGATCAACGAGGACATCTGTGCCTACGAACTGTTTCCGCTGCAGGGGGCGTGCCGGGAGAACCAGACCCTGACCCGTCAGTTCAACGCGCGGCCCCTGTGGCTCGAGTCCGATGCACAATTCGCTTCGCAAATCGTCCTGTACGGGGCATCCATGGACCCGGCCTATTTCAACGGCAAGGCGCTGGACAGCCGTCCAGATCCGCAAACGCATGATTTCGTGCTGGAGCGTTTTGCTCAATTCGACAGAGCGGATTTCATCAATTACCAGCGCAGTCCAATGCAGAGTTTTGAAAGCCAACGCTTCCAGGCGATCGCTGAACAATTGGTCGAACATAATCCACCGCTGCCCTACAACGCGTTCTATGCCATGGGTTATGACCAGACCACAATTGAAGCCAGCAACGAGCGATGGGAGCAGGCATTCGAGACGATTCTGAACATCATCATTCCGTTCAAGGAGTGCATCGAAGGCCTGGCATCCGGCAAAGAGGACCGCCGCAGCAGCGCGCTGTTCAGCTGCGTGATGGATGCGACCCTGGTGCTGTTTGCCTTTGTCGGCGCCGCGGGCACGTTCGCCAAGGCACTGAGCAGCAGTGCCAGATTGCTGAACCTGAGCAAGGTTGGCGGGCGTTTTGTACTGTCACTGTTCAACCCGCTGGACGGTGTCCCGCAACTGCTTCAGAGCGGTGCAAAACTGCTCGGCAAAGGCGCTTTCAAGCTGGGGCATTATGGTCTGTCGATCACTCAACTGGGGGCCGGACAATTGCGTCGGCTGACGAACAGCACCAGTGGTTCCTATGACCTGGTCAAGGCGTTGAACAAGACCGGTGCGGCCGCGGAAATTCGCATGAGTCTGCCGACGGTGGCCCATGCCCGGGCACTGTTCAAGGATGACACGCTGGAAACGGTCGAGCAGGTTGTCGCGCGATTGAGTGAAAAAAATATTTCCTTGGCCAAGGATGCGTCAGTGTTCGAACTTGAGCACCTGTTCAATAACAGCATCAGAGAGGCCGCCATTCCATTGCGTTCGGTTCAGGACCTTGAGTCATCGATTGGTTCCACAGCCGTGAACGATCTACTGACAGCGTTCATTGAAAGCAAACCTGGCCGTTTCAATGGCACGTACTTCACCATTGGGGCACACGACTATGCGCAAACATTGGGTATCGTGGCCGAGATCGAGGCGAAAAAAATCACCTACCTGAAAAACCATCAACAAAGTGTGCTGGCCAAAGATCTCGGAAAAGCCCCCTACAGCGATGTCATGCCCGAATCCTCGTTCAACCCTGAAGGTTTGATCGACAACTCCCAGCGCGCCGCTGCGTGGATGCTGCAAGGTTCTACATCCGCAGGTAATGACTTTGAAAACATCGTGGCGGTCTTGCGCGAATACACGAACAACAAAAAGTCACTACTCGACCCACTCCTCATCCAGGAAATTCACGCACGACTGGTACCCGACCTGGCCGGTTCCATCCGACAGGCCGGCGCTCCCACCAAATATGGCAGCAGCACCACCGGTTTCGCGTTGCTCGAGCAGCACTTGAAAACCCTGGACGCCACGCATCAGCACGTTGACAAACACCTGCTTGCCGCCATTGCGGGGTTCCAGGGCTTCGGTGATGGAAACGGTCGCACCGCCAGCGCCGTTTACGCGATCAGTCAGCTGCGAAACCAGCAATTCACGCCGATGCCAAAACAGGTATTTCTGTTATTGAGCGATCTGGGTTAACCATTCTCGCAATAAGGCCACGCAACCCGCGCCTTGAATCACAGGGCGCGGGTTTCTTTCACTCCCCCACCACCCTCAACGGCACCGTAAACCGAAACTCCGTGCCCTCACCCGGCTCACTGCTGGCCTCGATCCGCCCGCCATGGGCTTCGACGATGCCCTGAGTGATGTACAACCCCAGCCCGGTGCCTGTCGGGTTGCCCTCTTTCACCGTCCAATAGCGGTCAAACACATGCGGCAGGTGTTCCTTGGGAATGCCTTCGCCGGTGTCGCGCACGGTAAACACGATGTCTTTGCCGTCAGACTTCGCCACCACGCCCACCGAGCCCTTGCGCGGAGTGAACTTGATGGCGTTGCCGATCAGGTTCGACAGCACCTGGAACAGCCGCTCCGGGTCGGCATGGATTTTCAGGTCAGCGTGGGCCTCGAACGAGATGTTGATGTCCTTGTCCAGCGCCAGCGGGCCGAGCAGAGACTGGGTCTCTTCGAACATGTGCGCGACATTCAGCGCCTGCGGTGTGATGGTGTAGCGTCCGGCGTCGATCTTCGAGGTGTCGAGCAGATCTTCCAGCAGCGTGTTCATGCGCCCCGCCGCCTGTTGCATGGTGTCGATCGCCGTGGAGATGCGCCGTGAGGTGTGCGGACCGTCGGAGCTGAAGGTTTTCTGCATCATGCCGCACAACATCGAAATCACCGTCATCGGGTTGCGCAGGTCATGCGAGACCACCGCCACCAGCTCATCGCGGGCGCGCACCGCCTCCTGCTCGCGGCGTACCTGACGGGCCAGGTCGTTTTCCAGTGCCGAGCGGCGCAGATCATTGGCCGCAAATAGATCGCCGTGGCTCCACTTGGTGGAAATCCCCGCCATCTCGACTTTCCAGATTTCGAACGAAGTGCGCGGGCGCAAGCGCAGGCCGGCGTCGGAGTTTTCCAGGGCCAGCGGCTTCTTCGGATCGCCGCTCCAGTTGATGTTTTCCTTTACCTCGGGACGAAACCACAGCACACCGTTGTCCACCGGCTTGGGCAGGCTCATGGCGAGCACACCGCTGGCCACTGGTTGAAACTGCGCGGCCGGCGGGTAAACGCTCGCCAGGTGATGGCTGGCGAACACCGGCTCGCCGCCGTCCTGCAACCACTTGTGCAGGGCACGGATGTCGTCCGGCTCCGGGCAGTTGCCGTAACGGTGCAATTGCTTGTCTTCGATGATCGCGATGCCCCCGGCCCCGGTCAGGGCCATCAGCATTTGCGGCTGTTGCGCCAGGCCGTCGAAGACGTTTTGCGGCGAGTCAATCATCGCTTGATTGAGCAGCGCCAGCGCCTCGATCTTTTCTTCGCGCTGGCGGCTGATTTCCAGTGCCTCCATCGCGCTGATCTGCAGCGACAGTACCTGGCCGATGGTCTGGCAGGCGCTGCGCAGTTCATGCGGCACGTGCAGCGGCTGACGATTGCCGCAACTGATCAAGCCCCACAGCTTGTCGCCCTTGAGCAGGGAAATGCTCATCGACGACAGCACCCCCATGTTCTTCATGTACTGGCAGTGAATCGGCGAGACGCTGCGCAGCGTGGCGAAACTCAAGTCCAGCGCGGTCTGGGTGTCCGGGCGCAGCTTGGGCACCAGTGGCACTGGCTGGTAATCGGCATTGGGGATGATCCGCAGCCAGTTGGTGCGGTAGAGCTCGCGCGCCTGCTCGGGAATGTCCGAGGCCGGAAAGAACAGACCGTTGAACACTTCCATCGACGGATCCGACGCCTCGGCAATCACCTGGCCGTGCCCCTCCTCCTCGAATCGGTAGATGAGCACCCGGTCGTAACCGGTCATCGCCTGGATTTCCTTGACGCTGATGTCGTACAGCGCCTGCAGCGTGGTGGCCGCTTGCAGACGCTGGAGCATGCGCCCCAGATGGGTCTGGTTGCCGGCCACATTACGCGGCTGGAAGTTCTCGACGTGGATCTCCAGCTCCAGAATCAACACGCCTTGATGGCGATGCAACAGGCCTTCGAAGGCAATGCCGTTGAGGTGAAAATGCAGCGGTCCCGCGTCGGAGAATGCCGGTTGCTGCAAGGCTTCGCGCACCGCCTCGGCGTGAGCGTCGCCGATCAGGCTGTGCAACGGCTGGCCGATCAGCCCCTGCGCCGGGCGGGCCAGCAGAGTCTCGACATTGGCACTGACCTGAATGATCTCCAGCGCAGGCTCGCTCAGGGTCAGCAACAGGCCGTGGGGCTGGATCGCCCCGGGAAAGCGGATCGGTTCGTCGGCACAGTTGGCCAGCAATTCTTCAAAGGCTTCTTGGTCTTGCGCAGTCATGCCAGTACCTCCCGGCTTTCGAGCCAGTGCTCGAAACAACTGAATGTGGTTTGGGCCGCCGCAACTACGGCGGCGCGCTCGGCGACGTCCATCGGGCGAGCGCCCAGGTATTCAATGAAATCGCGCCAGCGGCGGCCGGTGGCGGCGCCGTAGACGTCGAGGAAGGCTGCGCCGTTATCGGCATCCAGGCTCAAGCGCGTGGCGATTTCACGGCGCAGGATCTGCCCGCCCAGCGTCGCGCCTTCGAGCACGTACAACACGCCCAGGCACGCGGCGCTGGACTCGATGACCGGTAATTGGCGACAGATCGGCAAGTGTTCCAGCCCCTCGGGCGATTCGCCCAGCGCGTGCAGATCACGCTGCAGGGTTGGCGTCTTGAGCCGTGGGGCAATATCGAAATCGGCGGGAATGCAGGCGCTGGCGAGCAGTGCGGATTCCAGTGGCCGGTAAAACCCGTAATAGGCTTGCATCAGCCGCCGGAAGGCGTTGGCATCGAGTTGTTCGGAGAAAAAGGGAAGGCGTTTTTCCAGTGCGATGTGCAGTTCGGCAGTGCCGGCTCGCAGATCTTGCAGCACCGGTGGCACATAGACTTCACGGGCCTTTGCTTGCATGTAGATCGCTCTAGGTGGGGCCGCTTCGGGGCCGGCGGGGTGTTTGCAACGTCGCCGCATAGTACACGGCGAGCGCTTTTTCTGACTGGGCGCACAGGTTTATTTCTGAAGAAACCATCGCCTTCTGACTTTTCAGAGTTCCGCCGAATCGGAAAAGTTCGATGCGCTTAAAGGAGGGCTGTCGATGCTGTACCGCGACAGCACCGCGTGACTGTACGGGTCGCGCCGCCCGCGGGCTGTGATAAAAATGCGTCTCCACCGTTTCTGGAGCGCCGCCATGGACCTCGCCACGCTTACGCTGTTTCTCCCGGCCTGTTTCGCCCTGAACATGGCCCCCGGTCCGAACAACCTGCTCTCGGTGAGCAATGCCACCCGTTATGGCTATCGCCGTGCCTGTGCGGCCGGTATCGGGCGGATTCTGGCGTTCGCCGGGATGATCGCGCTCGCTGGCGCGGGGCTGTCGGTGGTGCTGCAAACCTCGGAATGGCTGTTCCACGCGATCAAGATCATCGGCGCGGCGTACCTGTTGTACCTGGCGTGGCAACTGTGGCGGGCCAATCCCGACGCCGGGCAGCAGGCAACGGCGGCTTCGGTTGGCTTTTTCCGCCTGGCGCGCCAGGAATTCCTGGTGGCGGCGGGCAATCCGAAAGCGATCCTGCTGTTCACCGCGTTCCTGCCGCAATTCGTCGACCCGAGCCAACCGGTAGCGGCGCAATTCGCCGTGCTCGGCGCGCTGTTTCTGCTGCTGGAATGGATCGCCATCGGCGCCTACGCCTGGATGGGCCTGCACATGCGCCGCTGGTTCGCCGAGCCGCGCGGCAAACGCATCTTCAACCGTTGCTGCGCGGGGCTGCTGTCGGCGGCGGCTTCGGTGCTGTTGATGACCAAGCGCGCTTAAGCCTCGGACGGCCCTTTGAGTTCGACCTGATTGCCGTCCGGGTCGAAGCAGTACAGCGACTGACCGTAGCCCTCGGCACCGAAGCGGCGGGCGGCTTTTTCGACACTCAAGCCGCAGGATTGCAGGTGGCTGATCAGCGCCGCTTCGTCAAAGGGCTCGATGCGCAGGCAGAAGTGATCGACGTTGCGCCGCTCGGCACCCGCCGCCCCACCGCCCTTCTTGCCCAGCTCGCCCTGCAAGTCGACAAGGTCGATCATCGAGCTGCCGGCGCGCAGGTGCACCAGCCCCAGTTTCTCGTTGTGCCTGACCACTTCGGCGCCGAAGACCCGGTCGTAGAAGTCGATGCTGCGTTGCAGGTCCGCGACGCGCAGGACGATGTGGTCGATATGCTGAATGATGAACGGTGGCATGACCTCAATCCCTCAACTGTAGGAGCTGCCGCAGGCTGCGATCCTTTGCCTTTGATTTTAAGAAACAAGATCAAAAAATCGCAGCCTTCGGCAGCTCCTACACGGTAGTTCAGGGCATTTGGAAATTCACTGTCGATTTTTCGGTGGAGCCATCGAAATCCTGGATTTAAGCTCTGGCCATGAACATACAAACCGCACTCCTGCCGCCCCACGCCGAGATGGTTCGCGCCATGCTCGAACGCGACACCGCCTACGAGGGGGTGTTCTTCACGGCCGTGAAAACCACCGGGATCTTCTGCCGCCCCAGCTGCACGGCGCGCAAGCCGAAACCGGAAAACGTCGAATTCTTCGCCCATGCCGATGAGTGCCTGTCGGCGGGTTATCGCGCCTGCCTGCGCTGCAAACCGCTGGACGCTGCGGCCATTGCCCCCGATTGGGTGCAGCGCCTGCTCGCAGCTGTCGACGCTGACCCGGAAATGCGCTGGAGCGACGCCCAGTTGCTGGCCGAGGGCATCGAACCGCTGAAGCTGCGGCGTTGGTTCAAGCAGCATTTCGGCATGACTTTCCACGCCTGGCTGCGCACCCGCCGGCTCGGCATGGCGCTGGGCGGAATCCGCCAAGGCATCTCGATCGATCATGCGGCGTTCGATTCCGGCTATGAATCGCTCAGCGGCTTTCGCGATGCGTTCCAGAAGTCGTTCCACATCACCCCGGGCCGCGCGACCAACAGTGAACCGCTGCTGTTCACCCGCCTGACCACGCCGCTGGGACCGATGATCGCCATGGCCGAACGTCGCGGCCTGGTACTGCTGGAGTTTCTCGATCGCCCGGCGCTGACCCGCGAGGTCGAAGAGCTGCAAACCCGTCACGGCTACGTGGTCGCACCGGGGCACAACGCGCACCTGCAGCAGATCGACAGTGAACTGGCGGCGTACTTTGCCGGCAAGCTCACGGTATTCGGCGTCCCGCTGCACCTGCCCGGTAGCGCGTTCGACTGCCAGGTGTGGGCCGAACTGCGGCAGATCCCCTACGGCCACACCACCACTTATGGCGCCCTCGCTGCACGCCTGGGCAAACCCGGCGCCAGTCGTGCGGTGGGCCTGGCCAACGGGCACAATCGGCTGTCGATCGTGGTGCCGTGTCATCGGGTGATCGGTGCGGATGGCTCGCTGACCGGCTATGGTGGTGGACAGCCGCGCAAGGCGTTTCTGCTGAGGCTGGAAAACGCCGCCGTGCAGCTCACGCAACCATTGGCTTTCTGACCACGGTATCCATTACAAGAAGGGATTTCGATGAGCACGCTCGACACTCAGTTCCACCAGTTGCACCAGGATGGCCTGCTGATCCTGACCAACGTCGCCGACGCCACCGGGGCGCGACTGGTCGAGCACGCGGGCGGCAAAGCCGTCGCTACCAGCAGCGCGGCGGTGGCCTGGGCGCACGGTTATCCGGACGGCAACACCCTGCCCCTCGAACGCTTGATTGCCACGGTGGAATCCATCGCCCGGGTGATCAAGGTGCCGCTGAGCGTGGACATCGAAGCCGGTTATTCCGATGACCTGGGGCGAGTGGCCGAGGTCATCGACGCGGTGCTGGCCGCTGGTGCCGCCGGGATCAATATCGAGGACGGCAGCGGCGCCCCGGAACTGTTGGCGCGCAAGATCGAAGTGGCGCGACAAGTCGCGCAAAAACGTGATGTGAAACTGTTCATCAACGCCCGCACCGACGTTTACCTCAGGGGGCTGGTGCCGGCGGAAGACCGCGTCGCCGAAACCCTGCGGCGCTCGGCGCTGTACCAGGCGGCCGGGGCTGATGGTTTGTTTGCAGCCGGCGTCACGGCGGCCTATGAAATCGAGGCGATCTGCAAAGGCACGGCGTTGCCGGTCAACGTCCTGGGGTTCGCTTGCCTGCCCTCGCCCGAGGAACTGCAAGCCCTGGGCGTACGGCGCTTGAGCGCCGGGTCCGGCATCGCCGAGTTCCTCTATGGCGCAATGGGTGCGCTGGTGAAAAGCTTCCTCGCCAGCGGCAAACTCGATACCCATGAGCTCAAGGCGTTGAGCTACGGCGAAGTCAACGGCCTGCTGAAATAAGCATGGCCAAGCCTTATCAAGCGGCCAGCGAACATCTGGCCGCACTCGACGAGGACTGGCAACGGCACATCAGCGCCGTCGGCCCCTGCCTGCATCAACCGCACCCGGCGCGCGATCCTTACGAGTCGCTGGTGCGGGCGATTGCCTATCAGCAACTGCACGCCAAGGCCGGGGACGCGATTGTCGGGCGCCTGGTCGCGTTGTTTCCGGGGCAGACGTTTCCGCGGCCTGAACAGATTCTGGCGAGTGACTTCGATCAGTTGCGCGGCTGCGGGTTTTCGGCGGGCAAGATTGCGACGATTCAGGGCATCGCCCAGGCGACTCTGGACGGCGTGGTGCCGGACTACCCCAGCGCGCTGGCGATGGACGATGAAGCGTTGATCGAACGCCTCGTCAGCCTGCGCGGAGTTGGCCGTTGGACCGTGGAGATGCTGCTGATTTATAGCCTGGAGCGCATGGATATTTTGCCGGCAGACGACTTTGGCGTGCGTGAGGGCTATCGGCGATTGAAGGGGCTGGAAGTACAGCCGACGCGCAAGCAGATGATCGAGATCGGCCAGGCGTGGTGCCCTTATCGGACGGTGGCGGCGTGGTATTTGTGGCGCGTGGCCAAGGTCTAGACCGCGTTATCGTTCTTCGCGAGCAAGCTCGCTCCCACGGGGAATGCATTCTCCTGCTCGCGAAGGCGTCAGCAGGATCGCCACAACTCTTCTAGGCTCAACCGGACCACTTCAGCCCACCGGAGGCCCCTCATGCACCTCGAAGGCTCCTGCCACTGCGGCGCCGTCACTTTCAGCCTGACCAGCGCCCACCCTTACCCTTATCAACGCTGCTACTGCTCGATCTGCCGCAAGACTCAGGGCGGTGGCGGCTATGCGATCAACCTCGGCGGCGACTCGGCCAGCCTCAAGGTGCAGGGGCGCAAACATATCTCGATCTACCACGCGAAGATGAAGGACGATGGCGAAAAACGCGCACACCGCAGCACCGCCGAACGGCATTTCTGCTCCCAGTGCGGCAGCGGTTTGTGGCTGTTCAGTCCGCAATGGCCGGAGTTGATCCACCCGTTCGCCTCAGCCATCGACACCCCGCTGCCGGTGCCGCCAGAGCACACGCATCTGATGCTGGGCTCCAAGGCGCCGTGGGTCGAGGTGGATGCCAAGCCCGGGGACCAGCAGTTTGAGGTATATCCCGAGGAGTCGATTGCACAGTGGCATGAGCGGTTGGGGTTGGTCAGATGAGCAGGGTTTTGCGCAAGGTTTGAGGGCCTCTTCGCGAGCAAGCTCGCTCTCACATTTGAAATGCATTCCTCTGTGGGAGCTTGCTCGCGAGGGGCCGGCCCGGACAAAACAGATCAATCCAGATGCGCCCAGGTCATCCGAAACGACGCCCCACCCCACACCGACTCCCCGACCTCGACCTGCCCGCCATGCGACTGCGACACTCGCCGCACCAGCGCCAGCCCGAGGCCGAAACCACCGGTGCGGCGATCCCGACTGGCATCCAGCCGCGAGAACGGCTCGAAGATTTTCTCCCGGCCCTCCACCGGCACACCCGGGCCGTCATCGTTGACCCGCACCTCGTAATAATCGCCGCTGCGCACCAGCGTCACTTCGACACGCTGTTCGGCATAACGAATGGCGTTGCGCAGCAGATTGATCACCGCCCGCGCCATGAAACGCGGCTCGATGCGCACGGTGTCGATCCGGCAGTCACCGATCAGCAACTGCACCCCTGCCGCTTCTGCCTCCAGCGCCACGCTGCCGACCACGCTGTCGAGCCAGTTGGCGGCCTGAATGTTTTCGCGCTTGATCACCGTCGCACCGCGTTCGAGGCTGGCGTAGGTCAGCAGCTCGGAGACCATTTCCTCCAGTTCGCCAAGGTCGGCGTACATGTCGGCGATCAGTTCGCGGTTCTGGCTGGGGTCCGGCTGTTGCTTGAGCTGATCGAGTTCGAACGACAACCGCGCAATCGGCGTGCGCAACTCGTGGGACACGGCGTTGGTCAGCTCGCGCTGATTGGCGATCAGGCTCTCGATGCGCGCCGCCATCAGGTTGAAGTGTTCCGCCAGATCGCGGATGTTCGAGCGCTTGGATAATTGAATACGCACCGAGAGATCGTTATCGCCGAAACGCTCGGCAGCCAGGCGCAGTTTTTCCAGATCGCGCCAGTGCGGGCGCACCCAGAAGAACAGGACGATGCCGATCAGCACCGCAAGCATCGCGTAAGCCACCGCAATGTAGAACGGCATCAGGCTCGGTTCCGGCGGCAGCTTGATACTGAGCAGCTGCGAGCCACCGTCAATGTCGCTGATGAATTCAGTGTAGTTATCGCGAATCACCAACAGGTTCTGCGCCAGTTCGGCCTTTTCCTCAGGGCTGAGGGCCAGTTGATCCGCCTCCACCAGCTTCAGCGACAAGCCGTAGTGCGGGCGCAACGCTTCCAGTTGCTGCTCGCGCGCCGCACCTTGCTGATCGCGCATGTGCTCGACCAGTGACCACGCCTGCCCGCGCACCGCCTCACGGTTGTAGTCCTGCATCTGATTGTCGAGCAACGCGTTGAAGGTGTGCTCGACGGTTTGCAGGGCCAGTACCAGGCCCACCGTCATCACCAGAAACAGCCCGAGGAATAACCGCAGCATCTACAGCTCCCACGCGAACGGATTGAACAGATACCCCTTGCCCCACACGGTCTTGATGCACACCGGCTCACGGGGGTTGTCCTTGAGTTTGTTGCGCAACTTGCTGATGTACACGTCGACGCTGCGATTGAGCCCGTCGAAGGCGATGCCGCGCATGCGGTTGAGGATGTCATCACGCGACAGGGTCTTGCCGGCGGCGCTGGCCAGCAGCCACAGCAGCTCGAACTCCATGGTGGTCATTTCGATGATTTCGCCGGCCAGGCGCACTTCGCGACAACTGCGATCGATGCTCAGCCGCCCGAACTCCAGCGAACTGACCACGCTGACATCCGGCATCTGCCGACGCTGCAACGCGCGCAGCCGCGCCAGCAGCACCGGCGGCTTGATCGGTTTGATCACGTAGTCATCGGCGCCGGATTCCAGACCGAGAATGTGGTCGAGGTCGTCTTCCTTGGCGGTGAGGATCACTATCGGCGTGTCCGACACGCTGCGGATTTCCCGGCACACGTGCAGCCCGCTCTGCCCCGGCAGCATCAGGTCGAGCACCACCACTTTGGGCTGAAACTCGAGAAACGCGGCCATCGCCAGATCACCGCGATGCACCGCGCGCACCTCGTAGCCATGCTGCTCGAGAAAATGCGCAATCAGCGTGGCCAGACGCTCATCGTCTTCGACCAGCAGGACTTTGCCAAAACCCAGGTTATCCATAACGACCGTCTGCCAACCCATGTGTGAAGTGGTCGACAGTATGGCGGCAATCGCCGGTGAGGCGTTGTCCCGGGCAGCAAAAACCGGCCGCGGGGGCCGGTTTTTGTAGATGTTTCATACTCTTAAGAGTTTTTAACAGTTTTCTATGTAGGCGCTGCCGAAGGCTGCGATCTTTTGATCTTGCTTTAAAACATCAACAGATCGCAGCCTTCGGCAGCGCCTACAGGTTATGCGGTCGCGGGCACACCACTGTGGAAGCGGAACTCTTCGTCCGGCGACTCGATCAGTTCCCGCTCGGCGGCACGGACCTTTTCGATCACCTGGGCGATGTCCTTCGCGTCGCCGTACTGATAAGCCAGCTTCAGATACCCCTGGAAATGCCGCGCCTCGCTTTTCAGCAGGCCGAAATAGAACTTGCCGAGTTCTTCGTCCAGATGCGGCACCAGCGCTTCGAACCGCTCGCAACTGCGCGCTTCGATGAACGCGCCGACCACCAGCGTGTCGACCAGTTTCACCGGTTCGTGACTGCGTACCACTTTGCGCAGGCCCGAGGCGTAGCGCCCGGCGTGCAGCTGGCGCAGCTCGATCTTGCGGCGTTTCATGATGCGCATGACTTGTTCGTGGTGCACCAGTTCTTCCCGGGCCAGACGCGACATCATGTTGATCAGGTCGACGTGGGAATGGTACTTGGCAATCAGGCTCAGCGCGGTGCTGGCGGCCTTGAACTCGCAGTTCTTGTGGTCGATCAGCAGGGTTTCCTGATCGGCCAGTGCAGCCTGGACCCAGGCGTCGGGCGTGCGGCAGCCAAGGAATTCGTGGATTTCGGGCAGGATCATGGGGCTCACGGTAAAGGTATTGGCGCGAAGGGCGCCGATTATACCGGCCTGCCCGCAGACCACCAGCGGCTGGCGTTGATATGCATCAAGTCGCGGTCCGACGAGCAGCAACTATAGTTGTGCAACGCCGTGCCTTTTCTTTGCTGGAGACTCCGCTCATGCAAGCCATTCGCAGCATTCTGGTGGTCCTCGAACCCGAACATTCGGAAAGCCTGGCGCTCAAGCGCGCCAAGTTGATCGCTGGCGTGACCCAGGCCCATCTGCACCTGCTGGTGTGCGACCGCAAGCACGACCACGCCGGCATGCTCGGCGTGCTCAAAGCCGCGCTGCTGGCTGACGGCTACAGCGTGACCACCGAACAAGCGTGGAATGAAAGCCTGCACGAGACCATCATCGATGTGCAGCAGGCCGAAGGCTGCGGGCTGGTCATCAAGCAGCACTACCCTGACAGCCCATTGAAGAAAGCTCTGCTAACCCCGGCCGACTGGAAACTGCTGCGCCACTGCCCGACCCCGGTGTTGCTGGTGAAAACCTCCACACCGTGGAAAGACCGGGTGATTCTCGCGGCAGTCGACGTGGGCAACGCCGATGGCGAGCACCGACACTTGCACACCACGATCATCGATCACGGCTTCGACATCGCCAGCCTGGCCAAGGGGCATCTGCATGTGATCAGTGCGCATCCTTCGCCAATGCTGTCGGCAGCGGACCCGACCTTACAGCTCAGCGAAACCATCGAAGCACGTTATCGCGAGCAATGCCGGGCGTTTCAGGCGGAATTTGATGTCGATGAGGCGCACCTGCACATCGAGGAAGGCCCGGCGGATGTGCTGATCCCGTTCATGGCGCACAAGCTGCAGGCCGCAGTGACCGTGATCGGCACCGTGGCACGCACCGGGCTGTCAGGCGCGCTGATCGGCAATACCGCCGAGGTGGTGCTGGATGCACTGGAAAGCGATGTGCTGGTGCTCAAGCCGCAGGAAGTTGAGGATCATCTGGTGGAGCTGGCGGTGAAGCACTAAAAGCAAAAGATCGCAGCCTGCGGCAGCTCCTACAGGGGGAATGCGTTCTACCTGTAGGAGCTGCCGCAGGCTGCGATCTTTTGATCTTCAGGCGCCGAAGGCGTCCTTGAGGAAGCCGGGCGCGATGTAGCGCTGATAATGCGCTTCCGACAGCAGGAAGAATTCCCGATCAATGGCATCGCGCAGTTCCGGCAGGTTCCAGTCGCGGAACTCCGGCAACAACACCATTCCGTAGGCTTCCAGATTAATGATCACCCGCGCCCCGCGCGCAATCAGCTGATACGCCCAGCAATATTCCGACTGATGCGGCACAAAGCGGATCTTGCGCTGTTCCAGCTGCTGGCGCAGACGCGCCGAATCGAAGATCTCGACCTTGCTCGCCATCACTTGTGACAGCAATTGTTCCAGACGCAACCACACCGCACGTTTTTCTTCCTCGCCGTAACCATTCCAGTGGATCACTTCGTGGTGGAAACGCTTGCAGCCACGGCACACCAGATCTCCGTAAACAGTGGAGCAGAGGCCGACGCAGGGGGTCTTGATGGTCTGATTGGGCATAAATTGGCAAAACACTGAAACGCGGAACAGGCCCGCATGTTAGCCCTTTGTCAGGCATTGATCACCCCTCAAACGTCAGGGGCAAGCGCTGGATCGCGGTTTGATGCGCCCGCGTACAACGCCACCAAAGTCCAATAGAGTCCGACTTACCTTTAAATTTTTTTTGCCGTAGAATCAGCCAGCCTTTTAAGGCGCCAATGTCCGTTAGAAGCTGTTTTCAAAGCGTCACGAGCACAGTCGTTCCTTCAGAGCGGTGTTGGCGAAGGGTTTTTCCAGCGGGGAAAAGCCCAACGCCAACCCTCATCAGCTCCCCGTTCTGCAGGCGTAAAACTTTGAAAGCAGCTTCTGTAAGGAATTGCCGGTAATTCTGGCCGAACGACCCACAACGTCGTGAGGTGCATGAGTACGGCCATTTCGGGATGAGCGTCCCGGACACCCATTTGGGACCACTGATGAGGGTAATAACTGTGCTTGAAGCCTACCGCAAACATATCGAAGAGCGTGCAGCCCTGGGTATCGTTCCCCAGCCGCTTAACGCCGAACAAACTGCAGGCCTGGTCGAGCTGCTGAAGAATCCTCCGGCTGGCGAAGAAGCTTTCCTCGTTGACCTGATCACCAATCGCGTACCACCAGGAGTGGACGAAGCCGCTTACGTCAAAGCCGGTTTCCTCTCCGCACTGGCCAAAGGCGAAGTCACCTCCCCTCTGCTGGACAAGAAACGCGCTGTAGAACTGCTCGGCACCATGCAGGGCGGCTACAACATCGTGACCCTGGTTGAACTGCTGGACAACGCCGAGCTGGCGCCAGTGGCTGCCGAAGAACTCAAGCACACCCTGCTGATGTTCGATGCCTTCCACGACGTGGCTGAAAAAGCCAAGAACGGCAACGTTCACGCCAAGGCCGTGCTGCAATCCTGGGCTGACGGCGAGTGGTTCAAGAAGCGCCCGGTTCTGGCCGACAAGATCAGCCTGCGCGTGTTCAAGGTCACCGGCGAAACCAACACCGACGACCTGTCGCCTGCGCCAGACGCCTGGTCGCGTCCTGACATCCCGCTGCACGCCCTGGCCATGCTGAAAATGGCTCGTGACGGCATTGTTCCGGACGAGCAAGGCAAGACCGGCCCGATGAAGCAGATCGAAGAAATGCGCGGTCAAGGCTTCCCGATCGCCTACGTCGGTGACGTGGTCGGTACCGGTTCCTCGCGTAAATCGGCGACCAACTCGGTGCTGTGGTTCTTCGGCGACGACATCCCTTACGTGCCGAACAAGCGCGCTGGCGGTTTCTGCTTCGGCAGCAAAATCGCTCCGATCTTCTACAACACCATGGAAGATGCCGGCGCACTGCCAATCGAGTTCGACGTCTCGAACATGAACATGGGCGACGTGATCGACCTGTACCCGCACGCTGGCAAAGTCTGCAAGCACGGTACCGACGAAGTCATCACCACCTTCGAAATGAAGACCCCTGTGCTGCTGGACGAAGTCCGTGCCGGCGGTCGTATCCCGCTGATCATCGGCCGTGGCCTGACCGAGAAGGCTCGCGCCGAACTGGGTCTGCCTGCGTTCGACCTGTTCAAGAAGCCTGAAGCACCGGCTGAAAGCACCAAGGGCTTCACCCTGGCGCAGAAAATGGTTGGTAAGGCGTGCGGTCTGGCAGAAGGCAAAGGCGTGCGTCCTGGCACCTACTGCGAACCGAAGATGACCACCGTAGGTTCTCAGGACACCACCGGTCCGATGACCCGTGACGAACTGAAAGACCTGGCGTGCCTGGGCTTCTCCGCTGACCTGGTGATGCAGTCCTTCTGCCACACCGCGGCATATCCGAAGCCGATCGACGTGACCACCCACCACACCCTGCCTGACTTCATCATGACCCGTGGCGGCGTTTCCCTGCGTCCGGGCGACGGCATCATCCACTCGTGGCTGAACCGCATGCTGCTGCCAGACACCGTAGGTACCGGTGGTGACTCGCACACCCGTTTCCCGATGGGCATCTCGTTCCCGGCCGGTTCCGGTCTGGTCGCGTTTGCCGCAGCCACCGGCGTCATGCCGCTGGACATGCCGGAATCGATCCTGGTGCGCTTCAAAGGCAAAATGAAACCTGGCATCACCCTGCGTGACCTGGTTCATGCCATTCCTTACTTCGCCATCCAGAACGGTCTGCTGACCGTCGAGAAGAAAGGCAAGAAAAACGCCTTCTCCGGCCGCATCCTGGAAATCGAAGGTCTGGAAGGTCTGACCCTGGAACAGGCGTTCGAACTGTCCGACGCCTCGGCCGAACGTTCGGCTGCCGGTTGCACCATCAAGCTGTCGAAAGAGTCGATCACCGAGTACCTGCAGTCCAACATCACCCTGCTGCGCTGGATGATCGGCGAAGGCTACGGCGATGCACGTACCCTGGAACGTCGTGCTCAAGCGATGGAAGCCTGGATCGCCAATCCTGAGCTGATGGAAGCCGATGCCGACGCCGAATACGCCGAAGTCATCGAAATCGATCTGGCCGACATCAGCGAGCCTGTACTGTGCGCGCCGAACGACCCGGACGACGCCCGTCTGCTGTCCAGCGTGGCTGGCGAGAAAATCGACGAAGTGTTCATCGGTTCGTGCATGACCAACATCGGTCACTTCCGCGCTGCCGGTAAACTGCTGGATCAGGTCAAGGGTCAGCTGCCAACCCGTCTGTGGCTGTCGCCGCCGACCAAGATGGACGCTCACCAACTGACCGAAGAAGGCTACTACGGCATCTACGGCAAGGCCGGCGCACGCATGGAAATGCCAGGCTGCTCGCTGTGCATGGGTAACCAGGCACGCGTTGAGCCGAACAGCACCGTGGTCTCGACCTCCACCCGTAACTTCCCGAACCGTCTGGGCGACGGCGCGAACGTCTACCTGGCTTCGGCCGAGCTGGCGTCCGTCGCTTCGATCCTGGGTCGCCTGCCGACCGTCGAGGAGTACATGGAATATGCTGGCAAGATCGACAGCATGGCGGCCGATGTTTACCGCTACCTGTCCTTCGACCAGATCGCCGAGTTCCGTGAGGCTGCTGCGAACGCCAAGATCCCGGTCGTTCAAGCCTAACGCTGCAACGCAATGAAAAACGCCGCCCATCGTGAGATGAGCGGCGTTTTTTTATACCCGGAATTTCACTTACGCCTCCTGTAGGAGCTGCCGAAGGCTGCGATCTCTTGATCTTTAAAATCAAAAGATCGCAGCCTTCGGCAGCTCCTGCACAGAGGGGTTATGTGTTGAGCTTGAGGGCCTGCTGCACCGCGCCATCGACGCTCAGTCCGCTGAGGATCACCCCGTTAGCCGTCACCTCCGGCAATGCCTCCAGGGCAGTCAGCGCCTCATGCTTGAGCCGCGCCAGAATCAGGCGTTTACCCTCCTGATGCACCCGCAGGAAGAACTCCTGCATCGCCTCGATGCTGGTGCCGTCCAGGTCCGGGGTTTCCTCAAGACTGAGAATCACCGTGTGCACGGGTGCGTTCGAGTGACGAATCAAGTGCAGTGCAGCACCGAGAATCCGCTCCACATTGGCGAAGAACAACGCCTCACTGGGCCGCACAATCAGCACTCCGGGTTCAGTTGACGCCGTCGGATGACGCTGCAGATCGACAAAATCGTGCCCACCGTCAATCCGCCCAAGCACCTGAATATCCGCCGCCGACATTTGTTTGAGCATCAGCAACACGCTGATGGCCACCGACACCAGCAGCCCGTCGAGAATGCCCAGCACCAGCACCGCCCCCACCGCGCACAACACCAGCACCCGGTCCCGGCGCCAGATGAAATAGCGGCCCAGCGGCTGCAGACTCAAACCACGGCCCAGCGCATGCATGACGATGGCCGCCAGAATCGGCTCCGGTGTCAGCGCAATCCACGGCAACACTGTCAGCACGATCACCAGCACCACCAGCGCCGCGACCCCGCCGGCCCAGCGTGACGTCGCCCCGGCGGCCTCGTTCGCCGACGTCGCCGAATACCCGGCCCCCGCCGGCATGCCATGAAACAGCCCGGACAACAGATTCGACGCGCCCAGCGCCAGCAGATCACGGTTGGAGGTCACACGGTCGCCGTGCTTGAGCGCGAACGAGCTGATCGAACCGTACGACTCGGCGTACAGAATCATCACCAGCGCAAACCCCACCTCCCCCAGCCGCAACCAGTCGGTGAACGGCAGCACCGGCAGGTTCGGCAGCTCAAGGCTCAGGTCAATCAAGCCGATCAGCTTCACGCCATGTGCTGGCAGGTTCAGCCATTGCCCGGCGACGATGCCGATCACCACCACCAGCAAGCCACCGGGCACCCGTGGAAAGCGCGAGAACAGGCTCAACAACAGCAGCGCCACCGCGGTGACAGCGGCCGCCGGCCAGTTCCATTGCGGCAGTTGTTCGAGCAATTGCGGGGCGAAGCGCACCAGATTGGCGTCGGCCAGATGCACACCGACCACATTGGCGACCTGCTTGAGAATGATGGTCAACGCCAGACCAAAGGCGAATCCGCGCAGCACCGGTTTGGCGATAAACGAGGTGACGCTGCCAAAACGAAAGATCCCGGCCAGCAAGAACAACCCACCGGTGACCAGCACCAGCCCGACCGCCAGCGTCGCACGCAATTGCGGGTCACCATTGGCCATGGTCGCCGTGGCTGCCGCCAGTACCGCCGCCGAGGATGACGTGGCCGAAACAATGGCAAAGCGGCTGGTGCCAAACAGCCCATAGCAAAGCAACCCGGCAAACAGGGCAATCACCCCGGCCTGGGGCGCCAGCGCAGCGATGGTCGAATAGGCGACCGCTTCAGGCAACAACAGACCGGCAATCGACAGGCCGGCGAGGATGTCCCGCCAGCGATTGGGTTGTTCTACAGGTTGGGGCGCGCTCGACAATCCACTGTCTCCAGACGAAAAAAAGCCGCTGCGCATGAGAGATGTGCAGCGGCCTACTGTAGCTGAAAAGCGAAAGATCGCAGCCTTCGGCAGCTCCTACAGGGTTTGTGTATACCTGTAGGAGCTGCCGCAGGCTACGATCTCTTGAGCTTGCCTTAAGCAGTCAGCGAATAAATCAGCGCCGAAATCGCCACCAGACCTACTGCCGTAACGAACACGTTCGACGCCTGACCGCGATAGCGCGCCATCGCCGGCACTTTACGAATCGCGTACATCGGCATCAGGAACAGAATCGCCGCGATCACCGGGCCGCCAATGGTCTCGATCATGCCCAGGATGCTCGGGTTGAGGGTCGCGACGATCCAGCACACCACCAGCATGAACGCCGCCACGATGCGATCCAGCGCCTTGGCACCCGGACGCTGGCCGCTCTTGACGATCAGGCCCTTGAGGCCTTCGCTGGCACCGATGTAGTGGCCGAGGAACGACTTGGAGATCGCCACAAAGGCAATCAACGGTGCCGCAAACGCGATGGTCGGGTTGCTGAAGTGGTTGGCCAGGTACGACAGGATCGACAGGTTCTGCGCCTTGGCTTCAGCCAGTTGTTCCGGCGACAGGGTCAGCACGCAACTGAAGACGAAGAACAGCACCATCACCACCATCAACAGGTGGGCACGGCAGAGGATTTGCGAGCTGCGCTGCTGCGCATTGGCCCCGTAGCGACGCTTCTGATCCACCGCGAAGGCCGAGATGATCGGCGAGTGGTTGAAGGAGAACACCATCACCGGGATCGCCAGCCACAGCGTGTGCAGCAGCGCCGACGGCGCCGGCACTTGCGAGACGGTGGTGAGGATGCCGCCGTTCCAGTGCGGAATCAGGTACACCGCGAGGAACAGCAGCGCGACGATAAACGGATAGACCATCAGGCTCATCGCCTTGACGATCGCCTGTTCGCCGCAACGCACCACGGCCAGCAGGCCGAGGATCAGCACGAACGACAGCAGCACGCGCGGTGGCGGTGTGATGTGCAGTTGGTGTTCGAGGAAGCTGGCGACGGTGTTGGTCAGGCCGACGCTGTAGATCAGCAGGATCGGGAAGATGGCGAAGAAGTACAGCAAGGTGATCAGCGCACCGGCCTTGATGCCGAAATGCTGCTCGACCACCTCGGTGATGTCGGCGCCTTCGCGACCGGAGAGCACGAAGCGGGTCAAGCCGCGATGGGCGAAGAACGTCATCGGGAAGGCCAGCAGCGCGAGGACCACCAGCGGCCAGAAGCCACCCAGACCCGCGTTGATCGGCAAAAACAGGGTGCCGGCGCCAATGGCGGTCCCGAACAGTCCCAACATCCACGTGGTGTCATGGCGATTCCAGCTCGACAGTTCAGCTGGTGCTGCCGCTTCATAGCGTTCGTCGACGCTATTGGCCTGATCATTCATCCGGTCGGATCTCCGCATTCCGGTCACTTGCCACTCGGTCAGGACGCGTCGGAAAAAACCGACAGACATGCTCCGGCCGAAACAGGGGCGCGATTCTCCGCGATAAATGAGCAGAAGCAAAGACTTAGCTGAGGAATGGTTGTACGGAGCAGATGACCGGGTTGTCGTTTTTGGGAAATTGGCTGTCGGCACAAGGTACGTGAGATGTCGTTTTCTGACACGTTTCACTGCAAGGTGTGATCGGGAAGACTTGATCAGATCGATCGAGCCAGGATGAATCCGAGCGACATGCAAAAAAGGCCGAACGCCAGCATTCCCCAGATTGGGTACATATCGCCCTTGTTTTTAATACGCATTCTTTCCTCCCACTCATCGTGCTCACGTTCCAGTTCTTCCATTCTGGCTTTGAGGTCATAAGTGTTCATGTTCGTTTTTCCTTTTTAGCTAATGGGTCTGACGGTGGTGAAACACGAACGCTCAAAACTTGAAAAAAACACTTGCTACAGCAGTGATTGCAGTCACCAGAGCACCTAATACGGCGAGCGGATATAAATACGTTTCCCTGCTTAGCTTTTTTTCTTCCGCCAGAAGTTTTTTTCTTTCGGCGATGAGTTTGCGTGTTTCATTTCGGAGTCTTTCGAGCTCCATATTTTCCCGATCATTCTGAAGCATTCGCCTTCCTTGGCTGTTGGCAGTGACTGCGCGGGCTGCTTTGTGCCCACATGATTTCGCGTTCATCACCATGCCGATAGCAGACGCATCTGCCAAATTCGTAGGCAAAATCCGCGAGTTTCGTAGGTAGCCTCATACAAAAACAGCGGCGGGGTCATCACCCCAAACTTTCAATTTGGCCGATATGTTCTAGCGTAAGAAGTCCCCTGCCCCACGGAGCCGTCCAATGCCCCTCGTGCGCGTCGACATCAAGAAACACAGCGATCCCACGTTCGCCAAACGCATCGGCGAGCAGATCTACGCTGCCATGCGCAGCACGATCAACGTGCCGGAGCACGACAATTTCCAGATCCTCAACGAGCGCGACGGCGAGCATTTCATCTTCGACCCGCAGTATCTGGGCATCCAGCGCAGCGATCAGTTGGTGATCATCCAGATCACCCTCAATGAAGGCCGGACGTTGGAGCAGAAAAAAGTCCTGTATCAGACCATCGCGCAGAACCTGAACGCACAACTGGGCATTCGCCTGGAAGACGTGTTCATCAATCTGGTGGAAGTCAAAAAGGAGAACTGGTCGTTCGGTAACGGCATCGCTCAATACGCCAGTTGACAGCCCTTCGCTGCCGCCAGCATGATCGGCGCATGAACCTTCGCCCGCTGCACCTCACCCGTACCACCACGACCGCCACCGGCGGGTCGTGGTGTTGCTGCCTGAGGTGAATCCAGCGCAGTGAACCCAAGGCCCCGCCAGCAATGGACGGGGCCTTGTTGTTTCTCCCGTCCGTGCGGCACTTGCAGCCCCCAAGGAGAAACACCATGTCCGCAGCACTGTTGATCATCGATATGCAGGTCGGTCTGTTCCATGGCCCGGAAAAACCCCACGACGGCGAACGTGTGCTTGCCAACATCCAGCACCTCATCAACCAGGCACACCAGCAACACGTGCCGATCTACGCCGTGCGCCACACCGGCCCCGCAGGCTCGCCAATTGCAGCTGGAAGCCCCTTCTGGCAATTGTTGCCGGAACTCGAACTGGACGCTGACACCGACCACCTGTTTGACAAATCCAGACCCAACGCCTTCCACGGCACGGACCTGGCGCAGCAGCTCGAAGCGGCAAAGATTGAAGACTTGTACCTCGTCGGCATGAAGACTCAGTTCTGCATCGACGCCACCTGCCGCGCCGCTGCCGATCTGGGCTTCAAACCGTGGCTGGTGGCCGACGCGCACACTTGCATGGACACCCCGACGCTATCCGCCCAAGCCATCATCGAGCACCACAACGCCACCCTCGGCGGCGCCTTCGCGCGGCGGATCAACAGTGCCGATGTGACTTTCTGAATCGAATCTACGCCGTCGCACCAAAGTGCGGCGGCGTCAATGCGCAATCTGCAACTGCATTTGTTTTCCTACAAGGTTGTTTAAATCTTTACTGTTACCAATGATGTTTATCAACAGCAACAACCGACTCTTCGTGCAGACAACCACTCTTAACACCTAAAACAACCCGACACTTCAGATTAATCCTACGAATCAAAGCAACTTAAAAAACAGCAACAAAACATTACCCAATGACAAATACAGCCAATGTGTTACAAGCAACTACCTCGCCATTGAAAACCGCTGTAAGTCGGGCCTATATTTTTCACGCTTGAAGTTAGCGCACTTGATCCGTGCATAACCTGAAAATTCTGATAACGAGGATGGCGTATGCAAAAGAGTATTCTGACCTGCCTGTTGCTGGCAGGAGCGCTGCTTCCTTTCGCCGCTGTGGCGCAACAAGCCCCGGCGAGTACCGACGTTCGCGAACTAGCCTCCTCAGCCCGCTGGCTGACTACCCGGGTTTATATCGAAGGCGCTGCCGAAACCGATGTGAAAGCCAATTATCCCGGCGTCGTTGGCATATCGACCTGGGATCCCGAACGCAATCGATATGAGTTCTTTCATGTCGATACTGGAAATTCAAAATACAACAATGGCGGCGGTGGTTATTTCTTTGTCACCGGCGACCACAAGCAACATGTTCTTGTACCGGATATCGGCACCACCAAAACCATTGTCCGACGCATGGAAACACTGAGTAAAAACGAATTCACTTACTCCCGGGAAGTGCCACGCGACATGGTGGAAGGTAACCCGCCTGTGCGCATCTACGTGGTTCACGCACCTTACACCGGAACAGTCGAAACGAAATCAGCCCTCTGACAATAAAACAGGAAGTTCACCATGCAAAAAACACTTAAAACATTACTGATGTCGTCACTGCTGATCTCTGCGGCCTGCTGCACGGCAGCCCACGCGCAATCCGCCACTCCACCGGCGAAAATTGCCGTCGCCACCCCGGACAACGCGATGATGCTCACCGTGTTCCTGAAACATGACCAGTCGCGCCCGTTGAGTGAAATAAAAGCCCAGCTCGCGCGGCAAGGCTTCTATAAAACCTTTCCACCGGCCGGCGTCGAAGTGGTGAGCTGGAACATCATGATGGGCATCGGCCAGGTGGTCACCGTGCGTTTTCCGGCTTCGCGCCTGGCGGAAGTCAACCTTGCCCTGGAAAACACCGCGTGGGGCAGTTACCGGACCGAGTTCTATCCAACCTATGATTTCAAAACAATTGCCCTGGCCGAGCAGACCAAAGCCCAGGCAGCCCAATGATCGAGCCGGCGCCCTTGCTTCTTGCGCGAAGGCGTCCAGAATCAAGTCAGCGCCGCACGAATGACGACGATTGCCAGGCCGCTGCGCAATCAGCACTCTGCAACGACTTTCGCGAACCAACCCCGCCGACGATCACAGGAGCCGTGCAATGCCCGCCACCGTTCTGGTACTGGTTGAAACCATCAATGACTATCTACCGATTCTCGAGCATCAGGGCTTTCATCTGATCCTCGCGCCGACTCCTGCCGAACGGGCGCAAGCCATCGCCACCCATGGTTCGCGGATCGACGCCGTGCTGACCCGTGGCCCGCTGGGCCTGACCGCGGACGAAATCGACGCCTTGCCGGCCCTTAAAATCATCACCGTGATCGGCGCCGGTTACGAACACGTCGACCTGCAGGCCGCCAGCGACCGCGGGATTACCGTAACCAACGGCGCCGGGGTCAACGCCTCGTCGGTGGCCGACCATGCCATGGCCATGCTGCTGGCACTGGTGCGCGACATTCCGCGCTGCGACGCGGCGGTGCGCCGGGGTGAATGGCCGAAGATCATGCGCCCGTCGCTGGCCAACAAACATCTGGGCATTCTCGGCCTGGGCGCGGTGGGCATGGCGATCGCCAAGCGCGCCCACCTCGGTTTTGACATGCACATTCATTACCACAATCGGCAGGTGCGCAGCGATGTGCCGTACGCGTTCTGCTCGACACCCACTGAACTGGCGCGGGCCTCGGATTACCTGATCGTTGCGACGCCTGGCGGTATCGGCACCCAGCATCTGGTGACCCGCCCGGTGCTCGATGCGCTGGGCCCGAAAGGCTTCATCGTCAATATCGCCAGGGCCAGCGTGATCGCCACCGCCGACCTGGTCACCGCCCTTGAGCAACGGCGGATTGCCGGTGCTGCGCTGGATGTGTTCGATCACGAACCGCAGGTGCCGGATGCGCTGAAAACCTTGAGCAACGTGATTCTCACGCCGCACGTCGCCGGCCTGTCACCGGAAGCCACCCAAGGCACAGTTGAGCTGGTCGGCAAAAACCTCGTAGCGTTTTTCTCCGGGCAACCGGTGCTGACGCCGATCACCCTGCCCCCAAGGCTCAACAACCAGCGCGTGCATTGAAAAGAGCCGGCAGCGCCCTGCTGTCGGGCCTATTCGAAACGTTGATTATCCTGCAACACGCTAACCTATAAGACCGTTGCGCGCTTGTAGCTGTCTTGGCGCGCCATTAGATTAGCCAATGATGTCTGGCCTCCAAAATAAGCAGAAGGGATAAGCATGGCGCTTACTGACCAGTCCACCCGTATCCGCTCTGGCGAAGAACTCGATGCCAGCCTGATCGATCCGTACCTCAAGGCACACATTCCGGGCCTGACCGGCACGCCGCAGATCAGCCAGTTTCCCGGTGGTGCGTCGAACCTGACTTACCTTCTGGAATACCCGCAGCAGGAGTTCGTACTGCGCCGGCCGCCGTTCGGCCACAAGGCCAAGTCCGCCCACGACATGGGCCGCGAATTTCGCATCCTCAATCAGCTGCGTGACGGTTTTCCGTACTGCCCCAAGGCCTACGTGCACTGCACCGATGAGTCGGTGATCGGCGCCGAGTTCTACGTGATGGAACGGGTCAAGGGCATCATCCTGCGCTCCGACCTGCCACCGGAACTGGGCCTCGATGCAGCTAAAACCGAAGCGCTGTGCAAGAGCTTCATCGACCGCTTCGTCGAGCTGCACCAGGTCGACTACAACGCTTGCGGCCTCGGCGATCTGGGCAAACCGGAAGGCTACGTCGCCCGCCAGATCAAAGGCTGGAGCGAACGCTACGAAAAAGCCCTGACCCCGGATGCGCCGCACTGGGAGAAGGTCAAAGCCTGGCTCAACGACAAGATGCCGGCCGACCACCCGACCTCGAGCATCGTGCACAACGACTACCGCTTCGACAACGTGATCCTCGACCCGGACAACCCGATGCAAATCATCGGCGTGCTCGACTGGGAACTGACCACTCTCGGCGATCCGCTGATGGATCTGGGCAACACCCTCGCGTATTGGATTGAGGCTGATGACCCGGCGCCGGTGCAACTGATGCGCCGCCAGCCGAGCCACGCCCCGGGCATGCTGACCCGCCGCGAGTTCGTCGATTACTACGCCGAGCGTTCGGGCATCCGGATCGACAATTTCGACTTCTACTATACCTACGGCCTGTTCCGCCTGGCCGGCATCGTGCAGCAGATCTACTACCGCTTCTACCACGGCCAGACCCAGGACAAACGCTTCGCGCAGTTCATTCACATGAACAAACTGCTGGAGCAGATGAGCCTGCAGGTCATTGCGAAATCGAGCCTCTGACGGCCCACACCAAGGAACCCTTATGTCCAAGACTCAGTTGTTCGACCTCGACGGCAAAATCGCATTCGTCTCCGGCGCCAGCCGTGGCATCGGTGAAGCCATCGCCAAACTGCTGGCCCAGCAAGGCGCCCACGTGATCGTTTCGAGCCGCAAGCTCGAAGGCTGCCAGCACGTGGCAGACGCGATCATTGCCGCCGGCGGCAAAGCCACCGCCGTGGCTTGCCACATCGGTGAAATGGAACAGATCAGCCAGGTGTTCGCCGGGATCAAGGAGCAGTTCGGCCGTCTGGATATTCTGGTCAACAACGCCGCGACCAATCCGCAGTTCTGCAACGTACTGGACACCGATCTGGGCGCGTTCCAGAAGACCGTCGACGTGAACATTCGCGGCTACTTCTTCATGTCGGTGGAAGCCGGCAAGCTGATGCGTGAAAACGGTGGCGGCAGCATCATCAACGTCGCGTCGATCAACGGTATTTCACCGGGCGTGTTCCAAGGCATCTATTCGGTGACCAAAGCCGCCGTGATCAACATGACCAAGGTCTTCGCCAAGGAATGCGCGCAGTTCGGCATTCGCTGCAACGCCCTGCTGCCGGGCCTGACCGACACCAAGTTCGCTTCGGCACTGGTGAAAAATGACGCGATCCTCAAGCAGGCGCTGACGCAGATTCCGCTCAAGCGCGTGGCCGATCCGAGTGAAATGGCCGGCGCGGTGTTGTATCTGGCGAGCGATGCGTCGAGCTACACCACCGGGGTTTCGCTGAATGTGGACGGTGGGTTCCTGTCCTGATACTGATCATCGGGTAACCGCAATCCCTGTAGGAGCGAGCCTGCTCGCGATAGCGCCAGTACAGTCAATATTTGCACCGACTGACCGACCGCTTTCGCGAGCAGGCTCACTCCTACAGTTTTCGAACAGGCGCCCATCACCGTCGGCATCAGCCAACCACAGTGCACCGACAACCATCGCAACACCAGGCAAGCAGCCCGCGCCGACCAGATCGGCCACAACCCAATCCGCTCGACCCGAGCCCTCGACTCAAACGCCGCCCACGCTACTGCGTGACACAACGAGTGGTGGTGGTATGCCGAGTGACCTGCTCGTCAACGTACATATCGCCAGACACCTGAGTGTTTTCCAGGGTCTGACAAGTGCGAACCGGCGGTGGTGGTGGAGCAGCAGGAGGCGGTGGCGGAGGACTGGCGCAGCCGCTGAGCAGCGCGACAGAGAATGCCAGCGACAAGGGTAGAAACACGCGTTTCCCAGGATTATTCATAGGACGACCCGCGATGAATGGAAGAGCCACTTCCACCATCGCGCACTACTGCAGCGGATGACAGAAGACCTGACCACTCATTCTTTATAGCCGACCACCCTGTAAGCGCCAGTGAAATGGAGGCGGATGGGGGAATGAGCTGTCGATTTTGTGGGAGATGGATAGCGCCATCGCCAGCAGGCTGGTGCCCACGGGGCAGATGAAGGGATCAACCCCTGCCCCTAAACCAAATCCGGATCCCGCGAGGACCGCAACGAATTACTCTCCAACTCATACCGCAACTCTTCAATCAACGCCTCGACCGCCTCAGCCGTACGCAACGCATTGAGCTTCAACCCACTGATCACCAGATCCACCTGCCCGGACCCCGGGTGATACAGCTTCACCGTCAGCGAATGATCCCCATCCACTGAACACTCACACGCCAGCGGCGAAAAACTCTGCTCAAGGCGGGCGCGCAACTGCGCAAGATTCATCATGGAGCCTGTTCCTTTAGCTGTTTCGAAGGGAGACGATCCCAAGCCAACAGGCTCGTATCGCACTCCACCAGACTAAGAACTGCCCCACCGCACCAGAACCTGCATTTGCACCGCATCGACTAGTGCATTTGCACCTATCGCTGCCCCTTCGTGCCGCGCTCGCCAGAAAACAAACCACGCTCCCGCGCCCAGACAATCGCCTCGCTGCGACTGTGCACATCGAGCTTGGAATACACCGTCGCCACATGATTGCGCACAGTATTGGGCGCCAGTTTCAGCCGCGCGGCGATCTCCTTGTCGGCCAGACCTTCACAGATCAACCCCAGCACATCACGCTCACGCGCCGTCAGGTCGGTGAACGACACGCTGGGCAGTTGCGGCGAGTTGACCTTCTTCACGTTGGCCAGTTTTTCGATCAGCGTCCGGCTGAACCACGAAGCGTCTTTCATCACCTCTTCAATCGCCGCCACCAATTCCAGCTCGGTGCGTTTGCGCTCGGTGATGTCCATCAGCACCAGCAGATAGCACGGCGTGTCCTGAATATTCACGGTGTCGGCGGACACCGCGCACTCCAGCAGATCCGCGTCCTTCTTGCGCACCCGCACATCGACCCGGTCCACCCGCCCGCTTTTCGCCAGTGCGCTCAGCAGCCGCGCCCGGGCGCCATCGTCGTCGATGAAATTCAGCTGCGTCACGGTATTGCCGACTACGTCGTCGCTGTCGTACGCCAGGGTATCGAGGAACGCCTGATTGACATCGATCACCTGCTGCTCATCGGCGCTGCAGATCAGAATCGGCACCGGGGTCAGACGGAAGGCCTTGGCAAAGCGCTCCTCGCTCTGACGCAGCGCCACTTCGGCCTTGTGTCGCAGTTCCATGTCGACGAAGGAAAACAGCATGCAATCCTCATCGTTGAGCAGCAACGGCTGCCCGGCGACGATCACTTGTTTGCTGCCGCCATCGGGCAGGCGCAGTTCGGCCTGCATCTGCGGAATGGTCGCCACGTCGCGCAGGCGCTGGATCGCCAGGTCCTTGCGTTCGGCCTGTTCGAAGATGTCGATTTCATAGGCCGAAGTGCCGATTACCTGATCGCGGGTGTAGCCGGTCATCTCCAGAAACCCGGGATTGACCTTGATGTAACGCAAATCGCTGAGGCGGCAGATCACCGCCGGCGCCGGGTTGGCATTGAAGGTTTTTTCGAAGCGCTGCTCGGCGTTGGCCCAGTCGGTGACGTCGCTCATGATCAGCACCAGTGACTCCGGCTGCCCCTCGCGATCCGTCAGCACCATGCTGCGCACGTTGTGCACCCAGACGCGTTCCGGATCGTCCACCGCGAACATTTCGATCAGCACGTCGCTGAACACTTCACAGCGGGCGACGCGACTGATCGGGTAGCTCTCCGGCGGCAACAGGTGATTATTGCGATATCGCAAGCTGAAGCGCTTGGCGTACTCATCGGCGTTGGTGCCCAGCTCACCGATCCGGCTGACGCCGTGCATGGCCAGCGCTGCCTCGTTGGCCCAGAGGATGCTCTGATCGAGCTCAAGCAGAATCACCCCGTCGGACAGCCCGGCGATGATCTGCTGCAACTGCCGACGATTGGTTTCGCGGGTCAGGACTTCCTGGCTCATTGGACCTCCACAGGGAATGCGCGTGTGAAGATTACGACCGCAGGCGCCCGTGATCGTGCCGACCCGTTCGACAACACCACAAATCCCTGCAAGAGTGAGCCTGCTCGCGATAGCGGTCTGTCAGCCACATCAACTCTGACTGATACACCGCCATCGCGAGCGGGCTCACTCCTACAGCGCTTGCGCTGCATTCGCGACTTCAGGGATTGTCGACTAACGTTAACTCCTCATCGGATTGAGCCCCTGCCAGTCACACCGGGCTCTTGATCAAGGAGAGACTGATGACGTCGCGTCGCAACATCGAACAGACTTATCGCACCTGGTCCAGCCCCATTCTGCTGGAGCTGAAAAAGCGCGAACACCAAATGGCGCCGGTTGAGCGTCAGGCACTGGAGAATGTTTTGGTCGAACGACGGTTGCTGGATGTGGGCAACCCGGACGGCCCTGACCGACGCCAGGGCACTGCGAGCAAAAATGACCGCCCGGGTTGATCAGCGCATCAGACGGGGGTGAAATTCAGCCCCAGCTTCAGCAGTTGTGTGCGCAGCATCGAAGGTTTCACAACAGCCATTGCCGCCTGCCATTGCAGCGCCAGCAAACGATTCAGTTTCTGCTGGCTGACTACCGGCTCAGCCAGTAAACAACTCTGGCCGTCACGGATGCCGATGACGTTCAGCAACCAGTCATCGCCCTGCCCGGCCATCCAGCCGCAGATCTCGTTGCGATGTTTGTGAAGCAACCCATCGGCGTCCCACACCGTCATCTGTGCGAAAACCTGTGGCAGGTTACTCTCCGCCTTGAAGCGTTTCAGATCCGCCGCCAACGCGCTCTGCAGGTCTGCTTCGATGGCGGCCTGACATTCGAGGAAGTACCGCTCGGGCCAGTTCGCAGCCAGTTTCGCCCGCTGAGCCAATACTGCGTAAGCCTCAATATCCAGCTCCGTGGTCATCTGCCCGGTGAGGTTGAGCGTGTTGTCGAGGATCGCCGTGGCCAGCAATGCCGCACTCTGCTCGCTGATTCGCGGTAGCAGACCGGCGGCTTGCCAGCGCCGAAAAACCAGCGTCGCCGCTGCGCCGATCGGGCGGATGTCGGCGGCCGAACCCAGTCGCTCAGCCCAGTACGGCTCATGACCGGGATGATGGTCAATGACCTCCACCACCTGATCGAGCACCACCAGCGGGTCGAAGTGGTGATAGTCGGAGACATCGACCAGCACAAATTCGTCGTTTGCTTGCGGCGTGTAACGGTGAAAAGCCGCCTCCCAACTCAGAACGGTCGGCGACACGCTGCTATTGGGTTTCGCACTACTGACGGCACGGGCGGGAACGCCTTGCAGGTTGAGCAATTCGGCGTAGGCGATGCAGCAGGCGTAGGCGTCGATGTCCAGATAGGATGCGCCGGAGGTGATGATTTTCATGGGGCGCAACCGTCGCACATTTCTATGACATCGGGGTGACATAAAAAGATCGCAGCCTCGTTTCACTCGACAGCTCCTACAGAGACGAACACAAATCCCATGCAGGAGCTGCCGCAGGCTCGGGCCGCGATCGGACGATCTTTTGATCTTCAGGCCGCGCGCTGCCCCGCTGCCACCGCCGCCGAAGCCGCGAGCATCGCCCGCAACAACACCGCACACCCGGCCGCCAGATCGTCCGGCGCCGCGTTTTCGATTTCGTTGTGGCTGATGCCGCCCTCGCACGGCACGAAGATCATCCCGGCCGGGCCGAGTTCGGCGAGGAAGATCGCATCGTGGCCGGCGCCGCTGACGATGTCCATGTGCGACAGGCCCAGACCTTTCGCCGCGCCACGCACGGCTTCGACGCAGCCTTTTTCGAAGTACAGCGGCGGGAAGTCGGCGGTCGGGGTCAGTTCATAGGTCAGGCCGTGTTCTTCGCAGGTGGCGTCGATGATCTGTTTCACTTCGGCGATCATCGAATCCAGGCGCGCCGGTTGCAGATGACGGAAGTCGAGGGTCATGCGCACTTCGCCGGGGATGACGTTGCGCGAGCCGGGATAGGCTTGCAGGCAACCGACGGTGCCGCAAGCGTGCGGTTGATGGCCGAGGGCGGCGCGGTTGACCGCACCGACGATCACCGAGGCGCCAACCAGGGCGTCCTTGCGCAGGTGCATCGGCGTCGGGCCGGCGTGGGCTTCTACACCGCGCAGTTTCAGGTCGAACCACTTCTGCCCCAGCGCGCCGAGCACCACGCCGATGGTTTTCTGTTCGTCTTCGAGGATCGGGCCTTGTTCGATGTGCGCTTCGAAATAAGCGCCGACCTTGTGCCCGCTGACTTTGCGCGACCCGGCATAGCCGATGGCGTTCAGCGCTTCACCGACGGTGACGCCCTCGGCGTCGACCTTGGCCAGGGTTTCTTCGAGAGTGAATTTCTCGGCGAACACCCCGGAGCCCATCATGCACGGGGCAAAGCGCGAGCCTTCTTCGTTGGTCCAGACCACCACTTCCAGCGGCGCTTCGGTTTCCACGCCGAGGTCATTGAGGGTGCGCAACACTTCGACGCCGGCGAGCACGCCAAAGCAGCCGTCGAACTTGCCACCAGTGGGCTGAGTGTCGATGTGGCTGCCGGTCATCACCGGCGGCAAGTCAGGATTGCGCCCCGGGCGGCGGGCGAAGATGTTGCCGACTTCATCCACCGTGACGCTGCACCCGGCGTCCTTGCACCATTGCACGAACAGGTCGCGGGCCTGGCGATCGAGGTCGGTGAGAGCCAGACGACAGACCCCGCCCTTGACCGTCGCACCAAGCTTGGCGAGTTCCATGAGCGAGGCCCAGAGGCGGTCGCGGTTGATGTGCTGATGGGTGGATTGCAGAACGTCTACGGCTGCGTTCATGTTGATCTCCTCAGGCAGTTTGAGATGTTGCTGTGGTGTCTGGTGGACCGCTATCGCGAGCAGGCTCACTCCTACAAGGGAACGCATTTCATCTGTAGGAGCGAGCCTGCTCGCGATGAGGGCCTCCCTTACACCGCTGTTTTCATGATCGAAGGCTGCGCCCGCATCACGCACAACCCGTAATAAATCACCCCACCCAGCGCCGAGCCGGTGAACCAGCCGTAGCTGTAGAACCAGCTGAACGCATCGCTACCGAGCGACAGCAGGGTCAGCACCACCGGCACGCCGAACGCGACAAACCCGGCCCAATTCCACGCCGGATACACGTCGTCGCGATACAACCCGGCCAGGTCCAGTTGCTGTTTCTTGATCAGGAAATAGTCCACCACCATGATCCCGGCGATCGGCCCGAGCAGGCTCGAATAGCCCAGCAGCCAGTTGGAATACACGGTTTCCAGGCTGACGTCGGAGACGATCAGCCCGAGCTTTTTCAGCAGCTCGTGAGCCATCAGCGCCAGCCCGACAAACCCGGTGAGCAACACCGCTTTGGTGCGGTTGATCACCTTGGGCGCGATGTTCTGGAAGTCGTTGGTCGGCGAAACGATGTTCGCCGCGGTGTTGGTCGACAGCGTGGCGATGATGATCAGTGCCATGGCCACCGCGACCCACACCGGGCTCTGAATATGGCCGATCAGGCTGACCGGATCGGACACGGTGACACCGACCAGTTTCACCGACGCGGCGGTCATCACCACCCCCAGCGAAGCGAACAAGAACATGGTCAGCGGCAGGCCGAAAATCTGCCCGAGGATCTGGTCCTTCTGGCTTTTGGCGTAACGGCTGAAGTCGGGAATGTTCAGCGACAGCGTGGCCCAGAAGCCAACCATCGCCGTCAGCCCGGCAGCAAAATAACTGACCACGCTGGCGCCCTCAGGGCGTTTCGGTGGAATCGCCAGCAACTCGGTCATCGACACATTGGGCATCGCCCACATCAGCAAGCCGATGCCCACCGCCACCAGCAACGGTGCGGACAGGGTTTCCAGCCACTTGATCGACTCGGCGCCCCGGATCACCACCCACAGGTTCAGCGACCAGAAGATCATGAAGCCGATCACCTCGCCGGTGCCGCCAAGGGATTTCCAGCCCTCGAACACCGAGCCGAGAAACAGGTGAATCGCCAGTCCGCCAAACATCGTTTGAATACCGAACCAGCCGCACGCCACCAGCGCACGAATCAGGCACGGCACGTTGGAGCCGAGCACGCCGAACGACGAGCGCAGCAACACCGGAAATGGAATGCCGTACTTGGTGCCGGGAAAGGCGTTGAGCGTGAGCGGGATCAGCACGATGACGTTGGCCAGCAGAATCGCCATCAGCGCTTCGCCCACGCTCAGGCCGAAATACGCGGTGAGCACACCGCCGAGGGTGTAGGTCGGCACGCACACCGCCATGCCGACCCACAGCGCGGTGATGTGCCATTTGTTCCAGGTTCGTTCGCGCACCTTGGTCGGTGCCATGTCGTGGTTGTAACGGGGACTGTCGAGGACGTCGCTGCCGGCTTCGAGTTCGAACAAGCCGTCGCGCTCGGTCACTTGCGATCTGTTCTGTTGCATGGCCGCTCCACTGTTCTTCTGATTATTTTTTTGCTCATCAGGCGGCTGCGCACGAGGGTGCGAGCCGGACGATGGCCGGAGGAACTGACAACTTTGTTGCACCGGCCATGGTGTCAGCGGCGGCATCAATAAACGTGCCGGGTGCCCCGCTTGTGCATCGGGCCGTGTTTCAAACGCATTGCAACTTTCTGATATTGCTCGGTTTTAATTATTTACCGAAGGCGTCCGCGAAAACTTGTCTGCACGCTCAGGCCAAACGTTTGCCAAGTTGTTCGAACTGTCAGGACTCAATCTGGTGCAATGCAGTTTTTTTCATCCGGGGCGATCAACCGCAGCTCAACTTCAAGCAGCTGATTTCACATAGGAAATCTTGCTCATATTTCCATCCTGTCAAGTGCGTCAAAATGGTGAACAGCCTCACCATTTTGGTGATTTACAGTTTTTATCTTTATTTTTCATATACTTAAAACAGTCATAAGCTTATAAAAAATAATCTTGATCAATTGCATAACTGCGACTAGCTTCTATTCCTGACAGCGATGACAGGAATACGCCGATCATCGCTGTACATCAATAAAACATTTAGAACCGGCATAAGTCGGTCATGCCTGCGAGGAACTCGGAATGTCTCTGTTGATCCGTGGCGCCACCGTTGTTACCCATGATGAAAGTTACCGCGCCGACGTCTATTGCGCCGACGGCGTGATCAAAGCCATCGGTGAAAACCTTGATATTCCCGCCGGCGCCGAAGTGCTCGACGGCAGCGGCCAATACCTGATGCCCGGCGGCATCGACCCACACACCCACATGCAACTGCCCTTCATGGGCACCGTGGCCAGTGAAGACTTCTACAGCGGCACGGCAGCCGGTCTGGCCGGCGGCACCACGTCGATCATCGACTTCGTGATTCCCAATCCGCAGCAGTCACTGCTCGAAGCGTTTCATCAGTGGCGAGGCTGGGCCGAGAAGTCGGCGTCCGACTACGGTTTCCACGTCGCGATCACCTGGTGGAGCGAGCAAGTGCGTGAGGAAATGGCCGAGCTGGTCAGCCATCACGGGATCAACAGCTTCAAGCATTTCATGGCCTACAAGAACGCGATCATGGCCGCCGATGACACGCTGGTGGCGAGCTTCGAGCGCTGCCTGGAACTCGGCGCCGTGCCGACCGTGCACGCGGAAAACGGCGAGTTGGTCTATCACCTGCAACGCAAGTTGATGGCTCAGGGCATCACCGGGCCGGAAGCGCATCCGCTGTCGCGGCCCTCGCAGGTGGAAGGCGAAGCGGCGAGCCGGGCGATTCGCATTGCCGAAACCATCGGCACGCCGTTGTACCTGGTGCACGTTTCGACCAAGGAAGCCCTCGACGAAATTACCTACGCCCGCAGCAAGGGCCAACCGGTGTACGGCGAAGTGCTGGCCGGGCATCTGCTGCTCGACGACAGTGTCTATCAGCACCCGGACTGGCAGACCGCCGCCGGTTACGTGATGAGCCCGCCGTTCCGTCCGCGCGGGCATCAGGAAGCGCTGTGGCATGGCCTGCAAAGCGGCAATCTGCACACCACCGCCACCGATCACTGCTGCTTCTGCGCCGAGCAGAAAGCTGCCGGGCGCGACGATTTCAGCAAGATCCCCAACGGCACCGCCGGCATCGAAGACCGCATGGCGGTGCTGTGGGATGAAGGAGTCAACACCGGGCGTTTGTCGATGCAGGACTTCGTCGGCCTCACCTCCACCCACACCGCGAAAATCTTCAATCTCTACCCGCGCAAAGGCGCGATTCGCGTCGGCGCCGATGCCGACCTGGTGCTGTGGGACCCGCAAGGCACCCGCACCATCTCCGCCAAGACCCACCATCAGCAGGTGGACTTCAACATCTTCGAAGGCAAGACCGTGCGCGGCGTGCCGAGCCATACCGTCAGCCAGGGCAAAGTGGTCTGGGCCGACGGCGACCTGCGCGCCGAGCGCGGGGCCGGACGCTATATCGAACGGCCGGCGTATCCGGCGGTGTTTGATTTGCTGAGCAAGCGGGCTGAATTACACAAGCCCACAGCGGTTAAACGCTGATCCGATCCCCTGTGGCGAGGGAGCTTGCTCCCGCTGGACTGCGCAGCAGGCCCAAAACCATTCACTCCTGAGTATCAGGATGAGCGCATTGCCTGGTTTTGGGGCGGCTTCGCCACCCAGCGGGAGCAAGCTCCCTCGCCACAGGGTATGACGAAAACCAATGCCCGTCAGAGGCAGAAAACCGTGAGGCACAAAACCGTGATCGAGACCCTGAACCATCTCCCGCACCCGCACGAAAGCGCGGCCGCCCTCGCCGGCCATTTCACTGATCTGGCGCCGCCGCTCAACGCCCGGCAGGCGCATCTGGAGGCGTCGCGCTGCCTGTATTGCTACGACGCGCCGTGCGTCAATGCGTGCCCGAGCGAGATCGACATTCCTTCGTTCATCCGTAACATCCACCAGGACAACGTGCCCGGTGCGGCGCAGAAAATCCTTTCGGCGAACATCCTCGGCGGCAGTTGTGCGCGGGTCTGTCCGACCGAGATCCTCTGCCAGCAAGCTTGCGTGCGCAACAACGCGCAGGAATGCGCGCCGGTGCTGATCGGCCTGCTGCAACGCTACGCCGTGGACAACGCGCACTTCACCGAGCACCCGTTCCAGCGTGCGGCCAGCACCGGCAAGCGCATCGCCGTGGTCGGCGCCGGGCCGGCGGGGTTGTCCTGCGCCCACCGTAGCGCCATGCACGGGCATGACGTGGTGATTTTCGAAGCACGGGAGAAGGCTGGCGGCCTCAACGAATATGGTATCGCCAAGTACAAACTGGTCGACGACTACGCGCAGAAGGAACTGGATTTCCTCTTGCAAATCGGTGGCATCGAGATCCGCCACGGACAGAAACTCGGCGACAACCTGACCCTCAGCGAATTGCATCAGCAGTTCGACGCGGTGTTCCTTGGCCTTGGCCTCAATGCCAGCAAGCAGCTCGGCCTGCCTCACGAGGACGCCCCCGGCCTGCTCGCCGCCACCGACTACATCCGCGAACTGCGCCAGGCCGATGACCTGACGCAACTGCCGCTGGCCGAACGCTGCATCGTCCTCGGCGCCGGCAACACGGCGATCGACATGGCCGTGCAAATGGCCCGCCTCGGTGCCCGCGACGTCAATCTGGTGTATCGCCGTGGCGCGGCGGACATGGGCGCCACCGGTCACGAACAAGACATCGCCAAGGCCAATCAGGTGCGCCTGCTGACCTGGGCGCAACCGGATGAAGTGCTGCTCGATGCGCAAGGCCAGGTGCGCGGCATGCGTTTCGCCCGCACGACTCTGGTCGAGGGTCGCCTGCAAACCACCGGCGAAACCTTCGAACTGGCGGCCGACGCGATCTTCAAAGCCATCGGCCAGGCCTTCGACAGCAGCGCCCTCGCCGACCCGCTGGCCCGCGAACTCAAGCGTCAGGGCGAACGGATTCAGGTCGATGACAACCTGCGCACCAGCATCCCCGGCGTGTACGCCGGTGGCGACTGCACCAGCCTCGATCAGGACCTCACCGTGCAGGCTGTACAGCACGGCAAACGCGCCGCCGAGGCGATCAACGCGCAACTGATGCTCAACGTGGAGGCAGCGTAAATGGCCGATCTCTCGATAGTCTTCGCCGGTATCAAGGCCCCCAACCCGTTCTGGCTGGCCTCCGCGCCGCCGACCGACAAGGCCTACAACGTGGTGCGTGCCTTCGAGGCCGGTTGGGGCGGCGTGGTCTGGAAAACCCTCGGTGAGGACCCGGCAGCAGTCAACGTCTCGTCGCGCTACTCGGCGCACTACGGCAACAACCGCGAAGTGCTGGGCATCAACAACATCGAACTGATCACCGACCGCTCGCTGGAGATCAACCTGCGCGAGATCACCCAGGTGAAGAAAGACTGGCCGGACCGCGCACTGATCGTCTCGCTGATGGTGCCGTGCGTGGAGGAATCGTGGAAACACATCCTGCCACTGGTCGAAGCCACCGGTGCCGACGGCATCGAGCTGAATTTCGGTTGCCCGCACGGCATGCCTGAACGGGGCATGGGCGCGGCGGTCGGTCAGGTGCCGGAGTACGTCGAGCAAGTCACCCGCTGGTGCAAAACTTATTGTTCACTGCCGGTGATCGTCAAACTCACGCCGAACATCACCGACATCCGCGTCGCTGCCCGCGCGGCACATCGCGGTGGCGCCGATGCGGTGTCGCTGATCAACACCATCAATTCGATCACCAGCGTCGATCTGGAACACATGGTTGCCCTGCCCACCGTCGGCAGCAAAAGCACCCACGGTGGTTATTGCGGTTCGGCAGTCAAGCCGATCGCACTGAACATGGTCGCCGAGATTGCCCGCGACCCGCAGACCCAGGGCCTGCCGATCTGTGGCATTGGTGGCATCGGCAGTTGGCGCGATGCGGCGGAATTCATTGCGTTGGGCAGCGGCGCGGTGCAGGTGTGCACGGCGGCGATGCTGCACGGTTTCCGGATTGTCGAGGAGATGAAGGACGGGCTGTCGCGCTGGATGGACAGTCAGGGCTACGCCAACATCGGCGAGTTTTCCGGGCGCGCGGTGGGCAACACCACCGACTGGAAATACCTCGATATCAACTATCAGGTGATCGCGAAGATTGATCAGGATGCGTGCATCGGTTGCGGGCGTTGCCACATTGCCTGCGAAGACACGTCACACCAGGCGATCAGCAGCCTGAAGCAGGCCGACGGCACGCATAAATACGAAGTGATCGATGATGAGTGTGTGGGCTGCAACCTGTGCCAGATCACCTGTCCGGTGGCGGATTGCATCGAGATGGTGCCGATGGAAACCGGGAAACCATTTCTGGACTGGAACCATGATCCGAGGAATCCCTACCATGTCGCGGTCTGATTCTTAAGATCAAAAGATCGCAGCCTTCGGCAGCTCCTACAGAGATCGGTGTAGGAGCTGCCGAAGGCCGCGATCTTTTGACTTAGGGCTCCAACCCGATCCCGCGCAAAATCACACTGGTCACCGTCTGCACCGCCCGTTCGAACTGCATGTCCGACAGCGGCTGGTGCTCGTTGAGAATATTCACCTGATGATCGAAGTCGGCGTAATGCTGGGTCGAGGCCCAGATCATGTACAGCAGGCTCGATGGTTCCACCGGCAGAATCCGCTTGTCTTCAACCCACTGGCGGATCTTCGCTTCCTTCATTTTCGCCCAGTCGTAGAGGCTGAGATCCAGCGCCTCACCGAGGGTCGGTGCGCCGTGGATGATCTCGTTGGCCCAGACTTTCGAACCGTACGGCCGGCTGCGCGAGTGGTTCATCTTGGCGCGGATGTAGCTGCTGAGCACCACCCGCGGGTCATCGAACATCTCGAAGCACAGCGCGTCCTGTTTCCATACTTCCAGCAGGTCGAACAGCACCGCGCTGTACAGCTCGCTCTTGGTTGAAAAGTAGTAATGCAGGTTGGAACGCGGCAATTGCACTTCGGCGGCGATGTCGGCCATGGCGGTGCCGCCGAAGCCTTTTTCGGCGAAGACTTTTTCCGCCGCCAGAAGGATTTTCTCGACGTTACTGCGACGAATCTCGATCTTGTGATTGCCCATGTGGGCTCCCTGACAACAGCGTTGCCCAAGACTAGCACCCGCTCTGGTACGCGGGCGACCGTTGCAAACAAAACTTCGTGCGAAGGTCGGTGCATGGCTAAACTGACGCCTCTTTGTCCTGCCTCAAAGGTATTCGCGATGCTGTTCAAGAACGTCCTGACCACCACTGCCCTGCTCGCTTCGCTGTTCGCCGCCTCCTCCGTATTCGCCCACGCCCACCTGAAAAGCCAGACCCCGGCCGCCGACAGCACCGTCGCCGCACCGGCAGACCTGCGCCTGACCTTCTCCGAAGGCGTCGAGGCCAGTTTCACCAAAGTCACCGTGACCCACGATGGCACCCCGGTCGCGCTCAAACCTTTGAGCACCGAAGGCGACAAGAAAACCCTGATCGTCACCCCTGCTGCAGCGCTCAGCGCCGGTGAATACAAGGTCGAATGGCACGCAGTGTCGGTCGACACGCACAAGAGCGAAGGCGCCTACCAGTTCAAGGTTGGCCAGTAACTCATGAGTGAAGCGCTGGTGCTGTGCCGTTTTGTGCATTTCAGCGTGGTGTTGATACTGTTCGGGGCCTGGCTGTTGCGGCCACGGTTGCTCAAAGCGCCAGCGCCGGCGCTGGATCGGCAACTGGCGTGCCTCGCGCGCTGGCTGACGGCGATTGCGCTGGTCAGCGGCGTGGCCTGGGCGCTGTTGATTACCGCGAGCATGGCCGGTTCGGCGACAGCCGCGTTCGATGCGGACACCCTCGGCGTGGTGCTGGGCAATACGTTTTTCGGTCAGGTCTGGCGTTGGCATCTGCTGATCAACGCACTGTTGTTGGCGCTGCTGTTCACGCCGTGGCGTTCGAACGTGCCGTTGCGCCTGGGTTTGAGCGCGCTGTTGCTGGCGACCCTGGCGCCAGTCGGTCATGGCGCGATGCTCGATGGCCTCAGCGGGCAATTGCTGATCCTCAACCAGATCATTCACCTGACGTGTGTGGCCGCTTGGCTCGGCGGCTTGTTGCTGCTGGTGCTGATCCTGCGTCAACCAGACGAACCGATGAGCCGGATCCTGCAACGCTTCAGTGGGGTCGGTTACGCGTTGGTGGCGGGCCTGCTGATCACCGGGCTGATCAACGTGCGCGTGCTGACCGGCCAGTGGTGGCCGACGCCGCTGTTCAACGGCTTTGCCCTGATTCTGCTGATCAAGGCAGCGCTGGTGATGGGCATGCTCGCACTGGCGTTGTTCAACCGCTTGCGGATTGATGATTGCGAGCAGCGGATGGGCGCGCTCAAGCGCAGTGTGATGCTGGAGTGGTTGCTGGGGATTGGTGCGGTGGCGGCGGTTTCGCTGCTGGGCACCCTGCCGCCGATGATCGCGGCCTGAAAAGCAAAAGATCGCAGCCTTCGGCAGCTCCTACAGGGAATCGCATTCCAATGTAGGAGCTGCCGAAGGCTGCGATCTTTTGCTCTTAATGAGGTTGTGTGTCACCCGCCGCGGTGTCGATGCTGACCACCACCGACATCCCCGGGCGCAAGCGCTCTTCTTCCTGCTGATCCGGGTCGATGGTGATCCGTACCGGCACCCGCTGGGCGATTTTCACGAAGTTGCCGGTGGCGTTATCCGCCTGCAACAGGGCGAATTCCGAACCGGTGCCCGGCGAGATGTGCTGCACATGGCCGGTGAATCTGCGGTGGTTCAGGGCATCGACGGTGAAACGCACCGGTTGCCCGACACGCACGTTGTCCATCTGGGTTTCCTTCATGTTGGCGATCACCCATTTCTGACTCGGCACCAGCGCCATCAACTGCGCGCCGGAGTTGACGTAAGCGCCGAGACGCACGCCGATCTGCCCGAGCTGGCCGTCACGCGGGGCGACGATGCGGGTGTTCGACAAATCGATCCGCGCCAGTTGCACCGCTGCTTCGGCGCTGGCCACCGCCGCTTCCAGCGAGCCGCGATTGACGATCACCGTTTGCAGGTCCTGACGGGCGATCTCCAGATTGGCCTTGGCCTGCGCCACCGCTGCAACACCTTGTGCGTTGGCCGCGAGCGCCACGTCCATTTCGCGCTTGGACACCGAACCGTCACTCACCAGCTCCTTGTTGCGCCGCAGATCCGCTTCGCTTTTACGCAACTGCGCTTCGCTGTCGGCGACCACCGCCTGACGCAGCTTGATCGTCGCTTCGGCGCTGTTGCGCTGCTGCACCACGTTGGCCAGCGCGGCCTTCTGCACCGCCAGTTGCGCCAACGCCTGGTCGAGGCGCTGCTGATAAATCCGGTCGTCCAGACGCACCAGCAAATCGCCGGCCTTCACGTACTGGAAGTCCTGCACCGGCACCTCGAACACATAACCGCTGAGCTGCGGCCCGATGATCGTCACCTGTCCGCGCACCAGGGCGTTTTCGGTGGTCTCGACCGCGCTGCTGAACGGCGGCAGTTGCCAGGCGTACAGCACGACCAGCACACCGACGATGGCAATCGCGGCAAAGCCCAGCGACGAGATGATCCGCACCCCCAGCGAGCGCGGCTCGGTGTTCGGCGATGACGGCGGCGCCACGCCTTCGGGGGTGGCAGCGATGGCGTTGGTGGTTGTGGTGGTCGGTTCGGTCATGAAGTAGAGGCACCGCTAGGAGGTACGGAAGGCGCTGGGTCGACGGCTTTGGTGGTACTCATCAGCCACAGCGCACGAATGGAAAGCCAGATCATGGTCAGCACCGCAATCACGGCGATCAGCATGAACACATCGTTATAGGCCAGCACGTTGGCCTCGCGGGTCGCCGCATTCGACAGGCTGCGAATGCCCTGCAGGTTGCGCAGGCTCGGGTCGGCCAATACCGAGCCGACTGCCGACCCGCCGCTCTGTACCCGTGCAGCCACCAGCGGATCGGACAACGTCAGGTGCTCGACGAGGTGGCTGGAATGGAATTTCTCGCGCACGATCTGGAACGTGCCCAACAGCGCCGCGCCGAGCAGGCCGCCGAGGTTGTTGCAGATCCCGAACAACACCGAAAAACTCACCAGATTGCGCGGATTGGTCAGCACGTTGCGGGTGCCGAAGACCATGGTCGGGCCGAGGAAAAACGTGCTGCCGAAAGCCAGCAGGAACTGGCTGAAATACAGGTTCGCCGGGCGGGTCAGGTTGTTGGAAAAACTGTCCATCACGGAACCTGTGGCCATCAACGCCAGCGAGATGATCAGCGGCATCAGCAAGTGCTTGGGGTCGATGGTCAGCGCGCTGGTCAACAGCCCGGCGACACTGCCAATCAACATCACCACGTACAGGCTGTGCAACTGCTCGTAGCCCATGTTCAGGTTCTGCATGAAACCGACGGCGCCGGTGGACTGCTCCGAGGTGACCATGCGGATCAGGGTCACCGCCAGCGCCAGACGGATCATCACCCCGCTGCCGAGCCAGCGGGTCATCAGCATCGGGTTGCTGCGATTGTGCTCGATGGCCAGCCCGGCGAGGATCAAGGCAATCGAGGCGGCCAGCGCATAGCCGATCCAGTTCGCCTCCAGCCACCAGTCGATACGCCCCAGCGACAGCACCGCGCAGAGCAACGCCACGCCGCTGGCAAGGATGGCGAAAGTGAGAAAATCCAGCGGCTCGAAGGTTTTGAAGCGGTCACCCGGCGGCAACTTGAGCATCAACACACAGCCCAGCGACAGCAACGCCATGCCCAATTCGAACAGGTACAAGCCGCGCCATTCGGCGATCTGCAACAGGTCTTCGGAGAACAGTCGCGCCAGCGGCAGGGCCAGTTGTGAAGCGCCCAGCCCCAGCACCAGCGCCTTGAGCCGCCACTTGGCCGGAAACGCCTGGATCATGTAATACAGACCCAACGAACTCAACGCCGCACCGACCATGCCGTGGGCCGCCCGCACCGCGATGGCCGAACTCAGGTCGTTGACGAACAGGTGACCGAAGGTCACCAGCGCATACAGCACCAGAAACACCTCGGTGAACGCGCGCAGGCCGAACTGCTGGCGAAACTTCACCAGCAGCAGGTTCATCGAGACGTTGGTCATCACATACGCGGCCGGCAGCCAGGCCATCTCCGCCGTGGTCGCGCCCAACGCGCCTTGCAGATAAGGCAGGTTGGCGACCACCAGCGAGTTACCCAGACCACCGGTCACCGCCACCAGCAGCCCGACCAGCGCATAGGCCAGGCGCTTGGGGTTGGAGTGCAGCGGCGTCGAGGGAGAACCGGGCAGACTGGGCTTCTCATGAGGCTGCCAGTCGCGCGGGGCGTATTGATCCATTGAAAAGCCTTGTGCGGGAGGTGGGTGAAGTTTGCCGCAAATTCACTGGCAACACACATCCCACGGACACACAAATCCCTGTAGGAGCTGTCGAGTGAAACGAGGCTGCGATCTTTTGATCTGGATTTTCAAGAAGCAAGATCAAAAGATCGCAGCGTGCCGCAGCGCCTACAAGTTCATCAGCGTCGATGCCGAGTCATCGTATAACTTGCTGTTGACATTCCCTTAAAACGTAGGAAATATCCGCATCCATGTTGTACGACGACGTATAACAAATAATAAAAACAACAAACGAAACAGGGAGCGTCACAGTGAGCACACTCGTCTGCAATTCCGTCCGCCCTTCGCGCTTTTCCGTCACTCGCCCTTGCACGACCTTAAGCCTGATCGGCTGCAGCAGCCTCGCTCTCGCCTTACCGATGAGTGCCAATGCCGAAGGCTTTCTTGAAGACAGCAAAGCCACGCTGAACCTGCGCAACGCCTACTTCAACCGCAACTTCGTCAACCCGGCCTACCCGCAAGGCAAGGCCGAAGAGTGGACGCAGAACTTCATCCTCGACGCCAAATCCGGCTTCACCCAAGGCACCGTCGGTTTCGGCCTCGACGTGCTCGGGCTGTATTCGCAAAAGCTCGATGGCGGCAAAGGCACCGGTGGCACGCAATTGCTGCCGATCCACGATGACGGACGTCCGGCCGACAACTTCGGCCGCCTCGGCGTGGCGCTGAAGGCCAAAGTGTCGAAGACCGAATTGAAGGTCGGCGAATGGATGCCGGTGCTGCCGATCCTGCGCTCGGACGATGGCCGCTCGTTGCCGCAGACCTTTCGCGGCGGACAGATCACCTCCACCGAGATCAATGGCCTGACCGTCTACGGCGGCCAGTTTCGTGGCAACAGTCCGCGCAACGACGCGAGCATGGAAGACATGTCGATGAACGGCCGCGGCGCGTTCACCTCGGATCGCTTCAACTTCGGCGGCGGCGAATACACCTTCAACGACAAGCGCACCCTGGTCGGCGTGTGGTACGCCGAACTCAGCGACATCTACCAGCAGCAATACTTCAACCTCAGCCACAGTCAGCCGCTGGGCGACTGGACACTGGGCGCCAACCTCGGTTTCTTCACCGGCAAGGAAGACGGCAGCGCACTGGCCGGCGACCTCGACAACAAGACCGCATTTGCCATGCTGTCGGCCCGATACGGTGGCAGCACCTTTTACGTCGGCCTGCAAAAACTCTCCGGCGACGACGCGTGGATGCGGGTCAACGGCACCAGCGGCGGCACCCTGGCCAATGACAGCTACAACGCCAGTTATGACAATGCCAAAGAGCGCTCCTGGCAGTTGCGCCATGACTACAACTTCGTTGCCCTCGGCATTCCCGGCCTGACCCTGATGAACCGCTACATCAGCGGCGATAACGTGCACACCGGGACGATTACCGACGGCAAGGAATGGGGCCGCGAGTCAGAGCTGGCCTACACCGTGCAGAGCGGGCCGCTGAAGAACCTCAACGTGAAATGGCGCAACGCGAGCATACGCCGGGACTTCAGCACCAACGAGTTCGATGAGAACCGGGTCTTTATCAGTTATCCGATTTCGTTGTTGTAAGCCCCCGGGCCACCATCGTTCCCTGTAGGAGTGAGCCTGCTCGCGATAGCGGCGTATCAGTCAATGACAATGGCGTCTGACGGATTGCTATCGCGAGCAGGCTCACTCCTACAAGGGGATTGCGTTGCCAACTGGACATTGTGGTGATCGAAAGGTGAATCAGCCCTTCCGTCATTTACACCAAAAGTCGCGTTGACAAGATCCGGAAACCCTACCGATACTTCGGCGCAGTCATACGACAACCTACAACAATCAAAACAAAACATGTAAGGGCTTGCCATGACGTCTACTTCCGCACCCCGCGCTCCATTCAATCGCCTGTTGCTGACCGGCGCTGCCGGAGGCCTGGGCACCGTTCTGCGCGAGCGCCTGCGCCCCTACGCCAATGTGTTGCGCCTGTCCGACATCGCCGCCCTCGCCCCGGCCGTCGATGATCGTGAAGAAGTCGTGCTCTGCGACCTCGCCGACAAACAGGCTGTGCATCAACTGGTCGAAGGCGTCGACGCGATCCTGCATTTCGGCGGTGTCTCGGTGGAGCGGCCGTTCGAAGAAATCCTCGGCCCCAACATCTGCGGTGTCTTCCATATCTATGAAGCCGCGCGCCGGCATGGCGTGAAGCGGGTGATCTTCGCCAGCTCCAATCACGTCATCGGCTTCTACAAACAGGACGAACCACTCGACGCCGGCTCCGCGCGCCGGCCCGATGGCTATTACGGTCTGTCGAAGTCCTACGGTGAAGACATGGCCAGTTTCTACTTCGATCGCTACGGCATCGAGACCGTCAGCATCCGCATCGGCTCCTCGTTTCCCGAGCCGCAAAACCGCCGGATGATGCACACCTGGTTGAGCTTCGACGACCTCACGCAACTGCTCGAACGCGCGTTGTATACGCCGAACGTCGGCCACACCGTGGTCTACGGCATGTCCGACAACAAGGACGTGTGGTGGGACAACCGCTTCGCCAGTCACCTTGGTTTCGCGGCGAAAGACAGCTCTGAAGTGTTCCGCGAGAAGGTCGAGGCGCAACCGATGCCGGCGGCCGATGACCCGGCGCGGATCTATCAGGGCGGCGCGTTTGTCGCGGCAGGTCCGTTCGGCGACTGATCACTCTGACAACGACGCAAAGGAATGAGTATGCAAGCCGAATTGATCGTCGATGCCCGCAACGCGGTGGGCGAAAGCCCGGTCTGGGTGCCGCAGGACAACGCCCTGTACTGGGTGGACATCCCCAATGGCGGACTGCAACGCTGGAGCGCCGACACCGGCCACGTCCATGCGTGGAAAACCCCGGAAATGCTCGCCTGCATCGCCCGCCACAGCCGTGGCGGCTGGGTCGCTGGCATGGAAAGCGGATTCTTTCACCTGCACCCGCACAGCGACGGCAGCCTCGACAGCGAGCTGCTTGCCAGCGTCGGACATCGCCGCGAGGACATGCGCCTCAACGACGGCCGCTGCGACCGTCAGGGCCGTTTCTGGGCCGGCAGCATGGTGCTGAACATGGGCCTGAACGCCCCCGAAGGCCGGCTCTATCGCTACGGCGCCGGGCAGTCGGGGGGGATCGAAGCGCAGCTCGACGGTTTCATCGTCCCCAACGGCCTCGGTTTCAGCCCCGACGGCAAAACGATGTACCTGTCCGATTCGCACCCCGAGGTGCAACTGATCTGGGCCTTCGATTACGACACCGAGACCGGCACGCCATCGAACCGCCGCGTGTTCGTCGACATGAATCATTTCCCCGGACGCCCCGACGGTGCTGCCGTGGACGCCGAGGGTTTCTACTGGATCTGCGCCAACGACGCCGGGCTCATTCACCGCTTTGCGCCGGACGGACGCCTCGATTTCTCACTGGAAGTGCCGGTGAAAAAACCAACCATGTGCGCCTTCGGCGGCAGCCGGATGGACACCTTGTTCGTGACCTCGATTCGTCCCGGCGACGACCACGATCCGCAATCGCTGGCCGGTGGCGTGTTCGCCCTGAACCCCAACGTCAAAGGCCTGCCGGAACCAATGTTCGACGATTTGCTGTAACACCCGCCTCTGCTGCACCGCTGCGCCTTGAACACAAAAATAACAAGACTGGAGACTCACCCCCATGTACTTCAAACGCACCTTGCTCGCCGTCGCTTTACCGTTTGCCTTCACCCTCGCCAGCACTGCCCAGGCGCTGGAAATAAAATTCGCCGACATTCATCCCGCCGGCTACCCGACCGTGGTCGCGGAAGAAAGCATGGGCAAAACCCTGACCCAGGAAACCAACGGCGAGCTCACCTTCAAGTACTTCCCGGGTGGCGTGCTCGGTTCCGAGAAAGAAGTCATCGAGCAGGCGCAGGTCGGCGCCATCCAGATGACCCGCGTCAGCCTCGGCATCGTCGGGCCGGTGGTGCCGGATGTGAACGTGTTCAACATGCCGTTCATCTTCCGTGACCAGGCGCACATGCGTGCGGTGATCGATGGCGAAGTCGGCGACGCGATTCTCGACAAGATCACCCACTCCGAATTCGGTCTGGTCGCTCTGGCCTGGATGGACGGCGGCACGCGCAACCTCTACACCAAGAAACCGGTGCGCAAACTCGAAGACCTCAAGGGCATGAAAATCCGTGTGCAGGGCAACCCGATGTTCATCGAGACCATCAACGCCATGGGCGGCAACGGCATCGCCATGGACACCGGGGAAATCTTCAGCGCCCTGCAAACCGGGGTGATCGACGGCGCGGAAAACAACCCGCCGACCCTGCTCGAACACAACCACTTCCAGAACGCCAAGTTCTACAGCCTGACCGGGCACCTGATCCTGCCCGAGCCGATCGTGATGTCGAAAATCACCTGGGAGAAACTCACCCCCGACCAGCAGACCCTGGTGAAAAAAGCCGCCAAGGCCGCTCAGGCTGAAGAGCGCGTGCTGTGGGACAAGAAATCCGCCAGCAGTGAAGAAAAACTCAAGGCCGCCGGCGTCGAGTTCATCACCGTCGACAAGAAACCCTTCTACGAGGCCACTGCCTCGGTTCGCGAGAAATACGGCGCACCTTACGCCGACCTGATCAAGCGCATCGAAGCGGTGCAGTAACCCTCCCAGCCCTCAACGAAAGGCCCGGCAGCGCTGGCGTCGCTCGACGTGCGCGCCTGCCCGGTTACGGTGGAACCCGATGAAGAATTCGCTGCTGCGCCTCAACGACATGCTGTACATGACCTGCATCTGGGTCGCCGGCCTGTCCGTGCTGGCCATCGCCCTGATCATTCCCTGGGGCGTGTTCGCCCGTTACGCCCTCGGCACCGGTTCGAGTTGGCCGGAGCCCACCGCGATTCTGCTGATGATGGTCTTCACTTTCATCGGCGCCGCTGCCAGTTACCGCGCCGGCGCGCACATGGCCGTCGCCATGGTCACCGACCGCTTACCGCCGAACCTGCGCAAGACCCTGAGCATCGTCTCGCAGTTATTGATGGGCACCATCTGCCTGTTCATGACGATCTGGGGCGCCAAGCTGTGCGCCTCGACCTGGAACCAGTTCATGAGCGCCCTGCCCACCCTGCGCGTGGGCATCACCTACATGCCGATCCCGATCGGCGGCGCGCTGACGCTGATCTTTGTCGTGGAAAAACTGCTGTTCGGTGACCAAAGCAATCGCCGCGTGGTGCGTTTCGACCTGGTTGAAGAAAACGAAGGGGCTGCCTGATGGACGCATTGATTCTGTTGGGCAGTTTTATCGTGTTGATCCTGATCGGCATGCCGGTCGCCTACGCCCTCGGGCTGTCGGCACTGATCGGCGCATGGTGGATCGACATCCCGTTTCAGGCGCTGATGATTCAGGTCGCGGGCGGGGTCAATAAATTCTCGCTGCTGGCGATTCCGTTCTTCGTGCTGGCCGGGGCGATCATGGCCGAGGGCGGAATGTCGCGGCGGCTGGTTGCGTTCGCCGGGGTGCTGGTCGGGTTTGTCCGGGGCGGCCTGTCGCTGGTCAACATCATGGCCTCGACCTTCTTTGGCGCGATCTCGGGATCGTCGGTGGCCGACACGGCGTCGGTGGGCTCGGTGCTGATTCCGGAGATGGAACGCAAAGGCTATCCACGCGACTTCTCCACGGCAGTAACGGTCAGTGGATCGGTACAGGCGCTGTTGACGCCGCCAAGCCATAACTCGGTGCTTTACTCGCTGGCGGCCGGCGGCACCGTTTCCATCGCTTCGCTGTTCATGGCCGGCGTCGTCCCGGGCCTGTTGATGAGCGCGTGCCTGATGATGCTGTGCCTGATCTTCGCGAAGAAACGCGATTACCCGAAAGGTGAAGTCATCCCGCTGCGCGAAGCCTTGAAGATCTGCGGCGAAGCGCTCTGGGGCATGATGGCGATGGTGATCATTCTGGGCGGCATTCTGTCCGGGATCTTCACCGCCACCGAATCGGCAGCCATCGCCGTGCTCTGGGCGTTCTTCGTCACCATGTTCATTTACCGCGACTACAAGTGGAGCGAATTGCCGAAGCTGATGCACCGCACGGTGCGCACGATTTCCATCGTGATGATCCTGATCGGCTTTGCCGCAAGCTTCGGCTACATCATGACCCTGATGCAGATTCCTGCGAAGATCACCACGCTGTTCCTGACCCTGTCGGACAACCGCTACGTGATCCTGATGTGCATCAACGTCATGCTGCTGTTGCTCGGCACCGTGATGGACATGGCACCGCTGATCCTGATCCTCACGCCGATTCTGATGCCGGTGATTCTCGGCATCGGCGTCGACCCGGTGCAGTTCGGCATGATCATGCTGGTCAACCTGGGAATCGGGCTGATCACGCCGCCAGTGGGCGCGGTGCTGTTTGTCGGTTCGGCGGTGGGCAAGGTCAGTATCGAGAGCACCGTGAAGGCGCTGATGCCGTTCTACGCCGTGTTGTTCCTGGTGTTGATGCTGGTGACCTACATTCCGGCGATTTCGCTGTGGTTGCCACATCTGGTGTTGTAACCCAATAAAAAGATCGCAGCCTGGCCCTGTAGGAGCTGCCGAAGGCTGCGATCTTTTGATCTTCCATACACTCAAGCCCGGAACAACATATACCCCGCCACCACCAGACACACGCTGGCAAACCCCACCTGCAACGCCCGCGCCGGCACCCGTGCGCACAGCCTGCGACCGATGATCATGCCGACGATGCTGGCAACGATGAACGCCGCACCGAGGCTGTTGATCCGTACCCCGGCGTGGAACGCGCCGATCACGCCAATCGCCGAAATCAGACTGATGACCATCAGCGACGTAGCGACAATGCCGCGCATCTGCACATCGGTCAGTTGCTTGAACGCCGGCACAATCAGGAACCCGCCGCCGACGCCAAGCAACCCCGAGACCACGCCAGTCACCGCCCCCAGCGCCGCGAGGGTAGCGGTGCATTTGGCGGTCCAGTCGAAACGCCCGGTCTCTTCATTGAGCATGCAGTTCTTCTGCCCCCAGCTCGCGTGACCATGATCACTCGGCCCTTCCTGCTGGCGCTCACGGCGCAACATGCGCCAGGCAACCATGACCATCAGCAGGCTGAAGAGGATCATCAGGATCTTCTCCGGCAACTGGTGCGCAAAGTAGATGCCCAGCGGCGAAAACACCGCACCGAGCGCGGCAATCAGCAGCGCCGCGCGGTAGCGCACCAGACCATGACGCAAACCGTCGATAGCACCGACCGCCGCCGCACTGCCCACGGCGAACAGTGCCACGGGCGCGGCTTGGGTCATGCTCCAGCCGAGGCCGAGCACCAGCGCCGGCACCGCGAGAATCCCGCCGCCCGCGCCGGTCAGCCCGAGAATCAAGCCCATCACTACGCCAAACAGACTTGCCAGCAACATAGGGAGTTCTCAGTCGACTTTGGACAAACCGGTCAGCCATTCGCGGCCCTTGAGCATGCCGTTCCAGTAGAACCACGGCAGCAGGGTCGCCTTGAGGAACCACGCCGAGCGGCGCGGCACGGTCGCATCGAGGGCAAACGTCGGCAGCAGTTTGCCGCCGTAACCGAACTCGGCGAGGATCACCTTGCCCTTCTCCACCGTCAGCGGGCAGGAACCGTAGCCGTCGTACTTCAGTGGCAATGGTTGGTGCTTGCGCAGCGCCAAGAGGTTTTCGGCGACGACAACGACCTGCTTGCGCACGGCGGCAGCGGTTTTCGCGTTAGTGGTGCCGCAGATGTCGCCGAGGCCGAACACCTCGGGGTAACGCGGATGCTGCAGGCTGTGCGGATTGACCTCGCACCAGCCGGCGGCGTCGGCCAGCGGGCTCTGGGCGATGAAATCCGGCGAGACTTGCGGCGGCACGACGTGCAGCAGATCGAAGGTTTTCGCTTCACGGGTGACATTGCCGTCGGCGTCCTTGACCTCGAACCACGCGGTTTTCGCAGGGCCATCAACCTTGACCAGATTGCTGTTGAACGCCAGTTGCGCGTTGTATTTCTCGATGTACTTCATCAGCGGTGGCACGAACGTCGCGACGCCGAACAGCGCGGCACCGGCCAGGTTGAACTCGACGTTGATGTTGTTCAGCACAGCGTTTTTGCGCCAGTGATCGCACGACAAATACAACGCCTTTTGCGGTGCGCCGGCGCATTTGATCGGCATCGCCGGCTGGGTGAACAGCGCCTTGCCGCCGTGCAGTTTCTGCACCTGATCCCAGGTGTACTGCGCGTGTTGATAGCTGTAGTTGGAGGTCACGCCGTGCTGGCCAAGGCTTTCCTGCAAACCTTCGATCTTTTCCCAGGCCAGACGCAGGCCCGGGCAGACGATCAGGTTCTGGTAAGTGACGGTGCGTTGATCGTTGAGGGTCAACTGACGCGTGTCGGGGTCGATGCCAGTCACCGCCGCTTGAATCCAGGTGGCCTGACGCGGCATCACCTTGCTCATCGGCCGGACGGTGTCCTTGACGTCGTAGGCACCACCGCCGACCAGCGTCCACGCCGGCTGGTAGTAGTGCTGGGCGCTTGGCTCGATCACGGTGATGTGGAGCGAGGGATCGCGCTTGAGCAGACTGGCGACGAAGCCGATGCCGGCGGTGCCGCCGCCGATGACCACGATATCGGCACTGATGGATGGGCCCCAGTGTTGATCGTTCATTGCTTGTTCCTTATTGCTGCACGCAAGGATTTCTCAGCCTTCACACAAATCTATTGTAGGAGTGAGCCTGCTCGCGATAGCGGGGTGTCAGCCACAAATTCATTGACTGACACCCCGCTATCGCGAGCAGGCTCACTCCTACAGGGGTTGTGTGTTGGCTGGCATTTATTGATGGCCCAGGCTTTTCAGCACGGCCCCGCAATACAACCCCGACAGGGTCTTCATGACCTGGATGACTTCAGGACTGGCCAGGCCATAAAAAATGTATTTGCCTTCGCGCCGGGTCGCGACCAGGCCCTCATCCCGCAGAATGCCCAGTTGCTGGGACAGGGTTGGCTGGCGCACGCCGGTCATTTTTTCCAGCTCGCCGACGTTGCGTTCGCCCTGGGTCAACTGGCACAGGATCAACAGACGATCCTCGTTGGCCAGCGCCTTGAGCAGCGCGCAGGCCTTGGAGGCGGACGCCCGCAATTGGGCGACTTCACATTCGGTCAGACTGGATTGCATTTGCACGAAGCCTTCAACGTCACTTAAGCTGCGAACATTATGTTTTTACATAAAGTGTTGCAACCCATTTCCCTTGTTCAGGTTCGTGTCCATGCCCGCGCAGATTGAAGCTTTCCTCGACCCCGCCTCCTCGACCTACAGCTACGTGGTCTATGAAGCCGATGGCGGGCAGTGTGCAATCGTCGATCCGGTACTCGATTACGACGGCGCTGCGGGTCGCACCTGCACTGTGCAGGCCGACAGAATCATCGCCTTCGTGCGTGAACACCGTTTGCAGGTGCAATGGCTGCTGGAAACCCACGCCCACGCCGACCACCTGTCCGCCGCGCCGTATCTGCGCCGCGAACTGGGCGGCAAGATCGCCATCGGCGAGTCGATCAGCAAAGTGCAGAACGTGTTCAAGGCGTTGTTCAATCTGGAGCCGGAATTCTGCGTCGACGGCTCGCAGTTCGATCATCTGTTCGCACCGAACGAGTCGTTCAAGATCGGCAACCTCAAGGCCACCGCCCTGCACGTCCCCGGCCATACCCCGGCGGACATGGCCTACTTGATCGATGGCGAACAGATTCTGGTCGGCGACACGCTGTTCCTGCCCGACGTCGGCACCGCCCGTTGCGACTTCCCCGGCGGCAACGCGCATCAACTGTTCAACTCGATCCACAAACTGCTGGCCTTCCCCGCCAGCGTGAAACTCTATGTCTGCCACGATTACCCGCCCGAAGACCGCGCCGCGCAGTGCCAGACCACCGTCGGCGAGCAGCGCAAAAGCAATATTCATGTGCACGACGGGATCGACGAGGCGGCATTCGTCGAGATGCGCACCAAACGCGATGCCGGGCTCGGCATGCCGACGCTGTTGCTGCCGGCGATTCAGGTGAATGTGCGGGCGGGGAATTTTCCGGCGCCTGAAGCCAATGGCGTCGTGTATCTGAAAGTGCCGATCAACAAGCTTTAAAAGCAAAGATCGCAGCCTGCGGCAGCTCCTACACGGGAACGCATTCCCATTTTGATGGGGCACGCGTTCTCCCTGTAGGAGCTGCCGCAGGCCGCGATCTTTTGATCGTCAAGAACCCAGCGTCAACCCATTCGCCGGCAACGGCAACGCCGTCTTGTACCGCACCTGCTTGAGCGCAAAGCTCGAGCGAATGTTCGCCACCCCCGGCACCTTGGTCAGAAAGTCCATCATGAAGCGCTCCAGCGCCTGAATCGTCGGCACCAGCACCCGGATCAGGTAGTCCGGGTCGCCGGCCATCAGGTAGCACTCCATCACCTCGGGGCGATCGGAAATCGCCTCTTCGAAATGCTGCAACGCCTCCTCGACCTGCTTCTCCAGGCTGACGTGAATGAACACGTTCACATGCAGCCCCAGCAGATCGGCGTCCAGCAGCGTCACCTGCTCGCGAATCAGCCCCAATTCCTCCATCGCCTTGACCCGGTTGAAGCACGGTGTCGGCGACAGATTCACCGAGCGTGCGAGGTCGGCGTTGGTGATGCGCGCATTCTCCTGAAGGCTGTTGAGAATGCCGATGTCGGTACGGTCCAGTTTGCGCATGAGACAAAACCACCTGTTTTTTATGCTTATGCAGAATTTCTATCTGCAAATCATCTCCAGCGCAACGAAACAGAGAGAAATATTCTTCTTGGCCGGGCCTATGATTGTTGTAGGACAAGATTTCTTTCACCCAAGAATGATTGCCAGCTCACTACAAGAAATTCACAAGATCGAGCGTAGAAGCCATGACTCAAGCGTATGAACCGCTGCGTCTGCACGTCCCTGAACCTTCGGGCCGCCCAGGCTGCAAAACCGACTTCTCCTACCTGCATCTGACCGATGCCGGCACGGTGCGCAAACCTTCCATTGACGTCGAACCCGCCGACACCGCCGACCTGGCTCGTGGCCTGATCCGTGTGCTCGACGATCAGGGCAACGCCCTCGGCCCCTGGGCTGAAAACGTGCCGGTCGAGATCCTGCGCAAGGGCATGCGCGCCATGCTCAAGACGCGGATCTACGACAACCGCATGGTGGTCGCCCAGCGGCAGAAAAAAATGTCGTTCTACATGCAAAGCCTTGGCGAAGAAGCCATCGGCAGCGCCCAGGCCCTGGCTTTGAACATCGACGACATGTGCTTTCCGACCTACCGCCAGCAAAGCATTCTGATGGCCCGCGAAGTGCCACTGGTCGACCTGATCTGCCAACTGCTGTCCAACGAGCGCGATCCGCTCAAGGGCCGCCAGTTGCCGATCATGTACTCGGTCAAGGACGCCGGTTTCTTCACCATCTCCGGCAACCTCGCCACCCAGTTCATTCAGGCCGTGGGCTGGGGCATGGCCTCGGCGATCAAGGGCGACACCAAAATCGCCTCGGCGTGGATCGGTGACGGCGCCACCGCCGAATCGGACTTCCACACCGCCCTCACCTTCGCTCACGTTTACCGCGCGCCGGTGATCCTCAACGTGGTCAACAACCAGTGGGCGATCTCGACCTTCCAGGCCATCGCCGGGGGTGAAGCCACCACCTTCGCCGGACGCGGCGTCGGTTGCGGCATCGCCTCGCTGCGGGTCGACGGCAACGATTTCTACGCGGTCTACGCCGCTTCCGCCTGGGCTGCCGAACGCGCCCGGCGCAACCTCGGCCCGACCATGATCGAATGGGTCACCTACCGCGCCGGCCCGCACTCGACCTCCGACGATCCGTCCAAATACCGTCCGGCCGATGACTGGAGCCACTTCCCGCTGGGTGACCCGATTGCCCGCCTGAAGCAGCACCTGATCAAGGTCGGCCACTGGTCGGAAGAAGAGCACGCCGCCGTCAGCGCCGAGCTCGAAGCCGAAGTGATTGCCGCGCAGAAACAGGCTGAACAGTACGGCACCCTCGCCGGCGGCCAGATTCCAAGCGCCGCGACCATGTTCGAAGACGTCTACAAAGAGATGCCTGAGCACTTGAAGCGCCAGCGTCAGCAGTTGGGGATCTGACATGAACGATCACAACAACAATATTCAGCTGGAAACCGCCATGACCACGACCACCATGACCATGATCCAGGCCCTGCGCTCGGCCATGGATGTGATGCTTGAGCGTGACGACAACGTGGTGGTGTTTGGTCAGGACGTCGGCTACTTCGGCGGCGTATTCCGTTGCACCGAAGGCCTGCAGACCAAGTACGGCACCTCCCGCGTATTCGACGCGCCGATTTCCGAGAGCGGCATCGTCGGCGTCGCCGTGGGCATGGGCGCTTACGGCCTGCGCCCGGTCGCCGAGATCCAGTTCGCCGATTACGTCTACCCGGCGTCCGACCAGATCATTTCCGAAGCGGCGCGCCTGCGTTATCGCTCGGCCGGTGAGTTCACCGCGCCGATGACCCTGCGCATGCCGTGCGGCGGCGGTATCTACGGCGGGCAGACCCACAGCCAGAGCATCGAAGCGATGTTCACCCAGGTCTGCGGTCTGCGCACCGTCATGCCGTCCAACCCGTATGACGCCAAAGGCCTGTTGATCGCCTCCATCGAAAACGATGACCCGGTGATCTTCCTCGAGCCGAAACGCCTGTACAACGGCCCGTTCGACGGTCACCACGACCGCCCGGTAACCCCGTGGTCGAAACACCCGCAAGCCCAGGTGCCGGACGGTTACTACACCGTGCCGCTGGACGTCGCCGCGATCACCCGTCCGGGCAAGGACGTGACCGTGCTGACCTACGGCACCACCGTCTACGTCTCGCAAGTTGCCGCTGAAGAATCCGGCGTTGATGCCGAAGTCATCGACCTGCGCAGCCTGTGGCCGCTGGACCTGGAAACCATCGTCAAGTCGGTGAAGAAAACCGGTCGTTGCGTGGTGGTGCACGAAGCCACCCGCACCTGCGGTTTCGGCGCCGAGTTGGTGGCGCTGGTGCAAGAGCATTGCTTCCATCACCTGGAAGCGCCGATCGAACGCGTCACCGGTTGGGACACCCCCTACCCGCACGCGCAAGAGTGGGCGTATTTCCCAGGGCCGTCCCGAGTGGGCGCGGCGTTGAAACGGGTCATGGAGGTCTGAATGGGCACGCACGTTATCAAGATGCCGGACATCGGCGAAGGCATCGCAGAAGTCGAACTGTCGCAGTGGCACGTCAAGGTCGGCGACCTGGTGGTTGAAGACCAGGTGCTGGCGGACGTGATGACCGACAAGGCGATGGTGGATATTCCGTCGCCGGTACACGGCAAGGTGATTGCGCTCGGCGGTCAGCCGGGTGAAGTGATGGCGGTCGGCAGTGTGCTGATCAGCATCGAGGTGGAAGGCGCCGGTAACTTGAAAGAGTCCGCCGCACCCGCACCGGCTAAAGAAGCGCCGGTTGCGCCGAAAGTTGAAGCGGTGGTCGAGAGCAAACCTGCCGCTGCTGCACCGCGCCCGGCGGCTGTCTGCCAGGGCCCGATGGTTGCCCGTGAAGCCGATGAGCGTCCGCTGGCGTCGCCGGCCGTGCGCAAACATGCGCTGGATCTGGGCATTCAACTGCGTCTGGTCCGCGGCACTGGCCCGGCCGGTCGTGTGCTGCACGAAGACCTCGACGCCTATCTGGCGCAAGGTCAATCAAACGCAAGCGCACCTGTCGCCGCCGCTTACGCCCAGCGTAACGATGAAGAACAAATCCAGGTGATCGGCATGCGCCGCAAGATCGCCCAGCGCATGCAGGACGCCACGCAGCGCGCCGCACACTTCAGCTACGTTGAGGAAATCGACGTCACCGCGATTGAAGAACTGCGCGCCCATCTGAATGAAAAACACGGTGCCAGCCGTGGCAAGCTGACCTTGCTGCCATTCCTGGTCCGCGCGCTGGTCGTTGCCTTGCGCGACTTCCCGCAGATGAACGCCCGTTACGACGACGAAGCCCAGGTCATCACCCGCCTCGGCGCGGTGCATGTCGGCGTTGCCACGCAAAGCGACGTTGGCCTGATGGTGCCGGTGGTGCGTCACGCCGAAGCGCGCAGCCTGTGGGACTGCGCTGCAGAAATCTCGCGCCTGGCGACTGCCGCACGCAATGGCAAGGCGAGCCGCGACGAACTGTCCGGCTCGACCATCACCCTGACCAGCCTCGGTGCGCTGGGCGGTATCGTCAGTACACCGGTGCTGAACCTGCCGGAAGTGGCGATCGTCGGCGTGAACAAAATCGTCGAACGGCCGATGGTCGTCAAAGGCCAAGTGGTGATCCGCAAGATGATGAACCTCTCCAGCTCCTTCGATCACCGCGTGGTCGACGGCATGGACGCGGCGCTCTTCATCCAGGCCATCCGTGGTCTGCTCGAACAACCCGCGACTCTGTTTGTGGAGTGATGCCATGCAGACTTTGAACACCACGCTGCTGATCATTGGCGGCGGCCCCGGCGGTTACGTCACGGCGATTCGCGCCGGGCAACTGGGCATTTCGACGATCCTGGTCGAAGGCCAATCGCTGGGTGGCACATGCCTGAACATCGGCTGCATCCCGTCGAAAGCGCTGATTCACGTCGCCGAGCAGTTCCACCAGACCCGGCATCACAGCGAGCACTCGGCGCTGGGCATCAGCGTTTCAGCGCCGACCCTCGACATCAACAAAAGCGTGGAATGGAAGGACGGCATCGTCGATCGCCTGACCACCGGCGTTGCGGCGCTGCTGAAAAAGAACAAGGTCCAGGTGATCAATGGCTGGGCCAAGGTCATCGACGGCAAAACCGTTGAAGTCGGCGACACGCGGATCCAGTGCGATCACCTGGTGCTGGCCACCGGCTCCACCAGCGTCAACCTGCCGATCCTGCCGATTGGCGGGCCGATCATCTCTTCCACCGAAGCGCTGGCGCCGAAGTCTGTGCCAAAACGTCTCGTCGTCGTAGGCGGCGGTTACATCGGTCTGGAGCTGGGCATTGCTTACCGCAAGCTCGGCGCCGAGGTCAGTGTGGTCGAGGCACAGGATCGTATCCTGCCGGCCTACGATGCCGAGCTGACGCAACCGGTACACGAAGCCCTGAAGCAACTGGGCGTGAAACTCTATCTCAAGCACAGCGTGCTGGGCTTCGACGGCACCTTGCAGGTGCGTGACCCGAACGGCGACACCCTGAATCTGGAAACCGATCAGGTGCTGGTGGCCGTCGGTCGCAAACCGAACACGCAGGGCTGGAACCTCGAAGCGTTGAATCTGGAGATGAACGGCTCGGCGATCAAGATCGACAACCGCTGCCAGACCAGCATGCGCAACGTCTACGCCATCGGCGACCTGAGCGGTGAACCAATGCTCGCGCACCGCGCCATGGCTCAGGGTGAAATGGTTGCCGAGCTGATCAGCGGCAAACACCGCGAATTCAACCCGACCGCCATCGCCGCCGTGTGCTTCACCGACCCGGAACTGGTGGTGGTCGGCCGGACCCCGGACGAGGCCAAGGCTGCCGGGCTGGACTGCATCGTGTCGAGCTTCCCGTTCGCTGCCAATGGCCGGGCGATGACGCTGGAATCGAAAAGCGGCTTCGTGCGGGTGGTCGCCCGTCGCGACAATCATGTGATTGTGGGTTGGCAGGCGGTGGGGGTCGGCGTTTCAGAGTTGTCGACCGCGTTCGCGCAAAGCCTGGAAATGGGTGCGCGGCTGGAAGACATCGGCGGCACCATCCATGCGCACCCGACCTTGGGTGAAGCGGTGCAGGAAGCGGCGTTGCGTGCTTTGGGGCACGCGTTGCACCTTTGAAGATCAAAAGATCGCGGCCTTCGGCAGCTCCTACAGGGGGTTGCCGATTCTGTAGGAGCTGCCGCAGGCTGCGATCTTTTCAGCGATGGACGGCGATTTTTCATAAGCAGGCTAATAAATCTGCTTATCCCCCTATCGTCCGGGCTGCGAAACCGCTCAAGAATGAAGTATTGTTGTGCCCATCCAAAAAAACGTCAGAAGCCTTGAACCGTTTCGACGGTTGTTCAGTGATAGAGGGTGTCATGGGTAACGAAAGCATCAATTGGGACAAGCTGGGTTTTGACTACATCAAGACCGACAAACGCTATCTGTCGTACTTTCGCAATGGCGAGTGGGACAAAGGCACCCTGACCGAAGATAACGTGCTGCACATCAGCGAAGGCTCGACTGCCCTTCACTATGGCCAGCAGTGCTTCGAAGGCATGAAGGCCTATCGTTGCAAGGACGGCTCGATCAACCTGTTCCGCCCGGACCAGAACGCCCTGCGTATGCAACGCAGCTGCGCGCGTCTGCTGATGCCGACCGTCGACACCGAGCAGTTCATCGAAGCGTGCAAGCAAGTGGTTCGTGCCAACGAGCGCTTCATTCCGCCGTACGGCACTGGCGGCGCGCTGTACCTGCGCCCGTTCGTAATCGGCGTCGGTGACAACATCGGTGTGCGTACTGCACCCGAGTTCATCTTCTCGATTTTCTGCATTCCGGTTGGTGCTTACTTCAAGGGTGGCCTGACCCCGCACAACTTCCAGATCTCCAGCTACGACCGTGCTGCCCCGCAAGGCACCGGCGCGGCCAAGGTCGGTGGCAACTATGCCGCCAGCCTGATGCCAGGCTCGAAAGCGAAGAAAGCCAACTTCGCCGACGCGATCTACCTGGATCCGATGACCCACACCAAGATCGAGGAAGTCGGTTCGGCCAACTTCTTCGGGATCACCCACGACAACAAGTTCGTCACCCCGAACTCGCCGTCGGTCCTGCCAGGTATCACCCGCCTGTCGCTGATCGAACTGGCCAAGACCCGTCTGGGCCTGGAAGTGGTTGAAGGCGACGTGCTGATCGACAAGCTGTCGGACTTCAAGGAAGCCGGTGCTTGCGGTACTGCTGCGGTGATCACCCCGATCGGCGGCATCAGCTACAACGACCACCTGCACGTGTTCCACAGCGAAACCGAAGTCGGCCCGGTCACCCAGAAGCTCTATAAAGAGCTGACCGGCGTGCAGACCGGCGACATCGAAGCGCCAGCGGGCTGGATCGTCAAGGTTTGATCTGACGACTGCTGATGCACAAAAGCCCCCATCGAGTGATCGATGGGGGCTTTTTATTTGTTGGACAGCAAGATCAAAAGATCGCAGCCTGCGGCAGCTCCTACAAGTGGAACGCGATACCCATGTAGGAGCTGCCGCAGGCTGCGATCTTTTGATCTTTTGATTTCTACTTCAACGCTATCCGCTTGCCGGCTCGCGCGGCAATCCCGCTGGCCTGCCCGTTCTGCTGCTTGCCCATCCGCGCCTGAGTGATCAACCCGGGAATCAGCTCGCCTTCCGGCAGGTTTTTCCAGAACCGCGCCGGCAGATGCCCCTGCATGACCTTTTCGTTCAACCGAGCCGGGTTGAAGATGTGGCTGTAATAAGTCAGCCAGAGATCGCCATGGGGGTCATCGATGTTCTGTGCCAGTTGCTGCCATTCCATCGGGCATTGGCGTTGATGAATCAATTGCTCGCCATCGTAATAAACCCCGTCGCGGGGCGTTGCGATCAACCAGCGCTGCCGGCCCATACGCCTGACGAAGTGTTCGCTGGCGCTGTGCAGGATGTCGTGAGCCGGTTCGTACCACGCCACGTATTGCGGGCCTGGCTGATTCTGCGGGCGCTCGATGAAACGCACGAAGGCATGCAAATGGTGCGCTTCGCGCTGCACCTGCTTGATCCGCCGCTGCAACTCACTGCCGAGTTTGTCGCCAGCCATCATCGCCGTGCGGTCGCCGTGGCTGACTCGCCACAGTACTTCGTACAGCAGACTCCAGCGCTGCTCGCCACGGTAGCGGGCGGCCTGTTCCAGGGTATCGAGCAATGCACGGGGAATGCGCGCTTGAAAAGGCCCCTGGCCATCGGGCACCTGCACGTCACTGGCAAACAGGTCACCCCCCCCTTCCGACGCCCAGCTCACCAGACTCGGGTCGATTTCATGACTGAGCAACCAGCGCGCCTGTTGCCGCCAGGTGTCGAACAGGTCATCGCAATCGAGATTGATCATCCCCACAACCCCATCTGCTGCGGCATCGGCCGGTCGCGAAGTTGCTGATAAAGCATCTGGCTGGTGACTTCCGCCTGTTGCGGGTGGTAGTCGCTGGTGATGATGAACGGCTTGGCCTTGGCCAGCACGCAGCGCATGCGCGCCACATCTTCGTAGCGGATGCGCCGTTGCTGGCGCAATTGCACCAGACGTTCGGTGGTGCGCAGGCCAATGCCCGGGATGCGCGCGATCAGCGACGGTTCGGCGCGATTCAGGTCCAGCGGAAACACTTCGCGATTCTGCAGCGCCCAGGCCAGCTTCGGGTCGATGTCCAAGGCCAGATTTCCCGGGCCCTTGAGCAACTCACCGGCACTGTAGCCATAGCTGCGCAAGAGGAAGTCGGCCTGATACAAGCGGTGTTCGCGCATCAATGGCGGCGCGGCCAACGGTACGCTTTTCGGGCTGTCGGGGATCGGGCTGAAAGCCGAATAGTAGACACGCCGCAAGCGGTAGTTGCCATACAGCGACTGAGCGCTGTGCAAAATCGTGCTGTCGTCGGTGTCATCGGCGCCGACGATCATTTGCGTACTCTGCCCGGCCGGGGCGAACTTCGCCGAACGCGGTTCGTTGAGCACCGTTTGCACGCCGGTATAGATGGTGTTCATCGCCTGCTTGATCGAACCGATCTGTTTCTCCGGCGCCAGGGTTTGCAGGCTGGCGTCGGTGGGCAATTCGATGTTCACGCTGAGGCGATCGGCGTAGCGCCCGGCCTCCTCGATCAGCGCCGGATCCGCCTCGGGAATGGTCTTGAGGTGGATGTAGCCGCGAAACTCGTGCTCTTCACGCAACAGTTTCGCCACCCGCACCAGTTGCTCCATGGTGTAGTCCGCCGAGCGGATGATCCCCGAGCTGAGAAACAGCCCGCTGACACAGTTGCGCCGGTAGAAATCCAGGGTCAGCGTGACCACTTCCTCGGGGGTGAAGCGGGCGCGCGGCACATCGCTGGAGCGGCGGTTGACGCAGTACTGGCAGTCGTAAAGGCAGAAATTGGTCAGTAGCACCTTGAGCAACGAAACGCAGCGCCCGTCTGGCGTGTAGCTGTGGCAAATGCCCATGCCATCGGTCGAACCCAGCCCGCTCTTGCCCTCGGAACTGCGCTTGGGCGCACCGCTGCTGGCGCAGGAGGCGTCGTACTTGGCGGCGTCGGCGAGGATGCTGAGCTTGTCGATGAGTTGCATGGCGAAGACTCGATACTGGTTATGCATACAGTATCGAGTCTATTGGATTGGCACAAGGTGCAAAACCGGATCAAAAGATCGCAGCCTTCGGCAGCTCCTACATTAATCCGCTACAGCCGACGTTTATCAGATGTGCATATTCCCTGTAGGAGCTGCCGCAGGCTGCGATCTTTTGCTCTTCGCGTCTAAAGGCAACTCAACCCCGAACCGCACCCCGATCTCCCTGCGCCCCAACGCCGTCAACGCCAGCGCCCGACTGTCCAGATCCTGCGTCACCCACTTGCGCTTCAATGCCGTTTGTAACAACGCCGCCCCCAGCGAGCCCCCCAGATGCGGGCGGCGCATGCTCCAGTCCAGGCACGGGCAGGCAAACTTGCGGCGCAAGGTACTCAAGTCCTGCACCTCGATGCCCAAGCCCTCGAACAATGCCGCGCCGCTGTCGCTCAAGCGATAGGCCTGCTCATCGGTTGCCACCAGCCACCCCGCCGCCAGCAAGCGGTCATGTAGCAATACCGCCAGCGTCCCGGCCATGTGGTCGTAGCAGGTGCGGGCGAATTGCAGGCGATCCGGGGTGTGCGGTTTGAAGCTCGGCGCAGCGTTCTGGCCGATCACCATCAACGCTTCCAGCGCCTGGGACACGCGCTGATCGGCAAGGCTGTAATAACGATGGCGACCCTGCACGTGCAGACGCACCAAGGCCAGATCCTTGAGTTTGCTCAGGTGCGCGCTGGCGGTCGAGGCGCTGACTTCAGCGACGGCCGCCAGCTCGGTGCTGGTACGGGCGTGGCCGTCCATCAGCGAGCAGAGGATTTTGGTGCGCGCCGGTTCGGCGATGGCGGCGGCCACTTGCGAGACGCCGATGTCTTGATGTTCTGCGTGCATATTTCGCTCCCCGACGAATCGTCGTCGCTGCGAACTGAAGATACTCGCTTCACTTTCCCGACGACAAGGCTGTGAACCATGGACCCGATCATCGCTGCGACACAGGCCGATCCCTACCCTTACTACGCCGAATTGCGTGCTCAGGGCGGATTGACCTTTCATCACGAATTGAAACTGTGGGTCGCCAGCAGCGCCCGGGCGGTGTGTGCGGTGTTGGCGCACGCCGATTGCCGGGTGCGGCCGGCGCAGGAGCCAGTGCCGAAAGCGATAGCCGGCGGCATGGCTGGCAAAGTGTTCGGCCAACTGATGCGGATGAACGATGGCGAGCGTCAGCGCTGTCCACGCGCTGCGGTCGAACCCGCGCTGCAGGTGTTCGATGACAGCCAGGTCCGTGCGCTGGTGGCGGCGCGATTGATCACAGCGGATGCCGACGGCTTATATAAGGCGATGTTTCGCGGCCCGGTGTGCGTGATCGCGGCGCTGCTGGGTTTCAGCCCGGCGCAGGGTCGGGCGATCAGTGAGCTGACGGCAGATTTCGTTGCTTGCCTGTCACCGCTGAGCAATGACCTGCAACTGGCGTCGGCCCATGCTGCCGCTGAGCAATTGCGCGGTTATTTCATCGAGTTGCTGGCGGAGCCACCGAGCGATTTGCTCAAAGCCATCGGCCAGCGATTTGCAAGCGATGAAGAAACCCTGATCGCCAACCTGATCGGCCTCTGTTCGCAGACGTTTGAAGCAACTGCCGGGCTGATCGGCAATGCCTTGGTGGCGCTGCGGCGCCTGCCTGAGTTGCGCGACGCCTCGATGGACGCGCTGCTGGCCGAGGTTCAGCGCTTTGATCCGTCGGTGCAGAACACCCGGCGTTTTGTCGCGCAGTCCTGTGAGATCGATGGCGTGCGGGTCGAGGCTGGCGAGGTGATTCTGGTGCTGCTCGCTTCCGCCAACCGCGACCCGTTATTGAATGAGCAGCCTGAGCGATTTCTGCTTGATCGCCCGAATCGGCGCAGCTTCAGTTTTGGCAGCGGGCGGCATCAGTGTCCGGGGCAAGCGCTGGCGCTGAGCATTACCGCCGCGACTGTCAGAGAAATCCTTGATCAGGGTATGAATCTGCAACAACTGGCCTGGCATTACCGCCCATCGCTGAATGGGCGGATTCCGCTGTTCAGCGCAGTACAGCCTTAAGCGTTGTGCAGTTCGATGGTCAAGTGCGACAGCTCATGCACCGGCGCCAGCCGCTGGCGGATCGCCTCGGCCGTCACACCCGCCGCTGCCACCACACTGACAATCGCCGCCCGCGCCTGCGGGCCGACCTGCCAGACGTGCAGGTCGCTGATACGCACATCGTCCGAGGTTTCCAGCAGCTCGCGGATCTCCGCCGCCACCGGTTCGTCGGTGGTGTCGAGCAACACCGCCGCGCTGTCGCGCATCAAGTTGTAGGCCCACTTGGCGATAACGATCGCGCCGACAATGCCCATCGCCGGGTCCAGCCATACCCAGCCGAGATAACGCCCGGCCAGCAACGCGGCAATCGCCAGCACTGAGGTCAGAGCATCAGCCAGCACGTGGACGTAGGCCGAGCGCAGGTTGTTGTCATGATGGTGATGATGGTCGTGATCGTGCGTGTGATCATGATGATGACCATGGTCGTGGCCGTGATGGCCCATCAGCAGAAAGGCGCTGAGGATATTCACGCCCAGTCCGACAATCGCAATCAGCGTCGCTTCGCCAAACGCCACGGTGGTGGGTTCGAACAAACGAAAAATCGATTCGCCGGCAATGCCCAGCGACACCAGCCCCAGCACCATCGCCGAGGCGAAACCGGCCAGATCGCCGACCTTGCCAGTGCCGAAACTGTAGCGGCGGTTGTTGGCATTGCGCCGGGCGAAACCGTAGGCCGCTGCGGCAATGCTCAACGCGCCGGCATGGGTCGCCATGTGGAAACCGTCGGCCAGCAGGGCCATGGAACCGGTGATGTAACCGGCGGCGATCTCGCCGATCATCATCACGAATGTCAGCACCACCACCCACAACGTGCGGCGGGCGTTTTCATCGTGAGACGCACCGAGAAACTGGTGATCGTGGCTGAAACGTTCAGCGCTTGGGGTCAGGCTCATGATGCTCATGCTCTATTTGGAATAACGGCGGATGGCTTGCAGCAGATCTTCAGCGCCCTGGGCGCGCTGTTCGTCGCTGAGGTCGGGATGAGCCACGTGCTCGCGGGTGTGAGCCTCAATGAACTGTTCCATCAAACCATTGACCGCCCCGCGAATCGCCGCCACCAGGTGCAAGGTCTTGGCACAATCGGCATCGCCCTCAAGTGCTTTCTCAACGGCCTGCACTTGCCCGGCAATGCGCCGGACGCGGTTGAGCAACTCGTCTTTGTGTTCGTGAATGTGCGACATACCTATACCCCCTCCCCCTATATGGCGCGCATGGTCGCCGATGGCTTCGGCAATCGCAAGCTCGGCTTGGTCTTTAAGGGATGAACGGGATTCTGCAAGCGACTTCAATCCCCTTGCAGGAGTGAGCCTGCTCGCGATAGCGGTGTGGCTGATGACATAGATGCTGGAGGTGCCGACCCCATCGCGAGCAGGCTCACTCCTACAGGTGTTCGGCGGTGTTGCCAGGTTCCGCGCCCGACACAAATCCCCTGCGGGAGCCAACCTGCTGGCGATGTCGGGCTGAAAAACGCAGCATCATTTCGGCATCATCCAGCAGGCTACATCAACCGCGCCCTCGACAACCTCGAACCCTCCACCAGAAATTAAAACGCTCACCTGTGGCGAGGGAGCTTGCTCCCGCTCGGCTGCACGGCAGTCGAAAATCCGGATCCGAATCGGATCGATGGGGCTTGGGTCGCTTCGCAACCCCGCGGGAGCAAGCTCCCTCGCCACAAGGCAAGCGGCGCAAAGGAGAATTTCACATGGCCAATAAACCAGATACCCGCGTCGTCGCCGCATTAGTCGCCATGGGCCTCAACGAACGAGATCGCCGCTGGGCGCAGAACGCATGCCTGGTGTTGTTTGAAAGCGAGCGAGAAACAATTGTGGCCTCGGCGTTGGCCGCTCTCGGGAAACTCGATGAGCTTGAGATGGAGGCTGTGCTGCCCGCGCTGCACCGAGTAAAACGGCGGTTTCCGTCACTTGAAAGGACTGTGGCTGACACGCTGGACGAGATTGCTATGGTTGCCTGAGTAAAAATGGCGAGGGGTTGATGGATCGCGGCGCGATGCCCCAAAAAGGCCTGCTGCGCAGTCTATCGGGGATAAATCCCCTCGCCACAGGTTACATGGAAATTGATTGATCGGTGTTTACCCCCCTCAATCCTCCCGCGTCAAAACCTCCAGCAACTCAATCTCGAACACCAGATTCGAATTCGGCGGAATCTTGCCCATCGTCCGCTCGCCATACCCCAGATGCGCCGGCACCCGCAGTTTGCGCTTGCCGCCCACTTGCATGCCCATCAGCCCCTGATCCCAGCCCTTGATTACCCGACCGGTGCCGATCACGCACTGAAAAGGTTTGCCACGGCTGTGGGAAGAATCGAACTCTGTGCCGTCTTCCAGCCAACCGGTGTAATGGGTGGTGATCAGCGCGCCTTTGACGGCAGCCTTGCCCTCGCCCGTCTGGAGATCGATTACCTGCAGTTCATCATTCATGACATTCACTCAATTGTTCAGCTGGCGGCCGTTTTCCCAGAATTGTTCGTGATTGGCAACCCGCAGACGCAGATCAATGCTGTATCCGAAGTGAGTGACGAAGAATTAACATAGCCAACCGCCATTACTTCACGGATCGACTCGTCATGCTGGCAACGCCCCAATGATTCAACTGTGGATCGGCCTTGCCGTTGGTGTGGTCATGCTTGCGGTGATTGTCGTGCTGGTTTTGCGCGAGCGTGATTTGCGCCGTCAGTTGGCGGAATACCGTGAGCTGCTGGCGCGCGCCGCCGAAGGCCGGAGCATCCATCAGGACAACGACGCCGAGCGTTTCAAGCGCAGTCAGTACTTTGCGCGCATCGGCACCTGGGATTGGGAAGTCGACACCGATCGGCTGTACTGGTCGGACGCGATCTACGGCATGTTCGGGTTCAAGATCGGCGAGATCACCCCCTCCTATGCGCTGTTCTGCTCCTGCGTGCATCCGGACGACCGCATACGCGTACGTGAAGGTGAACTGCGTTGCCTGGAGACCGGCGAAAACCACGATGAGGAATACCGCGTGGTCTGGCCCGACGGCACGATTCGCTGGTTGCGCGAGACCGGCAACGTGGTGCGTAACGACCACGACGCGGTGATCAAGATGATGGGCGTGGTACGCGACATCACCGAAGAAAAGGCCTCGGCCAGTTACCTCCAACACCTCGCCCACTACGACCCGTTGACCGGTCTGCCCAATCGTTTGGTGCTGGAGGAGCGCTTGTCCGAAGCCCTGGATCAGGCGCGACAAACCAATACCCGGGTGGCGCTGGTGTTCGTCGACCTCAACGGCTTCAAAAACATCAACGACCACTACGGCCACGCCGCCGGCGACCGCGTGTTGATCACCACCGCCACCCGCCTCAAACGCATCCTGCGCGCCACCGACACTGTCGCGCGCATCGGCGGCGATGAGTTCGTGGTGATCCTGCAAGGCCTGGCCCCGAGCCTCAACCTGCAGGATGAAGCGCGCAGCATCTGCCAGAAGATTTTCATCGAACTGTCCCCGCCGATCAGCATCGGTAACGACCAGCGCCACATCGGCACCAGTCTGGGGGTGGCGGTGTTTCCCGATCATGCGCCGACCATGGACCGGCTGCTGCACATTGCCGATCTGGCGATGTACGAGGCCAAGCGCAGTGGGAATAATCAGTATCGGCTGGGGGGTGGGCAGGTGTTAAGTCACGGTCGAGTGGAGTCACTCAGTCAGGAGGCAAGCCAAATACAACGCCATTGAAGGTATGGGTGCAACACTGGCAATGGGGTTTCATCTCCTGCGCCTTCAAATTCGGATTGACGATTTGCAGGCGCTTTTGCTCATCGACGTACAGGCCATTGAAGTAGCTCGATTCACCCAGTCGCACAATCTCCTGGCGATCGTCTTCATGGATGGACACCATCCAGAACACTGGTTCTGGACGATCCAGGCGCGCCACCGCCTCGCTGAAAATCTCATCCCAGTTGCCTCCGACACGAGAAAGCAGAAAGCGAAATAATGGGGTGTAGTCGTAGCCATGATGCTTGATTCCATGCATCGAACCCCGCGTCGCCTCGCTACGCCTCTCGGCTTTGGTATTACGCTCATACCGGTAGTGGCTGCCCGGATTGTTGCGCCAGACGTTGTGGGCAGTGGTGTTTTCTTTGCGATAAAGCGGTTTCTTTTCCAACGATTGCTCCAGACATCCAGTCACTCGAAACGCCCTTCGCGTTTTACCCGAATGGCGCCCGAATGCAAATCGACCGTCCATGGCCAATTGTTGCCGAAGTGCTTAACGCTCGACAGGTTGCATCTCGACGATGGTGCCGTTGGTGATCATGACCATCACGTACTTGTCGTTGATTTGCACCCACTGCGCCTGTTCGATCGGTGCTTTCAAGCCTTTCTGTTTCCAGTTTTTCAAGGCTTTGTCGCTGCGCTGATAAATGTCTGGCGCCCGGTCGTTGACCTTCAATTCACGGTCGCTGGTCGGGGACTGGACGGCAGGTTCGCTTGAGGTTTGCGCCGCTTGAACAAGTGGGCTGAGCCCGGCGATGCCGGCAACGAGGGCCAGGCTGGCGATTAGGGTTTTGCTGTTCATCGGTGAACCTCCTTCAAATGGGTGATACCTGAACTCCGACTGCGACGTCACGCAATCATTCCTTGTTTTTTGCCTGGGCTGCCCGGGGATTGTCGTTGGTAGGCAGGCCGCCTTCGCGAGCAGGCTCACTCCTACAGGATTCGGGCTCAACGCGTGCTTTTGCGCTAATATGCCGCGCAAAATCCCGCCGAGTGAACAAGGACATCACCGTGAATACCTATCTTGTCGTCAATCTGGTTTTGCTCGGTCTTTGCGCCCTCTACGCGGTGCGCGTATTCAACTCGCTGGTCGCACGCCGCAACGAAATCAAGAACGCCTTCGCGCAAGTCGAAGTCCAGCTCAAGCGCCGCTACGACCTGATCCCCAATCTGGTTGCCATTGCCAAGGGCGCTCTGGCCCACGAACGCGAAACCCTTGAAGCCGTGATCGCGGCACGCAATGCCGCGGTGGCCGTACTTGAGGCCGCGCAGGCACAACCGGGTAACGCGCAAAACATCGAACATCTGGGTCAGGCCGACAGCGCGCTCAATACCGCCGTGGATCGTCTGAATGTCACGCTGGAGGCTTATCCCGATCTCAAGGCCTCGCAGAACATGCTGCAGTTGAGTGAAGAGTTGAGCAGTACTGAAAACAGAGTGAGTTTTGCCCGCCAGGCTTACAACGATGCGGTGATGACCTACAACACCCTCAAGCAGAGTTTTCCGACCGTGTTGTTAGCCCCCAGCTTCGGCCATCGCGATGATGCTGCACCGCTCAAATTTGCCGACACTCTGGCGATCAAGACGGCTCCCAACGTTTCTTTCTAACCCCCCTTGCCCACGGAAGGCCCGATGAACTTCTTCGAACAACAACGCCAGGCGAAAAACCAGACCGCGCGCCTGATCAACATGATGATCCTGTCCATTGTCATGTTGATCGGTCTGACGAGCCTGCCTTTCGTCTTCAGTGGTTTTGAGGATTATCTGAGCGGTACCGGGAGCCTGCTGGATGCCTTTATGGCGCTGGGGGTTATCGCAACAATCGTCGGCGGCATCGTGGTGATCGGCGGCCTCCTGAAATACCGGGAGTTACGGGCGGGCGGCAAAGTGGTGGCCGAGAAGCTTGGCGGACGTTGGCTCAACGGATTTGCGATGACGCCGGGCGAGAAACGGCTGATGAACGTTGTCGAGGAAATGGCTATTGCCTCTGGCAGCGTAATGCCAGCGGTGTACCTGTTACCGGATCAAAGTATCAACGCCTTCGCCGCAGGGTTTACGCCTGAGGACGCGGTCATCGGCGTGACCCAGGGGGCAGTCACCCAGCTGACTCGCGAAGAGCTGCAAGGGGTGATTGCCCATGAGTTCAGCCACATCTTCAATGGCGATATGCGCCTGAACACGCAACTCGTGGCAGTGGTACACGGCCTTCTGGTGCTAGGGCTTTCCGGCGGCCTGTTGATGGCAAGCCTGCTCAAGGGTGGAAAGCGCGACGTGCGCTTGATGCTGCTGGCGTTGTTCGCTGGCTTTTTGCTGTGTCTGGCCGGTTTCATCGGCAATCTTTTTGGCAATCTGGTCAAGGCTGGCGTGAGTCGCCAGCGCGAGTTCCTGGCCGATGCCAGTGCGGTGCAATTCACACGCAACCCTCAGGCGCTCATCGGCGCCCTGAAAAAAATCGGCGCTCAAGGTTCGTCAATCAGCGCTGCCCGGGCCGGTGAGTACAGTCATTTGTACTTCAGCACAGGCGTCTCGACCACGCTGAGTCGCATGTTCGCTACCCATCCCGATCTGAGCGTACGTATCCGGCGGATCGATCCGCAATGGGACGGCCAGTTTACTGTGCCGTCCGCGCAGTAACCGCCAGCACGCCTGAACGCGATGCGACAGGCGCACCCGACATCTTCCGGACATTACGATGAATTTCTTCCAGCAACAGCGCCAGGCCAAGCGCCGCTCGGTGCTGCTCGTTTTTTTGATGGGCCTCGCCGTGCTCAGCCTGATCCTCATGTCGTGCTTGCTGATGACGCTGCCGGTTTCCGACGGCGACGGCAATACGATCATGGACCTTGAGTTGAACTGGCAAATGTTCGCCACCGTTTCGCTGGTGGTGACGAGCATTGTGCTGGTCGGCGGCCTGGTGAAATACGGCGAATTATCAGCCGGCGGCAAAGTGGTCGCACGCCGTCTGGGCGGTCGGTTGATCAATCACAGCGCGCAGACCCTCGAAGAGCAGCGCCTGGTGAATGTGGTGGAGGAAATGGCTCTGGCGTCCGGCACCGTCGTGCCTTCGGTCTATCTGCTGCCCGACTTGGGCATCAACGCATTCGCCGCAGGTTTTACCGCGCAAGACGCGGTCATCGGTGTGACGCAGGGCGCCATCACCCTGCTGTCGCGTGATGAACTGCAAGGCGTAATCGCCCACGAGTTCAGTCACATCTACAACGGTGACATGCGCTTGAACACCCGCCTGGTCGCCGTCGTCCACGGCATTCTGGTGATCGGCCTCACAGGCAGCTTCATTTTGCGTGGCATGGATGAGGTGCGTCGTTCCCCTGCCAATCGCACTCAACCTGCCATCCTCACCGTGATGTTTGGAACCGTGCTGTGCATCGTCGGGTATGGCGGGACAGTGTTCGGCAATCTGATCAAAGCGGCGGTCAGCCGGCAACGCGAATTCCTCGCCGATGCAACGGCGGTGCAGTACACCCGTGATCCACAAAGCATTGCCGGGGCGCTGAAGAAGATCGGCGGCTACGCGTTGGGCGCGAAGATCAACGCCGCGCGCGCCGCCGAGTTCAGCCATCTGTATTTCGGTTCGGGCACTTCAAGCTTTGACTTGATGTCCAGCCATCCGGATCTGAGCGAGCGAATCCGGCGTATCGACGCCGGCTGGGATGGCACGTTCGTGAAAATTGCCGCTGCGCCACAAGACTCGATGGTGGCCAGAACCGTGCTGCCGGTGTCGGATGCCTTCAGCGGCGTGCCGGACACCGCGATGTCCGTGGTGTACGACATGAACGCCGTGCAGGCATCCGTGGCCGCTATCGGTGCGCCACGCGCCGAACATCTGATCGAAGCGCGCCGGGTGCTGGAGCATATTCCACAAAAGCTCAAACTTGCGGCACGCAGTACCGACAGCGCTCAAGCGTTGGTATACGGCCTGTTGTTGTCGCGCTCCGACTCGCTGCGGGCGCTGCAATTATCTCTGCTGGAGTCGAGCCTCGACCGTACGCTGTTCAACACCCTCAACACCCTGTGCGAGCCGTTGTCACGACTCAATCCGGGCCTGCGCCTGCCGTTGCTGGATCTGCTGATTCCCAGCCTGAAACGCCTGGGCAAAAAGCCTTTTGCGAAAATGAAGCAGACCATGAACCTGCTGATTGACGCCGACAACGAAACCGAGCTGCTGGAGTGGACACTGCTGCGCATCGTCGAACGCAATGTCGAGGGCGCGCCAGCGGTTCAGTTCAAGTTCGGTTTGTTCCAGTGCGCCGAACAACTGCTGGTGCTGCTGAATGCGATGGCGCGCGCCGGTCAGCAGAATCAGCCAGTGGCGTTGCAGGCGCTGCACTTTGCCTGGGAGGGATTGCCGTTCGAGCGACCGCTGGAGTTACCGGTCGAACTTGAGGATCTGCAAGGGCTCGAAGCCGCCATCAAACGCCTGCGCCACTTGATGCCCGAAGAGCGCCCCGCCCTGCTCAATGCCATGACCCGCTGTGTGATGCATGACGGGGTGATCACTGTGGCGGAAGCCGAGTTGTTTCGTGCGGTGGCGGATCTGCTCGATTGCCCGCTGCCACCCTTTCTGGTCACAGAGCCCGACACGGGAACGAGCCTGAATGAGAGTGCAGGCTAAAGGGCCGGCACTTCCAGCATGGCTTTATCTGACACAACGCCTTCGCGAGCAGGCTCGCTCACACAGGTTAGGCGGTGTTTTCAGGATTGATCCGCTTTACACATCAATGCATGCCAATAATGCAATTAACATCCAGTTACACCTGCGCCACCATCCACCGCAATAACAACCGTGCGCCGCTTCCACGTCGCGCACGTCATAAAAGCGGTGGAGTTCTTTTCTATGACAGCCTCAATCCCACATGGCGGCTCGCGGGCCGGCGCTATCTTCCGGGTCACCTCGGGCAACTTCCTCGAACAGTTCGACTTCTTTCTGTTCGGCTTCTACGCCACGCAGATCGCGGCGGTGTTCTTCCCGGCGAGCAGTGAGTTCGCCTCCCTGATGATGACGTTTGCCGTGTTCGGCGCAGGCTTTCTGATGCGTCCGCTGGGGGCGATCGTGCTCGGTGCGTACATCGATGATGTCGGTCGGCGCAAAGGGTTGATCGTCACCCTGTCGATCATGGCCAGCGGCACGATCCTGATTGTGCTGGTGCCCGGATACGAAACCATTGGTCTGTTTGCACCCGCGCTGGTGTTGGTCGGGCGGCTGTTGCAGGGCTTCTCTGCCGGTGCGGAGCTGGGCGGGGTTTCGGTGTATTTGTCCGAGATCGCCACCCCGGGCCGCAAGGGTTTCTTCACCGCCTGGCAGTCGGCCAGTCAGCAAGTGGCGATCATCGTCGCCGCTGCTTTGGGCTACGCGCTGAACGCATGGATGGCGCCGAGCGTAGTGGCCGATTGGGGCTGGCGGATTCCGTTTTTCGTCGGCTGCCTGATCGTGCCGTTCATCTTTGTGCTGCGCCGTAACCTGGCGGAAACCGAAGAATTCGCCGCACGCAAACACCGTCCGAGCATGCGCGAAGTGTTCCGCACCCTCGGCCAGAACTGGGGCGTGGTACTCGGCGGGATGCTGATGGTCGCGCTGACCACCACTGCGTTTTACCTGATCACCGTGTACGCGCCGACCTTCGGCAAAACCGTGCTGCACCTGAGCACCTCCGATGCGCTGCTGGTGACCTTGCTGGTGGGTGTGTCGAACTTCTTCTGGCTGCCGATTGGCGGTGCGTTGTCCGACCGCATCGGTCGTCGCCCGGTGCTGATTGCCATGTCGCTACTGGCCCTGGCCACCACGTATCCGGCGCTGTCGTACCTGGTGCAGGCGCCCAGCTTCAGCCACATGTTGCTGTCGCTGCTGTGGCTGTCATTCATCTACGGCATGTACAACGGCGCGATGATTCCGGCGCTGACCGAGATCATGCCGGTGGAAGTGCGGGTGGCCGGATTCTCCCTCGCGTACAGCCTGGCGACCGCGGTTTTCGGCGGTTTCACCCCGGCGATGTCGACCTTCCTGATCCAGTACACCAGTGACAAAGCCGCGCCCGGTTACTGGATGAGCGTCGGCGCGCTGTGTGCGTTGTGCGCCACGTTGTACCTGTATCGCCGCGCAGGCGGACGTCTGCAACCGGTTGCCGCATAAGGAGCAATCATCTTGAAAAAACTGATCAATCTCAGCGCCGTCGCCCTCTTCGCTTTCAGCGCCCTGGCCCACGCGGAACAACTGAACGTGATGACCTCAGGCGGCTTCACCGCCGCCTATAAAATCCTCGGTCCGAAATTCGCCGCGGCCACCGGCAACACCCTCGACACCCAACTCGGGCCGTCGATGGGCAAGGCGCCGGAGGCGATCCCCAACCGCCTGGCACGCGGCGAGCACGCCGACGTGGTGATCATGGTCGGTTACGCCCTCGATGACCTGATCAAGCAAGGCAAGGTCGACCCGGCCTCGCGGGTCGAACTGGCGGATTCACGGATCGGCCTGGTGGTGCGTGAAGGCGCGCCGAAACCGGACATCAGCAGCGTCGACGGCCTGAAGAAAACCCTGCTCGACGCCCAGTCGGTGGCCTACTCCGACAGCGCCAGCGGCGTGTACATCGAGCAGCAGTTGTTCAAGAAACTCGGTGTCGAAGATCAGCTGAAACCTAAGGCGAAGATGGTCCCGAAAGTCCCGGTCGGTTCGGTGGTTGCCACGGGTGACTATCAACTGGGCTTCCAGCAGGTCAGCGAATTGCTGCCAGTGCCGGGAGTGAGTTTTGTCGGGAAGATTCCGGAATCGGTGCAGTCGGTGACGCGCTTCGCCGCCGGCATTCCAGTCGGCGCGCAGCATCCAAAAGAAGCCAAGGCCCTGCTCGACTACCTCGCTGCACCCGCCGCCCAGGCGGACGTGCAGGCCACCGGTCTGGACTCGATCAAGCGCTGATCGTTGGCGGCTGGACTTTCATTTCCACCACCAGTCGCTCCAGTTCCAATGCCGCCGGGGTCAAGGTGCGACCCCGGCGCTTGATGATGCCGACACTGCGCATCACTTGCGGATCGGTCAGCGGCACCCGCGTCAGGATCGGATGATCCGGCCCCGGCATCGCCATCAGCGGCACGGCCGCCACCCCCAACCCCGCCTCCACCAGACCAATCATCGTCGTCACATGCCGCGTCTCGCAGATGCTCGAGCGCTGCGGCACCACACTGCTCAAGGCCTGATCCAACAGAAAACGATTGCCCGAGGTCTTGTCCAGCGAGATGTAATCCTGCTGATAGAACTCGTCCCAGGTCACGCTGCTGCGTCCGGCCAACGGATGATCGCGACGGCAGGCGACCACATAGCTTTCCTGCACCAGCGGTTCGAATTCGACTTTGACCTCTTGGGTGCCCATGAAACTCAAACCGAAATCCGCCTCGCCATTGACCACTGCGCTGAGCACATCGTGGGCGCTGGAATCGAGGACTTTGACTTTGATTCGCGGGAATTGCTGGTGATAACGGGCGACCACCCGCGGCATGAAGTAGTACGCCGCCGACGGCACGCAGGCCACGGTGACGTGACCCATCCGGGTCGAAGCGACTTCGCTGATGCCCAGCAGCGCCACGTCCAGATCATCGAGCAAACGCTCGACGCTGGGCATGAAACCGCGCCCGGCCTGGGTCAGGCTGACCTTGCGCGTGGTGCGTTCGAACAGCTTCACGCCGAGGGCGTCTTCGAGCTTTTCGATGCGTCGGCTCAGGGCCGGTTGCGACAGGCGCACGGTGTCGGCGGCCTTGCGGAAACTGCCCTGCTCGACCACAGCGCGAAAGGCTTGCAGGTCGTTGAGGTCGAAGTTGATGGCCATGGCGGAACTCGCAGAGACTGATTCGCAAAGGTTATCAATGTAACCAATTGATGCGAGTTTTTACACCGTGCGTCCCGTAGAGAGTTGCCGCTGGATGGAGGCAAGGTTGCGCCGCCGGATCCAGCCGCTGGCCAGGCGGATCAGCAGCCAGTACGGGGTAAACAGCATTTTCGTCCGCGTGGTGGCGCAATAGACGAAGGTTTCGGTGCGCAACGTGCGGACGTTCCGGGGATGTTCGATAACCTGAAAACGCAGCACCAGTTTCGCCGCGCTGGGGTCTTCCAGTGCCTTGAACGCTTGCGCGTCAGCGATGTGGCCAGTCTTCAGGTCCGGGCGCCAGAAGCGTCCGGTCAGGCCCAGGGACACCTCGGACGACGTGCGTTCAAGTAAGGTGAAAGCGTCAAACCCGAAAGGCGCGGTGTCCTGCTGCGGCGCGCCGCTGCCGATCTTGCGCAGTAGTTTTCCCGGCAGTTCGCGCAGCGATAGCAGCGCATCGACCACGCGGTCCTCGCGCATGTCCAGCGCGCAAACGGCGGCGATGATGTCTTCGGGCTGCGCACGGATCGCACCGGATTCGTGGCACTCGTGAAACTGGAACAGCGGCAGAAATGGCGAAGGATATTCCCACAGCCGATGATCCCTGCGCCCGATGATGCCAATGGCTTTGCAGAATGTGCGGTTCATGAAGCAGCGGTTCCGTGTGATCAGACGATTTGCACCAGGGCGCGGCACCTTTGCGGGTCGATGCGGGCATCGCCGCAAAGGTGCCGTGTAACGCCGTTCAGTCGCGGTCAGGCCTGCAAACGCTCACCGGCAATCGATGCCGGAGTGTCCGCCAGCGCGGTTTTCTCAGGTACTTCGCAGCGTGCCACAGCGGTCGTCTGGCGCAGATCAACCTTCAACGCGCCCCACGACAACCCGGCGCCGAACCCGCACAACACAACGTGCTCGGCCTGCGGCGTGCCGATTGTGGCATGGCGCGACAACACGATCGGAATCGAGGTGGAACTGGTGTTGCCGACGCCATCAATGTCCACCGGCATTTTTTCCGCCGCCACACCAATCATCCGTCGCAGGTAATTGAGCATGAACTCATTCGCCTGGTGCAGCACCAGCAAGTCCAGCGTAGCAGCACTCGAGCCTGTGGCGTCGAGCAAGGCCTTGACGGTCTGCGGGACCCGGTTCAGGGCAAAGTTCATCACCGCCGTGCCGTCCATCTGCAAGCGCTGGATGGTCGCGCAGACGTGGCTGCCCTCCTCCCGGGCGTAGGCGATGTCGGACTGCAGCGCCGCACCGCCGCTGCCATCGGCGCCGCAGATGAACTCGAACTTGCCCGCACCCGGCTCCAGCAAGGTTGCCGAAGCGGCGTCGCCAAAGAGCATTTTCACGTGGCGGTCGCGCTCGTCGAGGATTCGCGTGGTGACGTCGCCGGTGCACAGCAGGATCTTCTTGCAGGCCCCGGATGAAATCAGCGCGCCCGCTTGCACCAGCGCACTGATGTAGCCGGAGCAGCCAGCCGCCACATTCAGCACCAGGCAATGCTGCGGCAGGCCGAGGGCCTGCTGCACCATGAACCCGACGCCCGGCACCCACGAATCCGGAGTCTGGGTCACCACGATCAGGCCATCGATATCCGCTGCCGCAGCATGCCCTTGATCGAGCAGGTTGCGGCACGCGGCGATGATCAGGTCGGAGGTGTGCAGGGTTTTGGTTTCGCGGATCGACTGGATACCGGTGCTTTTGGCGATACGCGCGACTTCCTTGGCGCCGAACAGTTCGGCGAAGTCCTCTTCGGTCACCCGGCGCTCAGGCAACGCCGCCGTGACCGCACGGATGGCGACGCCTTCAATGGTCAGCAGGCTCATGCGGCGTCCTTGATTTTGCGGTCGATCAGATCGAACAGATCCTGCACCGTGACCACGCGCTCGATCTCTTCGCCCGACACGCTCACGCCGGATTGTTCGAAGACCAGGGCGACGATCCCGATTCGCGCCATCGAGTCCCAGTTGTCACTGTTTTCCAGCACGGTTTCACCGCGCAGCTCGGCCAGTGGAATGAACAGGATTTCAGCGATGCTTGCGCGCATTTTTACCAGATCAACCATTTGTCATTTCCTTATAACGTGATGAGTAAACCGGTCTCACGACTGGGCGAGAACGCCGGGGTGACGCATTTTCTTGAAGCGGCTGGTGTACAGCGGGGTCTCGGCAATGGAGATCACCCGTGGCAGTTGCTCCTGCGTCAGTACGCCGCGAACGTGTTGATACAAGCGGACCTTGAACGCCTCCAGCGTTTCCGGCTCGAACAGCGTGAACCGCGCCGCAACGATCTGCCCGAGCAACGGGTTGGGCTGCGCGTAGACCACCACGTCAGAGACGTTGTCCAGGCCCATCAGCACGCTTTCCACGTGCGACGGAAACACCTTCTTGCCGCCGACATTGATCAGGTCGACTGCCCGCCCCGTGACCCGGAAGTAGCCCCCGTGTTCTTCGGCCAGGTCATGGGTGATCAGGTAGCCGTCGCTCGACAGGTCACCGTCGTTGCCCAGATAGCCGAGCATGTTGGTCGCCCCGCGCACCTGCAAAATGCCGTCGACCACCCGCAGGCTGTACTTCGGATCGTCGACCTTCATCCACGCGCTGTCGCCGTCCTTGCTGCGGCACGGCAGCACGCCGATCTCCGACATCCCGTACAGCTGCTGCAATTGCACGTGCGGCATGAGGTTGGCGATACGTTGGATGGCCTCAGGCGAACTCGGTTCGGAGCCGAAGTAGATGCGCTGCAGGCTGGTGGTGTTCCACTTCTGGAAGACCCCGGTGATCGTCGCCAGATTCAGCAGCGTCGGCGACACATGCAGGGTTTGCACGTTGAACGCCTCGATACAGCGACCGACCTCTTGCGGCGAACGCTCTTGGGGCAGGATCAACGTGCCATGGGTCGCCAGCGCTTGCAGCACCGTGACCAGCCCACCGATGTGATCGAACAACAGAAACGCCAGAATCGCGCCGCAACGCTCGGCACCCAGGTAGCGCTCGAAGAACGGCGCGATGCTGTGTACCACGCCTTTGGCCGGGCCGGTCGAGCCTGAAGAAAACACAATGAAGCCGGCCTGATGCTGCGACAACAGGCCGTCTACGGTCGGCGGCACGAAACTGTTGGCGTGCTGGATAACCGCAAACTCCGGCATCCCGCCGATAACGGAAAACCGCGCGCCCGCCGCACCCGACAATTGCGCCAGCTGCTCCTCGCCCTTGGGCACCGACAGCGCCACCACGTTGTTGTGCAGCCACAACGCGAACAACATGCAGACGCTGTTGAAGCTGTAGTTGTCGACCAGCAGCACGCACGAATCGCGGACGGACTTTGCCGCCAGCTCCGCGCCGTACGCGGTTATTTGCGCGTGCAACTGGTCATAGGTAAAACGCCCCTCATCGCTGACGATCGCCAGTTGGTTGCCGGCGCTTTTCAGATGAGCCATAAATGCTGCTACTTGCATATCCAACCCCCGTCGTTCGATCAAACGGCTTGCGCCTGAGCTTGCGCTGCAGACAACCGGTCCATGATGTAGGCGATCAGCGTGCCCAGCGTGGCAAACGGCGTGGCTGATTCGGGCAGGTCGGTGGTGTCGGCCAGGCGCACGTCGACGCCCAACTGACTGCGCAGCTTTTCCTCGACATCGACGATGATCGATACCAGGGTCAGGGAGTCGATGCTGCCGTCCACGCCGTAGAGGCGGCTGTCTTCGCCACGGGACAGATCGATCGGGGTGTTCAACAACAGATCCTGTTGCCGAACGGCTGACTCGGTCAGCGCTTTGACTAGATTGAACATTCCAACATTCCTTTATTGGCTGATGCAGGTCCCTGCGTTCACTACGCTTGAGACAATGGCTGATTGGCTTTCTGGTGATCGGCCAGCGCCGTGCGCATGTCGACGAATATCCCGCTCTTGATCCCGTAGGCATCCGGCGCGTCAATCACCGCCAGAATGTCTTTTGCACGTTGCGCCGGCGAGACCATGTAGCCGGGCGCCAGGGCCCGTTGCTGCAGCGACTTGAGGTCGGCGAAGTCGGCGGTGCGCTGGCTGAAACTCACCTGCCGCGACAGACCGGTGTCGACATTGCACAGGCCGAGCACGGCGAAGAAGACTTCCGGATTCTCCTCGGCATAAACGCCGGCCAATGCCGCCAACGCGGCTTTCGACAGGCTGTACGGCAACGTGCCCGCACGAAAGCGCACGCCGGCCATCGAGGCCGACAGCACGCAGGTCGCCGGCCGCTGTGCTGCCGACAGCATCAAGTCAAGAATGGCTTTGTTGGCCAGCACGTTGACGTTGAGCACATGCTGCAATTCGTCCAGCGAAAACTCCCCGCCACGCCCCGGCACGTTTCCGCTGACTCCGGCATTCAAGAAAACTCTGTCGACGCCCTGCTCCAGAACGCTGGCCAGGTTGTCCTTGAACAGCTCGCCCATCTCGCTCGGCCGGGAGAGGTCGAACGGCCGAAAATGGAAATTCGGATGGTCCATCAGGCCATAGGGCTGACGCCGCGAAGTACCGAAAACCGTGTGGCCGTTGTGCAGATGCAGTTGCGCCAGCGCCTCGCCGATGCCGCTGCTCACGCCGGTGATGAACACCCGCTGCCTGCCCTTCTCGCGGGATCCCGTGCCTGGATTGCGCTTGACCGTGTGCATCAGAATTTACCGGCGGAAAAACCGCCGTCGACCGGCATCACGGTGCCGGTGACAAACGAAGACGCATCGCTCAACAGCCACAGGATCGCAGCGGAAATCTCGCCCGGATTGGCGAAACGCTTCATCGCCGTCACCTGCAACTTGTGCTTGGTCGATTCCGGGTTGGCCTTCAGCCGTTCTTCGGAGTTCATGCCGCCCAGCGTCGGGCCGGGGCACACGGCGTTGACCCGAATCGAATGCCGTTCAGGCAAGGCTTCTTCGGCGCATTCAATCGCGCAGACCTGGGTCAGCATGTTCAGCGCCGCCTTGCTGGTGGAGTAAGCGCTTTGCCTGGCAACCCCGAGCAGACCGGCGCAGGACGAGACGTTCACAATCGAGCCGCCGGCGTGTCTGGAGATCAGGTTGGTCTCGTGCTTGAGCAACAGCAGCGGGCCCAGCAGGTTGATCTCCAGCACGCGCTTCCAGTCAGGGAAATCCATGTCGCGGATCGGCGCATGCCTGGATGTAACGCCGGCATTGTTGACGGCCAGATCAAGGCGACCGTGCTTGTCATTGATGACGCGGAACAGCTCGATCACCGAGGCCTCATCGGTGACGTCGCTTTTGATGAATGTGCAGTTTTCGCCGAGACGACTTTGCGCGGTCAAGCCATCGTCTTCGTTGCGGCCGGTGATGTAGCAGATGCAGCCGGCGTCGATCAGCTTCTGGCTGACATCGAAACCGATCCCGCGTGTGCCGCCGACAACGAGGGCGATCTTGGCGTTGAAGTTCATTTCAGGGTTTCCTCATAGTGCTGTTGTAGTTGTTCGGGCCGTCGATACTCAGGATTGACGCAGCAGTACACGCGCTCGGCCATGGGGTCTTTTTTGTCGCGGAAGCAAAAGGCATCGCCTCGGCAGCGGTGGACCTGATCCGCTCGGCCCGCCAGTTGCTTGGCAACAAAGTGGTTGTCGGCGAGCATGGCGCGGCCGAACCCGACGAAATCGGCATCGCCGCTGGCGATGATTTCATCGGCTTGCGCCACGTCCGCGACCGAGCCGGTGAACCCCAGCGGAATTCGCACGAAACGCTTCAGATAGCGACAGCCGTTGCGCGACATGGCCAGGGCCTGTTCGGTGTTTTTGAAAAAGAAGCGGAAGGTCTCGCTGATGCCCAGCGAACAGGTAATCGCCGCCACCCCGCTGGCCTCCAGCGCGGCGACGACATCACCCAGCAACGCGGCGTGCTGCCCTTGCGCGCCGAGGCCGTCGTCCATGCCCAGGCGCACGGTGACCGCGACCTTGTGGTCGGTGGCCTGGCGAATGCCGTCGACAATCGCCAGCAACAGCCTGGCGCGCTTGAGCGGCGTGCCGCCCCAGTCGTCCTCGCGCTGGTTGGTCTTGGGCGACAGGAAGCTGCTGATCAAATAGCCGTTGGACGCCTGCAACTGGATCAATGTGGCGCCGGCCTGCTGCGCGTAGCGGGCGGCGACACAGAACTGTTCGATGCAGCGCTGGATCTGCGCGTCCGTCATCGCCACCGCCCGTGCCTCGGGATAGGAGCTGAGGATGGTCGGGGACGCGATGGCGCTGGGGGTCAGAATAATCCCCTGCTTCGACGGTAGGGACTGCGGCCCGTAATGCTGCAGTTGCACCCCCAACGGGAAACCCCGCGCCCGCGCCGCTTCAAACAACGGACGCAGGGCCTGCGCGTGGGCTGCCGAGGTCAGACGCAGACCTCGGCTGTTGTAGCGCGCATCGGCGTCGACGCTGGCATTGCCGAGAAAACCAAAACCGGCACCGCCGTCCATCAAGGCTTGATAGACCGAGAAAAACGCCGGCAGCGGGAAGCCGTGTTCGTCACACAGGTCCATGCCGAGCGAGGAAAAATACAGCCGATTCTTCGCCACCGCCTGCGCGCCGAAATGCAGCGCCTGCGTGGCCGCCGGGAAGCTGTGGTTGTCCACGATCATTGTTTCAGCGCCGCGAGGGCCGGCTCATCGAGGTGGACGAAGCCGCGCTTGATCATGTCGCTGATCACCTGCAGGCCATTGAAATCCACCTCGGCAAAGTCCCACGCCGCCTGTGTGCCCTGCCCGGCGCGGCGCACGTGGGTGATGAAACTCAATTTGCCTTCGTAGACGATATTCAGGGTCACCGGGTCGGGTAGATCCGCCGTGGTCGTCACGCAACCGCTCTTGCCCAGACCCAACAGCTGCACCGGCACCTTGTGCCCCTTGGCGTCGCTGATCGTGCAGGCCAGCTTCGATGGCTGCAGCGGTGCAAACCAGTCGTTGGAGTAGATGAAGATATTGCGGGTCTTTTCGAACAGCGGCATATCGATCACGGTGGCTTTGGTGTCGACCGTGGCGAACAGCGTCTGGCGTTGATAGAACGCGACCCGCAGATGGATTTTCTTCGGCGACGTGGCATCGCTCGGGGTCATGTTGTCGACCACCAGTTCGACCGGGTACATCAGCTCGGCGTAAGCGAAGAAGCTCGCGTTCAGCTCATTGACGCTGACGGTGACGGCGCCGCGCGCATGCTCGGTGTGGTGGTACAAGTGGTGATAGACCGCCTGGCGCGCCGCTTCGATGAACATCGTCCCCGGCACATGTTCATGCGCCTTGCGGTAGAAAAAGTAGTTGTCAGCGTTATTGATGAAGCGGAACGAACTGGCGCGGCGAATCGGCGGAATCGATTCGCACAGGGCGGCGACGGCAAACTCCAGGTTGTCGATCCCGGCGTCAGCCGACTGCAATTGCGCGGCAACGCTCTGGTAAGGCAGCGCCCTCACCCGGTTCCATTCATCGTCGGCGCCCACGCCGTCCATCCGGCTCTTCTTCTGCAGGTCGGGCGCAATCTCGAAGCGGCGCTGCGGGTTGGCGCAGGAGACATAGTTGCGCACCAACGGGTTATGCCCGTTGGCCTCGATCAGGGCTTCGTTCACATACAGCGGTAGCGCGTCTCTGGGTGCGCCAATCAAAACGTCGTCAGCCGAACCCTTGTGCAGGAGGTCGGGGGAAATGCTGTCGTTATTCATCGTGGTCAGCTCATCTCGGTAGTTGTTGTATTTCTTGTTGTGCGGGACTGGCGATCGCCTCCGGTCAGGAGGCTTCCATCACGTCGCGTTCCTCTGCGCTCCGTTGCCTGGCGATGACGGTGGATGGATGCCATGACTCGACACCGTGAATGACCGGTTTGTCTGCCAGAATCTGCTCGATAAGGTCTTTCTCGCGCAGACGGGCCGCCGCGATCGAACGATCCTTGACGTGGCCGTAACCGCGAATCGAATCCGGCAGGCTCGCCCAGGCAACGAACGCCGGCAGACTCTCCGAGTTCAATTTCGGCAGCAGGCGTTGCAAGGTTTGTTCGTAATCACTGAGCAAGCGGCGCTCTTCGCGACGCTCGGCGGAATAACCCAGCGGATCGAACCGGGTGTGGCGCAACACGCGGCCCTTGGCCAGGACCTTCAACAGCGGCAGGATCCAGCCGGAGAAGGCGATCTTTTTCGGCTCGCCAGTGCTTTCCTGATTCTTGCGCAGCAGCGGCAGAGCAAAGTGGAATTTCAGGCGAATGCCGCCGTCGAACCGGGCTTTCAGCGAGTCGGTGAAACGGCGAGTGGTGAGCAGCCGTGCAACTTCGTACTCGTCCTTGTAGGCCATCAGCTTGAACAGGTTGCGTGCCACCGCGTGGGTCAGCGCGCTGTCATCACCGGCCGCCGGCAGCGTGCGCAGTTGCTCGATGACCTTGCGATAACGCGCCGCATACGCTGCGTTCTGGTAGCCGATGAGGAACTCGCTACGGTTGTTGATCAGTTGTTCGAGGCTTTCGCGGCGGCCGCGCATGTCGCTGATGTCGCGGATCGCAATCGTCGACACGGCATCCACTGGCTGATCCAGATAAGGCGCAACGAAGGCTGAGTCCTGCGCCCACAACCGGCCCCAGGCGAAGGCCAGATGGTTGGCGGCGGCGCTGCCGGCCAGGTCGATGGCCTTTTTCAGCGCGGGCAGCGACACCGGCACCGTGCCCTTCTGCCAGGCGTAACCGAGCAACAGCATGTTGGCTTGCATCGGGCTGACCAAGGTGTTCGCCAACTCAGCGGCATCGAGGCTGTGGAAGTGCCCGGCGCCGACCTTTTGTTTCAGGAACGCTTGAATCGCGTCGGTTTCAACACCCAGTTGGGTATTGCGCAGCATCGCGCCGGTCTGGGTCAGGGCGCTGTTGGCGATGACCACGGTTTTGTTCGGTCGCAGCGTTGCCAGCGCATCGTCTTCGCTGGCCACCACCAGATCGGCAGCGAGCAGCAGGTCGGCACCACCGATGTCGATGCGGTGTTGGTGCAACGCATCGGCATCGCCGGCCAGACGCACGTGGCTCAACACCGCGCCGCCCTTTTGCGCGAAACCGGTGAAGTCGAGCACGCTGACCGCACGCCCATCCAGGTGGGCAGCCATGGCAATTGCCCGCGCCACGGTCACCACACCGGTGCCGCCAACCCCCACCAGCAGCATTTCATACGGCACGTCGAGCGAACGCTGTACGGACGGCAGCGCCAGCGCTTCGGCCCGCGCCAGCACCTGGGCGCTGTCGGCCAGTTTGCGCGGAAGTCGCCGTGGTTTGCCGGTCACTGTCACGAAGCTTGGGCAGAACCCCTTGATGCACGACAGATCGGTGTTGCACGAGTGTGGATCGATCCGGCGTTTGGCGCCGAACGGCGTCTCCACCGGGATCACCGACAGGCAATTGGATTTGACCTGGCAGTCGCCGCAGCCTTCACAGACCGCCTCGTTGATCACCACTTCAGTCTTCACCACGGGTGCTGGCAGTTGCTTCTTGCGCCGACGCCCTTCGACGGCGCAGACCTGATCGAAAATCAGCACGCTGACGCCACGGGTGTCGCGCAGTTGCAACTGCACGTCTTCCAGCTTTTCACGGTGAAACACTTCGATGCCCTGGGGCAGGCTGTCATGCGCCTGATAGCGCTGCAGGTCGTCGGCCACCACCACAATCCGCTGCGCGCCTTCGGCTTTGAGCAGCTCAACAGCCTTCTTCACCGTGAGCTTGCCGTCGATTGGTTGGCCGCCGGTCATGGCCACCGCGTCGTTGTAGAGCAGCTTGTAGGTGAGGGTCGCACCGGCCGCGATGGCCTGACGCACGGCGAGGAATCCGGAGTGGAAAAAGGTCCCGTCGCCGATGTTCTGGAAGATGTGCGGGGTCTGCACGAACGGTGCCTGGCCCAGCCAGTCGACCCCTTCCCCGCCCATCTGCACGCTGCCGGTGGTCGAGCGTTCCGGCATGCGCGCGGCCATCGCGTGGCAGCCGATGCCGAGCCGCGCTTCACTGCCCTTGGGCACCTGAGTCGAGGTGTTGTGCGGGCAACCGGAGCATAGATAGGGCGTGCGCCGGATCCAGTCTTCGACCCGCGAGACGCTGGGCACGCACCAGAAATCCGGCAGGCTCAGGTCGATGCCCAAACCTTGCAGGCGCTGCTGGAGCAATGCGGCGATACGCGACGGGCGCAGCTCCTCATGATCCGAGATCAGCGGTTGGCCGTGTTCGTCGGTCTTGCCGATGATCACCGCACGCTGATCATGCGCTGCGTTGTAGTACCTCTGTTTGAGCTGTTCTTCGACGATCGCCTGCTTCTCTTCGATGATCAGCACCTTGCCGGCGCGCTGGGTCCAGGCCTCCAGCACCGGTGACAGCGGATAGACCAGGTTGATCTTCAGCAGCGCAACGCCGGCGTTTTCCAGTTGTTCAAGGGAGATGCCGCATTGCTGCAAGGCCTGGCGCACATCGCCATAAGCCTTGCCGACTGCTGCGATGACCAGCGCCGGTTGCGCAGGCGCAGTGACGGCGGTGTCGATCGGGTTGGCCAGGGCAAACACCCGGGCGGCGTCGAACTTGAACGCGGTCCGGCGCTCGATCTGCATGCCCGGCAGGTCCGGCCAGCGCCAATGCAGGCCGTCCGGGCCCGGATCGATCTGCGGGGTGACGAACTCGGGAAGCGGGATCGACTCGACAGAACTGGTGGCCTCGACGGTCTCGGTGATCGCCTTGAAACCCACCCATAACCCGGAGGCCCGGGATAACGCCCAGCCCCACAGGCCGCAGCGTTCATAATCGGCCAGCCCCGCCGGGTGAATCACCGGCAAGCCCCAGGCAATCAGCGTGCGGTCGGACTGATGCGACATCGATGACGATACACACCCGTGATCGTCGCCGGTGACCACCAGCACGCCGCCGTTGGGCGACGAACCATAGGAACTGCCGTGTTTGATCGCGTCACCGGAACGGTCGACCCCCGGCCCCTTGCCGTACCACATGCCGAACACGCCGTCATACAAACGCTGCGGATCGCTTTCCACACGCTGGGTGCCGATCAGGGCTGTGGCCGCCAGGTCTTCGTTGATCGCCGGCAGAAAGCGAATGTTCGCGTTCTCCAGGACGGCCTTGGCCTTGACCAGCTCGCGGTCCACGCCGCCCAGCGGCGAGCCGCGATAACCACTGACGAATCCCGCCGTGCGAACGCCGTTGGATCGATCAAGTTCAGCCTGCGACAGCAGCAATCTCACCAGCGCCTGCTGACCGCTCAAAAAGATCCGTTCGTTGGGCTGCGCGTGTTCCCGGCAATACATCGAGCGACTGTCATATTGCTCGATTCGCGCCAATACCGCGTGAGCTTCATCAGTCGCCAATTTGTCGGGTTGCAGGCGTTGATGTTCTGAATCAATGGTATCCAAGTACACAGTTTCAAATCCTTATGAAAACTTCACATTAAATATGCTTATTTGCGCACTACAGCAGAGGTTGCATCAAAATTTTCGACCGCTGAACGACGGAAACTCGGGGGAAACAAGTACCTGCGGGCCACCTGGCAAGACACACTCATACGGCTCCGCGATTTCTCGGGAGCACATCAAGTTAATTCAGTCTTTTTAAACAGACAGCAAGAAATCCAGGTACAAATTTTCAATCCCTTATGAAAACTTTACTTTAAATAGATGTACTTTCTCGCCTCGGCGAACATAACTTCAGACTGGCGAATTCGCTCAGGCGAGAGTGACGCTTTTATAAGCGTGCGACGGCTCGCGGCGATCCGGTTTAACTGAAGTTGCTGAGGTTATGAACCGTTCAAGAAGGCATCACCTGCGGCTTGAAGGGCAAGCTGCTGCACAGGGACCTTTCGGTTTTTTGAAATGATGAACCCGGCTGAATCCGCGCTTCTCCGGGACTCTGCCAAGTGATTGTCATGAATTTGGCGACGTGACAATGACGCCACGATGTCAGTCTGTGCACGATCATGTGCCACACCCTGGAAAAAACAGGAAATGAGCTGATCGAGCTGAAATCGCAGGGGTTCCGATCCAATGGAATCCAGATACAAGTTTCAATTCCTTATGAAAACTTCGCGCGGCCATCCTGGTCGCTTTCATTACGGCCGTTATAAACAGCCAGCATCTTGGGTGAAAAATAGTAGGTTCGGAGCCCTTGCCTTGTCAATCCTTGTAACAAACATTTAATGGTAAATCGCATGCCATGAACTATCTGGTACACGCAACCCTCCATCGAACTCTCACATTGGGAACTTCGTCCATCGCCAGCGATTATCGAGTTATCAGGCAATTGCTCGGCAATATCACCGCCACATCACCCAAGACAAAAGTATAACTTCACATCGCCCGTGAACTGTCAAAGCATCCGTAATTCGATGATGGCAATGCGACAACTTTTAAGTTGCCTAACGTTATTGGCATAAAACATTCACCGATCTGAAAAGGTCCTGGTGGAAAATCGCTGCCCCGAGCGCCTGTGGTGTGACAGGGAATCAGCCTTTATCCTTGACGCCCCCGCCGTACCGCTGTCAGGAGTAAACCCATGCCCCATGAAGGCAACCTGTTACAAGCCGCTGTCGTGTTTCTGTTCGCCGCGGTGCTCACCGTGCCCTTGGCCAAACGTCTGCAATTGGGCGCCGTGCTCGGTTATCTGCTGGCGGGGGTGATCATCGGCCCGTCGGTGCTTGGCCTGATCGGCAATCCGCAAAGCGTTGCGCACATCTCGGAACTGGGTGTGGTGTTGCTGCTGTTCATCATCGGCCTTGAACTGTCGCCACGTCGGTTGTGGGTGATGCGCAAATCGGTGTTCGGTGTCGGGCTGGCGCAGGTGCTGCTGACCGCTGCGGTGATCGGCGTGCTGGCGTTGTACGTGTTCGGTCAGCCGCTCAACAGTGCCATTGTGCTCGGCCTGGGCCTGGCGCTGTCGTCCACCGCATTCGGCCTGCAAAGCCTGGCCGAACGCAAGGAACTGACCAGCCCTCATGGGCGACTGGCGTTTGCGATTCTGCTGTTTCAGGACATCGCGGCGATCCCGTTGATCGCGCTGGTGCCGATGCTCGCCGGTGGCGCTCACGACACCAGCAGCGCGGGCAGCCTGAATCATGGTTTGCAGGTACTCGGCGGGATCGCCGTGGTGGTGGTCGGCGGGCGTTATCTGTTGCGTCCGGTGTTTCGCGTGGTGGCAAAAACCGGTCTGCCGGAGGTGTCCACCGCCACCGCATTGCTGGTGGTGATCGGCACCGCGTGGCTGATGGATCTGGTCGGGGTGTCGATGGCACTCGGGGCGTTTCTCGCCGGCCTGCTGCTGGCGGATTCGGAATATCGCCATGAACTGGAAGCGCAGATCGAACCGTTCAAAGGCCTGCTGCTGGGGCTGTTTTTCATCAGCGTCGGCATGGGCGCGAACCTGAGCCTGCTGCTGAGTGCACCGATCACCGTGCTGGGCCTGACGCTGTTGCTGATCGGTCTGAAGTTGCCGCTGCTGTTTGTGGTCGGGCGTCTGGCCGGCGGGCTGAATAAAGTCAGTGCGATTCGCCTGGGCATCGTGCTCGCGGCCGGTGGTGAATTTGCCTTTGTGGTGTTCAAGATCGGTCGCGATCAGGGCCTGTTCGAACCGCGTCTGTATGACCTGCTGGTGCTGACCATCACCCTGTCGATGGCGTTGACGCCGTTGCTGCTGTTGATCTGTGCGCGACTGGTCAGCCCGAAAGTGCAGCCGGTGGAGGTCCCGGAGAAATTCCGCGAAATCGACACCGAGGCGCCGCGAGTGGTGATCGCCGGCATGGGCCGGATGGGCCAGATCGTGGCGCGGATTCTGCGGGCGCAGAACATCAAGTTCGTGGCGCTGGACACCTCGGTGGAAACCATCGAACTGTCGCGCAGCTTCGGCGGTGTGCCGGTGTTTTACGGCGACCCGATGCGCCCGGAAATTCTCAATGCGGCCAAGGTCGGCGAGGCGGAATATTTTGTGATTGCCACGGACGATCCGGAGACCAACATCAAGACCGCCGAGATCGTGCGCAAGCTGTATCCGCACATGAAAATCATCGCCCGGGCGCGTAACCGTCAGCACGTACACCGTTTGGTCGATGTCGGCGCCGATCCGATTCGAGAGACCTATTACTCCAGTCTGGAAATGAGCCGCCGCACGCTGGTCGGCCTCGGTCTGACCCAGGCCCAGGCCGATGCGCGGATCAAGCGCTTCAAACACCACGACGAACAGGTACTGGAAGCCCAGCACGCGGTTTACGACGACGCGGCCAAAGTCCTGCAGACCGCCCAGGAAGCCCGGGCGGAACTGGCGCGGTTGTTCGAATCGGATCAACTGGAAGAGGAATCGCGCCAGTCCTGACTTCAGCACAATTCCAATTGCAGGAGTGAGCCTGCTCGCGATTGCAATCTATCAGCAGATACCTCTTTCTCTGAAAGACCGCCATCGCGAGCAGGCTCACTCCCACAAGGTTCGGCGTAGTGCGCAAATGACCGGTACGACTTGACTACTGTAGGAGTGAGCCTGCTCGCGATTGCAATCTATCAGTAGATATCTCTTTCTCTGAAAGACCGCCATCGCGAGCAGGCTCACTCCTACAAGGTTCGGTGTAGTGCGCAAATGACCGGTACGACTCGACTACTGTAGGAGTGAGCCTGCTCGCGATTGCAATCTATCAGCAGATACCTCTTTCTCTGAAAGACCGCCATCGCGAGCAGGCTCACTCCTACAAGGTTCGGCGTAGTGCGCAAATGACCGGTACGACTCGACTACTGTAGGAGTGAGCCTGCTCGCGATTGCAATCTATTAGTAGATCTCTCTTTCACTGAAAGACCGCCATCGCGAGCAGGCTCACTCCCACAAGGTTCGGTGTAGTGCGCAAATGACCGGTACGACTCGACTACTGTAGGAGTGAGCCTGCTCGCGATTGCAATCTATAAGCAGATATCTCTTTCTCTGAAAGACCGCCATCGCGAGCAGGCTCACTCCTACAAGGTTCGGTGTAGTGCGCAAATGACCGGTACGACTCGACTACTGTAGGAGTGAGCCTGCTCGCGATGGCAATCTATCAGCAGATACCTCTTTCTCTGAAAGACCGCCATCGCGAGCAGGCTCACTCCCACAAGGTTCGGCGTAGTGCGCAAATGACCGGTACGACTCGACTACTGTAGGAGTGAGCCTGCTCGCGTTTGCAATCTATCAGCAGATACCTCTTTCTCTGAAAGACCGCCATCGCGAGCAGGCTCACTCCTACAGGGATTGTGGGTGAGATTAAGCCAGTTCCAGCTCGCGCTCTTGCTTGACCGAAGCAGTCTCAAACCGGTCCGCCAGGAACGGTGTGATATCCAGTGGCAGCGGCTCATCATTGACCAGTTTGTCCAGCAGCACCCCGGTGATCGCCGAGGTCAGGATGCCGGTGCGGAAGTGTCCGCAGGCATTCAGGTAACCCTCCACCCCACGCATCGGCCCGAGGATCGGCAGCTCATCCGGCGAGCCCGGGCGCAGGCCGGCCCAGGTGCGTTTGAGGTTGACATCCTTGAGCTCCGGCAGACAGCGCACCGCGCCCTGCACCAGCCCGGCGATTTCCGGGTAGGTGGTGGTAACGTCGAAGCCTTTGTCTTCGGTGGTGCTACCGATCAGGATCTCGCCGTTGTCCTTCTGCGCCACATAGCAATCGCTGGTGGTCAGACAGCCGTTGAGGATCTTCGGCATGCGTTCGGTCAGCAGGATCTGGCCCTTGACCGGTTTCACCGGGATACGAATACCCGTCGCCCACTCGCTCAAGTCCGCCGCCCAGGCACCACCGGCGTTGATCAGCGTCTTGCAGTGGAACACGCCCTGCTCGGCCGTTTGCACACCGGTCACACGGCTGCCGTGATGCAACACACCCGTGACATTGGTGTTGACGAAGATGTCCACGCCATTTTGCCGCGCGCCTTCCATGTAGGCATCGGCGAGGCGGAACGGGCTGACCTGGTGATCGCAGAGAAACTCCAGCGCCCCGCGTGCTTCGTGGCTGACACTCGGCTCTGACTCACGCAATGCGGCCTGATCGAGCCAGCGCACTTGATCGGCCAGGTGCGGAATGCAGCCAACAATGTGCTCGGCGTAGAGCCGGTCTTCGTCGTCATAAATGACGAATTTCAACCCGGTCTTTTCGAACTTGAAATCCATCCCGTGATTGTCTTTCAGCTCACGGTGCAGCGCCGGGTACAGCGCGTTGGACTGCAAGGCGAAATCGAAGAACGACTCCGGCAGGATGTGCGGCGTGCTAGCGTCCACCGCCACCGCCGCACCCTGGGTTTCGCGCTTGCGGTTGGCCGACATCATGCGGAAGAAAATCACCCCGCAACCCAGTCCCACCGACTCGCCGATGGCCCACAAGCCGCCAGCCGAGGCGCGCGTTGCGTTGCCCGGACGCTTGGCATCGATCAGCGCGACCTTGAGGCCCTGGCGCTTGGACAATTGATAGGCGCAGGACGCCCCGATCACGCCGCCACCGGCAATGATCACGTCGTAGAACTTACTCATGGGAAGCGGCCTCCGTGCCGACGGACTGGAACGCAGAAAAAGGAATCGGATCGATCGGGAAGCGCGGACGCAGCCAGCCGACGTCCTTGCGGCCGGTGGCCTGACGCAGGCGGTCGCTGCAGTAGCCGACGCACATCCGCCCCTGACAATCGCCCATGCTCACCCGGGTGCGCATCTTCAGGCTGGCGATGTCTTGCACGCCCTGCTCCAGCGCCCGATCGATGTCGGCGCGGGTGGCGTGTTCGCAGCGGCAGATCACTGTGTCCGCGGCCGGCAGCGCGGTCTGGCCGACGCCGCGTTCGGTGTAGCGGTCCACCGCTGCACGAAAGCGCACGATGGTTTTCAGTTTGCTCAGGAAGCGGTCGCGACGCACCCGCGCCAGATCTTCTTCGATAATCCCGCGTTGCAGCAGGATCGAGGTCGCGGCGATCTTGCCGGCGAGCATCGCCGCCTCACCACCGCGAATCCCGCCCATGTCGCCGGCCAGGTGCACGTGCGGCTCGTTGCTTTGCTGCCAGGTGTTCGAGTTGGCGCGCAGGTAGCCGTCGTCACTGAAACCGTGATCCAGGCCCATCTGCTGACTGAGCTGGGTGCGCGGAATGAAGCCGTAGCCAACGGCCAGGGTCTGGGCTTCGAAGCGCTCGATGCGTGTCAGGTCCGGCTCCCAGGTGGCCGAGTACGGTGCCACCGTGACGCTTTTCAGCTCGCCGTCGCCGTGCGCTTCGACCACGCCCCAGCCGTAGTTCATCGGGATGCCGTGCAGTTTCAGGTAGGCGAGCATGCTCAAACCGTCGAGGAACAGCTGCGGTTTGTTCAGCAGCGCCAGACTTTCGCGGGCGATCTTGCCGAATGCGCAGGCTTCATAAACGCCCGCGACTTTGACGCCGGACGCGTGCAGCTGGGTCGCCACCAGCGGCAGCAACGGCCCGGTGCCGGCGATGATCACCGGCCCCTGCGGCTTGACCACGCCACTTTTGATTTGCAGTTGCAGACCGCCCAGCATGATCACCCCCGGCAACGTCCAGCCCGGGAACGGCACGCTGCGCTCGTGGCATCCGGCGGCCAACAGCAATTGCGGGTAATGGATTTCGTGCAGTTGCTCGTCGCCATCCAGCACTACCAGTGCGCGAGTGCCTTCGGCGCCGACCACGCGGTGGTTCAGGCGCACGTCGATCAACCCGGCCTGTTCCTGGAAGTCACCGTGCAGTTTGCCCAGCGCCTCGGAATAACGAGGCCCCAGATAATCCAGCTGCACGCCATCACGCAGCGGCCCGCGATAGACCACCCCGCCGAGGCGCGAAGCTTCTTCGAGCACGGTGCAACGCACCCCGTGGCGCGCCAGTTCGATGGCCGCTGCCATCCCCGCCGGACCGCCGCCGACGATCACCGGTTGCTGGCTCATACGACCTCCTGCTCGTTGATGCGATTGACCCGGGTTTCAATCTGCATGCCGTCGCGCACCACGGTCTGGCAGGCGCGGCGCTTGTGGCGGCCGTTGATTTTCACCAGGCAGCACTGGCACACGCCCATGCCGCAGTAGGCTCCGCTGATCTGGTCATGATCATTGCGTGCGACCTGGCGCACGCCGAGGGACTGGATAACGCTGAGCACGGTTTCGCCAATAGCAGCGGTGACCGGCTGGCCGTTGATGTGGACAGTCATATCCGCCTGGGTCAGGGGCTGGATATCGAAGGTTCTTTCTAGGCAGTGCATTGCAATGTTCATCCGTGAAGGTTCGGTTGAGGTGGTGTCAGCTCCTTGCTGCACTACACCGTGTCGACGCTGTTATTGCTTTGATTGGAGACGTCGGCGCGGATACTTCGTCAGCGCAACAAGATGCGCGAGAAGCACTGTAGTTCATACCTCAGCAAAGGCCTGGATCATTTACGTTAGGCGAAGTCGCCCGACGAAATATTGATCCAGGCCAGTGAAAGCGGTCGGGTTGTTCAACGATCTCAGTTGGAGAAGACGAACTGCCCTTTGATCTTTTTCGAACCCATGAAACCGAGGTCGGGAAACAGCAGGTTTTTCACCCACGCCACGAAAAACACCATCGCCAGCGTCGTCACCACACCGATGATCACCGACACCGGGTCTTCGGCGTAATCCTTGAACAGCCGTGGCATCTGGCTGATCGAAAGCAGCATGTACACGGTGTAGGTCTGCGCCGAGTGGCGATGGAAACCCCAGGCGAACAACAACGGCACACTACCGGCCAGCAACCCGAGGACGAACGCAAGACCGTCGCTGATCGTCAGCCCCAGTAAATAACCGCCCACCAGCCCGATCAATGCCTGCACGTAGATCAGCCCGAGCAATACCTTGATCTTGCCGGCATGCCGCTCAAGCAATTGCGGATCCGGGCGCGAGCCGATCCAGTAGGCCAGGACCTTGTCCTTGACCGCACCACCGGACAACGCCTTGAAGGTCTCGGTTTTCGAGCGCCCGGCCTCCAGCATCTGCATTGCCTGACGTTTGATTTCCTTCTTGTCCAACGTGCTTTTCCTTAAGTAGAGAGATCCGGGGATGGAGCGTTGCGCTCCAGCCGCCGATTCTCGCCTTGTTGAACCCCGGAAAGCAAAAAGCCGCTTGCACCGTGAAGTGAAAGCGGCCGAGGCATGGGCCTCAATAGAGCATTTGGATCATAGAGCATTTGGATCAGTGTACGAACAGCGCAATCAGGATGATGATCGGGATCGGGACACCGAGGAAAAACAGCAGTAGTGAGCGCATGGCGATTCTCCTTATTGAGCGTTAACGAACAGTGGTCGTAGTGGCATAGGTTTGGACTTCAACGTACTCGACCGCATCCCGGCGACGACCGCCGAAAGTAGCGGCGAGGCTGGCGAAGAACGCACCGGCCAGCAGCGCGATGAACATCCACAGCGAGGTCCAGGCAGCGACTTTGGCGGCGGTATCAGTCGCCTGCCGGGCTTTCACTTTGGCGTCGGCAATGGCTTTCTGAGTGCGGGCGTAGACCTCATCGACACGACGTTCGGCATCGGCCTGACTCAGGTTGGTGCGCTGGGCGACCAGTTGCGCAAGGTAGGTACGGTCTTCAGGGCTGAGTTGGCCGTTGGCCAGGCTCTGGGCGAAGATCCGGGTCACCGCGCCATGGGCAGCGTCATCGCTGACCGATGCTGGACGGTCATCGCGGAACAGGCTGTCGACGAAGTAGCCGTACTGGTCACTGTTGGTGTTCGCGGCGGCAGTACCGGCCGCCTGTGTCGCGGCAGCCGCTGCACCACCAGCGACACTGGCACCGGCCTGCACACCGCCACTGATCACACTGCTGACCGAGCCCACCACCAGCACCGCAGTCACCAACGTGGCCACGCACCAGGCGAGGAAGCCATGGGCGGTATCACGGAAATACACTTCATCACCGTGCATGTTGGCCCACTTCACCCGCAGGCGGCCGGCGATGTATCCCCCAAGACCCGAAGCGATGATTTGCGTCAACGCCAGCCAGACAATCGTGGAAATCCCCAGGCTCTTGGCGCTGACGCCCTCGCCGGCCCAAGGTGAAACGGCAGAGAATCCCAAACCGAAGCCGAGCAGCACCAAAATCATCGACAATGCTGCGGCCGCCGCTGCGCCCGCGAAAATCGCGCCCCAGGACACGCCTGACACGTTGCTCGACTCTCCTTCGAAGGCAGGATAAAACCCATCTGAGGATCTATTCATTGTTGTAGTGCTCCAGGCATGAAAAATGGTGTTACAACTCGTCAGCAGAGGAATTGCAGCGACCGTGCCATTCGACAACACTAAATAATTCGTTAAATTTCAACAGGTTAAAAAGACTGAACTTCTCCACTCATTGCAATTTGCAACAATGGACTGAAAGCAGCGGGTTTTCTGCATTGACGGAAAATCGGCAGCGCTACCCGAATTTGCGTGGGTGACAGGCTATACATGAAAGTTAATTTAAAGCGCGCCGGAAAATACTTGGCAAAATGCTGCCATTCCGTTTGAACCGATCAAGGCCTGCTCTATGACTCGTATTTTGACCATCGAAGACGATGCCGTGACCGCCCGTGAAATCGTCGCCGAACTCAGCAGCCACGGCCTGGAAGTGGATTGGGTCGACAATGGCCGTGAGGGCCTGGACCGCGCCGTCAGCGGCAACTACGACCTGATCACCCTCGACCGCATGCTGCCGGAGCTCGATGGCCTGGCCATCGTCACTACCCTGCGTACCATGGGCGTGGCCACGCCGATTCTGATGATCAGCGCCCTCTCCGATGTCGATGAGCGCGTGCGCGGCCTGCGTGCCGGGGGTGATGACTACCTGACCAAGCCGTTCGCCACCGACGAGATGGCCGCGCGCGTGGAAGTGCTGCTGCGCCGCCAGAACAGCGTCGCCACTCAGGCCACCACGTTGCAGGTGGCCGACCTCGAACTGGATTTGATCAGCCACGAAGCACGCCGCGCCGAGCAGGTGCTGACGCTGCTGCCGACCGAATACAAGCTGCTGGAATTTCTCATGCGCAACAGTGGGCAGATCCTGTCGCGGATGATGATTTTCGAAGAGGTCTGGGGTTATCACTTCGACCCGGGCACCAACCTGATCGACGTACACATCGGTCGTCTGCGCAAGAAGATCGACGCCGCGGGCCATGTTCCGCTGATTCGCACGGTACGGGGCTCGGGTTATGTCATTGCCGAACCCGTCTGACGGCTGGCGCTCTTCCAGCAGTCGTCTGCTGGCGCTGTACAGTTCGCTGTTCGTGGCGTGGAGCGCGATCCTCATGGGGGTCATGTATTTCGAGGTCTCCAGTTATCTCGACAACCTCGCCAAGCATTCGCTGATGCAACGTCAGCATCTGTTTTCGCATTTTCGCGGTGAGCAACTGGAAGAAGCCCTCGCCGCCAGCATGACCTTCGACATCCGCGGCATCGACGCCTATGGCCTGTTCGACGCCCGGGGCGTGTACCTCGGTGGCGCCTTGCAGCAACTGCCCGAAGGCCTGCCGCTGGACGGCAAGATCCACACGCTGGATGACTGCGCCGACTCCGACGACCCGACCCTGCCCGCCGACAGCTGTGACGCCGTGGCGACCCAGACCCGCGACGGTCGCTGGCTGGTGTTGTTGCGCGACAACGGCTCGCTGTTCGCGGTGACGCGGATCATTCTGCATGCGTTGTTCTGGGGCGTGTCGCTGACGATTCTGCCGGGGATTGCCGGTTGGCATTTGCTGCGTCGCCGACCGATGCGCCGCATCCGCGCGATTCAGGACAGCGCCCAGGCGATTGTCGCCGGCGACCTGACCCACCGCTTGCCGCTGTCCAACCGCCGCGATGAACTGGACATGCTGGCCGCCATCGTCAACGCCATGCTCGACCGCATCGAACGGCTGATGCATGAAGTCAAAGGCGTGTGCGACAACATCGCCCACGACCTGCGCACGCCGCTGACGCGTTTGCGCGCGCAGTTGTATCGCATGCAGCAGCAGGCCGGCGAAGGTTCGCAGGAAGCGGCGCAACTGGACCTGGTGCTGGCCGAAGCGGATACGCTGATGGCGCGGTTTCGCGGGTTGCTGCGGATTTCCGAGCTGGAAGACCGCCAGCGCCGCTCAGGGTTTGTCGAACTCGATCCAGTGAAATTGCTCGAAGAACTGCATGAGTTTTACCTGCCGCTGGCCGAGGAAGGCGAACTGCTCTTCGTGCTGAACATGCCGGAAACCCTGCCACCCTTGAATGGTGACCGGGCGCTGCTGTTCGAGGCGCTGGCGAATCTGTTGAGCAACTCGATCAAGTTCACCCCGGCGGGCGGGACGGTGATCCTGCGCGGTGTGAACGACGGTGGGCACACGCGGATCGAGGTTCACGATTCCGGGCCGGGGATTCCCGAGACCGAGCGCGAGGCGGTGTTCCAGCGTTTCTATCGGGCCGAGGGCGGGCAGCCGCAAAGCGGATTTGGCCTGGGCTTGTCGATTGTCGCGGCGATTGTCAGCCTGCATGGCTTCAATCTTGAGGTGGGCAGCAGTGAGCTGGGGGGCGCGAAACTGGTGCTGGATTGTCGGCAACGTTTGATCGCCAATTCCTGATATGACATGGATCCCCCTGTGGAAACGGGCTTGCTCGCGAATGCGGTGTGTCAGGCGGCGAAGAGGCTGATTGATCGAACGCTTCGCGAGCAAGCTCGCTCCCACATTTAGGTCCTTGTCAAATCAGGTTGGGTAGTTGGCCCGCAACGCTTCAAGCCCTCCCTGATAGATGCCACTGAACAACGCCACCACTTCCTCATCGCTCACACCTTTGGCGCTAAAGCGGCCCGACCACGTCACCCGGGCGCCCTGCCCGTGGGCTTCGACCTTGATCGTCGCCAGGTAATCGGTGGCCGGAAACGGCGCCTGTTCGATCGAATAGCTATAAGTCCTGGCAGCGTTGTCGAACGCTTGCAGACGCTCGATCACCACACCGCCATCGGCGGTTTGCAGGGTGCGCACGCGCCCGCCTTCGCTCAGCTCACTCTTGGCAATCAACGGCAGCCAGTCCGGCAGCGTGTTGAAGCCGCCGATCAATTGCCAGACCTGATCGGCCGAGGCCGGGATGTCGATCGTTGCTGATGCAGTTGCCATAAATTAACGTTTCTCCAGAAGAATTCGGGTTCAGATCGCCATGCTGTCGACAACGCCACCATCGACCCGCAGGGCTGCGCCGGTGGTGGCCGAGGACAGCGGCGAAGCGATGTACGTGACCAGATGCGCGACTTCTTCGACATCGGCCACGCGCTGGATGATCGAGGTCGGGCGCGCCCTGCGTACAAAGGCGTCGGCCTCTTCGCGCAGGTTACGACCGGACTCGGCCGCGGCGTCCTTGAGCATGTGTTCCACGCCACCGGTAAAGGTCGGCCCTGGCAGGATCGCATTGACCGTCACCCCGGTGCCAGCCAGACGTTTGGCCAGGCCATGGGACACCGCGAGGTTGGCGCTTTTGGTCACGCCATAGTTGAGCATGTCGGCCGGCGTCGCCACACCGGATTCCGAAGACAGGAAAATCACCCGGCCCCAGCCCTGCTCGACCATCGCCGGCACGTAATGGCGCGACAGGCGCACGCCGGAAATCACGTTGACCTCGTAGAATCGCGTCCACTCGCTGTCTGGCGTGTCGAAGAAATCCACCGCGTCGAAGATTCCGAGGTTGTTCACCAGAATGTCCGCGCGCGGTTCGGCGGCGAACAGTTTTTCCGCGCCTTCGGCGGTCCCGAGATCCGCCGTCAGACCACGTAACTGCGCATCCGGCACCTTCTGCCGAATGCTCGCCAGCGCCTGTTCGACCTTGGCCGTTTCCCGGCCGATCACGACGACCGTGGCGCCGGCTTCGGCCAGCGACTGGCTGATGCCCAGACCGATGCCACCCGTGCTGCCGCTGACGATGGCCAGTTTTCCACTCAAGTCGATTTTCATGGGTTCACCTCTTCGATTGGCAATGCACGGAACAACCACCCGTCTCGGGCAATTGGAAGGAATGGATCAGCGTAGACCCGATATTGGCCGGTTGAAGGTCTTGCCGACCGACGACCGGCGTTACCGAAGGCCCTTGGCAACAGATCCGACGCCTTCGCGAGCAAGCCCGCTTGTATGCTGGTACTTGAAGGGAGGAGGGAGAGCTTGGCGCTGGCCGTGATCAAGGGTGGGAGTGAGCTTGCTCACGAAGTGGCCGGTACATCCATGGACGCCTTCACGGGTTCAGCGACGTCCTACACTGAAAATGTCAGCCACCTGTTAAGAGATCACCATGAAAATGTCTGCGCAAATGATCGTGGTTGCGGTGCTCACCACCCTCGCCTACCTGGGCCTTGCGGTGTGGGGCATTGGCGGGCCGGCGGTGTTCTTTGCCCATGGGGCACTGGTGGTGATTGCGCTGGCCACCGTGCTGATGGTGGTGGCGTCGCTGTTCACCGACGTGAACATGAGTTCCGGCGAGCGCGAGGACCGGGCCAATCGCTGGGTGATTCCGGCGTTCGGGGTGATCGGGCTGGTCAGCGGTTTTCTGCCGGCCTATTGCGACCGCATCGACTTCTGGACCTTCGGCGGTGAAGGCGTGCGCTGGCTCGGCGCGTTGCTGTTTATCGTCGGCGGCGCGCTGCGGCTGTGGCCGGTGTTTGTGCTGGGCCGGCGGTTCAGCGGGTTGGTGGCGATTCAACCGGGGCATCGCCTGGTCACTGACGGCATTTACACGCGCCTGCGCAATCCGAGCTATCTGGGGCTGGTGGTCAACGCGATGGGGTGGGCGCTGGCGTTTCGTTCCAGCGTCGGGTTGATTCTGGCGGCGTTGACTCTGATCCCGCTGATCGCCCGCATCCATTCGGAAGAGGCGCTGCTGCGCGGGCAGTTTGGCGCTGAGTACGATGCTTATTGCGCGCGCAGCTGGCGACTCCTGCCCGGCATCTATTAACCACTGTAGGAGCTGCCGCAGGCTGCGATCTTTTGATCTTGTTTTTCACAATCAAAGTCAAAAAATCGCAGCCAGCGGCAGCTCCTACAGGTTTATTTGGGTTGCAGATGCAACTGGCCGTTGCTGTTGACGGTGACGCTGAGCGCTTCGTAACTGTCGATGGTTGCGTGGGTGGTTTCGAGGGGATGTTGGTGCGTCGTGGTGATGATCATCAACGCTGCGCCCGCCGCTTCAGCGGCCTGGATGCCGACAGCGGCATCCTCGAAAATCAGGCAGTCACGAGGTTCAAGCCCAAGGCGTTTCGCCGCCAGACGATAACCGGCCGGATCCGGTTTACCCGCCGTCACATCTTCGGCCGTGATCAACACTGCAGGCTCGGCAATCCCCGCTGCTGCCATGCGCCGCAACGCCAGATCCCGCGGCGCTGACGTCACCATCGCCCAGCGTTCGGCAGGCAGGTTGTCGAGAAACACCGCAGCGCCCGGAATCTGCACGATCCCTTCCACGTCTTCGATCTCCGCCTGCGCGATGAACGCCGCTTGCGCCTCGGCGTCCACCCCCGGCAGGTTCAGGCGCCGGATGGTGTCGATGGCGCGGGCGCCGTGAATGGTCGGCAGGAACGTCTCGACATCGACGCCGTGGCGTTCAGCCCACGCGGCCCAGACCCGCTCGGCAGCGGCGATGGAGTTGAGGACGGTACCGTCCATATCGAACAGGAACGCGCCGAACGCGCGGTCGAAGACGTTATCGTGAGCAGACAAAAGGTCGCATCCTTTGACAAGACTGGGCGGGTTGGCCGGGCAATGTAGCATTTTTGCCCGGCGATTCGACCCGGTACTTCAATGCAGGCGCGGGGCCTTGGACTTGAACGCGCTGTCGACGCAGTCGAGCAACTGGCCGATGGCCCAGGGCTTCTTGATGAACGCCACCGGGCGCTTGACCCCGGAGGTCTCCGGGGTTTCATAACCGGACATGACCATCACCGGTTTGTCCGGCCAGCGCTCGCCGACCAGGTTGGCCAGATCGGCTCCATTGAGGATGCCCGGCATAGTGATGTCGGTGAGCAGCAGCGCGACTTCCGGCGCGTTTTTTTCCAAATACAGCGACGCCGCATCAGCACTGGTCTGCGGCTCGACCTTGAACCCTTCCTCCTGAAGAATTTCGCAAAGAAACTCCAGAATCAACGGATCGTCCTCAACCACCAGAATCAACCCGCCAGGAAGGTGCGCGCTCGCCGTCGATGTTGGACTCATGAACTGGCACTCCCTGAATTGCATTAACAATGTAGCGGCTCGAATCCGCTGCTTATCTGGTATGAGCAGCGCGCCCTGCATAAATTCATTTTTGATACGGGTCTTTTCTTAACAGTCGTCAATGGCCCTTGGCGACAGGCGTTCACCGGGTAGATTTTGTGGTTAAAATGCCGGCCCTTTTGCTTGCCGACCGTGACTGATGAACCCAGAAGCCCTCGCCACCCTCCGCGCCCATCTGCTGCCTGCACTCGCCGCGGCACCGAGCGAAACCCGTCGCCTGTTCCATGGCCGTGGGCGGTGCTGGCCGGGACTGGAACAACTGACGGTGGACTGGCTGCAAGGCGTGGTGCTGGTCTCGCTGTTCAAGGAGCCGGTGCCGGAACAGCTCGACGCGCTCAAGCACTTGCTGCTCGACATCAGCACCTCGGCCGAATGGCAACAGTCCGGGGCGCACACCTTGCTGGTGCAACACCGTTACCTGCCGCAAAGCACTGCGCAATGGCTGCTGGGCAACGAGATTGACGAGATGAGCATCGTTGAGGGCGGTTTGCAGTACCGCGTCGATCTGGGCCGCAAGCAGAACGCCGGGCTGTTTCTCGACATGCGTTACGGGCGCAACTGGGTGCGCGAGCAGGCTGCCGGCAAACGGGTGCTGAACCTGTTCGCCTACACCTGCGGGTTTTCCGTGGCGGCCATCGAAGGCGGCGCCAGCCATGTGGTCAACCTCGACATGTCCCGCGCCGCCCTGAGCCGTGGCCGCGACAATCACCGGTTGAACGGGCATGACCTGAGCAAGGTGAGTTTTCTCGGCCACGACCTGTTCAAGTCCTGGGGCAAGGTGATCAACAGCGGCCCGTACGACCTGGTGATCATCGACCCGCCGTCGTTCCAGAAAGGCAGCTTTCTGCTGACCAAGGATTACCAGCGCGTGCTGCGCCGCTTGCCGGAGCTGCTGACAGCGCAAGGCACGGTGCTGGCGTGCATGAATGATCCGTCGTTTGGCCCGGACTTCCTGATTGATGGCGTGACCCAAGAGGCACCGAGCTTGCGCTTTGAACAGCGGCTGGAGAATCCGCCGGAGTTTCCGGATGTTGATCCGCAGAGCGGCCTGAAAGCCCTGGTCTTCAAACGCCTCGATTGATCTGACACACGCCCCTCCCTGTAGGAGTGAGCCTGCTCGCGATAGCAGTGTGTCAGCGCCCCCTGTGCTGGATGAACCGGCGCTATCGCGAGCAGGCTCACGCCTACAGGGGATTTTGGTGGTTCAGGTGTTGGATGGGCGCAGCACCAGCGCAAATAACTCGCCATGCCCGTTCACATTGAGCTTGTGATAAAGATTGCGCCGATGGACCTTCACCGTCTCCGGCGAAATACCCATCTGCTGGGCGATGGCCTTGCTGGAAAAGCCCTGCAGAATCAGCCGCGCAGTGTCGACTTCACGCGCGGTCAGGCGGGCGTCGAAGCGGTCGAGCAGCGTTGCCAGATCGCCCACGACCGGTTCAGCGCCCGCGCCCTGCGGCGGCAACAGCTGCACATGGCGACGCATCGCCGCCAGCACCCAGTCGCGCACACACAGCAAGCGGCCCTGCTCGGCCAGATCGAACGCCGTCGAGCGCCCGAGTGACAGGCCCAGTACGCCGCCCTCGATGTTGATCATGAACTGCAACTCGTCCTCACCGACCACCGAGCGAAAATAGCTCTGGTAGTACTCGCTGTGCAGAAACTGGTCCGGCGCCACCGAGGCCAGGCTGTGCAAGCCATCGGCGATGCCGGTCGAGGCGGTTTGATAAAACGGGTCGAGCAAGTACATGCCGGCGCTGTAGCCGGCCAGTTCTTCCTGCTCATCGGCCCGGCCCTTGCTGTCGAAATCGATCAGCAATTGCGGCGCCTGCCCCGCCTGCATCAGCGCCACCAGCGCGTTGTCCAGCGGCACCAGCAGACGCAGCGTGTCCACCAGCGCCCGCCAGAACCCGTCCTGCCCGACCGCCGCGAATACCCGCGCCAGACTTTGATGCACCGGCAATTCCTGCAACAACGCGTCCACGCACTACCCCTTTTGAGTAACCCATGATGGGAATGGGTCGGACGTGACCGGGCCGATAGGCTGAGCACTCCCGTTCATCACCGGCCTGCTGCAGGCCAGGAGTGCCGCATCATGCGTTGTCACCGTGGCTATATCAACCTGGGCCTGCTCGCCTGTTTCGGCGTCGTATCCGCCGCCAGTGCCGCCAGTGCCGCCGACGCGCCGAGCGTGCACGTCTACAACTGGTACGACTACATCGGCCCCACTACCCTGGCTGACTTCAAGCGCGACAGCGGCATTCAACCGGTTTACGACACCTTCGACAGTGCCGAAGTGCTCGAAGGCAAGCTGATGACCAGCCGCAGCGGTTACGACGTGGTGGTGGCGAGCAACTACAGCCTGCCGACGCTGATCAAGGCCGGCGCCCTCGCCCCGCTGCCGCGCGATCAACTGCCGGGCTGGAAGAATCTGGACAACGACCTGCTGACCAAACTGGCCAACAACGATCCCGCTAATCAATACGCCGTACCGTACCTGTGGGGCACCAACGGCATCGGCTACAACGTCGACAAGGTTCGCGCCGTGCTGGGCGACAAGGCGCCGGTGGATTCGTGGGACCTGGTGTTCAAGGAAGAGAACCTCGCCAAGCTCGGCCAGTGCGGGGTGGCGATGCTCGATTCGCCGTCGGAAATGCTCCCGGTGGCCCTGCACTACCTCGGGCTGCCGCCCAACAGCACCCACCCCGAGGACTACCAGAAAGCCGAAGCGCTGCTGCTCAAACTGCGCCCACACATTGCCTACTTCAACTCGTCGAAATTCATCAGTGACCTGTCCAACGGCAACATCTGCGTGGCCGTGGGCTGGTCCGGCGCGATGCTCGAAGCCAAGACCAATGCCGAGCAGGCCCACAACGGCGTGAAGATCGCCTACAGCCTGCCCAAGGAAGGCGCGCCGGTGTGGTTCGACACGCTGGTGCTGCTCAAGGACGCGCCGAACCCCGCCCAGGGCCTGGCGTTCATCGACTATCTGCTGCGCCCGGAAGTGATCGCCCCGGTCAGTGATCACCTGTCGTATCCAAACGGCAATCGCGCCGCGACGCCGCTGGTGGCCGAGGCCACGCGCGACAACCCGGCGGTGTATCCGTCGGCTGTGGCGATGGCCACGTTGTACACCCTTGAACCGCTGCCCAAAGCCGTCGAACGGGTGCGCACGCGGGTGTGGAGCAAGGTCAAGAACGGCCAGTAAACCCAGCACATTCCCCTGTAGGAGTGAGCCTGCTCGCGACGCGGCAAGTCAGTCCTCGCGATGTTGAATCCAGAGACGCTATCGCGAGCAGGCTCACTCCTACAGAGGGCGTGAACCCTTCAGATCCTTATAGAGAGACAATCGATGAAACCCCGTGCCCGTGACCTCAATATCCGCATCGGCCAGCTGCAACCCGGTCCGCTCAACGCCATCACCGACGTCCCCGGCGTGCGCGTCGGCCACAGTAATGTGCGCGGGCGCAGCGCGGGCGGGCGCGACATCTGCACCGGCGTCACCGTGATCGAACCGCGTCGCGGCTCGACCAACCAGCAACCGTGTTTCGCCGGGGTGCATGTGCTCAATGGCAATGGCGATGCCACCGGCCTTGAGTGGATTCGCGAGGCCGGGCTGCTGACCAGTCCGATCGCCTTCACCAACACCCACAGCCTCGGCGTGGTGCGCGATGCGTTGATCGCTCTGGATCGTCAGCAGCAACCGGACGACGGGCGCCTCTACTGGAACATGCCGGTGGTGCTGGAGACGTTCGATGGTCTGCTCAACGACATCAATGGTTTTCACGTCAAGCCCGAGCATGTCGCCGAGGCGCTGGATTCCGCACAGGACGGTGCCGTCGAAGAAGGCGCAGTAGGCGGTGGCAGCGGCATGATCTGCCATGAGTTCAAGGGCGGGATCGGCAGCGCTTCGCGCCGGTTGAACAGCGCACAGGGGGGCTGGACGGTGGGCGCGATTGTTCAGGCCAACCACGGGATTCGCAGCGAGTTGCGGGTCGACGGTTATCCGGTGGGGCGTTACATGGAACAGGTGGATTCGCCGTTCCTGCGTGCGGCGCTGCCGCACCCGGGGATGGGCTCGATCGTGGTCTGCCTGGCCACCGACGCGCCGTTGCTGCCGCACCAGTGCACGCGTCTGGCGCAACGGGCCAGCCTCGGCCTGGCGCGCAGCGGCGGCGGCAACGAAGACCACAGCGGTGACATCTTCATCGCCTTCGCCACCGGTAACGATCACGTCCCGCCGGCCGCATACGAAGGCAAAGGGGCGCCCACCTGCGACGGTTTGCGCATGGTCAACAACGACCACATCAGCGAACTGTTCCTCGCTGCCACCGAAGCGGTAGAAGAAGCGATCATCAACGCCCTGCTCGCCAGCGACAGCACCGCAGGCAACGGCCACTCGGTACCGGGACTGGACAAGGACACCTTGCTCGCGGCCCTCGCCAAGGCCGGCAGGCCCGGCGCCCGCTGACACCACAAAACCCTGTAGGAGCTGCGGCACGCTGCGATCTTTTGATCTTGCTTCTAAAAATCAAAAGATCGCAGCGCGCCGCAGCTCCTGCAATGTTTCAGCTGAACATCTGGCTGCCGAGGTGATACGCCGTCTGCAAATGCTCCTGCGGATCACGCATCTCCGATTCCACCATCAGCGTCGAACTCACCACCGTCGCCCCGCTGTAATCGAAAATCCCGTGCTCGATCTGCGCCTTCATCGCCGGGCCATAACCGTGGCGCTCGTAGGCGCGTTCTTCAGCACCGGCTAGGCCAACCAGATGCACGCGCATGCGCTGCAGTTTCTTCACATGCTTGAGATCGCCAGCGAAATCAAATGCCCAGCCATTGCTGAATACCCGGTCGATCCAGCCCTTGAGCAGCGCCGGCATCGACCACCAGTACACCGGAAACACCAGCACCAGCGCGTCGGCCCGGTCGATCCGCGCGTGCTCGGCCTGCACATCGGCGGGCGGTAGCGCTTCCCGGTGATGCACGGCGAAATCTGCCGCGGCGAAAACCGGCTGGAAACCTTCCGCGTACAAATCAGCGATTTCCCAGGTATTGGCGGGATCAGCCCGGGTCAGCCCCTCGGCAATCTGCGCCGCCACGCTGTGCGTCAGCGAACGAGGCTCGTGATGCGCCACAACTATCAATGCATGCATGGGAATTCTCCTGTAAGTTTGCCTGACCAAGGGCTATATACTCTTGGTAAGTTACGAACAGTAAGTTACGTTTGGTATATTAACGATGTCAACCACTGAAATGACCGAAGCCGATTCCCCTGCCCAACCGCGCCGTCGCCTGTCGCGCGAAGACCGCAACCGTCAGTTGCTCGACGTCGCCTGGCAGATCATCCGCGCCGAAGGCACCGATGCCCTGACCCTCGGCTATCTCGCAGAACAGGCTGGCGTGACCAAACCGGTGGTCTATGACCACTTCGTCACCCGCTCGGGCCTGCTCGCAGCGCTGTACCGGGATTTCGATACTCGCCAGACGGCGGTGATGGACGCGGCCATCAGCAATGCCGAGGCGACATTGACCGGTACCGCGCGGGTGATTGCCTCGGCGTATGTCGATTGCGTGTTACTGCAGGGCAACGAGATTCCGGGGGTGATTGCCGCGCTGGCAAGCAGCCCGGAGCTGGAGAGGATCAAGCGTGACTATGAGGCGATCTTCCTCGAAAAATGCCGCAGTGACCTGGCGCCCTATGCCAACGGCGGGCAGATCACCCAGGCCGGATTGCGCGCCATGCTCGGTTCGGCCGAAGCGCTGTCGCATGCCGCCGCCAATGGCGAAATCAGCGCTGCAGAGGCCAGCGACGAGTTGTTCGCAACCATCGTTGCAATGGTCGAACGCGCCGCCGCCCGTGCGACTGACGGTACTTGAGCCCACCCCGGCGCACTCCTAGGATGGAGTTACGCAGCGACTTGGCTTTTCCAGCGTTGCGTAGGCGCGGGTGTTCTGAACCCCAATCAAGCCCACGCCTTGTTTCACGCGCACCTTGAGCCTCACGGGCTCTACTTCCTCCCCATCAAAGAGCTTTGAGGCTCTTTTTTTGTCTGCACGAATCAGCTGTCCGGGCCGTCATCGCCACGGATCGAGCGCCATGCCGCCTGCGCCAGCAACTCGCGATAGGCCATCGGGCTCCCCTTCACGCGCCCGGCCAACCACGCCCGGCAATAACTGTCGGCCTGGCCGATGATCAGCGACGGCAGCAGTTCGGCGGGCAATGCCTTGAGTTCGGCAGCCCGTCCGGATTCCGCCAGCCAGTCGCGCAAACGCAGATTACGTGTCTTGTTGCGCTCGGCCAGCTCGTCCTTGAACGGCCCCTTGGTCACGGCAAACCGGGCGTGGTACTGGAACCGCGCCCACTCCGGCTGACGCTCGACCCAGTCGACATAACTGAACACCAGCGCCTGCACGCCCTCCTCGGTGGTCTGCGCCGCGTCCAGATAGGCGTCACGCAAGCGCGCCTGATCTTCCAGGGCGGTGAAAAACAATGCCGCCACCAACCCTTCCTTGTTACCGAAATGGTGATAGATCGCGCCGACGCTGGTGTCGCACTCGGCGCGGATCATGTCGATGGTGGTGGCTTCGATCCCCTGTTCGTTGAACAGGCTCAGGGCCTTGCGAAAGATATCGCGCTTGAGTTCGGCGCGGCGGCCGGGGTAGCTGCGTTCCAGTAGATCGGCGGTGTCCATGCTGCTCACAGGCTGAAATGGGATGGGAAAAGGCACCTCGTGCCCTTGATCAAAACAGACACAGGTTGACAGATTTCCCGCAGACAGAATACCGTTCCGTTACAGAATATTATTCTGTAACGGAACATCATTCTGCAAACCACCCGATGAGGCTTCGCCATGAGTCAGTTTCTCAGCATGTTCAACAGCGCCGGTCCCCAGGCATTCAGCCAGATGGCGTGCCAGGTTGCGCCGTACTTCAGCACCATAAACCCGCTGGTATCCGAACTGCGCGCCAATACCGCAACGGTGCAAGTGCCGTTCTGTCGCGAAATCACCAACCACCTCGGCACGGTGCATGCGATTGCCCTGTGCAATGCCGCTGAACTCGCAGGCGGGATGATGACCGACGTGTCGATCCCGACCGGTGCACGCTGGATCCCCAAAGGCATGACCGTGCAATACCTGGCCAAGGCCAAGAGCGACGTGACGGCCGTTGCCAGCGGCGAAGGTGTGGATTGGCAAACCGAGGGCGACAAGATCGTCACCGTGGATATTCACGATACCGAAGGCAAACACGTGTTCACGGCACAGATCACCATGAACGTGAAACTGGCTTGAATTCATAGCCACAAAAAAGCCCTTGCTGCGGAACTCGCAACAAGGGCTTTGGCGGCAGACGAACGATCAGTGCAGCGTCAGGCGCTGGCGGACAAATGCCTCGACGTGACGGGTGGTCTGATCCAGATGCCGGTCACGCTGTTTCTCGGCATCGAGCATCGCGCGCTTGCCGTTTTTCTGCAGCAGGTAGGTATGAATCTGCTGCACCTCCAGCGAGCGGTAGATCGGCGTGGTGTCGATAAAGCCGCGCAAGCCGTTGCTGCGGTAATGCCGGGTGCTCATCAGCACCTGAGTCTCGCGCGCGCCGATCACCTCAAAGCCCAGCGCCTCGAAGTACGGCACCTTGCCGACACTGCAGGTCAGTTCGGCATGCGGATAACGTGTGACCATCTCGTCAATCATCGCCCGCGCCACGCCTTGTCGCCGATACCCCTCACGCACGGCCATGTAGGCGACGCTGCACGCCTCCCAATCGCCCTGCACCGGCAGGTACAAAAGGAAACCGATGACTCGCTCCGGATCATCTTCGGCCGTCGCAACCAGCAATTCCACCTCAGTGCCCTTCTCGCCGTTCAGCGCTTCCAGATACAGATGCACCTCATAGCCGACCGCGTACTGATAGACGTTGTACAGCAGGTTGCTCGGACCGAGGCCGACCGCGCTGATGTCGGTCAGGTAATCGACCACCAGTTGCAGAATCTGGCTGTTGACGCTTTCAGGGCATGGGGATGTGTAGTGGGTGATGCGTGGCATGGCGGGTGAACTCCGGCGGTAAAGACATGTTGCCGACGGTCGGGCTGCCGGCGAACCGCGACATCATACCGTGCCCGGCCCGACCGGGGCCTAAAGTTCCCGGTTCCAGCGCCGATGCAGCGGCGTCCGGCGTCTGCCATTACCAAGGATCAGGTCATGTTCTATCCCCGCGAAGCTGCAAGAGATCACCTCTACAACCGTATCGTCATGATGACCGTCGCCTGCTGCGTCGTGTTGCTGCTGGCCGGCATGGCGCGACAGCAGGGCATTCTGTATGGCGCACTGAGTTTCAACGGCGTAGAAACCAGCGGCATCGTCACGGAGCTGGAAGAAATCATGATGAACGACAACGGCATGATCATTCATTATCGCTACAGCGACACTCAAGGCCAGATTCACCAAGGCCAGTACCAGGACGAGCGTTACGCCGAGCACACCCAATACGACATCGGCGGCCCGGTGCCGCTGCTGGTATCGCGCTGGCTACCGGACAAGAGCACCCTGGCCAGCGAGCTTCACACCTATCGTCCCGGTTTCTACATCATGACCGGCGGCTTCCTGCTCGGGCTGCTGTGCCTGCTGATCTCCGGCCGCACGTTCTGGCAGATTCAGGCCATGAAAGAGCAAGACCGGTTTTATTGATGCTCTGTGCGTCCTTTGATGCCGTATCGCGTTGGCGTGTTTGCAGATTGCGAACTACAAACATGATGAGAGGGATACGGCCGCTCCCGCTATCACAGGGTGGCGCCAATCAGGATGCTCGGAGCATGAAGTGAAAACACGACCTCGATTTTCGTTGGCAGCCTTGCTGTTCCTTGTCGCGCCTATCTGCTCCGCTGCCGACAGCCCTACGTTTAATGCGCCACACATGGATGTCCCAACAGCAGAGATTCTGCGGAAGCACTTCGCGGTTCCTGCTCATCTGATCCCGCTTTATCAAATGGGCGGACACTTCTACACCGTTTCTTATATCGCCGAACTGGCCGGTGTCGAACGCAGCAGAGCCGACAGACTGACTTGTTTTTCTCAGGCGCCGGACGCGATAAACACTTACAACGCGATTCCGGTCTCGATCAAAAATACCTTCTACGACCGAACCTGGCGGCACCAGATCGTCAATTCGCTGCATTCGTTGCATGGCGGCGACAGCCAGGCCGTCGCTGCCAGACGATCCAGCCTGCAAAGACTGGTAGCTGCCTCGTATGCGACCGGCACCACGTCGGACTGGAAAACCGGCTTCCTGATCCATGCGCTGGGCGATAGCTATGCACATGTCTACGGACCGCTTGAAGCGCCTCATGCCTACCCCGAAGCCTATGGGCATCTCTTCGCTTTATTCCAGAGCCCTGATGACGTCTATGCCGGCGAGAATTACCGAACGTTCGATGTTTACATCCATGCCCTGTTCGACACGCTCAAAGATGCGCAGCACGCCGCAGAGCGGAGCAAAGTCGACGATCTCGCCTCGATCATCAAGAACCATGCCGGACTGGGTAACAAGCAAGACTACCGACTCATTTCTCTGATGATCAGGCTGACACACGCACCGATTTCGGAAAGTGATTGCACACGCATCAATGCCGAACTCAACGAAGCGGATGTCCGCACATTCCTGGCCGAACTGACCCGTGAACTGAAAGCGCCCTAGCGCTCGGCGAGCCCGCCAGACACCTGGTCATCCCTGAAGAAAATTTCATCCTCCGCAGACCGGATCTTTTGCCGATTTGGCGTCCAATTCTTCAACTGCGCTGTCTTTTGCACGCAGACCTTGAGGAGTTGTCATGAACGTTTTGCGTTCACTGTTCAAATGGCGCAAAAGCCTGTTGCTGGTGCCGATGGCGCTGGCGGCGCTGGCCAGTGCGCCGGTGTTCGCCCAGCAGGTGGTGATCATTCAGCAAGCTCCACCGCCAATGCGCATGGAAGTGATGCCCGGGCCGCGTCCCGGTTATGCCTGGGATCAGGGCCACTGGCGCTGGGAAGGACGCGGTTACGTGTGGCTGCCCGGCCACTGGCAACCGGTGCGCTACGGTGCGCATTGGCGGCCGGGGCACTGGCAGGCGCGCGGGCCGAACTGGTTCTGGGTTGAAGGGCACTGGGTGCGCTGAATTCCCTTCAACCTGTACACCTCATCTATCAGGAACAGCCCATGTCCAGAAGCATTAAAACCTTGCTCGCCGCCTCATTGGTGGCCATCACCCTGTCCGGCTGCATCGTCGAGCCGGTCCGGCCGCATCGGCCACCGCCACCGGTGGAAGTCGTACCGGTCATGCCTGCGCCGGGCTATCACTGGGTCGCCGGGCATTACCGCTGGGGCGGCCATGAATGGCGCTGGGTGCCGGGACACTGGCGGGCCTACTGACCCACCCCTACTGACCCACCCGACTGGCGTCACTGCTGTGGCGCCACCACCTTGAACTTGATCGCGATGTCATTCGACACCACGGTGTCCGCCCACTCCCCCGCACCGAGTCCGAACTGATCACGCTTGAGCACCAGTTCGCCGTCGAAAATGCCGATCGCGCTGCCCGGTTTCAGCTCGACCGGCACCTGCACCTGCACCTCGCGGGTAATGCCTTTGAGGGTGAGCTGGCCGGCGATCAGATAGTGATTGTCGATCACCCGGGTAAACCGGCTGGACTCGAACACCGCCACGGGAAAGCGCTGGGTGTCGAACCACGCCGGTTTCACCAGCTCGGTGTTGGCGTCGGTGCTGCCGGCATCGATGCTGTTGAGGTCGATGTGCAACGTAGTGTGGGCGCCGGCGAGGTTATCGCTGTCGAACTGCAACGTCGCGTCGAACTTGCCGAAGGTGCCGTACATCAGCGCGCCCATCTGGTTGTAGGTGAAACTGATCTGGCTGGCAGTGGTGTTGACGCGGGTGTATTCAGCGGCCTGCGCGGCACTCATGACGCACAGGCAGGCAAACAGTGCCGCAGCGGTGAATCGGGCACGCATGGGATCCTCCGGACAGGGCAAACCTTCGAGGCCTCGACTGACTTAAGCAAACAACCCGCGGTTACGCCATGTCATTTTACCGTCGACGTGCATCAGGCCGCCCTGCTTCGCCCTCTTCAAACCAGACGCTCGATCTTCTGATGCTGCCAGACCAGTTTGTAATACAGGGTCTGCAGCACCAGCATGCCCAGATACGCCACCGGAAACGCCATCCACACGCCTTGCAAACCGTACTGCCCATCCAGCCAGTAAGCCGCCGGCAGTTGCACGCCAACCACACAGATAATCGCGATCGCCACCGGCACCAGCACCGTGCCGCTGGCGCGCATGATGCCGCCGATGATTGCCTGGAAGCCGAACACCAACAGACTCCAGAGCATGATGTGCAACAAGTGCTCCGCCATCGCCCGGGTCGAATCTTCGGTCAGGAACAGGCCCAGCAGCCAGTGCGACAACAGATAACCGAGCACAATCAAACCGCCGGTGAGGCAGACGTTGATCAACAGCCCGGTGCGCAGGATCGGCGCCAGGCGTTCCAGGCGCCCGGCACCGATGGCCTGGGCGCCAAGGATCGACGCGGTGATCGCAATCGACAGCGCCGGGAACTGCACGTAGTTGACGATCTGCGTCACCGCGCCATACGCCGCCGTGGCCTGCGAGCCGTGCCGGTTGACCAGCGCCAGAATCACCAGTTCCGAGAGTGACAACACGATCATCTGCACCCCGGTCGGCAGGCCGATGCGCAGCACCTTGCCGAGAATCGCACCGTCCAGCCGCAGCGCGGCGAAGAACTCGCGATCCGGCGCCAGCGGATGCTGCTTGCGAATCAGCCGCCACGCCAGCCACGCCATCGCCGACAGGTTGCCCGCCAGCCCGGCGAACGCCGCACTCTGAATCCCCAACTGCGGCAAACCGAACCAGCCGCGAATCAACGCCGGCGTCAGCGCCAGCCCGACGCACGTCGACACCATCAACGCCAACAGTGGCGACACGGTGTCGCTGACCCCGCGCAGCAATTGCGTGAACAACACAAACACCAGCATCGACGGCAGAATCCACATCATCACATGCGCATACGCCACCGCATCGTCCAGCACATCCGCCGGCGTCCCCAAGCCCTGCAACGCCTGGCGCGCAAACACGCTGCCGAGCACCGCCGCCGCCAGGCCGATCAACACGCCCAACAGCAAGGTCGCTCCGGCAATCGCCTTGACCATGTGCGCCTCGCGCGCCCCCCACGCCTGACCGATCAACACCCCCGCGCCCGCCCCCAACCCGATCACCAGCGCGATAAAGAAAAAGATCACCGGAAACATCCCCGACACCGCCGCCAACGCCTGCGTACCGAGCATCTGCCCGATGTAGATGCTGTTGACCGTGCCGGACATCGATTGCAGAAAGTTGGACAGCACCATCGGCGCGAGGAACAGCAGGTAGGTTTGCCACAGCGGTTTGGTGGCGGTGGGGGTTTGCATTGAGGATCCGTCTCGGGGTGGGAGATGCGAGGGATATTACGCTAGATAGCCGGGTTAAAGTCGGTCGACATCGAGTCCACTCAAGGCTTAAATGGCGACACTCTTATCCGTGGATCGCGCCTGCCCATGACCCCTTTGCGAAATACTCTGACTTGTTCCCTGCTGGTTCTTTTCAGCCACATGGCTCACGCCGCCGAGGCTCCTGCGCCCGCCGAAACGTTGCGTCCTTTGCTGACCACCCTGAACGAACGCCTGAACATCGGCGACCTCGTGGCCCTGACCAAATGGGACAGCGGCAAGCCGATTCAGGACAGCCCGCGCGAGGCGCAAGTCATCGCCAATGCCCGGACGCTGGCCAGCGAGCGCAAGCTCGATCCCGAAGACGTGGCCCAGTTGATCGCCGCGCAAATGGAGGCCAACAAACTGGTGCAGTACGGACTGCTGGCGCAATGGCAGGCGGCAGGTCGTGCACCGGACACGCCGCGACCGGATCTGGCGAAACAGATTCGCCCGCAGCTGGACGAGTTGCAAAGCCGCCTGCTGCAGCAGTACGCCGACTTCGTGCCCTATCGGCGCGACCCCGACTGTCCGGCCTGGCTGGCCAAGGCGCGCCAGGGTCTGACCCACGATGCCCTGCACGATCTGGCCCTGACCCGTGCCACCGGAGAGCTGTGTATTCGGGCTGCAGGCGCCTGAACCAAGGGTTGCGGCACACATTGCTGGCGTCGATAGTCACCATCACGCCAATGAAGTTCTCATAAAAAATCCGCGGCGTAACATCGGCTCCAGACAAACCCACTACACCCCGGAGCACACGATCATGAAACGCCAAACCATCCTCGGCATCGCTTTCTCGGTTCTTGCAGTTAACGCTTTTGCAGCAACACCCGCTCACACCCTGGTCGCTGAAGGCGGCTCGGACAAGTTGATTGAAAGCCGTTTGGCTGAAGGTGGTTCTGATCGTTTGCTGGAGCGCCGTGTGGCCGAAGGTGGCTCGGATCGTTTGCTGGAGCGCCGTGTGGCTGAAGGTGGCTCTGATCGTCTGATGGAACGCCGAGTGGCTGAAGGCGGTTCGGATCGTCTGATGGAACGCCGCGTTGCTGAAGGTGGCTCTGATCGTCTGATGGAACGCCGAGTGGCCGAAGGTGGTGCGGATCGTCTGATCGAGCGTCGCGTCGCCTGAATCGACTCCCCCAGTGCAGTCCAATAAAAAAGCCCGGCCTGATCAGCCGGGCTTTTGCGTTCAACCACTGCTTACTGAGCGGTTTTCAGCTTGATCACATCACCGGAAATCTTGGTGGTGTAGCCGCTCAGAACCCATGCCCAGAACCAGTTTTCCTGAACTTGAGTGTTGATCATGGCATCGCCGCCCTTGGCGTTGATGGCCGCGGTCTGGGCACGCACGAAGCGGCTGTTCTGCCGGATCGGGATCACGCCGAACAGCATCAGGCCGGTGGCGGTCGCTTCGCTGTGGCCAAGCACGGTGTATTGGCTGCTGTCATATTGTTTGGTGTTCATCGGGGTGCCGGTGCAACCTGCCAGAACCACACCGAACAGTGCGGCGGCGACTACTTTGCTCAGATATTTCACTACAAACTCCATAGGTAGTAGCCCGGGATCCATCTCTCGGGCGGCGCACACTCTACCGGAGATGGTGGCTCATTAGTATCAGCTCGATACGTTTCATGCCGTGGTCCGTCGTCCAGGCCGAGCCAAAACTTTAATGGGAATACTGCTGCAGATACGCCAGCAAATTATCAATTTTCTCCTCATCGCTCAGCCCCCAGAAAATCATCCGCGTGCCCGGCACCACGCCTTTGGGGTCTTTCAGATACGCGGTCAGCGTGGAGCGATCCCAGGTCACGCCAGAGTTTTTCATCGCATCGGAATACACATAATTGGCCGAGGTCCCGGCCGCCCGGCCGATGATGCCGTTGAGTGGCGGGCCGAACCCCGGGCGCGCGTCCGGGCCTACCTGGTGGCAACCGCCGCACAGGCGCGGGAAGATCTTTTCGCCAGCAGCGGGGTCGCCGGCGGCGCGGGTGGTTGAGCTGAACAGCATGGCGGTGGCGGTCAGGGCAAGAAGAAATGAAACGGTGTTATTCATCGGGCGATCCAGAACGGTGTGGTGCAGTTGAGCCAAGGCTAACATTTTGTGGCGAGAGCGCTTGCCCCCGCTGGCCTGCGCAGCGAGCTCACCGCAGAGGGGGCAAGCGCCCTCGCCGCAGGCGTGTTTTCACAGGAGGTGTCTTTTACAGGTAAGCGCCGATAACCTTCCTGACGGTGATCAACGCCTGCCGCAACACCTCCATTTGCACTGACCCCAACGCCAGCCGGATGGCATGCGGCACATGCGCCGACACCGCAAACGGTTCGGCGGTGGTGACCGAAATCTGCTCATGCATCAACTCGACCACAATCTGATCCGCGCGCACGTCTTCCGGCAGCGGCAACCACAGGAAATATGAGGACGGATGGCCGATGCAGGTCAGCCCCTGCAGCAACTCGGCGGCCAGCGCTTGGCGGGCCCTGGCGTCGTAGCGCTTTTGTTGTTCCAGCAGGGTGACGGTGCCATCGTCGAGCCAACCGCAAGCCATCGCGGTCATTACGCCGGGGGTGTTCCAGGTGGTGGCGCGGATGATTCGCTCCAACGCGGGCACCGTGTGCAGTGGCGCCGCAATGAAACCAACGCGCAGGCCAGTGGCGATGTTCTTCGAGAGTCCCGACACATACACCGTGCGCTCCGGCGCCAGGTCGACCAGGGTACGTGGTGGGTTTTCCACCAGAAAGGCGTAGGCCGCGTCTTCGATGATCGTCAGATCATGCCGCCGGGCGAGTGCGACCAATTGCTCGCGCTGTTCAATCGGCGTCACCCAACCCAACGGATTGTGCAGCGTCGGCATGCTGTACACGGCACGCACCGAACGGCTGCGGCAAAGTTTGTCCAGCGCCACAAGATCCGGCCCGTGATCACCAAGCGGGATCGCCACCACTTCCAGATGCAGGGCTTCGGCCAGCACCTTGAAGCCGGAATAGGTCAGCGCATCCGCCGCAATCACATCGCCGGGTTTGAGCAAGGCCATCAGCGTCACCGCCAACCCTTGCTGGGCACCATTGACGATCAGTATTTGCCCGGCATCCACCTGCACTCCGCGGTCGTGCAAATGCCGCGCAATCGAGGCGCGCTCATGCTGGCGCCCGGCGTGGGGTTGATAACGCAGCAAGGCTTCCAGATCCCCCGACAGCGCCAGTTGGCGCAATGCGCTGCGTAACAGATCGGCCTGACCGGGCAGCGACGGGTAATTGAAATTGAGGTCGATCATGCCCACCGCGACGTCTTTCTGATCGATGCCCTGCCCCGGCGACAATGAGGTTTCGCGCACAAACGTCCCGCGCCCGGTTTCACCGCTGACCAGCCCCATCGCCTCGAGCTCGGCGTACACCCGCGACGCGGTGACCAGCGCCAATCCTTCCCGGGCCGCCAGTTCACGGTGGGTTGGCAGGCGCGTTCCGGGCGCCAGGCGCCCCGAGCGAATGTCCGCGGCATAGGCGTCAACGAGGGTCTTGTAGCGGGAGCGCGGCATGCCGGATGTATCCATGACAATTATTTGATTGTCCTGATTCTCGGCCCCAGGATTGCTCGAAAGCAACCCCACCTTTTGAGCGCGACCTTGTATGGAACAGACTTCGAACCGGATGAACCCGGCTCTGGAAAAAACCAGCGGCTGGATCAATGGTTTTATCGGCGTGGTGATCTTCAGCGGCTCACTGCCGGCCACGCGGCTGGCGGTGCTGGAGTTCGATCCGGTGTTTCTCACGGTGTTGCGCGCAGCCATCGCCGGGCTGTGTGCGGTGTGCCTGTTGTGGCTGTTTCGCGAACGACGTCCGGCGCGCAATCAGTGGCTGTCGCTGGTGATCGTCGCACTGGGCGTGGTGCTGGGCTTTCCGTTGCTGACGGCGTTGGCACTGCAACACGTGACGTCAGCGCATTCGATTGTGTTTGTAGGATTACTGCCGCTGGCCACGGCGATTTTCGCTGTCTTGCGCGGCGGCGAAAGACCGCGCCCGGTATTCTGGATCTTCTCGATGCTGGGCAGCGCGCTGGTGGTTGGCTTCGCCCTGTCCCAGGGGCTGACCGCCTCGCCTACCGGTGACTTGCTGATGCTGGGGGCAATTCTGGCCTGCGGCCTGGGGTATGCCGAAGGCGCGAAACTGTCGCGCACCCTCGGTGGCTGGCAGGTGATCTGCTGGGCGCTGGTACTGTCCTTGCCGCTGATGGCGCTGACCAGTCTCTGGCTGGCGCCCGCGTCATTGCGCACCATCAGCGTTTCGGCCTGGATATGCCTGGGCTACGTGTCGTTGTTCAGCATGCTGATCGGCTTCGTGTTCTGGTACCGCGGCCTGGCTCAGGGCGGGATTGCCGCCGTCGGACAGCTGCAATTGCTGCAACCGTTTTTCGGCCTGGCGCTGGCCGCGACGTTGCTGCACGAACAGGTCAGTGTCGGCATGCTGGCGGTGACGCTGGGGGTGATTCTCTGTGTGGCCGGCGCAAAGAAATTCGCCCGCTGACGTTCAGACACCGCCCTTCCATTCCCGAGGGCTGAGTCCGGTCTTGCGACGAAAAGCCCGGGCCAGTGCCGAAGGACTTTCATAACCGACCTCTTCAGCGATCAGCGCGATCGGCCGGCCCTCACGCAGACGCTTCTGCGCCAGACTGATGCGCCAGCTCACCAGATAATCGGCCGGCGACTGCCCGACAACGCGGCGAAACTGCTCGGCGAATCCCGCGCGAGACTGGTTGGCGGCAGTCGCCAGATCCGCCACGCGCCAGGGTTTGGCCGGTTGCTCATGCATCAGGGTCAAGGCGCGGGACAAGCGCGGGTCGGCCAGCCCGGCCATCATGCCCGGTTGCTGAACACGGCTGCTGATCAGGTGCCGCAACAGCAGGATCACCAGCAGTTCGAACAGACGATCCATCACCGCCACGCGTCCGCAATGACCGTCAAAGGCCTCTCTGAACAGCCACTCCAGGGTGTTGCCCAACTCCGGCACATCCGTGAGTTTGAGCACCAGATAATCCGGCAACGCGGCCGCCAGGGCATTGCCCGAACCACCGTCAAACGTCAGCGTGGCGCAGACCAGTTGCGCGCCCATGGCCTCGTCGGCTGCCATACGGTGTGTGAAGGGTCTGGGGAAGAAAATCAGTGAGGGTTCATTGACGCGGATCTCGCGTTCAGTGCCCGGTTTGAGCAGCAACTCGCCGGCCTGCAACAGATGCACATGCCCGACCGGTTCGTCCTCGTGCATACCGACGCCGCAAAACGTGCCGCTGTGAAAGGTACCGGCGTTCACGCCGAAATGGCTGAGCAACGTGGAGAGGCGATCCATGGAAGACTCCATCAACAGATTTGGACGATCTGTCGCATATCCTCGACGATTTGCCGCCAAAGCACCAGTCGCGCTCAATAACATGGCCTCCATCCCCGGCGCACTTCGCACCGGACTTCTGGAGAGTCATCATGAGCCGCATTCACGCTACCCACCTTGAACACGCCACTGATACCACCCGCCCGATTCTCGAAGGGGTCAAGAAGAAAATCGGCTTCCTGCCCAATCTCTTCACCACCCTGGCCAAAGCTCCGGTGGCCCTGGAAACCTACGTGCAGGCCTCGACGATCCTGGGCAAGACGTCGCTGAGCGCCAAGGAAAAAGAAGCGGTGTATCTCGCCACGTCACAGGTCAACGGCTGCGATTATTGCCTGGCGGCGCACAGCCTGTTTGCCAGCAAGGCGGGACTCTCGGCGCAGGACATCGGCGCGGCGCGTCAAGGTGAACTCAACGCCTACGCCGCCCTCGCCCAGCAGTTGACGCAAAGCCGCGGCCACCTGAGCGACGAGCAGATCGCCGCCGCCCGTGCTGCCGGTATTGATGACAGCAAGCTCATTGAAGTGATTGCTCTGGTGGCGGTGCAGACGCTGACCAACTACCTGAACAACGCGGCGCTGACCGATATCGACTTCCCGCCTGCTGCCTGAAACCAGAAAGAATGTGGAGCGAGCCCGCTCGCGAAAGTGTTGGTTCAGTCAACTTCAGGGTTGAATGACAGAACGCCTTCGCGAGCGGGCTCGCTCCCACTATTGATCAGTGATGTTCCACGCCGGCGCGTTTCAACAGCTTCTTGCAGCGCTCGGACAGATGAAACACCTGCAACTCCTTCCCGGCTTTCTCGTAACGCTCGCGCAAAGTCTTCAACGCGGCAATCGCCGAGTAATCGACAAAGCTCAGATGCCGGCAATCCAGCGTCACCTTGGTCGGGTCATTGGCCGGGTCGAACTGGTTGAGGAACGGCGTGGTCGAGGCGAAAAACAGCGTGCCGTGCAGGCGGTAGAGTTTGCTGCCGTCGGCTTCCAGATGCTCATCGGCGTACAACTCGCGAGCCTGCTGCCAGGCGAAGTTCAGCGCGGCGATGATGATCCCGCACAGTACGGCGGTGGCCAGATCGGTGAACACGGTGATGGTGGTCACCGCGATGATCACCAGCACATCGTTGAGCGGCACTTTGTTCAATACCCGCAACGAGGCCCAGGCGAAGGTCTGCTGCGAGACCACGAACATCACGCCCACCAGCGCCGCCAGCGGAATCCGCTCGATCAGCGGTGACAGGAACAGGATGAACAACAGAATCAGCACGCCCGCCACCACCCCGGACCAGCGCCCACGCCCGCCAGAGCTGAGGTTGATCACGGTCTGGCCGATCATCGCGCAACCGCCCATGCCCCCGAACGCACCGGAGACCATGTTCGCCGCGCCCAGCGCTACGCATTCGCGATCCGGGTAGCCACGGGTTTCAGTGATTTCGTCGGTGAGGTTGAGGGTCAGCAGGGTTTCCAGCAGACCGACCAGCGCCATCAGAATCGCGTAGGGGGCGATGATGCGCAGGGTTTCCAGATTCCACGGGATGTCCGGCAGCGCGAAGCTCGGTAGACCGCCAGCGATGTGCGCCATGTCGCCAAGGGTGCGGGTCGGCAGGCCGAACAGGTAGACCAGCAGCCCCACGCCGAGGATCGCTACCAGGGCCGGCGGCACCGCGCGGGTCAGGCGCGGCAGGATGTAGACGATGGCCATGGTCAGCAACACCAGCCCGGTCATCAGGTACAACGGCGTGCCGCTGAGCCAGTGTTCGCCGCTCTTGAAGTGCTCCAGTTGCGCCAGTGCAATGATGATCGCCAGGCCGTTGACGAAGCCGAGCATCACCGGATGCGGCACCATGCGCACCAGTTTGCCCAGGCGCAACAAGCCGAACGCCATCATGATCAAGCCGCCCAGCAACACCGTCGCCAGCAGGTATTGCACGCCGTGCTGCACCACCAGCGCGACGATCACCACCGCCATCGAACCCGCCGCCCCGGAGACCATGCCCGGCCGGCCGCCGAACAACGCGGTCAACGTGCAAATGATGAAGGCGCCGTACAGGCCCATCAGCGGATTGAGGTGGGCCACCAGCGCAAACGCAATGCATTCGGGCAACAGGGCAAACGAGGTGGTGAGTCCGGCCAGGACATCGGCGCGCAGACGTTGTGGTTTCATGGCTTACCTGACTAAACGGCCTGAGAGCATGGCCGAGGGTGTTCGCGGGAGGAAAAGAGGGTTGCGGATGTTACGGAATAGTTAGGAATCGGGCCAGTGTCGCTGACAGCGCGGCGCCTGCGCTCTATGCTGGCACGCTGTGTTCTGTCACTTGAGTTGAAAATGTCCTGCGTGCTCACCGCCCGTGAAGTTTGCCAGTGCCTGCGCGATGCGGCGCTGGGCGTGCTGTCCCTGCGACCTGTCGAGGAACCGGGCGATACAGGCCTGGTTTCGGTCGAGGTCGAAGGCTGGCGGTTGCGGCTGGACTTCGAGGGCGGACGCCTGCACCACTGTGAACGCGCCCGAGCCCCGGATGGCCGCGAAGGTAACCTGGAGACATGGCAACGTTACGGCACCAATCCGGTCAACCTGCTGAGTACCTGGGAGCTGGCGCAGATCGAGCGGTTGCTGGCGCAGCCCCGTCGATGCCTCGCCGAGTAATTCGCCGCAAAGAGTCAGGGCATGAAGTCCAGCGGCAAAGTCTCGCCGTCCGCTATTCGCTTGTGCCAGGCAAGTAATGCTTCGGGCACACGCTTTTTCCATTTCGGTACGTTGGTGTAATAGCGGGCACGCAATTTGCGCTGCTCATCGAACACCAACAATACGAGCCATACCCGCGCGTCCGGCGCTCGCATCAGAACGCCCGCATTGGTGTTGGCCAGCCCGCGTAACCAGAACTCATCGACCTGAGCCTCCGGCACATCACGGGACGCCTCGCCGGTCACCATCGCTCCACTGTTTTGCAATAACGTCTGATAATCGTCTTTGAGCAGAGCGTGCAACAGTTGGTTTTCCTGCTCGGTCCGCGCCACCCCCAGACTGAGCAGGTCGTAATCAATCGACAGTGACTGTTCCGACGCCACGTAGCGCCCACCGTAATAAATCCCCATACCCCCACCGCAAGTAGGGTCTGCACCCTCTTGTGCAATGTCCAACAGTCCGTTGAATGCGCTGAATTTCAACGAACAGTTGTCTTGGGCGTAGTGTGCTTCGCTGCCCTCGATGGTGGCGACACCCTCCATGTCGCCGGAGTTGGCGCCAGCCACTCCTGAAATATCAAAAGCGATATGAGTGGCGTCGATGCGCCTGGTTTTAACCTCAACCGCCGATGAAACGCCCCACGGAATGAGCTGCCAGGTCGCGTCCCAATTGAAGGGGCTGGTCATGAACTCAAGTGCCTTGAGGCGCATCAGGTATTGCCGGCGTAGACAAGCAACATCCGCAGCACATTGATTGCGTTGCTTTAGCCAGCCTCGTTGATCGACCTTCAAGGCTTTCGAATCCACAACTTTTGGCAACGTAGCACGCCACTGCGAGCCCAGTTTTTCATCAAGGTTCGAGATATAGGGATCAGAGCAAATGGTTTTTTCCGCCGGACTGGCAGCGCTGGCGCAATCGAAACTGCTGGCGTGTACAGCTGGCATAAACATCAGGGACGCCAGCAGAACAGCGTGGCGGAGTTTGAAAGACAACATCGACAGATTCCATTCTTCGGGGCGGCGGCATTATGCCAGTGAAGTGTTGTCTGTGCTGCCGCCTTCGCGAGCAGGCTCGCGCCTGCAGAGGCCAGGCTGGATGCATCGAGCCACTGTGGGAGCGAGCTTGCTCGCGAAGACGTCGTGTCAGCCAACACTTGGGTTACAGACAGACCGCCTTCGCGAGCAGGCTCGCGCCTACAGGGGTATTCCGCTGACTTTAGAAAATGATCTCGGCGGCGGGTTCGACGTCAACCCGGGCTGTAGCGCCAGTCAGGTGCGCCAGGTCCTTGTTATGTTCGGCGATGATGTCTTCGGCGCTGATGTTGCCGTTGTCGACGGTGGAATGGGCGTCAGCAGCGAGCACCACGTCGTAACCCAGTTCATGGGCCTTGCGTACGGTGGCGTTGACGCAGTAGTCGGTTTGCAGACCGCAGATGATCAGGCGCTCGAAGTCTTCGCTGGGCAGCAGTTTGCTCAGGTCGGTCTGGTAGAACGAATCCGGGGTGGTTTTGCGTACACGCAGATCTTTTGCTTCAGTCAGCAGGCCTTCGGCCAGTTGCCAGCCTTCGGCACCATGGGCCAGCGGGCTGTCCTTTTCTTCATGCTGAATCAGCACCACCGGCACGCCGGCCTTGCGCGCGCGCGTGCTGAGTTGGTTGATGGAGTCGATGACACGATGGATGTCGAAGCACTGGTATTGGCCCGAGCAGAGAGCCTGTTGGACGTCGATGATCAGTAATGCGCTAGACATGATGGGCCTTCCTTGATCGATCCTTGAGACAGGGGCGGAGCTGAGCCCGCCCCCTTTTTTACGCCTCTCAGTAGCCCAGTGACAACCCGGTATTGCGCCGTGGATCGTTGGCACCGTAGAAGCGGTTTTTGCCTACCGGCTTACCGCCCAGCGACGGCGCGCCGACCAGGATCGCCGCGATGTGGTTGGCGTCCTGCGGCCCGGCAAACTTGTGGCCCCAGCTCTCGAGGATCTTCTTCGTATCGGGGCTGGCGGCGAAGTCTTCGAGGTTGGTTTCTTCCGGCATCCATTGCTGGTGGAAGCGCGGCGCGTCGACCGCTTCCTGCAGGCCCATGCCGTAGTCGATGACGTTGAGCATGGTCAGCAAGGTGGCGGTGATGATCCGGCTGCCACCTGGCGTGCCGACCACCATCACCACTTTACCGTCCTTGGTGACGATGGTCGGGCTCATCGATGACAGCGGCGCTTTGCCTGGAGCGATGGCGTTGGCCTCGCCCTGCACCAGACCGTACATGTTCGGCACGCCGACCTTGGAGGTGAAGTCGTCCATCTCGTCGTTGAGGATCACCCCGGTCTTGCTCGCCATCACGCCGGCACCGAACCAGTCGTTGAGGGTGTAGGTCACCGACACCGCGTTGCCCCACTTGTCGACGATCGAATAGTGCGTGGTGTTGTTGCCTTCATGCGGCGCGACGCCAGGTTTCAGCTCGGCGGAGATGCCGGCCTTCTGCGGCTGGATCGCGTTGCGCAGTTTGGTCGCGTAGTTCTTGTCCAGCAGGTGTTCGATCGGATTCTTGACGAAATCCGGGTCGCCCAGATAGCTGTTGCGGTCGACATAGGCGTGGCGCATCGCTTCGATCTGGTAGTGCATGCCCTGGGCCGAATGGAAGCCCAGATCCTTCATCGGATAACCTTCGAGGATGTTCATGATCTGACAGATCACCACGCCACCGGAACTCGGTGGTGGCGCCGAGACCACGTGGTAGCCACGGTAATCGCACTCCACCGGGGCCAGTTCGCGGGTCTTGTATTTGTCGAGGTCGGCCTGGGTGATGATGCCCTTGTTGGCCTGGCTGGAGGTGACGATGGCGTCGGCCACCCAGCCTTTATAAAAACCGTCGGCGCCTTTTTCGGAAATGGTGCGCAGGGTTTTCGCCAGATCCTTCTGCACCAGTTTCTGCCCGACCTGCATCGGCTCGCCGTTGTGCAGGAAGATCGACCCAGAATCGCGCATGTCTTTCTTGAACACATCGGTGGCGTAATCCAGCAGATCGACGTCGCCCTGCTCCAGTTCGAAACCGTCTTCAGCCAGTTTGATCGCTGGCGCGATCATGTCCTTGCGCGGCTTGGTACCGTACTTGCTCAGCGCCAGCTCCATACCCGACACGGTGCCCGGCACGGCCACGGCGAGATGACCACGGGTGCTGAGGTCCGGGACGACGTTGCCGTCCTTGTCCAGGTACATGTTGGCGGTGGCCGCCAGCGGGGCCTTTTCGCGGAAATCGAGGAACGTCTTGCGCCCGTCCGCCAGTTGAATGGTCATGAAACCGCCACCACCGAGGTTGCCCGCCGCGGGGTACACCACCGCCAGCGCATACCCCACGGCAACCGCGGCATCCACCGCGTTGCCGCCATTTTTCAACACATCGACGCCGACGTGGGAAGCCAGGTGTTGGGCGGTGACCACCATGCCGTTTTCGGCGGCAACCGGTGCCACCGAGGCGGCGTGGGCCATGAGGCAGCTCAGTGCCAGTGACGTCGCAATCAGCGTTTTGGTCAAAGGTTCGTACTTCATGAGTCGATCTCTTTTTTTTGTTTTGAGGGGCTGTGCAAAACAGAGGGGAACGCTTCAAAAGCAACAAGCAGTATGGTCGCTATTGTGATTTGCGCCTCCCGGATCAGGCAGTATGCTGGGCGCTCTCGCCGTGCCGATCCGGAGTTCTGCCCCATGCCTTACACGTTCATTACCCTGCCTTCACCGGTCGGCGAATTGAAGCTGGTGGCGAACGGCGCACGACTGGCGGCCATCCTCTGGGAAAACGATAAACCGGGCCGGGTGCGCCTCGGGCCGATGACTGAAGCGCCAGACAATCCGTTCTTGCAGAAAGCCGCGCGACAGTTGCAAGAATATTTTGCTGGCCGCCGGGATCGCTTCGACCTGGAGCTGGATTTTGTCGGCACCGATTTTCAGAAGAAGGTCTGGGCGGCGCTGCTGACCATCCCCTTTGGCGAGACCCGCACCTACAGCCAGATCGCCGAACAGATTGGCAATCCGACCGCGGTGCGTGCGGTGGGCGCTGCGAACGGGCGCAACCCGATTTCGATTGTGGCGCCGTGTCATCGGGTGATTGGCGCCTCGGGAAAACTGACCGGGTTTGCCGGAGGGCTCGAGGCCAAGGAGCGGTTGCTGACGCTGGAGGGGGGTGGCTGGTCGGCGGTCGGCAAAACGGGAGAGTTGTTTTAAAAGATCTAAAGATCGCAGCCTGCGGCAGCTCCTACAGGGGGAATGTTTCAATGTAGGAGCTGCCGCAGGCTGCGATCGTTGCTTTATCGGGCGAACAGGTTATTCATCGCCGCATACTGCAACAGCATGATGGTCTTGGCGTCGCAGATCTCGCCGCGATGAAACGCCGCCAAGGCTTCATCAAAACCCCACTCCAGCACTTCCAGTTCCTCGGTTTCCTCTTCCAGGCCTCCACCCTCACTGACCTTCGACTTCGCGTCGTACTCGGCAATGAAGAAGTGCAGCTTCTCGGTTACCGAGCCGGGGCTCATGTAGGCCTCGAATACTTTCTTCACGTCGTGCACGCGGTAGCCGGTTTCCTCTTCGGCCTCGTCGCGGATCCGCTGCTCCGGTGCCGCGCCTTCGAGCAGCCCCGCCGCCACTTCGATCAACAAGCCGTCATGGCCGTTGACGAACACCGGCAAACGGAATTGGCGAGTCAGCACCACCGTGCGTTTCTCACGGTTGAACAGCAGGATCGCGGCACCATTGCCACGGTCGTAGACCTCGCGCGTCTGACGCTGCCAGTCGCCGTTGTTGCGCAGGTAGTCAAAGGTGATTTTCTTCAGCAGGTACCAGTCGTGGGACAACACCTGAGCGTCGACAATGTTGACCCGCTGGGCAGTTTTGATCATGACGCCTGAACCTTGTGTCATCGGAAAACGCCCATATTCGAATAATCGCGCCCACAAAAAAAGCCCGGCAGCGCTACCGAGCTTTTTTATTTGCGTCTAACGGGCGAGACGCGACAATGCCTCATCCGTTTCCTGCGCCGCTGTAAGTACGCCGTGAATCAGCGGCCCATAACGCCGACTGAACTCCCGGTTGTACGGCACACGGTCCTTGCTGACACCGTTGTCCCAGTTCACCGACCAGGTCATCAACCCCTTGATCGGCAACCCCTTGATCGCCAGACGCTTGAGCACGTTGCCCACTGCGGTGCTGTCGATCACATAACCGGTGGCTGCGGCGTCAACGTTAGCTGGCAGGCCAATGACGAATTTGTCCGCCGGGATTCTGGTGAAGCCCCGGGTGCCAGTCACCAGACTTTCGGTCAGGTAATAGAGGAAGTCTTCTTTCAGCGCATCGTTGTTTTGCGCGATCCACGCACCATTACCGTTATTGGCTTCCGGCACCCAGACCCCATCGCCGCCCTGGTTATAGAACTGCGGGGCGATGAAGTCGTAATAGCCTTCCAGTGCCTGCAGGTAACCGACGTATTTGCCGTTGGTGGTCAGGTAGGGAAATTCCGGGGCCATGCTGATGATGAAGTGCTTGCCCTGGCCTGCGTAGTGATCCTTGACCAGTTTCAGCGCGGCTGGCAGCACGGTCTTGTTGGCAGCGAAATCAATCGCGCTCTGCTCAAGATCGATGTCCAGTCCATCGAAGCCGTAGGTTTCCACCAGACGGATGATTTCATTGGCCAGTGGTTGTTCCTGTCCAGCCCGCAACTCGATGTGCGCATCGGCGCCACCCAGGGACAGCAGCACCGCCCGCCCCTGGCTGTTGAGCACGCCGACCTGGCGACGGAACTCGGCGTCGGAGACGTTGAACGGCTTGAAGGTCGGAATCCCGCTGCCCTTCATGAACGCCACCGCGACCACGTTGTACTCTTTGGGCACCGCCTCCAGCGCGATTTCGGCGAACCGGCCCTGACGGTAACCGTCATTCGGGCCCGCCGGCCAGTTGTGCCAGAAGCCCATGAGGATCTTCTTGCCGGCGATGCTTGGCATCAGCGAGGCCGCGTCGGCCGCCTGGTTTTGCACGAGTGTGAAGTCGATTTTTGACATGTTCTAATCCTTCAGAACCTGTGGGTTTGGCGTTGCGCCGTTATTTGAAGTCGACGTCGAACGCCTGATAGAAAGCGTTGCCGGTGTTGGCGACGATCCACATCAACACGATCACGTGATGACCCTTCTTGTTGGCCGGCAGTTTCACTTCGTGATCGACCTTGGCCTTCATCTCACCCGCATGGCTGTAGTACGGCACCTGGGTGTAGAAATCCTCGAAGAACGGCTGTGCTTCCAGTTGCGCACGGCTGATGCGTTGCTGCGGATCCCAGCCATCCTTGGTGATCAGCCAGCGATAACCACGGGTGGTGTGCGGCGCGGTGTACACCCAGTTGACCTTGAGGGTCTGGCCCGGCGTGACATTGAGCAGCGGCCACTCGAATGGACGATTGAGTTTTTTGCTCATCTCGGTGCTGGTGAAGTTCACACAATCGCGGGCATCCGTCTTGCCGCCACTGAGAACGTAGCCGTCAGCAGGCGGCGTGACGCTGTCACTGTCGGAGCCATACGGCGCCGGGAACGGCCCGGCCACCAGCGCCGGGAAGTTCTTGCCGCCTTCCATTTCGTTGACTTGCCAGCCGGCCAGCAGGCCCAGGTCGATGGCGACCGAGCCACGGCTGGCTGGAGAGGTGACGCGACCGTGTCGCAGTTGGGTTTGAGCTTGTGGTTGATTCATGTTGTTCACTCCGTTGATTTAAGAACTCTCCTTCCCGAGGAGAGGCCTTCAAGCTAACGGAGGTGGTTTTTTTGTCCATCGGCGGTTTTGTCGCAGGCCTCCACCTTCGGCGGCAGTAAACATTGAAAATACTGGATGTATATACAGCTTATTGCGACAAAACCCACCTGACGTATGGCTAAAGGCCTACACGCCGACACTGCAAAAACCGCCATTCAGCGCTCACGGCAGTTGTGCCTGGTACTCCTTTTCGTATTGGCCGGCGAGCTGTTCCTTTTGCTTGTCATCGAGCAACTTGCCGGCCATCTGGAAGAACTTCTGCTCTTCTTCCTTGAGATGGTGATGGACCTTGTCCGCGAGCTTCTTCGCCGTTACCAGCCACGCCGGGCTGGACATCTCGGTTTCGTCCAGCTCTTCCATCATCTCGTCCATCTCGTGATGCTCGGAGATCGCGTGGCGGCTAAGGTCGACGCCGTTGTCGAACTCCATCAGCGGAATATAGAAATGGCGCTCTTCGGCGGTTTCGTGGGCCTGCAGTTCGGCTTTAAGCTGCTTGTAGGCTTCAACCCGCTCCGGGGTATCGCCGCTGGTTTCGACCAGGGCTTTGGCGTAATTACGCTGGCGGTTGTGGCTTTCGCGAAGGGCTTCGAAAATATTCATGGGGGGTCCTCATCAACCGCGTTCGGAATGACGCTGTAAACGCTAGACCCCGGCGCGACAACGGCGGTTCCAAAGGGATGAGGCAGGACTAGGAAGACGCCCCCGGGCAGGATAGGCTGGCAGTTCACCTCACAAGGAAGTTGCGCATGACGTTGCGAATCGAGTTGTCGAAGAACCCCACGGAAGACCAACGCAAGGCCATTCTCGAACCACTGATTGCCTATAACGATGCCAAGACCGGTGGTTCCATGTCGGAACCTTTCGCGCTCATGGTGCGGGATGAGCACGACGCGATTCTCGGCGGCTTGTATGGCCGGGTGATATTCCAGTGGATGTATATCGAGTTGCTTTCAGTGCCGGAGAAAGCTCGTGGCCGAGGCATTGGCTCAAGACTGATGGCCATGGCCGAAGAGCTGGCTAACGAGAAGAGTTGCCTGGGCATCTGGCTGGACACCTTCGATTTTCAGGCGCCGGAATTCTACAAGAAGCTGGGGTTCAGCCAGTTTGGCGAGATTGTCGATTATCCGCCGGGGCATCGTCGGCATTATTTCCAGAAGCGTTTGAACGGCTGAATTCACGGGTCCCATCGCGAGCAGGCTCACTCCTACAGGAATGGTGGCAAACACAAGTCCAGTACCGGAGTGAGCCTGCTCGCGATGACGGCAGTCGTCTCAATACATGATCAAAGGCAGGTTGCCAACGCCGCCAACCGCCGCTTGGCTACAAAATCATCCTTCTGCGCGTAATAATTGAGCACGGTGCCCGAAGCATCACTAGTCACGTCGACAAACGATTCCGCCGAACGCGTGTACACCGTCGACCCGCCCTTCTTGCCCGGTTGCAGATACGCCCCGGCATCCACGCCAAACACCGCTTCGTCCTGCCAGCCGAACTGCACGCACTGGGCCACAACCTTCTCGGGTTTGTCCGAGGTCAGGACTTTGTACGGGGCTCTGGTGCGAGAATCGTCCATCACCGAACCCGCGCAACCGGCCAGCACCGTCGCGGCCAGCGCTACCATCAGAATTCGCATTGCATTCGCTCATTCAGAAAAAAGCGGACTGTATCACCGCAACAGGCAAAAACGTTCTGCTTTACTGCATTTATAGCGCGACACGCACGGGCTGCTGCGGCACCCTAAGGTCACCAGCCTCACAAAGGATCGCACATGGCGCCCACCGACCAGCGACATGAACAAGCCCTGAAACTGTTCCTCGACGCGCGTCCCGAACTGCGCAACACCCTTGATCACCTCAACCCGCTGCTGGCTCAGGTCAAGGGCGAAACCGCGGCGCAGTATCGTGAAGAACGCCTGCACGAGGCGTTCGAAGCCGAGGCTGAAGATCGGGGACTGTTCGCCTGGGAACTGACTTTACTGTTGACGGCTGCAACGCCCGAGGAGTATCTGGAGCAGCAAATGGAGGTGCATCGCGAGGTCGCGGAAATGGCGCACATGAGCTGGCTGGATTACTGTGACCTGTACGGGCTGGAATCATAACCACTGCTCAAGGATATCGTCGCCGATGTTGCCTTCCACTTCGACTCACCGCGCCACCTCCGGTCATTTGCATCGGCAGAAATGGCGTGGCCGCATCGGTCTGGCGCTGGTGGCCGCCCTGTCGGTACTGGCGGGCATGACCGACGCCATCGGCTTCATGGCCAGCGGCGACTTCGTCTCGTTCATGAGCGGCAACACCACGCGGCTGGCGGTGGCGATCAGTGTCGGCGATCTGGGACTGACGTTGCGCCTGGTGATCCTGGTCGTCACGTTTGTGCTCGGCAATGCCCTGGGGATTGTGATCGGGCGCATCAGCGGGCGGCGCACGCTGCCCTTGTTGCTGTGCATCGCCACCCTGCTCTGCGCGGCGGCCGCCTGGCCGTCTGACACGCAACTGCCGGCGCTGCTGGCGGCGATCATCGCCATGGGCATGCTCAACGCGGCAGTCGAGGAAGTGAACGGTCTGCCCGTGGGCCTGACCTACGTGACCGGGGCGCTGTCGCGGTTCGGCCGTGGACTGGGCCGCTGGATGCTCGGCGAACGCCGTAACGGCTGGCGAGTGCAACTGGTGCCGTGGACCGGCATGTTCATCGGCGCGATTCTGGGCGCGGTGCTGGAACATCACCTGGGACTGCGGGCATTGTTCGTCAGCGGTCTGCTGGCCGCGGCGCTGGGCGTGCTCTCCCTGACCATTCCGCGCCGTTGGCAACTGGGCTATATGCCCCGCTGAAAACGCCTTTCATACTGTAGGAGCTGCGGCACGCTGCGATCTTTTGATGTTGATTTCAAAGATCAGAATCAAAAGATCGCAGCCTCGTTTCACTCGACAGCGCCTACAGGGGCATGCACTCAGGCAACTTGGGTTTCGCCGCTACACCGATAAAGCTTTATCATGACCGCAGTTTTGCTGATCGAGTTCGTCATGAAGTTCGCCATTGCGCTGTTTTCCGCCGCCCATGCGCCCTCCTCGCGCCGTGCCCTGCTGTTTGCCCAGGCGGCGCTGGCCGGTGGGCATGAGATTGTCCGGCTGTTTTTCTATCAGGACGGCGTCTACAACGCCTCCGACGCGGTCGTCACCCCGCAGGACGAACTGGATCTGCCCAAACAATGGCGCACGTTCATCACCGAGCAGCAACTGGACGGCGTGGTGTGCATCGCCGCTGCGTTGCGCCGTGGCGCATTGAACGGCGAAGAAGCCAAGCGCTACCAGCGTGATGCGGTCTCGGTCAGCGCGCCGTGGGAGTTGTCCGGCCTCGGCCAATTGCACGATGCCGTGCAGGACGCCGATCGACTGATTTGTTTCGGAGGCGCGTGACATGGCCAAATCCCTGTTGATCATCAGCCGTCAATCACCGTGGTCCGGCCCCGGCGCGCGCGAAGCGCTGGACATCGTGCTGGCCGGCGGCGCCTTCGATCTGCCGATCGGCCTGCTGTTTCTCGATGACGGCGTGCTGCAACTGGCCGCCGGGCAAAACGCCAAGGCCCTGCAACAGAAAGACCTGAGCGCCAATCTGCAGGCACTGCCGATGTTCGGCGTTGAAGAGCTGTTCTACTGCGCCGACAGCGCCAGCGTACGCGGCCTGAGCAATCGGTCGCTGGAGGAAGCGCAGCCGCTCGCCGCCGAACAAATCACTGCCCTTATTGACCGTTACGACCAGGTGATCACCCTCTGATGTCGACTTTGCATGTGTTGTCTCATTCCCCGTTCGGCGACGAGCGCCTGACCAGTTGCCTGCGCGTGATCGGCGCTGCCGACGCCTTGCTGTTATCCGGCGACGCCGTCTATGCCCTGCAACCCGGCACCGCCCCCTTCACCGCGCTGCACAGCCGTCAGTTGAAACTGTTCGTATTGGCTGAAGATGCACAGGCACGCGCCGTGCAGTTGCCGGACTGGGCCGAAGCCATCGATTACCCGGCCTTCGTCGAATTGTCGATCCACCACGACAAGGTCAACAGCTGGCTATGAATTCCCTGACCGTCGGCGCCCGCGCCATCGCCCTGGACAAGGACGGCTTTCTGGTCGACCTCGACGACTGGTCCCACGACGTCGCCGGCGCCCTCGCCGCCGCTGAAGACATCGAGTTGAGCGCCGAACACTGGGAAGTCCTCGAACTGCTGCGCAGCTTCTACGCTGAATTCCAGCTGTCGCCGGCCACCCGTCCGTTGATCAAATACACCGCACTGAAACTCGGCCCGGACAAAGGCAACAGCCTGCACCTGAACCGACTGTTCAAAGGCACCCCTGCCAAACTCGCCGCGAAACTGGCGGGCCTGCCCAAACCGACGAATTGCTTATGACCGACTTTCCAGCGCTGACCCTCGAAACGCCCGCCGAACACCCGTTCGCTCAATTCGTGCGAATCCTTGGCAAGGGCAAGCGCGGCGCCCGCGACCTGACCCGTGAGGAGGCCCGGGAGGCGATGGGCATGGTGCTCGACGACAAAGTCGAAGACACCCAGCTCGGCGCGTTCCTGATGCTGCTGCGGCACAAGGAAGAAAGCGCCGAGGAAATGGCCGGTTTCACCGAAGCCTTGCGCGAGCGCTTGCAGGCGCCGGCATTGAACGTCGATCTGGACTGGCCGACCTATGCCGGCAAGAAACGCCATTTGCCGTGGTACCTGCTGGCAGCCAAGTGCCTGGCGCAAAACGGCGTACGGATTTTCATGCACGGCGGCGGCGCACACACCGCCGGACGCTTGTACACCGAACAACTGCTCGGCGAGCTGCACATCCCGCTGTGCCGCACCTGGCAGCAGGTCGGCAGCGCGCTGGACGACGGTGGCCTGGCGTTCATGCCGCTGATGGACTGGGCGCCGCAATTGCAGAAGATGATCGACCTGCGCAACACCATGGGCCTGCGCTCGCCGATCCATTCACTCGCGCGGATTCTCAATCCGCTGGGCGCCCGGTGTGGCCTGCAAAGTATCTTCCACCCGGGTTACCAAGCGGTGCACCGCGACGCCAGCGGCCTGCTCGGCGACACGGCGATCGTGGTCAAGGGCGACGGCGGCGAAATCGAGATCAACCCGGATGCCGACAGCCACCTGTACGGCACCACTGGCGGCCAGAGCTGGGACGAGGAATGGCCGCAACTGTCAAGCCAGCGCCACGTCAAACCGGCCACACTGGACGTTGAACATCTCAAAGCGGTGTGGCGCGGCGATGTGGTCGACAGCTATCCGCAAATGGCCCTGATCTCGACCATGGCGTTGGCCCTGCGCGGCCTCGGTCAAAGTCGCGAGCAAGCGTTCGCAACCGCCGAGCAGTACTGGGCGGCGCGGGACAAATCGATTTAACCGATCATAGACGCCCGATCTTTGCGCTTTTTGTTCGAACTCATCGGAATAGACTCGGCTCCAACGCTTATTGGATTCAGGAGTCTTGATCATGGGTTTACTCGTCGATGGCCACTGGCAGGACAAGTGGTACGAAAGCAGCAAGGACGGTGCGTTCCAGCGCGAACAGGCACAGCGCCGTCACTGGGTCACCGCTGACGGCCAGCCCGGGCCGAGCGGTGAAGGCGGTTTTGCCGCCGAAGCCGGGCGCTATCACCTTTATGTATCGCTCGCCTGCCCTTGGGCCCACCGCACGCTGATCCTGCGCAAGCTCAAAGGCCTGGAAAGCCTGATCGACGTGTCCGTGGTCAGCTGGCTGATGCTGGAAAACGGCTGGACCTTCGACACGGCGCTCGGTTCGACCGGCGACAAGCTCGATCACTTCGACTTCATGCACCAACGCTATACCGCCGACACCCCGGACTACACCGGGCGCGTTACGGTGCCGGTGCTGTGGGACAAGAAACTCAAGCGCATCGTCAGCAATGAATCGGCGGAGATCATCCGCATGTTCAACAGCGCCTTCGATGACCTGACCGGCAACGATCTGGACTTCTACCCAGCGCCCTTGCGTGGCGAGATCGATGCGCTGAACGAGCGGATCTATCCGGCGGTGAACAACGGCGTGTATCGCGCAGGCTTCGCCACCTCGCAAACGGCTTATGAAGAAGCGTTCGACGAGGTGTTTGCCGAACTCGATCATCTGGAGCGGCTGCTGGGCGCCAATCGTTACCTGAGCGGTGAATACCTGACCGAAGCCGACGTGCGTTTATTCACCACGATGATTCGCTTCGACGCGGTGTATCACGGGCACTTCAAGTGTAATTTGCGTCGGATTGCCGATTACCCGAACCTGTCGAACTGGCTGCGTGAGCTGTACCAGTGGCCGGGGATTGCCGAGACGGTGGATTTTCAGCACATCAAAAATCATTACTACGGCAGTCACAAGACGATCAACCCGACCGGCGTTGTGCCGAAGGGGCCGGCGCAGGATTTCAGCGTGGCGCATGATCGGGCACGGCTGGATGGGAAAGGGGTTTGGCTTAAGGGCTAACAACAAAAGCAAAAGATCGCAGCCTTCGGCAGCTCCTACAGGGAACGCATTCTCATGTAGGAGCTGCCGAAGGCTGCGATCTTTTTGCTTTGACTCAGACTTGCGTCTGAGCGCCCTCGAACCACGCCAGTTTCTCGCGCAGCTGCACCACTTCACCGACGATCACCAGGGTCGGCGCATGCACTTCATGCTCCGCCACCAGGCGCGGCAGGTCGGCCAGCGTGCCGGTGAAGACCCGCTGATTGACCGTGGTGCCCTGCTGGATCAACGCCGCCGGGGTATCCGCCGAGCGACCGTGCTTGATCAACTGCTCGCAAATCACCGGCAAACCCACCAGGCCCATGTAGAACACCAGCGTCTGCGCCGGGGCGACGAGGTCAGCCCAAGGCAGATCGGTGGAACCGTCCTTCAGGTGGCCAGTGACGAACCGCACCGACTGCGCGTAATCACGATGGGTCAGCGGAATCCCGGCATACGCCGCGCAACCGCTGGCCGCCGTGATTCCCGGCACCACCTGAAACGGGATGCCATGGGCCGCCAGTTCTTCAATCTCTTCACCGCCGCGACCGAAGATGAACGGATCGCCGCCCTTCAACCGCACCACGCGCTTGCCGGCCTTGGCCAGATCGACCAGTTGCTGGTTGATCTGATCCTGCGGCACCGCGTGATCGGCGCGACGCTTGCCGACGTAGACACGCTCGGCATCGCGACGGCACAGTTCAAGAATCGCCGGGGCGACCAAGCGGTCGTACAGCACCACGTCGGCTTGCTGCATCAGGCGCAAGGCGCGGAAGGTCAGCAGGTCCGGATCACCCGGCCCGGCGCCCACCAGATACACCTCACCGGTGGTTACCGTGGCTTCGCCATCGATCTTGGCTTGCAACAGACGTTCGGCTTCGGCGCCCTGCCCGGCCAGTTGCCGGTCGGCAATCGGACCTTGAAACACGTCTTCCCAGAAACCGCGACGTTGCTGCACATCTGGAAACAGGTTTTTCACCTGATTGCGGAAACGCGCAGCCAGTCCGGCCAGGTGACCATAAGTCGAAGGAATCCAGGTTTCGATCTTGGCGCGAATCAGCCGCGCCAGCACCGGCGCATCGCCGCCGCTGGACACCGCAATGATCAGCGGCGAACGATCGACAATCGCCGGGAAAATCACGCTGCATAACTGCGGCGCATCCACCACGTTGACCGGCACGCAGCGCCGATGCGCATCACTGGAGACTTGCGCATTCAGCGCTTCATCGTCGGTGGCGGCGATGATCAACCCGCAACCGTCCAGGTCCGCTTCCACGTAACCGCGCAGCAGGCACTGGCCACCGCTGGCGGTGACCAGTTCACGCAGTTGGCTTTCGATCTCAGGTGCGACCACCCGCAGCAGCGCACCGGCATCGGCCAGCAGGCGGGATTTGCGCAAGGCAATCTCCCCCCCACCGACAACCAACACACGACTGCCGCGCAGGTTGTGAAACAGCGGCAGATATTTCATTTAGCCGATGACCTCAAGGCCACCCATGTACGGCTTCAGCACGTCCGGCACGCGGATCGAACCGTCGGCCTGCTGGTAGTTTTCCAGCACGGCAACCAGGGTGCGACCGACGGCCAGACCCGAACCGTTGAGGGTGTGCACCAGCTCAGGCTTGCCGGTTTCCGGGTTGCGGAAACGCGCCTGCATACGGCGGGCCTGGAAATCGCCGCAGTTGGAGCACGACGAGATTTCGCGGTACTTGTCCTGGCTCGGAATCCACACTTCCAGGTCGTAGGTCTTCACGGCGCTGAAGCCCATGTCGCCGGTGCACAGCGCCAGGGTGCGGTAAGGCAGACCCAGCAGTTGCAGGACTTTCTCGGCGTTGGCGGTCAGGCTTTCCAGCGCTTCCATCGAAGTCGACGGCTCAACGATCTGGACCATCTCGACTTTGTCGAACTGGTGCTGACGGATCATGCCGCGAGTGTCGCGACCCGACGCGCCGGCTTCACTGCGGAAGCACGGGGTGTGGGCAACGAACTTGATCGGCAGCAGTTTCGAGTCGACGATTTCACCGGCCACGATGTTGGTCAGCGACACTTCGGCGGTCGGAATCAGGTACAGATCGGCTTCACCTTCGCGAGCGATCTTGAACAGGTCTTCTTCGAACTTCGGCAGTTGACCGGTGCCTTGCAGCGCCGGAGCCTGAACCAGATAAGGCGTGTAGGCCTCTTCGTAGCCGTGCTCGTTGACGTGCAGGTTGATCATGAACTGCGCCAGCGCGCGGTGCAGACGGGCGATCGGACCGCGCAGCAATGCAAAACGTGCGCCGGACAGCTTGGCGGCAGTTTCAAAATCCAGCCAGCCGAACTTCTCGCCCAGCGCGACGTGGTCTTTGACCTCGAAGTCGAACGCGGTCGGCGTGCCCCAGCGGCGCACTTCAACGTTGTCGTCTTCGTCTTTACCGACCGGAACGGATTCGTGTGGCAGGTTAGGGATACCCAGCAGGATCGAGTCCAGCTCGGTCTGGATCGCGTCCAGTTCGACTTTACCGGCACTCAGCTCGCCCGCCATGCGTTCGACGTCCGCCATCAGCGGCGCGATGTCTTCGCCGCGCTGCTTGGCCTGACCGATGGATTTGGAACGCGCGTTACGCTCAGCCTGCAGTGCTTCGGTGCGGGTCTGGACGGTCTTGCGCTGTTCTTCCAGCGCTTCGATGCGCGCGGTATCCAGGGCAAAGCCACGGGAAGCCAAGCGGTCCGCTACGTCCTGAAGGTTGCTACGTAACAGTTTGGAATCGAGCATGTCGGTTTCTCGTTATCAAAGTTTGGTCAAAGACAGGCCAGCCCACGTCGCGAGCAGCCCGCCGAATACGCTGAGTGCCGCATAGCCCAGGGCCAGCGGCACTTGCCCGCTTTCCAGCAGGCGCACCGTATCCAGTGAAAAGGATGAAAAAGTCGTCAGCCCTCCGAGGAAGCCGACGATCAACCCGGCACGCACCTCGATCGGCACCTCCGGGCGTATCAAAAACAGGCCGTACAACACGCCAATCAACAGACAGCCCACGATATTAACGGCCAGCGTCGCGGTATAGAAGTGCCGCGGCCAATTGGCACTGACCCAATTGGCCGTGGCGAAGCGCAACAGCGTACCGGCAATCCCGCCGGCGGAGACTGCAACAATCAATGGAAGCACTATTTTCTCCGCTGTCTTGGGCTTAAACGGTCGAGTTGAGCGAGGTGATTGAGCTTCTCGCCGATCTTCAATTCCAGACCGCGGGGCACTGGCTGATAGAACGGGATCGGCTCAAGCTCTTCCGGAAAATAATCTTCGCCGGCGGCATAGGCGTCCGGCTCGTCATGGGCGTAACGGTATTCGTCGCCATAACCCAATTGCTTCATCAGCTTGGTCGGCGCGTTGCGCAGGTGCAGGGGCACTTCCAGCGAGCCGTTTTCAGCGGCGGCGCGCAGTGCGGTCTTGAAGCCCATGTACACCGCATTGCTTTTCGGTGCACAGGCCAGATACGTGATGGCCTGGGCCACCGCCAGCTCGCCCTCAGGGCTGCCAAGGCGCTCCTGCACTTCCCACGCGGCGAGGCACAGGCTCAGGGCTCGCGGGTCGGCGTTGCCAATGTCTTCGCTGGCCATGCGCACCACGCGCCGGGCCAGGTAAAGGGGGTCGCAACCACCGTCGATCATCCGCGCGAACCAGTACAGCGCGCCGTCGGGATTGGAGCCGCGCACCGATTTGTGCAGCGCCGAGATCTGGTCATAGAACGCTTCGCCGCCCTTGTCGAAGCGCCGACGGGTATCGCCGAGCAGACTTTGCAGCAGTTCGGTGCCGATTTCACTGTTGTCTTCAGCCAGGTCCGAGGCGTTTTCCAGCAGATTGAGCAGACGCCGGCCATCGCCATCGGCGGCCGACAGCAGCATCTGAAAGCCTTCGTCATTCAGCGTCAGGTTACGCTTGCCCAGCCCGCGCTCTTCAGTGAGTGCGCGGTGCACCAGTTTGCGCAGCGCCGCCTCGTCGAGGCTTTTCAGCACATACACACGAGCCCGCGACAACAAGGCGTTGTTGAGTTCGAACGAAGGGTTTTCGGTGGTGGCACCGATGAAAATCAGCGTGCCGTCCTCAACGTACGGCAGGAACGCATCCTGCTGCGACTTGTTGAAACGGTGCACTTCATCGACGAACAGAATCGTGCGCTTGCCGTACTGGCCGGCCTGCTGCTTGGCGATTTCAACCGCCTGACGGATCTCCTTGACCCCGGCGAGCACCGCCGAGACCGTTTCGAAGTGCGCATCAGAGACTTCCGCGAGCAACCGCGCCAGGGTGGTCTTGCCCACACCCGGCGGTCCCCAGAAGATCATCGAATGCAGGGCACCCTGCTCCAGCGCCTCACGCAGAGGCTTGCCGCGAGCGAGTACGTGCTCCTGACCGACATACTCATCCAGATTGGTCGCGCGCAAACGCGCGGCCAGTGGCTGGGCAATCGGTGCACTGCGAAACAGATCCATCACGTAGCGTTGAAACCTCTGATTGTCTGAAACCTGTTGGAAACCCTGTGGCGAGGGAGCTTGCTCCCGCTGGACTGCGGAGCAGTCGCCGCTTTTGATTCAAGAGCAGGGCCGCTTCGCGCCCCAGCGGGAGCAAGCTCCCTCGCCACAAAAGCTCCAAGCCACAAGAGCCCAACCCGGGAGCCGGGATTTATTCCTGGATGACGTCAGCGCCCTTCGGGATATCGAACTTGAACTTCGACGCCGGTACCGCTTCGTTGGCCTTGACCCCGGTGAACAGGATATTGGTGCGCTGGCCGACGCTGTCGATCAGTTGCATGTCATTGACCAGACCATTGCGGAACGACAGACGCAGGTTGTCGAACAGGGTGTCCTTGGTCTTCGGCTTGAGGGTGAAGTCGATCACGCCGCCCGCCTCTTTCGCGGTGATGTCGAAGCTCTGACTGATCTTCGACACGTCACCGGACAGCAGCAGCGCCGGGGTCTGGGTCAGACGTTCATCGAGTTTCTTGATGGTCGCCTGCTCCAGATCCGGGTCCCACAGGGTGACCTTCTTGCCGTCGGAAACCATGGTCTGCTCATTCGGCGCATTGGTGTGCCAGTAGAACAGACCCGGACGCTGCAGGGTCATCTCACCGGTGGTTTCCTGCAACTGGGTGCCGCCGCCATCGAGGGTCAGTTGGGAAAAGTTCGCGGTCAGGGTTTTCGATGTTTCCAGCAGTTGGGTCAGACGCGCCACGTCCTTGTCGTCGGCGTGGGCCGTGAGCGTGGTCAGCGCCAGTACTGGCAACAGCATGCGGATAAGACGCATGGGAGTCCTCTTGAATACTCGTTGGGAGAGCGGCGGCACATCATTGTCCCGCCTCTTGCGTTTGCAATCAGTCGCGAACCGGGCCCGGAGCCAGGACTTCACGTGAGCCGTTGGTGTTCATTGAGGTGACGACCCCGGCCATTTCCATGGCTTCGATCATGCGCGCAGCACGGTTGTAACCGATCTTCAGCTTGCGCTGTACTGCAGAAATCGACGCCCGGCGGCTTTCCAGAACGAACTGCACGGCTTCGTCATACAGCGCGTCGGTCTCCGGATCATCACCGTCGCCGCCACCGCTGCTGCCTTCAAAACCGCTGCCCGCCTCTTCGACACCGTTGAGGATGTCGTCGTTGTATTCCGGTGCGCCACGCAGTTTCCACGCTTCCACCACACGGTGTACTTCATCGTCGGAAACGAACGCACCGTGAACCCGGATCGGCAGGCTGGTGCCCGGCGGCATGTAGAGCATGTCACCGTGGCCCAGCAGTTGCTCGGCGCCGCCCTGGTCGATGATGGTCCGCGAGTCGATCTTGCTCGACACCTGGAACGCCATACGGGTCGGAATGTTGGCCTTGATCAGACCGGTGATCACGTCCACCGACGGCCGCTGGGTCGCGAGGATCAAGTGGATACCGGCGGCACGCGCCTTTTGCGCGATACGGGCAATCAGTTCTTCGACCTTCTTGCCGACGATCATCATCATGTCGGCGAATTCGTCCACGACCACGACGATGGTCGGCAGCTTCTGCAGCAGCGGCGCTTCGTCGTGAATGCTTTCGCGCTTGTACAGCGGATCGCTCAACGGCTCGCCGGCGTCCTGGGCTTCCTTGACCTTGGCGTTGAAGCCTGAAAGGTTACGCACGCCCATCTTCGCCATCAGCTTGTAGCGGCGTTCCATCTCGGCAACGCTCCAACGCAAAGCGTTGGCGGCGTCCTTCATGTCGGTCACGACCGGGCACAGCAGGTGCGGAATGCCTTCGTAGATCGACAGCTCCAACATTTTCGGGTCGATCATGATCAGCTTGGCGTCTTCCGGGCCGGACTTGAACAGGATCGACAGGATCATCGCGTTCACCCCCACCGACTTACCGGAACCGGTGGTACCGGCCACCAGCAGGTGCGGCATCTTCGCCAGGTCGGTGATGACCGGTTTGCCGCCGATGTCGTGGCCCAGGGCCAAGGTGACCGGCGACTTGAAGTTATCGTACTCGGGGGTCGACAGCACTTCGGAGAACCGCACGATCTGCCGGTCTTCGTTGGGGATCTCGATACCAACCGTGGTCTTGCCCGGAATCACCTCGACCACGCGCACACTGGTCACGGCCAGCGAACGTGCAAGGTCTTTCGCCAGGTTGGCAATGCGGCTGACTTTGACGCCGGCGGCAGGCTGAATTTCGTAACGGGTAATCACCGGGCCCGGGTGGATCGAGTCCACAGTGACCTCGACGCCGAATTCCTTGAGCTTGATCTCCAGCAAGTGGCCGACCGCCGCCAGGGATTCAGGCGAATAATTGAGCTGTTTCTTTTCCGCAGGATCAAGGATCGAGATCGGCGGCAAGGTGCCTTCCACGGCGCTGTCGACGAACAACGGCACCTGCTTCTCTTTCTGCACACGCTTGCTTGGCTCGGGCGCCTTGGCCGGCGCCGGGGCGATCACCGGCGGCACCTGCTTCTCGCGATCGGACATGTGCTTGCTCAGGGCCTGCTCGCGCTCGATCAGACGTTCCTTGACCTTGGCCTGTTCACGCTTGTCGGTGACGGTCGGGGCCACCACATCATGGACGCGGTCATCGACTTCACGCAGTTGCGCAACCAGTTGCTTGCGCTCGGTACGGGCCGACCACCAGCGGTTGATCGCGCCCTGGAACAGCTCGAACAGGTCGAGGGTGATTTTGCCGGTGACATCCATCACCTTGAACCACGACAGGTCGGTGAACACCGTCAGGCCGAACAGGAACAGGGCAATGAACAGCAGCGTGCTGCCCTGGATATTCAGGGCATTGCGCGCCAGATCGCCAAGGCTTTCGCCCAGCGCCCCGCCCGCGCCGGCCGGCAGACCGGTGGCAGCGTGGAAATGGATATGCGCCAGCGCCGCGCCGGACAGCACCAGGAACACCAGGCCGATCAGACGCCAGGAGAACAGCCAGCCGCTCCACTGCCATGGTTCGTGGCGCTGGCGGAAGATCTGATACGCCTTGATCGCCAGCAGCAGCGGGAAAATGTATGCGAAGTAACCCAGCACCATGAACAGGATATCGGCGCTGTAGGAACCGGCCGGGCCGCCAAAGTTCTGCACGTCGTCGATCTTGCTGTTGTGGCTCCAGCCCGGATCGTCCTTGCCGTAGGTCAGCAAGGCCATCATCAGGAACAGGCACAAGGCACCGATGGCGATCAATGCACCTTCCTTGAGCCGGTAGTGCAATTGCTGGCGCCAGAGCGGAACGACTGTTTTTGGTGCTTCGGTGGATTTCTTCAAAACGCTTCTTTTCCTGCGCCCGGGGCGCGTCCATCTATTGAATGACGATAAAAAACTGCCCAATCCAGGCAGGTAAAAAAGTGAACCGGCGCAACTGAGACTACTTTTAACACTGTGCCGCAGCTTTTATAAACACAGCCATAAACACAGCGCTCGGCAAATATCCTGTAACAGCCCGGCATTGTACGGGTTTGTGCGGCTGATGCCATGCTTCAAACCCCATAGCTGAGCATAGCCAACCGCACAAATCCTGCGGTTCAATTTGAGCATGCATTGTCTTTTGTGACAAAGGCTTATGAGGTGTATTTGATGAACGCAGCGAAGCATTCACGCCTGATCATTCTCGGCTCCGGCCCTGCTGGTTACAGCGCCGCCGTGTACGCCGCGCGCGCCAACCTCAAACCGGTGGTCATTACCGGGCTGCAGGCCGGTGGCCAGCTCACCACCACCGTCGAAGTCGACAACTGGCCCGGGGACGTCGAAGGTCTGACCGGTCCGGTGCTGATGGAGCGCATGCAGAAACACGCCGAACGCTTTGCCACAGAGATCGTTTACGACCACATCCACACCGCCAAGTTGCAGCAGCGCCCGTTCGAACTCATCGGCGACAGCGGCACTTACACCTGCGACGCGCTGATCATCGCCACTGGCGCCTCGGCGCAGTATCTGGGTCTGCCTTCTGAAGAAGCCTTCGCCGGCAAAGGCGTTTCAGCCTGCGCGACCTGTGACGGTTTTTTCTACCGCAATCAGGTGGTCGCGGTGGTCGGCGGCGGCAACACCGCTGTCGAGGAAGCGCTGTACCTGTCGAACATCGCCAAAGAAGTGCATCTGATCCACCGGCGCGACAAGTTGCGTTCGGAGAAAATCCTCCAGGACAAACTGTTCGAAAAAGCCGCCAATGGCAACGTTCGCCTGCACTGGAACCAGAATCTGGACGAAGTACTGGGCGACGCCAGCGGCGTGACTGGCGCCCGTCTGCGGGACAGTCGTACCGGCGAAACCCGTGATCTGGAGCTGGCCGGCGTATTCATCGCCATTGGTCACAAACCCAACACCGATCTGTTTCAGGGCCAGCTGCCGATGCGCGACGGCTACCTGCGGGTCAAGGGCGGCAGTGACGGCGACGCCACGTCCACCGAGATCCCCGGCGTCTTCGCTGCCGGCGATGTGGCCGACCACGTTTACCGCCAGGCCGTGACCTCGGCCGGGGCCGGTTGCATGGCGGCACTGGACGCGGAGAAGTATCTGGACGACATTCCTGTCATTTAACGGCACACTTTATCGCGGGCCCATACAGCCCGCACCGCCCTCCCCTTCTGCAAGCCTGAATGCCATGCTGACTTGGTTACAACGTAACTCCCTGACTTTTCCGCCGCTGGAAAAGGCCATGCGCGACCCCAACGGATTGCTCGCCGCCGGTGGCGATCTGTCGGCCGATCGGCTGATTCAGGCATATCGCCACGGCTGCTTTCCGTGGTTTTCCGAGGGCCAACCGATTCTCTGGTGGTCGCCGGATCCTCGTACCGTGTTGTTTCCCGACGAACTGCATGTCTCGCGCAGCCTTGGCAAACTGCTGCGCAAGGAACGCTATCAGGTGACCTTCGATCAGGATTTCGACGCGGTGATTCGCGCCTGCGCTGCACCGCGGGATTACGCCGACGGCACCTGGATCACCGAAGCCATGCAGGACGCCTATCTGGAACTGCACCGACGCGGCTTCGCCCACTCGGTCGAGGTCTGGGATCAGGACCAACTGGTCGGCGGTCTGTATGGCCTGGCGATGGGACAGCTGTTTTTCGGCGAATCGATGTTCAGCCGCGCCGACAACGCCTCCAAATACGGCTTTGCCACTCTCGTGCGACACCTGAAAGACGCTGGATTCGTCCTGATTGACTGCCAGATGCCGACCGATCATCTGCACAGCCTCGGCGCCCGGGCGATCCCCCGCCACGAATTCGCCGACTATCTGGCCCGCCACCTGGATCAACCCAGTCGCGCCACCTGGGTTTGCTGAGCGACTTTTGCGCGCGTGGCTTACACTTAATTCACCAGCTTATCCCGAGGGTTGATCATGACCGAGTTGGCGCGCTTGAAGTTCTATGCCACTCAGCCGCATTCCTGCAGTTATCTGCCCGAGGAGCAGGCGACGACGCTGTTTCTCGACCCGAGCCAGCCCATGGATGTGCACGTCTACGCAGATCTGTCGGAAATGGGCTTTCGTCGCAGCGGCGATCATCTGTATCGGCCCCATTGCCAGAATTGCAATGCGTGCGTGCCTGCGCGCATCCCGGTGGCGCAGTTCAACCCCAACCGCCAGCAGAAACGCATTTTCAAACGCAATGCCGATCTGCAGGTACGCCCGATAAAACCGCACTTCAGCGAAGAATATTTCGATCTGTACCAGCGCTATATCGAACAGCGGCATGCCGACGGCGACATGTACCCACCGAGCCGCGATCAGTTCTCGACCTTTCTGGTGCGCGACCTGCCCTTCTCGCGCTTCTATGAATTTCGTCTCGACGGACGGTTACTCGCCGTCGCGGTGACCGATCTGCTGCCCAACGGCCTGTCGGCGGTCTACACCTTTTACGAACCCGACGAAGAGCGTCGCAGCCTGGGTCGTTTCGCGATCCTGTGGCAAATCGCCGAAAGTCAGCGACTGGGGCTGGAGGCGGTGTATCTCGGTTATTGGATCAAGAACTGCAAAAAGATGAACTACAAAACCCAATATCGCCCCATCGAATTGCTGATTAATCAGCGCTGGGTGATCCTGAACTAATCGCAAGCCCTAAACCCCTTGGCTTAAACCCCCTTTTTCGGGCACAATGCACGCCGCTTTTGCCTGGCGCAGTTGCACCGGGCCATTCATTGGATACCGAGGGCTTTACTGCATGTCGAAAGAAGACAGCTTCGAAATGGAAGGCACTGTCGTCGACACCCTGCCCAACACCATGTTTCGTGTGGAGTTGGAAAATGGGCACGTCGTAACCGCGCATATTTCCGGCAAGATGCGCAAGAACTACATTCGTATTCTTACCGGTGACAAAGTGCGCGTCGAGCTGACGCCCTATGACTTGAGCAAAGGGCGCATCACTTACCGCGCTCGCTAATCAAGTCAATACAGAACGCCCGGTTTATGCCGGGCGTTTTTGTGTCTGCGCTTTGGGGTTGGGGATTGGGGATTGGGGGCATATCCGTTGCTGCGGGTGTTGCCGCTGGCGGTTTCGCTCTTACAGCGAGTCACCTTTTCCAAACGCCGAAAAGGTAACCCAAAAGGCTTGGCCCCGGCGTACGGCACTTCGCTGAGGCTCAGTGCTCCCTCGCTACGGTGTCCATCCGGGGGCATCGCCTACGGTTTGCTTCGCTGCACCTCCTCTCGATGTATGCGGCTTCGCCGCATGGCGCTGCGCGCCCAACCCCCGGATGAACACCTTCGCTCGGCCTGCCGAAGGGGCTGGAGATCAAAAGCCACATCAAAAGCCAGAGCCAGATCAAAAGATCGCAGCCTTCGGCAGCTCCTACATGGGATTGGGTGTATTCAATTAGAGGTTGGTCGGCTGTCAGGCCGCCATCGCTGAAAAGACAGCTCCACAGAAATCAACAGCAGACCGCACCCGCCTCTCACCACTCAACAGGATGAGCGTTAGCTCGGCTGCAGCTCTTGATCTTGATCCACGGGCGACGTCGGAAGGCTGAGTGGAGGGATTGATCCGGGCGTGGGAGCGCAGCGACCGTTTGGCGCAGCCAAACACAGCGAGAGGAGGTGCAGCGAAGCAAACCGTAGACGCTGCGCCCGGATCGATCCCGCAGCGAAGGTACCCCGAGCCCCAGCGAGCGGGCCGCACGTAGGAGCAAGCGTTTTTTGCTTACTTTTTTTGGCGTTTGAAAAAAAGTGAGTCGCCGTAAGGGCGAAACCGTAATAAGCCATCACCGCAGCAACGGATATACACACAAAAACACCAGACAACAAAAAGGCGCCCGAAGGCGCCCTCTTGATCCAAGGCCGTCAGGCCATTTCTGCGGTAGTTTCGAAGTCAAACGTCAACTCACCATCCTTGATGTCGATGTGAACCACACCGCCATGCTCGGCCAGCTCGCCAAACAGAATTTCCTCCGCCAACGGACGCTTGATCTTGTCCTGGATCAGGCGCGCCATCGGACGTGCGCCCATGGCCGAATCGTAACCACCGGCCGCCAGCCAGCTGCGCGCCGCATCGGTAACCTCCAGCAACACACGCTTGTCTTCCAGCTGCGCCTGCAGTTCGGTGAGGAACTTGTCCACCACACTTTTGATGACCTCATGACTGAGGCGACCAAACTGGATAATGGTGTCCAGACGGTTACGGAATTCAGGCGTAAAGCTCTTCTTGATCACTTCCATTGCATCGGACGAGTGATCCTGATGAGTGAAACCGATCGAAGCACGCGCTGCAGTCTCGGCACCGGCGTTGGTGGTCATGATGATGATCACGTTGCGGAAGTCCGCCTTGCGCCCGTTGTTGTCGGTGAGCGTACCGTGGTCCATCACCTGCAGCAGCAGGTTGAAGACTTCCGGATGCGCCTTCTCGATTTCATCGAGCAGCAATACGCAGTGCGGCTGCTTGGTGATCGCTTCGGTCAACAGACCGCCCTGATCGAACCCGACATAGCCTGGAGGTGCACCGATCAGACGCGATACGGTGTGACGCTCCATGTATTCGGACATGTCGAAGCGCACCAGTTCGATCCCCAACGCCTTGGCCAGCTGCCGCGCGGCCTCGGTTTTACCGACACCGGTAGGACCTGCGAACAGGAACGAACCGACAGGCTTGTCAGGCGACTTGAGGCCGGCACGTGACAGCTTGATCGCAGTCGACAGCGAATCGATCGCGGCGTCCTGACCAAACACCGTCAGCTTCAGGTCACGCTCCAGGTTGCGCAGCAGTTCCTTGTCGGAACTGGTGACGTGTTTCGGCGGAATCCGCGCGATCTTCGCCACGATGTCTTCAACCTGCGGCACCTCAATGCGTTTCACACGTTTTTCGACTGGTTGCAGACGCTGGTAGGCGCCCGCTTCGTCGATCACGTCGATGGCCTTGTCCGGCATGTGCCGGTCATTGATGTAGCGCGATGCCAGTTCAGCGGCTGCGCGCAACGACTCATCGCTGTATTCGATGTTGTGGTGCTGCTCGAAACGCCCTTTCAGGCCGCGCAGGATGCCGATGGTATCTTCCACCGACGGCTCGACGACATCGACTTTCTGGAAGCGCCGCGCCAGGGCACGGTCCTTCTCGAAGATGCCGCGAAATTCCTGGAACGTGGTCGAGCCGATACAGCGAATGTCGCCAGACGAGAGCAATGGCTTGAGCAGGTTCGAGGCATCCATCACCCCACCGGACGCAGCCCCCGCACCGATAATGGTGTGGATCTCGTCGATGAACAGGATCGCCTGCGGACGTTTTTTCAGTTCATTGAGCAGCGCCTTGAAGCGCTTCTCGAAATCGCCGCGATACTTGGTGCCCGCGAGCAGAGCACCGAGATCGAGCGAGTAGACGACGCTGTTGGCCAGCAGGTCCGGCACCTGGTTGTCGACAATGCGCTTGGCCAGGCCTTCGGCAATCGCGGTTTTACCCACGCCCGCCTCGCCCACCAACAGCGGATTGTTCTTGCGCCGACGCGCGAGAATCTGCGCGACACGCTCGACTTCCATTTCGCGGCCGACCAGCGGATCGATACGACCCTGGCGCGCAAGTTCGTTCAGGTTACTGGCATAAGCATCCAGAGGATTGCCTGAGGAAGAAGACTCACCGCCCTCGTCGTCCTGCATATCTTGTTCACCTTCAGAGTGATCGCCATGCCCCGGCACTTTGGAAATGCCATGGGCGATGTAATTGACGACATCAATACGCGCAACGCTCTGCTGTTTCAGCAGAAACACGGCCTGACTCTCTTGCTCACTGAAGATTGCAACCAGCACGTTGGCGCCAGTCACTTCGCGTTTGCCCGAGCTCTGTACGTGAAAAACAGCACGCTGCAGTACACGCTGGAAGCCCAGAGTTGGCTGGGTTTCACGATCTTCGTCATGGACGGGGATCAATGGCGTGGTGGAGTCGATGAACTCCTGCAGGTCGTGCTTGAGTTTGTCGAGGTTTGCGCCGCAGGCACGCAATACGGTGGCGGCAGCCTCATTGTCCAATAGGGCCAGCAGCAGGTGTTCGACGGTCATGAATTCATGACGCTTCGAACGAGCCTCCTTGAAGGCAAGATTGAGGGTGACTTCGAGCTCGCGGTTTAACATAGCTTCACCTCATACCCAAGTGGTCGGCGATTAACCGTCCTTCTCGATTTCACAGAGTAGCGGATGCTGGCTTTCCCTGGCGTACTGGTTGACCTGCATGGCCTTTGTCTCGGCGATGTCGCGGGTAAACACTCCACATACTGCCCGTCCTTCTGTGTGGACGGCCAGCATGACCTTGGTCGCCAGCTCGCGATTCAGGTTAAAAAACACCTCGAGCACTTCGACGACGAAATCCATCGGTGTGTAGTCATCGTTGAACAAAACCACCTTGTACATCGGCGGCGCCTGTAACGCAGGCTTTGCTTCCTGAACAGCAACGCCTGCCGAATCGTCGTCGTGCTCCTGTGGAAGATCCTTTTGGAGAAGCGGGCGATCCTGATTGAATGTTAGTCGAATCTGGCTGATTGCATGCATGGAAAGAAAGGTTCGTCAGTTGTGCAAATACAGTGGTGGGGGCGGCTGTGCACCTTTTCAACTCCGACTGCCCGGTCACCTTGACTATCGGGAAAACGGTGTTACAACCAATAGAGCCCACAGTGGGTAAAAAAGATCCGCGGAGTCAATTCATTTAAACGAATTCGATTGCGGATGTCCTGGATGATACTCCAGCGATGGAGTCTGTTGCAGAGGGATTTGAGCATGGCTGTCGGCAAGGTCAAGTGGTTCAACAATGCCAAGGGATTCGGCTTCATCAACACCGATGCCCGCGAAGGACGAGACGAGGATGGCAAAGAAATCGATTTCTTTGCACACTACTCCGCCATTGAGATGGACGGGTATAAAACCCTCAAGGCCGGACAACTCGTCAGCTTCGAGATCGTCCAGGGGCCCAAAGGCCTGCATGCCGTGAAAATCAAAGGCGCGACAGTTGCCAGCGAGACGGCTGCGCATGCCTCTCGTGCCGAAAAGGTGTCGAGCTGACCTGAACAGTTTTCCCGCCATGAAAAAACCGCCCGAAGGCGGTTTTTTTGTACCTGTATCGCTTACATGTGCGAAATCAGCGCATCACCGAAGCCCGAAGACGAGACCAGCTTGGCGCCGTCCATCAGACGTTCGAAGTCGTAGGTCACGGTTTTCGCACCAATGGCGCCGTTGGTGCCCTTGATGATCAGATCCGCCGCTTCGGTCCAGCCCATGTGGCGCAGCATCATCTCGGCCGAGAGAATCAGCGAACCCGGGTTGACCTGGTCCTTGCCGGCGTACTTCGGCGCGGTGCCGTGGGTGGCTTCGAACATCGCCACGGTGTCGGACAGGTTGGCACCCGGCGCAATACCGATACCGCCCACTTCCGCCGCCAGGGCGTCGGAGAGGTAGTCGCCGTTGAGGTTGAGGGTCGCGATCACATCGTATTCCGCCGGGCGCAGCAGGATCTGCTGAAGCATGGCGTCGGCGATGGCATCTTTGACGATGACGTTCTTGCCGGTTTTCGGGTTCTTGAACTGCATCCAAGGACCGCCATCGAGCAGGGTCGCGCCGAATTCTTCGGCTGCCACTTCATAGGCCCATTCCTTGAAGGCACCTTCGGTGAACTTCATGATGTTGCCTTTGTGCACGATGGTCAGCGAGTCGCGGTCGTTGTCGACCACATATTGCAGGGCCTTGCGCGCCAGACGCTTGGTGCCTTCGAGGGACACCGGCTTGACGCCGATACCGCAGTTTTCGTCGAAACGGATCTTGGTGACGCCCATTTCTTCTTTAAGGAATTTGATGATCTTGGTGGCTTCCGGGGAACCGGCCTTCCACTCGATACCGGCGTAGATGTCCTCGGAGTTCTCGCGGAAAATGGTCATGTCGACGTCGCCGGGCTTTTTCACCGGGCTCGGTACGCCTTCGAACCAGCGCACCGGGCGCAGGCAGACGTACAGGTCGAGTTGCTGGCGCAGGGCCACGTTCAGCGAACGGATACCGCCACCGACCGGCGTGGTCAGTGGGCCTTTGATGGAAACCACGTAATCCTTGACCGCGTCCAGGGTTTCCTGGGGCAGCCAGGTGTCCTGGTCGTAAACCTGAGTGGCTTTTTCGCCGGCATAGACTTCCATCCAGGAAATCTTGCGCTTGCCGCCGTAGGCCTTCTGAACAGCAGCATCGACAACCTTGATCATCACCGGGCTGATGTCGACACCAATGCCGTCACCTTCGATGAAGGGGATGATCGGGTTATCAGGAACATTGAGAGAATGGTCTGCATTGACGGTGATTTTGTCGCCGACGGCTGGAACCTGAATCTTCTTGTAACCCATGCTGAACTCCATTGTTTGGATTGAACATCTGGCTTGGTTCGAGCGTAACCCAGTTAAATCAACACGCAAACCCTCTGTTCACGGCGCAGGCACATCTGGCTTCGTACAAGCCTGAAAGCAAAGGGAAAAGCGCCAAACTCAAGCATTCCCGGCGACTCTACGCCCCACTCCGCCCTGCGACCTTTAGACCAATGGACGAGGCGGGTTGCATATGAACCATCGGCAGATTGCCAGCTACCTATGTATAATGCCGCCCGCTGACCAAAGGGTCACGACGGCTGGCCTCTCTAGCACGAGACTTTCCGCCTGATTGGTCGGGTTGTTACCGCAGTCCGACTGCTTGACGCTCTACTGATGCACCCAACATCACCGCGAAGAATCTCGACATTCGGTTCATGGATGACTTTGAACGAACGCGCTTACCCGGCGCCCCTCGAGTTTCTGCGCACGCTTTAGCAAAGAAGAGAGAGTTAATCCGAATATGCCCACCCGCTCGAAGATCATCTATACCTTCACCGACGAAGCTCCAGCCCTCGCCACCTATTCCCTGCTGCCGATCATCGAGGCTTACACCGCCTCGGCCGATATCGCCGTGGAAACCCGCGATATCTCTCTTGCAGCACGCATCCTGGCCAGCTTCCCCGAGCAACTGGGCGACAAAGCCGTAGCCGACCACCTCGCCGAACTGGGCGACCTGGCCGTTACGCCTGAAGCCAACATCATCAAGCTGCCGAACATCAGCGCTTCGGTGCCTCAGCTGCAAGCGGCAATCAAAGAACTGCAAGCCCAGGGTTACAACCTGCCGGACTATCCGGAAACCGTGACCACCGACGCCGAAAAAGAAGCCAAGGCGCGTTACGACAAGATCAAGGGCAGCGCCGTGAACCCGGTTCTGCGTGAAGGCAACTCCGACCGCCGCGCTCCGCTGTCGGTCAAGAACTATGCGCGCAAGCACCCGCACAAAATGGGCGCCTGGGCCAAAGACTCCAAGTCCCACGTTGCTCACATGAGCACCGGCGATTTCTACGGCAGCGAAAAAGCTGCCCTGATCGACGCCGCTGACGTTGTGAAAATCGAGCTGATCGCCAAAGACGGTACCGCTACCGTCCTGAAAGAAAAAACCAGCGTTCAGGCTGGCGAGATCCTCGACTGCGCCGTGTTGAGCAAAAACGCCCTGCGTGCGTTCATCGCTGCTGAAATCGAAAGCGCCAAAGCGCAAGGCGTGCTGCTGTCGGTACACCTGAAAGCGACCATGATGAAGGTCTCCGACCCGATCATGTTCGGCCAGATCGTTGCCGAGTTCTATAAAGACGCCCTGACCAAGCACGCTGACGTGCTGGCCGAGATCGGCTTCAACCTGAACAACGGCATCGGCGATCTGTACGCTCGCATCAAGGCCCTGCCGGCCGAGCAGCAAGCGCAGATCGAAGCTGACATGGCAGCGGTCTACGCCGCGCGTCCATCGCTGGCGATGGTCAACTCCGACAAGGGCATCACCAACCTGCACGTGCCGAGCGACGTCATCGTCGACGCCTCGATGCCAGCGATGATCCGTGACTCCGGCAAGATGTGGGGCACCGACGGCCAGCTGCACGACACCAAGGCTGTGATCCCGGATCGTTGCTACGCAACCATCTACCAGGCCGTGATCGAAGACTGCAAAGCCAATGGCGCGTTCGATCCGACCACCATGGGCAGCGTGCCAAACGTCGGCCTGATGGCGAAGAAAGCCGAAGAGTACGGCTCGCACGACAAGACGTTCCAGACCAAGGCTGACGGCGTGGTTCGCGTCACCGACAGCAAGGGCAACCTGCTGATGGAACAAGCTGTTGAAGCTGGCGATATCTTCCGCATGTGCCAGACCAAAGACGCGCCGATCCAGGACTGGGTCAAACTGGCCGTCAACCGTGCTCGCGCCAGCAGCACCCCGGCAATCTTCTGGCTGGACCCGATGCGCGCCCACGACGGCGTAGTGATCGAGAAGGTTCAGGCTTACCTGAAGGATCACGACACCAGCGGCCTGGACATCCAGATCATGGCGCCGGTCGATGCCATGAAGTACACCCTGCAGCGCACTCGCTCCGGCCTCGACACCATCTCGGTGACCGGCAACGTACTGCGCGACTACCTGACCGACCTGTTCCCGATCATGGAACTGGGCACCAGCGCCAAGATGCTGTCGATCGTGCCGCTGATGAACGGCGGTGGCCTGTTCGAAACCGGCGCCGGCGGTTCAGCTCCGAAGCACGTGCAGCAACTGGTTGAAGAGAACTTCCTGCGCTGGGATTCGCTGGGCGAGTTCCTCGCGCTGGCAGCCTCCCTCGAGCACCTGGGTGTGAACTACAACAACCCGAAAGCGCTGGTTCTGTCCAAGACCCTGGACCAGGCCACCGGCCAGTTCCTGGACAACAACAAGTCGCCATCGCGCAAAGTCGGCAACATCGACAACCGCGGCAGCCACTTCTACCTGGCGATGTACTGGGCTCAGGCCCTGGCTGCCCAGACCGAAGACGCTGCACTGCAAGCGCAGTTCGCGCCCCTGGCCAAGACCCTGACCGAGAACGAGGCGACCATCGTTGCCGAGCTCAACGCCGTTCAGGGCAAGCCAGTGGACATCGGTGGTTACTACCACGCCGACGCCGAGCTGATCAGCAAGGCCATGCGCCCAAGCGCGACCTTCAACGCGGCGGTTGCTGCGCTGGTTTAAGGTTGTAAAGGGAACATCACAAACCCCGGCCCTGTGCCGGGGTTTGTGTTTCTGAATACAACACAAATCCCCTGTAGGAGTGAGCCTGCTCGCGATAGCGTAATTTCAGGCACCATAGTTGTTGAATGGTATACCGCTATCGCGAGCAGGCTCACTCCTACAAGGGATCGGGTTTCAATTCAATATTTGAGGACAACTCATGGAATGGCTCCCCCACATCACCGTCGCCACCATCGTCGAAGACAACGGCCGCTTCCTGATGGTCGAAGAGCACAAGGCCGGGCGTAACGTGCTCAACCAGCCCGCCGGCCATCTCGACCCAGACGAAACCCTGACCGAAGCCGCCGTGCGCGAAACCCTCGAGGAAACCGGCTGGGACGTCGAACCCACCGGCGTGATCGGCATTTACCTGTACACCGCGCCGAGCAACGGCGTGACGTACCAGCGTGTGTGTTTCAGCGCCAAAGCGGTGAAACACCACCCGGACTATCAACTGGACGACGGCATCGTCGGCGCCAAGTGGTTGACCCGCAGCGAATTAATCGCCCAGCGCGAGCACTGGCGCAGCGAGCTGATCATCCGCTGCATCGACGATTATCTGGCCGGCCACCACTTCAGTCTCGAACTGATCCGCCCTTCTCTTTAGCCTTGAGGCCGTGAGCCTGATAGAATCGCGTCCTTTTTCAAGACACTCATTGAATCCCTATGCGTGATCCAGCCCCTTCTGACACATCCAAGAAGCGCGTCATTGTCGGCATGTCCGGCGGCGTGGACTCTTCCGTTTCCGCTCTCCTGCTGATCGAGCAGGGTTATGAGGTGGAAGGCCTGTTCATGAAGAACTGGGAAGAAGACGACGGAACGGAATACTGCACCGCCATGGACGACCTGGCGGATGCCCAGGCTGTGTGCGACAAGATCGGCATCAAGCTGCACACCGCCAACTTCGCCGCCGAGTACTGGGATAACGTGTTCGAGCACTTCCTGGCTGAATACAAGGCCGGTCGCACGCCGAACCCGGACATCCTGTGTAACCGCGAGATCAAGTTCAAGGCGTTCCTCGACTACGCCATGATGCTCGGTGCCGACCTGATCGCCACCGGCCACTACGTGCGCCGCCGCGACATCGATGGCCGCACCGAACTGCTCAAGGGCCTTGATCCGAACAAGGATCAGAGCTACTTCCTGCACGCCGTTGGCGGCGAACAGATCGCCAAGACCCTGTTCCCGGTCGGCGAGCTGGAGAAGCCTGAAGTACGCGCGATTGCCGAGAAATATGAGCTGGCGACCGCCAAGAAAAAGGATTCCACCGGGATCTGCTTCATCGGCGAGCGCCGCTTCAGCGACTTCCTCAAGCAATACCTGCCGGCGCAACCGGGCGAGATCAAGACCACTGAAGGCGAAGTCATCGGCCGTCACCACGGTTTGATGTACCACACCATCGGTCAGCGTCAGGGCCTGGGCATTGGCGGCCTGAAGGACGCCGGTGATGAGCCGTGGTACGTGCTGCGCAAGGATCTGGACAACAACGAACTGATCGTCGGCCAGGGCAACAACCATCCATGGCTGTTCTCCAGCGCCCTGCTCGCTTCGGAAATCTATTGGGTCAACCCGATCGACCTGAGCCAGCCGCTGCGCCTGACCGCCAAAGTGCGTTATCGCCAGAGCGATCAGGCCTGCACCCTGGAAAAAACCACCACCGGCTACCGCGCCGTGTTCGACGAACCGCAACGCGCGGTGACCCCGGGCCAGTCCGTGGTGTTCTACGACGGTGAAATCTGCCTCGGTGGCGGCGTGATTGAAGTCGCCGAACCGTGGAGCGGCCAGGCATGAGCCCGACTCAGGAGCAACTGACGGCGCTGGGCGGCGTGTTTCTCGCCGCCGTGCTGGTCGACCGGATCGCCAAGACCGGCCAGACCAGCGAAGCCGGCCTGAGCTGCATGCTCGGCAGCCTGCTGGTACGCGACCCGAAAGACACACTGGACGTGTATGGCGGCGACGATATCAACCTGCGCGAGGGCTATCGTGCCTTGATCGGCGCACTGGAGCGCGACCCGAGCACCTTGCAACGCGAGCCTTTACGCTACGCGCTGTCGATGCTCGGCCTTGAACGGCAACTGGCCAAGCGTGGCGACATGCTCGACACCATTGGCAAGCGCCTGCCGCAGATCCAGTCGCAGGTCGAACACTTCGGCCCGGCCCACGAAAACGTGATCGCCGCCTGCGGCGCGCTGTATCAGGACACCCTGAGCACCCTGCGCCAACGCATTCAGGTGCATGGCGACATGCGCAACCTGCAGCAACCGAGCAACGCCTCGAAGATCCGTGCGCTGCTGCTGGCCGGCATCCGCTCGGCACGCCTGTGGCGACAGCTCGGCGGGCACCGCTGGCAGTTGGTGATCAGCCGGCGCAAGCTGCTCAAAGAGCTGTATCCATTGATGCGCAGCGAGTAAATCGTCGCGCAATAAAAGTTTTGTAGTCTGTAACGCGTAATACGCCGGTCAGTTGGCAACGGACCGGCGGATTTTTTCATGTATGATACGCGCCCCATTTCGTTGCCCGACTGTCCGAGAACACCCCATGCAGCTCTCTTCGCTCACTGCGGTTTCCCCTGTTGACGGCCGCTACGCCGGCAAAACCCAGGCCCTGCGCCCGATTTTCAGCGAGTACGGCCTGATCCGTGCCCGCGTCCTGGTTGAAGTGCGCTGGCTCCAGCGCCTGGCCGCCCACGCCGGTATCCCGGAAGTGCCAGCCTTCTCCGCCGAGGCCAACGCCGTTCTCAATGAACTGGCTGAAAACTTCTCGCTGGAGCACGCCGAGCGCGTCAAAGAGATCGAGCGCACCACCAACCACGACGTCAAGGCGATCGAATACCTGCTCAAGGAGCAGGCGGCCAAGTTGCCGGAGCTGGCCAAGGTCAGCGAGTTCATCCACTTTGCCTGCACCAGTGAAGACATCAACAACCTGTCCCACGCCCTGATGCTGCGCGAAGGCCGTGACGACGTGATGCTGCCGCTGATGCGCCAGACCGCCAACGCCATCCGCGAACTGGCCATCCGTTTCGCCGACGTGCCGATGCTGTCGCGCACCCACGGTCAGCCGGCTTCGCCGACCACTCTGGGCAAAGAGCTGGCCAACGTGGTTTACCGCCTCGAGCGTCAGATCGCGCAGGTCGCTGCCGTGCCGCTGCTGGGCAAGATCAACGGCGCGGTAGGCAACTACAACGCCCACCTGTCGGCCTACCCGCAGATCGACTGGGAAGCCAACGCCCGCGCCTTCATCGAAGACGAGCTGGGCCTGGGCTTCAACCCGTACACCACGCAGATCGAGCCGCACGACTACATCGCCGAGCTGTTCGACGCGATTGCACGCTTCAACACCATCCTGATCGACTTCGACCGTGACATCTGGGGCTACATCTCCCTGGGTTACTTCAAGCAGCGCACCATCGCTGGCGAAATCGGTTCGTCGACCATGCCGCACAAGGTCAACCCGATCGACTTCGAAAACTCCGAAGGCAACCTGGGCATCGCCAACGCACTGTTCCAGCACCTGGCGAGCAAACTGCCGATCTCCCGCTGGCAGCGCGACCTGACCGACTCCACCGTGCTGCGTAACCTCGGTGTCGGCTTCGCCCACAGCGTGATCGCGTACGAAGCCAGCCTCAAAGGCATCAGCAAGCTGGAGCTCAACGAGCAGAAGATTGCTGCTGACCTCGACGCATGCTGGGAAGTATTGGCCGAGCCGATCCAGACCGTGATGCGCCGCTACAACATCGAAAACCCGTACGAAAAACTGAAAGAACTGACCCGCGGCAAGGGCATCAGCCCCGAAGCGCTGCAGACTTTCATCGACGGCCTGGACATGCCGGCCGAAGCGAAAGCCGAGCTGAAACAGCTGACCCCGGCCAACTACATCGGCAACGCTGTAGCGCAAGCCAAACGCATCTGATTCACCGCTTGACCCGTTTGAGACGCCCGGCCGCGCCGGGCGTTTTTATTCCCGTCTGAAAAATGCTTTTTTTCAATAGGTTACACATGAATCCTGACACTCCTCTTCAACTCCTGGGCGGTCTCACAGCGCGCGAATTCATGCGCGATTACTGGCAGAAAAAGCCGCTGCTGATCCGTCAGGCCATTCCTGACTTCGAAAGCCCGATCGACGCCGACGAACTGGCGGGCCTGGCCCTGGAAGAAGAGGTCGAGTCGCGCCTGGTGATCGAGCACGGCGAGCGTCCGTGGGAGCTGCGTCGCGGCCCGTTCGCCGAAGACGAATTCAGCAAATTGCCGGAAAAAGAGTGGACCTTGCTCGTTCAGGCCGTTGATCAATTCGTGCCGGAAGTCAGCGAGCTGCTGGAAAACTTCCGCTTCCTGCCGAGCTGGCGCGTCGATGACGTGATGATCAGCTTCGCAGCGCCAGGTGGCAGCGTCGGTCCGCACTTCGACAACTACGACGTGTTCCTGCTGCAAGGCCACGGCAAGCGCAACTGGAAAATCGGCCAGATGTGCGACACCGACAGCCCGCTGCTGCAGCACGCGGACCTGCGCATCCTCGCCGAATTCGAACAGACCGAAGAGTGGGTCCTGGAACCGGGCGACATGCTTTACTTGCCGCCGCGCCTGGCTCACTGCGGGATCGCCGTTGACAACTGCATGACCTACTCGGTCGGCTTCCGCGCCCCGAGCGCCTCTGAAGTGCTGACCCACTTCACTGACTTCCTCAGCCAGTTCCTGTCGGACGAAGAGCGCTACACCGACGCCGACGCGCAGCCAGCGGCCGATCCGCACCAGATTCAGCACGATGCGCTGGACCGCCTGAAAAGCCTGCTCGCCGAACACATGAGCGATGAACGCCTGCTGCTGACCTGGTTCGGCCAGTACATGACCGAGCCGCGCTACCCGGAACTGGTGGTCGGCCCTGAAGACGTCGAAGAAGACGACTTCCTCGCCGCCCTGCAGGATGGCGCCGTACTGATCCGCAACCCGAGCGCGCGTCTGGCGTGGTCGGAAGTCGATGACGACCTGCTGCTGTTCGCCAGCGGCCAGAGCCGTTACCTGCCAGGCAAGCTGCGCGAGCTGTTGAAGCTGATCTGCGCCGCCGACGCGCTGCACGCCGACAACCTCGGCGAATGGCTGGACGACGAAGACGGTCGCGGCCTGCTGTGCGAGCTGGTCAAACAGGGCAGCCTGGGATTCGCCGATGAATAAGATTCGCGTACGTGTCGCAGACTGGCAAAAGGACAACGCCGAGATCCGGCGCATTCGTGAAACGGTGTTCATCGCCGAACAATCGGTACCACCTGAGCTGGAATGGGACGCCGATGACGCGACCGCCGTGCATTTTCTGGCATTCGAAGGCGACTTTCCGATCGGCACCGCCCGCCTGTTGCCCGACGGGCACATTGGCCGGGTTTCAGTCCTGAAGGACTGGCGCGGGATGAAGGTTGGCGATGCGCTGATGCAAGCGGTCATCGCCGAAGCCGAAGCGCGCGGCCTGCAGCAGCAGATGCTCAGCGCGCAGGTGCAGGCCACGGCGTTCTATGAGCGCCTGGGTTTCAGCCTGGTCAGCGAGGAATTCCTCGAAGCCGGGATTCCGCATGTCGATATGGTTCGCCATTCGGCCTGATCAGCAGAGATCCTCTGATCGCTGGAGATTCTGTGGCGAGGGAGCTTGCTCCCGCTGGGGCGCGAAGCGGCCCTAAACATTAGAGGTCTGCTGCGCAGCCCTGCGGGAGCAAGCTCCCTCGCCACAAAAAACGGTATGTGAACACCCTCAAAACGCCCCGTCATTTTCGGATGCCGGGGCGTTTTGCTGTCTACGATTCAACTTGCACCACCGCAGGCCGACAAACTGGCAATATCAAGCCTTTCGAAAGCGGAGATAACGGACATGTCCCTACGCACCCTGCTCACCACCCTGCTGCTCGGTTGCAGCCTTTCGGTGATGGCAGCCACAGAAATCGTGCCTCTCAATTACCGCACCAGCGCCGATATGCTGCCGATGGCGCAGGACTTCCTCGGCAAGGACGGTCAGGTCAGCGCCTACGGCAACCAACTGATCATCAAGGCCGAGCCGGACAAGATCCAGGAACTCAAGGCGCTGATCACTCAACTGGACACTGCCCCCAAACGCCTGCTGATCACTGTCGATACCAATGAAAACAACGGTCGCGGCGATGAAGGCTACTCGGTCAACGGCGCGCAGCCGAACCAGACCCGCATCATCAGCCGCAGCACCGCCAGCCGTGACGGCGGCGTGCAGCAAGTGCAGGCTACCGACGGTATGCCGGCACTGATCCAGGTCGGCCAGAGCGTGCCGATCACCAGCAGCCAGACCAACTCGTACGGCGATTACAGCAGCCAGACGCAATACCGCAACGTCACCCAGGGCTTTTATGTCACGGCCAGCGTCACCGGCGACATCGTTCACCTGTCGATCAGTACCAACCGTGACCGCATGAGCCAGGAACGTCCCGATGTAGTGAACGTGCAAAGCACCGACACAACCGTCAGCGGACGCCTGGGCGAATGGATCACCCTCGCCGGCGTGAATCGCCAGACTCAGGCCGACAAACAGGGCCTGACCCGCAGCTACTCGACTCAAGGCCGGGATGACATGACCTTGAAGGTAAAAGTCGACGCCCTGGACTAAAGCACCGAAAACTGACTGATTAGTCGTATTAGACGAAAGATGTAGTGCCTGTAAAAAAGCACTACAAAACGTTTGACGAGGCAAAAAAGCGAAGGCATGATGGCCTCGCTCCCGCTAATCAGAGGCCCTGGCAAGGGCCTTCGAAGCGACGTTCGCACCTACCCCGCGAACCGCTTCGTGTCTGTACCGCCCACAAGGTGTGTTTGACGAGGTTGCCGACTGGAACGAAGTTGTCCCGAGGGACGGAAGCGTAATTAGGTAACCCGGCTTCACGCTGTAGTTCGTATAAAGGCCCACGACGCCCGAATACGCCCCGCAGTCCGCCACTACCTGCTCACTTCCCCTCGAGCCCATCGTTCATCCCGTCGCCTACCCCGCCGAATCCGACTTGACCACCTAAGCTTCTGGTCAGCGAGCGCAGGAATTTTCCACCGCAGAACTACTTTTCATAAAGACGCGACGAGGTTTATCTCCATGGCACTGACACGCGAACAGCAAATTGCAGCCCTTGAAAAAGACTGGGCTGAAAACCCGCGCTGGAAAGGCGTGACTCGCACTTACTCCGCTGCTGACGTCGTCCGTCTGCGTGGCTCGGTTCAACCTGAGCACACCCTTGCGAAAATGGGCGCCGAGAAGCTGTGGAACCTGGTGACCCAGGGTGCCAAGCCATCCTTCCGCCCTGAGAAAGATTTCGTCAACTGCATGGGCGCCCTGACCGGCGGCCAGGCTGTTCAGCAGGTCAAGGCCGGTATCCAGGCGATCTACCTGTCGGGCTGGCAAGTGGCTGCGGACAACAACTCCGCAGAATCCATGTACCCGGACCAGTCGCTGTACCCGGTGGACTCCGTGCCAACCGTGGTCAAGCGCATCAACAACTCGTTCCGTCGTGCCGACCAGATCCAGTGGAAAGCCGGCAAGAACCCGGGCGACGAAGGTTACATCGACTACTTCGCGCCAATCGTGGCTGACGCCGAAGCCGGTTTCGGCGGCGTACTGAACGCCTACGAGCTGATGAAGAGCATGATCGAAGCAGGCGCCGCCGGTGTTCACTTCGAAGACCAACTGGCTTCCGTGAAAAAATGCGGTCACATGGGCGGTAAAGTACTGGTTCCGACTCAGGAAGCCGTGCAGAAGCTGGTGGCTGCACGTCTGGCTGCCGACGTTGCCGGTACCCCGACCATCATTCTGGCCCGTACCGACGCTAACGCTGCTGACCTGCTGACCTCGGATTGCGACCCGTACGACCAGCCGTTCGTGACTGGCGAACGTACTCAGGAAGGCTTCTACAAGGTGCGTGCAGGCCTGGATCAGGCGATCGCTCGTGGCCTGGCCTACGCGCCGTACGCCGACCTGATCTGGTGCGAAACCGCCAAGCCGGATCTGGAAGAAGCCCGTCGCTTCGCTGAAGCGATCAAGAAGGAATACCCGGACCAACTGCTGTCGTACAACTGCTCGCCTTCCTTCAACTGGAAGAAAAACCTGGACGACGCGACCATCGCCAAGTTCCAGCGCGAACTGTCCGCCATGGGCTACAAGCACCAGTTCATCACCCTGGCCGGCATTCACAACATGTGGCACAGCATGTTCAACCTGGCGCACGACTACGCCCGCAACGACATGACTGCCTACGTGAAGCTGCAGGAGCAGGAATTCGCTGACGCCGCCAAGGGTTACACCTTCGTGGCTCACCAGCAGGAAGTGGGCACCGGCTACTTCGACGACATGACCACCGTGATCCAGGGTGGCTCGTCCTCGGTCACCGCACTGACCGGTTCGACCGAAGAAGAACAGTTCCACTGATTCGGCTTCGCTGAGCAAACGGCCTTTGCGGATCGTATAGAAAGCTAACCGCAAAGCCGCAAGACTGACGCCCCGACTGGTTCGGGGCGTTTTTTTGCGCCCCGAAAACACACCCTCCCCATGTAGGAGCTGCCGAAGGCTGCGATCTTTTGATTTTGCTTTTAAAAGACAAGATCAAAAGATCGCAGCCTTCGGCAGCTCCTACATGGGGCATGTGTTGAGCTCAAGACCTCCCAAGCGCCACGAAACCTTGCGGGAGTGAGTCTGCTCGCGATGGCGGTGTGTCCGTCACCTTATGTCTTGGCAGGCACACCGCCATCGCGAGCAGGCTCACTCCTGCAATGACCGGCGGCGCTCGGACAAAACATTGATCCAGACCAGTACCCGCGTCACAAAAATCGGGTAAAACGAGCGCCACCGCTACTTGCAGTAACAGGCATATAAGACAACTTTCCGGTTACTGCGCCGCTAAACAGTTACAAAACCACTCCAAACGATATCAATTATCATTTAGCAGCAACTATGTTCGTTACATTTCTTACAAAACATAATTGGCAGAAACCCGGCTAATGCCCGCAACGCATGGGCTGCAGGGCATTGGAGGTGCGCTATGTCCTTATTCCAATAAATAATTTCGCTATAGGAATTTTACTTGCAGGGTGTTTAGCCATAAAATCAGCGCGATTGATTGCTGCGACATATCGTCACTGCCTTATTTCTTTATCAAGCTCAGAGACCTTTGCTCTCTGTTAAGGATTACCAGCATGCCCGAAGCGACAGGACTCATGGCCCACAACTGGGGCTTTGCCATTTTCCTTCTGGGTGTAGTCGGCCTGTGTGCCTTCATGCTCGGCGTCTCCAGCCTCCTCGGGTCAAAAGCCTGGGGCCGCAGCAAAAACGAACCGTTCGAGTCCGGCATGCTACCTACCGGTGGCGCCCGCTTGCGGCTCTCAGCCAAATTCTATCTGGTCGCGATGCTGTTCGTGATCTTCGATATCGAAGCCCTCTTTCTCTTTGCATGGTCTGTGTCCGTCCGCGAAAGCGGCTGGACCGGATTCGTCGAAGCTCTCGTTTTCATAGCAATTCTGTTGGCAGGTCTTGTCTACCTGTTCCGAGTGGGCGCCCTTGACTGGGCTCCGGAAGCTCGTCGCAAGCGGCAGGCGAAGCTGAAACAATGAGGCTTTGGCAATGCAATACAATCTCACCAGAATCGACCCCGATGCTCCTAACGAGCAGTATCCGATTGGCGAACGGGAAACCGTTTCCGATCCGTTAGAGGATCAAGTCCACAAAAACATTTTCATGGGCAAGCTCGAAGACGTGCTGAGTGGTGCGGTCAACTGGGGGCGTAAAAACTCCCTGTGGCCGTACAACTTCGGCCTTTCGTGCTGCTATGTGGAAATGACCACCGCCTTCACGGCGCCCCACGACATCGCGCGCTTTGGCGCCGAAGTTATCCGGGCATCACCGCGTCAGGCCGACTTCATGGTTATCGCCGGTACCTGCTTCATCAAGATGGCGCCGATCATTCAGCGTCTCTACGAGCAAATGCTCGAGCCGAAGTGGGTGATCTCCATGGGTTCGTGCGCCAACTCCGGTGGCATGTACGACATCTACTCCGTGGTTCAAGGGGTGGACAAGTTCCTGCCCGTGGACGTCTACGTACCTGGCTGCCCGCCCCGTCCAGAAGCATTTCTGCAAGGCTTGATGCTGTTGCAGGAATCGATTGGCCAGGAGCGTCGCCCACTGTCCTGGGTCGTTGGTGATCAAGGCGTTTATCGCGCCGACATGCCTTCGCAGAAGGAACAGCGCCGCGAACAGCGAATCGCAGTGACCAACCTGCGCAGCCCTGACGAAGTCTGATCCAGATCTGTTCTTACAAAAGAAACGAGAAGCTGGCTTCATTCTTTACGTTGACCGAAAGCGAAAAAATAACCATGACTACAGGCAGCGCTCTGTACATCCCGCCTTATAAGGCAGACGACCAGGATGTGGTCGTCGAATTGAACAACCGTTTTGGCGCCGAAGCGTTCACCGCTCAGTCGACCCGCACCGGCATGCCGGTGCTGTGGGTGGCGCGCGCCAAACTCGTCGAAGTCCTGACTTTCCTGCGCAACCTGCCCAAGCCGTACGTCATGCTCTATGACCTGCACGGCGTGGACGAGCGTCTGCGCACCAAGCGTCAAGGGCTGCCATCGGGCGCCGACTTCACCGTGTTCTATCACCTCATGTCGCTTGAGCGTAATAGTGACGTGATGATCAAAGTCGCCTTGTCCGAAAGCGACCTGAGCTTGCCGACCGTCACCAGCATCTGGCCGAACGCCAACTGGTACGAGCGTGAAGTCTGGGACATGTACGGCATCGACTTCAAAGGCCACCCGCACCTGTCGCGCATCATGATGCCGCCGACCTGGGAAGGTCACCCGCTGCGCAAGGACTTCCCGGCGCGCGCCACCGAATTCGATCCGTTCAGCCTCAACCTCGCCAAGCAACAGCTTGAGGAAGAAGCCGCGCGCTTCCGTCCTGAAGACTGGGGCATGAAGCGTTCCGGTGCCAACGAGGACTACATGTTCCTCAACCTGGGCCCGAACCACCCTTCCGCGCACGGTGCCTTCCGCATCATCCTGCAGCTGGACGGTGAAGAGATCGTCGACTGCGTACCGGACATCGGTTACCACCACCGTGGTGCCGAGAAGATGGCCGAGCGTCAGTCCTGGCACAGTTTCATTCCGTACACCGACCGTATCGACTACCTCGGCGGTGTGATGAACAACCTGCCGTACGTGCTCTCGGTCGAGAAGCTGGCCGGCATCAAGGTGCCCGAGAAGGTCGACGTCATCCGCATCATGATGGCCGAGTTCTTCCGGATCACCAGCCACCTGTTGTTCCTGGGGACCTACATCCAGGACGTCGGCGCCATGACCCCGGTGTTCTTCACTTTCACCGACCGCCAGAAGGCGTACACGGTGATCGAAGCCATTACCGGTTTCCGTCTGCACCCGGCCTGGTACCGCATCGGTGGCGTCGCCCACGACCTGCCACGCGGTTGGGACAAACTGGTGAAAGACTTCGTCGAATGGCTGCCGAAGCGCCTCGACGAATACACCAAGGCTGCCCTGCAGAACAGCATCCTCAAGGGTCGGACCATCGGCGTTGCCCAGTACAACACCAAAGAGGCCCTGGAATGGGGCGTCACCGGTGCCGGCCTGCGTTCCACCGGTTGCGACTTCGACCTGCGTAAAGCGCGCCCATACTCCGGCTACGAGAACTTCGAGTTCGAAGTACCGCTGGCCGCCAACGGCGATGCCTACGACCGCTGCATGGTTCGCGTCGAAGAGATGCGCCAGAGCATCAAGATCATCGATCAGTGCATGCGCAACATGCCGGAAGGCCCGTACAAGGCGGATCACCCGCTGACCACGCCGCCGCCGAAAGAGCGCACGCTGCAGCACATCGAAACCCTGATCACGCACTTCCTGCAGGTTTCGTGGGGCCCGGTCATGCCGGCCAACGAATCCTTCCAGATGATCGAAGCGACCAAGGGCATCAACAGTTATTACCTGACGAGCGACGGCGGCACCATGAGCTACCGTACCCGGATCCGTACTCCGAGCTTCCCGCATCTGCAACAGATCCCTTCGGTGATCAAAGGCAGCATGGTCGCGGACTTGATTGCGTACCTGGGTAGTATCGACTTCGTTATGGCCGACGTGGACCGCTAAGCATGAACAGCACGCTTATCCAGACAGACCGTTTCACCTTGAGTGAAACCGAGCGCTCGGCCATCGAGCACGAGCTGCATCACTACGAAGACCCGCGCGCGGCGTCGATCGAAGCCCTGAAGATCGTTCAGAAAGAACGCGGCTGGGTGCCGGATGGCGCCCTGTATGCGATCGGCGAGATCCTCGGCATCCCGGCCAGCGACGTAGAAGGCGTGGCGACGTTCTATAGCCAGATCTTCCGTCAACCGGTTGGCCGTCACATCATTCGCGTCTGCGACAGCATGGTCTGCTACATCGGCGGCCACGAGTCGGTGGTCAGCGAAATCCAGAACAATCTGGGCATCGGCCTGGGTCAGACCACCGCCGACGGTCGTTTCACCCTGCTGCCTGTCTGCTGCCTCGGCAACTGCGACAAGGCACCGGCGCTGATGATCGACGACGACACCTTTGGCGACGTGCAGCCTGCTGGCGTGGCCAAACTGCTCGAGGGCTACGTATGACCCTGACATCTTTCGGTCCCGCCAACCGCATCAAGCGTTCGGCCGAGACTCACCCGCTGACCTGGCGTCTGCGTGACGACGGCGAAGCCGTGTGGCTCGACGAATACCAGGCCAAGAACGGTTACGCCGCTGCGCGCAAAGCCTTCGCCGACATGGCTCAGGACGACATCGTCCAGACCGTGAAAGACGCCGGCTTGAAAGGTCGCGGTGGTGCAGGCTTCCCCACTGGCGTGAAGTGGGGCCTGATGCCTAAAGACGAATCCATCAACATCCGCTACCTGCTGTGCAACGCGGATGAAATGGAGCCGAACACCTGGAAAGACCGCATGCTGATGGAGCAACTGCCCCATCTGCTGATCGAAGGCATGCTGATCAGTGCCCGCGCACTGAAAACCTACCGTGGCTACATCTTCCTGCGTGGCGAGTACACCACCGCCGCCAAGCACCTGAACCGTGCCGTGGAAGAAGCCAAGGCTGCGGGCCTTTTGGGTAAAAACATTCTGGGCAGCGGCTTCGATTTCGAACTGTTCGTCCACACCGGCGCCGGGCGTTACATCTGCGGTGAAGAAACCGCACTGATCAACTCCCTCGAAGGCCGCCGCGCCAACCCGCGCTCCAAGCCGCCCTTCCCTGCCGCCGTCGGCGTATGGGGCAAGCCGACCTGCGTGAACAACGTCGAAACCCTGTGCAACGTGCCGGCGATCATTGCCGACGGCGTTGACTGGTACAAATCGTTGGCTCGCGAAGGCAGCGAAGACATGGGCACCAAGCTCATGGGCTTCTCCGGCAAGGTCAAGAACCCGGGTCTGTGGGAACTGCCATTCGGCGTGACCGGTCGCGAGCTGTTCGAAGACTACGCCGGCGGCATGCGCGACGGTTACAAGCTCAAGGCCTGGCAGCCAGGTGGCGCCGGTACCGGTTTCCTGTTGCCGGAACACCTCGACGCACAAATGTACGCCGGCGGCATCGCCAAAGTGGGCACCCGTATGGGTACCGGCCTGGCCATGGCGGTGGACGACAGCGTCAACATGGTGTCGTTGCTGCGCAACATGGAGCAGTTCTTCGCTCGCGAATCCTGCGGCTTCTGCACCCCGTGCCGTGATGGCTTGCCATGGAGCGTCAAGCTCCTGATGGCCATCGAAGAAGGCCGCGGTCAGCCGGGCGACATCGAGACCCTGCTGGGTCTGGTCGGCTTCCTCGGCCCGGGCAAGACCTTCTGTGCTCACGCACCGGGTGCCGTGGAGCCGTTGGGCAGTGCCATCAAATACTTCCGTCCAGAGTTCGAAGCCGGTATCGCGCCTGCAAGCGCCGCCGTCCCGCCTCTGGCAAGGCCGATCGTAGTCGGCGCGTAAACGCTTAAAAAGGCGAAGGGTCCGTGCCCTTCGCCTTTCGTCCGATGACGCCTTTCGGGGCTGACTGGATTCGGACGGATAACAAGATTCCATTAGCCACGCCCGCTGACACCGGGCCAACGAAGACCTTTGAACCATGGCCACTATCCACGTAGACGGCAAAGCGCTCGAAGTCGACGGGGCAGACAACCTGTTACAGGCATGTCTGTCGCTGGGCCTCGACATCCCTTATTTCTGCTGGCACCCCGCGCTTGGTAGCGTCGGGGCCTGCCGCCAATGCGCGGTCAAGCAGTACACCGACGAGAACGACACCCGTGGTCGCATCGTCATGTCCTGCATGACCCCTGCCACCGACAACACCTGGATCTCCATCGACGATGAAGAATCCAAGGCGTTCCGCGCCAGTGTTGTCGAATGGCTGATGACCAACCACCCGCACGACTGCCCTGTGTGCGAAGAAGGCGGTCACTGCCACCTGCAAGACATGACCGTGATGACTGGCCACAACGAGCGCCGTTATCGCTTCACCAAACGCACCCACCAGAACCAGCAACTGGGCCCGTTCATTTCCCACGAAATGAACCGCTGCATCGCTTGCTATCGCTGCGTGCGTTTCTATAAGGACTACGCTGGCGGCACCGACCTCGGTGTATTCGGCGCCCACGACAACGTGTACTTCGGTCGCGTTGAAGACGGCACCCTCGAAAGCGAGTTCTCCGGCAACCTCACAGAGGTCTGCCCGACCGGTGTGTTCACCGACAAGACTCACTCCGAGCGCTACAACCGCAAATGGGACATGCAATTCTCGCCGAGCATCTGCCATGGCTGCTCCAGCGGTTGCAACATCTCCCCGGGCGAGCGTTACGGCGAACTGCGTCGCATCGAAAACCGTTTCAACGGTTCGGTGAACCAGTACTTCCTGTGCGACCGTGGCCGTTTCGGTTATGGCTACGTCAACCGCACCGATCGCCCACGTCAGCCGATGCTGGCCGACGGCACCAAGCTTGGACTGGATCAGGCGCTGGACAAGGCTGCCGATCTGCTGCGCGGTCGCAACATCGTCGGTATCGGTTCGCCGCGTGCCAGCCTCGAAAGCAACTACGCGCTGCGTGAGCTGGTGGGCGCCGAGCACTTCTACTCCGGTATCGAAGCCTGCGAACTGGAGCGCATCCGTCTGGCCCTGCAAGTGCTCAAAGACAGCCCGCTGCCAGTGCCGAACATGCGCGACATCGAAGACCACGACGCGATCTTCGTCCTCGGTGAAGACCTGACCCAGACGGCTGCACGTATGGCGCTGTCCCTGCGTCAGTCGGTCAAGGGCAAGGCCGAAGACATGGCCGAAGCCATGCGCGTTCAGCCTTGGCTCGACGCCGCCGTGAAGAACATCGGTCAGCACGCGCTGAACCCGCTGTTCATCGCCAGCCTGGCCGAAACCAAGCTCGACGACATCGCCGAAGAATGCGTACACGCCGCTCCAGACGATCTGGCGCGCATCGGTTTCGCCGTGGCCCACGCCCTGGACGCCAGCGCACCGGCCGTTGAAGGTCTGGACGCAGAAGCCCTGGAACTGGCCAAGCGCATCGCCGACGCCCTGCTCGCGGCCAAGCGCCCGCTGATCATCGCCGGTACTTCGCTGGGCTCCAAAGCGCTGATCGAGGCTGCGGCAAACATTGCGAAGGCCCTGAAGCTGCGCGAGAAGAACGGTTCGATCAGCCTGATCGTGCCGGAAGCCAACAGCCTCGGCCTGGCCATGCTCGGTGGCGAATCAGTCGACGCCGCGCTGCAAGCCGTGATCGACGGCAAGGCCGACGCCATCGTCGTGCTGGAAAACGATCTGTACACCCGCACCTCGAAAGCCAAGGTCGATGCGGCCCTGAACGCTGCGAAAGTGGTGATCGTTGCCGACCACCAGAAGACCGCCACCACCGACCGCGCGCAACTGGTTCTGCCAGCGGCGAGCTTCGCGGAAGGCGACGGTACTTTGGTCAGCCAGGAAGGTCGCGCCCAGCGCTTCTTCCAGGTTTTCGATCCGCAATACATGGATGCGAGCATCCTGGTTCACGAAGGCTGGCGCTGGCTGCATGCCCTGCGCTCGACCCTGCTGAACCAGCCGATCGACTGGACGCAACTCGACCACGTCACCGCTGCCGTGGCTTCAAGCACCGAGCAACTGGCGCGTATCGTCGATGCCGCGCCGTCTGCCGCGTTCCGCATCAAGGGTCTGAAACTGGCGCGAGAGCCGCTGCGTTATTCCGGTCGCACCGCGATGCGCGCCGACATCAGCGTTCACGAACCACGCACCCCGCAAGACCAAGACACCGCGTTCGCCTTCTCCATGGAAGGTTACTCGGGTTCGGCTGAACCCCGTCAGCAAGTGCCATTCGCCTGGTCGCCGGGCTGGAACTCGCCGCAAGCCTGGAACAAGTTCCAGGACGAAGTCGGTGGTCACCTGCGCGCTGGCGACCCGGGCACCCGCCTGATCGAAAGCACCGGCGATTCGCTGAACTGGTTCGCTGCCGCACCGCGTGCGTTCAGCCCGGCGCCGGGCACCTGGCAGGCCGTGCCGTTCTACCACCTGTTCGGCAGCGACGAGAACTCGTCGAAAGCCGCACCGGTTCAAGAACGCATTCCAGCTCCGTACGTGGCTCTGGCGAAATCCGAAGCGGATCGTCTGGGCGTCAACGACGGTGCTCTGCTGAGCCTGAACGTGGCCGGCCAGACCCTGCGTCTGCCGCTGCGCATCAATGAAGAACTGGGCGCTGGTCTGGTGGCCTTGCCTGCGGGCATCGCCGGCATTCCACCGGCATTCGCCGGCGTGTCCGTCGACGGTCTGCAGGAGGCAGCGCAATGACCTGGTTCACCCCTGAAGTGATCGATGTGATCCTGACGGTCATCAAAGCCATCGTGATCCTGCTGGCCGTTGTGGTCGCAGGCGCGTTGCTCAGCTTTGTCGAACGTCGCCTGCTGGGCTGGTGGCAGGACCGTTACGGTCCGAACCGCGTTGGCCCGTTCGGCATGTTCCAGATCGCCGCCGACATGCTGAAGATGTTCTTCAAGGAAGACTGGACCCCACCGTTTGCCGACAAGGTGATCTTCACCCTGGCACCGGTGGTCGCCATGTCGGCCCTGCTGATCGCGTTTGCGATCATCCCGATCACCCCGACCTGGGGCGTGGCGGATCTGAACATCGGCCTGCTGTTCTTCTTCGCCATGGCCGGTCTGTCGGTCTACGCGGTGCTGTTCGCCGGCTGGTCGAGTAACAACAAGTTCGCCCTGCTCGGCAGCTTGCGTGCCTCGGCGCAGACCGTGTCCTACGAAGTGTTCATGGGCCTGGCCCTGATGGGCATCGTGGTGCAGGTCGGCTCGTTCAACATGCGCGACATCGTCGAGTACCAGGCGCAGAACCTGTGGTTCATCATTCCGCAGTTCTTCGGCTTCTGTACTTTCTTCATCGCTGGCGTCGCCGTGACTCACCGTCACCCGTTCGACCAGCCGGAAGCGGAACAGGAACTGGCCGACGGTTACCACATTGAATACGCCGGTATGAAATGGGGCATGTTCTTCGTCGGTGAATACATCGGCATCATCCTGATCTCGGCGCTGCTGGTCACCCTGTTCTTCGGTGGCTGGCACGGTCCGTTCGGCATCCTGCCGCAACTGTCCTTCGTCTGGTTCGCACTGAAGACCGCGTTCTTCATCATGCTGTTCATCCTGCTGCGCGCTTCCATCCCGCGTCCGCGTTATGACCAGGTGATGGATTTCAGCTGGAAATTCTGCCTGCCACTGACCCTGATCAATTTGCTGATAACCGCTGCGGTTGTGTTGTGGAACACACCTGCGGTTGCGGTTCAGTGAGGATTTGACCCATGTTCAAATATATTGGCGACATCGTTAAGGGTACCGGTACCCAGTTGCGCAGCCTGGTCATGGTCTTCGGCCATGGCTTTCGCAAGCGCGACACCCTGCAATACCCGGAAGAGCCGGTCTACCTGCCGCCACGCTACCGTGGTCGCATCGTCCTGACCCGTGACCCCGATGGTGAAGAACGTTGCGTAGCCTGCAACCTGTGCGCCGTGGCGTGCCCGGTGGGTTGCATCTCGCTGCAGAAAGCTGAAACCGAAGACGGTCGCTGGTACCCGGACTTCTTCCGTATCAACTTCTCGCGCTGCATTTTCTGCGGTCTCTGCGAGGAAGCCTGTCCGACCACCGCAATCCAGCTGACCCCGGATTTCGAGATGGCCGAGTTCAAACGTCAGGACCTGGTGTACGAGAAAGAAGATCTGTTGATCTCCGGCCCCGGCAAAAACCCTGATTACAACTTCTATCGTGTTGCAGGTATGGCAATCGCTGGCAAGCCGAAAGGCTCTGCGCAGAACGAAGCCGAACCGATCAACGTGAAGAGCTTGCTGCCTTAAGGAAGAACGATGGAATTCGCTTTCTATTTCGCATCGGGTATCGCGGTTGTGTCCACGCTACGTGTGGTCACCAACACCAACCCTGTGCACGCCCTGCTCTACCTGATCATCTCGTTGATCGCCGTGGCCATGACCTTCTTCGCACTCGGCGCACCGTTCGCCGGCGTGCTGGAAGTGATCGCCTACGCCGGCGCCATCATGGTGCTGTTCGTGTTCGTGGTGATGATGCTGAACCTGGGGCCCGCCTCGGTTCAGCAGGAACGCACCTGGCTCAAGCCCGGTATCTGGGCGGGGCCGGTGATTCTCGCCGCCCTGCTGCTGGCCGAACTGCTGTATGTGCTGTTCGCTCACCAGAGCGGTCAGGCCATCGGCCACACCACCGTCGATGCAAAAGCCGTGGGCGTCAGCCTGTTCGGCCCGTATCTGCTGGTGGTCGAACTCGCCTCGATGCTGCTGCTCGCCGCAGCCGTCACGGCGTTCCATTTGGGCCGTAACGAGGCGAAGGAGTAAGACATGCCTGCTATCCCTCTCGAGCATGGACTGGCCGTTGCCGGCATCCTGTTCTGCCTTGGTCTGGTCGGCCTGATGGTCCGCCGCAACATTTTGTTCGTGTTGATGAGTCTGGAAGTGATGATGAACGCCTCTGCACTGGCCTTCATCGTTGCGGGCGCCCGCTGGGCGCAACCGGATGGACAGATCATGTTCATCCTGGTGATCAGCCTGGCAGCCGCCGAAGCCAGTATTGGCCTGGCGATCCTGCTGCAACTGTATCGCCGCTTCCACACGCTCGATATCGACGCTGCCAGTGAGATGCGCGGATGAACCTAATCTTTCTGACTTTTGTATTCCCTCTGATCGGTTTCCTGCTGCTGTCGTTCTCCCGTGGACGCTGGTCGGAAAACCTCTCGGCGCTGGTCGGCGTGGGCTCCATTGGCTTGTCGGCGATTGTCGCCGCCTACGTTATCTGGCAATTCAACGTCGCACCTCCCGAAGGCGGTCACTACACCCTGGTGCTGTGGAAGTGGATGGCGGTCGAAGGCTTCAAGCCTGACTTCGCCCTCTACGTCGACGGCCTGTCGATCACCATGCTCGGCGTGGTGGTGGGTGTAGGTTTCCTGATCCATCTGTTCGCGTCCTGGTACATGCGCGGCGAAGCGGGTTACTCGCGCTTCTTCTCGTACACCAACCTGTTTATCGCCAGCATGCTGTTCCTGGTGCTCGGCGATAACCTGTTGTTCCTGTACTTCGGCTGGGAAGGCGTGGGCCTGTGCTCGTACCTGTTGATCGGTTTCTACTACAGCAACCGCAACAACGGTAACGCCGCACTCAAGGCCTTCATCGTGACCCGGATCGGCGACGTGTTCATGGCCATCGGCCTGTTCATCCTGTTCCAGCAAGTGGGCACGTTGAACATCCAGGAACTGCTGGTGCTGGCACCGCAGAAATTCCAGGTCGGCGACTTCTGGATCACCCTGGCGACCCTGATGCTGCTGGGTGGTGCGGTCGGTAAATCGGCGCAACTGCCGCTGCAAACCTGGCTCGCGGATGCGATGGCCGGCCCGACCCCGGTTTCGGCACTGATCCACGCCGCGACCATGGTGACCGCCGGTGTCTACCTGATCGCCCGTACCCACGGTCTGTTCACCCTGGCGCCGGACATCCTGCACCTGGTCGGCATCGTCGGTGGTGTGACCCTGGTTCTGGCTGGTTTCGCCGCGCTGGTACAAACCGACATCAAACGTATCCTCGCCTACTCGACCATGAGCCAGATTGGCTACATGTTCCTGGCGCTGGGCGTTGGCGCATGGGATGGCGCGATTTTCCACCTGATGACCCACGCCTTCTTCAAGGCCCTGCTGTTCCTTGCGTCCGGTGCGGTGATCGTTGCCTGCCACCACGAGCAGAACATCTTCAAGATGGGCGGTCTGTGGAAGAAACTGCCACTGGCCTACGCCAGCTTCATCGTCGGTGGTGCCGCCCTGGCTGCCCTGCCACTGGTGACCGCAGGCTTCTACTCCAAGGACGAAATCCTCTGGGAAGCGTTCGCCAGCGGCAACCACGGTCTGCTCTACGCAGGTCTGGTCGGCGCGTTCATGACTTCGCTGTACACCTTCCGCCTGATCTTCATCACGTTCCACGGTGAAGCCAAGACCGAAGCCCACGCCGGTCACGGCATCTCTCACTGGCTGCCACTGTCGGTGCTGATCGTACTGTCGACCTTCGTCGGCGCCATGATCGTTCCACCGCTGCACGGCGTACTGCCGGAAAGCGTCGGGCATGCCGGTGGCGAAGCCAAGCACAGTCTGGAAATCGCTTCGGGCGCTATCGCCCTGGCCGGTATCCTGCTGGCGGCCGTGCTGTTCCTCGGCAAGCGTCGCTTCGTGACCGCGATCGCCAACAGCGGCATCGGCCGTTTCCTTTCGGCCTGGTGGTTCGCTGCCTGGGGCTTCGACTGGATCTACGACAAACTGTTCGTCAAGCCGTACCTTGCGATCAGCCATGTACTGCGCAGAGACCCGCTCGACCAGACCATCGGTCTGATCCCGCGTATGGCCAAGGGGGGTCACACCGCCCTGAGCCGCACCGAGACCGGTCAACTGCGTTGGTATGCCGCCTCGATGGCTGCTGGTGCCGTGCTGGTAATCGGCGCCATCGTGCTGGTAGCGGTCTGATATGAACCTTGCGAATTTGCGAAAGGAAACGAGCCCGTCATGATTCTGCCTTGGCTAATCCTGATCCCCTTCATCGGCGGCCTGCTGTGCTGGATGGGTGAGCGCTTCGGCGCTACCCTCCCCCGCTGGATTGCGCTGTTGACCATGACCCTGGAACTCGCCCTCGGCCTCTGGCTGTGGGCCCACGGTGACTATTCATTTGCTCCGGCGCCTGGCGCCGATCCGACCTGGGCGCTTGAGTTCAAGCACGTCTGGATCCAGCGCTTCGGCATCAATGTGCACCTGGCCCTCGACGGCCTGTCGCTGTTGATGATCCTGCTGACCGGCCTGCTGGGTATCCTCTCGGTACTCTGCTCGTGGAAAGAGATCCAGCGTCACGTTGGTTTCTTCCACCTGAACCTGATGTGGATCCTGGGCGGCGTTGTCGGCGTGTTCCTCGCCCTCGACCTGTTCATGTTCTTCTTCTTTTGGGAAATGATGCTGGTGCCGATGTACTTCCTCATCGCGCTCTGGGGTCACAGTTCGTCGGACGGCAAGAAAACCCGGATCTACGCCGCGACCAAATTCTTCATCTTCACTCAGGCGTCCGGCCTGATCATGCTGGTGGCGATCCTCGGTCTGGTGCTGGTCAACTTCAACAACACTGGCGTGATTACCTTCAACTACGCCGATCTGTTGAAGACCAAGATGTCGATGACCACCGAGTACATCCTGATGCTCGGCTTCTTCATCGCCTTCGCGGTCAAGCTGCCTGTCGTACCGTTCCACTCGTGGCTGCCGGATGCGCACGCCCAGGCGCCGACTGCCGGTTCCGTCGACCTCGCCGGTATCCTGCTGAAAACCGCCGCCTACGGTCTGCTGCGTTTCGCCCTGCCGCTGTTCCCGAACGCTTCGGCCGAGTTCGCGCCGATCGCCATGACCCTCGGTCTGATCGGGATCTTCTACGGTGCGTTCCTGGCGTTCGCACAAACCGACATCAAGCGTCTGATCGCCTTCTCTTCCGTGTCCCACATGGGCTTCGTGTTGATCGGCATCTACTCCGGCAGCCAACTGGCACTGCAAGGTGCAGTGATCCAGATGCTGGCGCACGGTTTGTCGGCGGCGGCACTGTTTATCCTCAGCGGTCAGCTGTACGAGCGTCTGCACACTCGGGACATGCGAGAGATGGGCGGTCTGTGGTCGCGTATCGCTTACCTGCCGGCAATCAGCCTGTTCTTCGCCGCCGCGTCGCTGGGCCTGCCGGGTACCGGTAACTTCGTCGGCGAGTTCCTGATCCTGATCGGTACGTTCGCCAGCGCTCCATGGATCACCGCGATTGCCACCTCCGGCCTGGTGTTCGGTTCGGTCTACTCGCTGATCATGATCCACCGTGCCTACTTCGGTCCGTCGAAATCGGATTCGATCCTGCATGGCATGGACGGTCGCGAACTGATCATGGTGCTGGGCCTTGCGGTGCTGCTGATTTACCTCGGCGTGTACCCGCAACCGTTCCTCGACACTTCCGCCGCCACGATGCATGGCGTGCAGCAGTGGCTCGGCACCGCCTTCACTCAACTCGCTTCGGCCCGGTAAGAGCGCTATGGAATTCACGATTCAACACTTTATTGCGCTTGCGCCACTGTTGATCACCAGCCTCACCATTATCGTGGTGATGCTGGCAATCGCCTGGCGCCGCAACCACTCGCAGACCTTCCTGATCTCGGTCGCCGGTCTGAACCTGGCTCTGCTGTCGATCCTGCCAGCCTTGAAAGTCGCGCCTCTGGCCGTGACCCCATTGCTGCAGATCGACACCTTCGCCTGCCTGTACATGGCGCTGATCCTGGTCGCCACCCTCGCTTGTGTGACCCTCGCCCACGCCTATTTGGGTGATGGCGGTTCGGGTTACCCGGGCAACCGTGAAGAACTGTACCTGCTGATCCTGATGGCCGCCGCCGGTGGCCTGGTTCTGGTCAGCGCGCAGCACCTGGCCGGTTTGTTCATCGGTCTGGAACTGCTGTCGGTGCCGGTCTACGGTCTGGTGGCTTACGCCTTCTTCAACAAGCGTTCGCTGGAAGCCGGCATCAAGTACATGGTGCTGTCGGCCGCCGGTTCCGCGTTCCTGTTGTTCGGTATGGCGCTGCTGTACGCAGACTCCGGTTCGCTGAGCTTCGTGGGTATCGGTCAGGCACTGGCTGCAACCGGTCTGCCAAGCTCGCTGGCGCAACTGGGCCTGGGCATGATGCTGATCGGTCTGGCGTTCAAGCTGTCGCTGGTACCGTTCCACCTGTGGACCCCGGACGTGTACGAAGGTGCTCCGGCACCGGTGGCCGCGTTCCTCGCTACCGCTTCGAAGGTTGCCGTGTTCGCGGTGATGGTGCGTCTGTTCCAGATCTCCCCTGCTGCCAGCAGCGGCGTGCTGAGCGACGTACTGAGCGTGATCGCCATCGCCTCGATCCTGTTCGGTAACCTGCTGGCCCTGACCCAGAGCAACCTCAAGCGTCTGCTCGGTTACTCGTCCATCGCGCACTTCGGCTACCTGCTGATCGCGCTGGTGGCGAGCAAGGGTCTGGCGGTGGAAGCCATCGGCGTCTACCTGGTCACCTACGTGATCACCAGCCTCGGCGCCTTCGGCGTGATCACCCTGATGTCCTCGCCGTACAAGGGCCGTGATGCCGACGCGCTGTACGAGTACCGCGGCCTGTTCTGGCGCCGTCCGTACCTGACCGCCGTACTGACCGTGATGATGCTGTCCCTCGCTGGTATCCCGCTGACTGCGGGCTTCATCGGCAAGTTCTACATCATCGCCACCGGTGTCGAGTCGCACCAATGGTGGCTGGTCGGTTCCCTGGTACTGGGCAGCGCCATCGGCGTGTTCTACTACCTGCGCGTGATGGTCACCCTGTACCTGATCGAGCCGAACCTGCGCCGCCACGACGCCCAGCTGCACTGGGAACAGAAGGCAGGCGGCGTGATGCTGCTGGCCATCGCCGTGGTTGCGTTCTTCCTCGGCGTCTACCCGCAGCCATTGCTGACCCTGGTTCAGCAGGCGGGACTGGCGGGCTGATTGCTCGGCTGGCTACAAACGGAAACGGCACCTTCGGGTGCCGTTTTTTGTTTTACGGATTTTATGTAGCAACAAATAACCTGTGGCGAGGGAGCTTGCTCCCGCTGGACTGCGTAGCAGTCCCATTCGTTTGAAACAAAGAGCGGGGTCGCTTCGCGCCCCAGCGGGAGCAAGCTCCCTCGCCACAATGGCATCACAGCGTCTTCACCATCGGCACGCAGGCCAGTTGCAGACCCGAAGGCGATTGATAAATCGCACTCCCCTCCCCGACGTAACCACAGCGCCGATAAAAGTCGGCAGCATTCAACGTTGCGTCCAGACACACCTCGGCCAGCCCCAGATCCCGCGCTAAATCTTCGAGAAAGAACAGAACACGCTTGCCCAGCCCACGCTGCATGAAATCCGGGTGAATGAAGATCGCGCCGATTTCACGCTGCTCCAGATCAAGCATTCCAGTTGCCACGGGTTCACCCTCAATGCAGACCAGATAGAAGTGCTTTGCCATGAGCGTGTCGTAGCCGTCTTCGGCCGCTCCTTTGGTCCAATCGAGCATTTGCTGCTGGCTGTAGGCACCGATGCATTGGTGCCGAATCGCTAGTCGCCGGATATCGAAGGCAATCTGGGCTTCGTCCGGGGTCGCTCTTCTGATGTCGAACATTTCTCTCTCCATGAGCCATGTACGGACGGGCAATGAAAAAGCCCCGTCCATTTCTGGCGGGGCTTTGGGTACACGTCAAATGACAAACACGTATGACCTTATGGCCCGCCGGAAGCGGTCATAGAGGAGCACATCATGTTCATTCGGTGTTGGGCAGTCATGGTCGGATAGTGCTGTGGATTGTTCCGACACGTCAATCGCGAAGTCTCTTTGTTGCTCTATCGAAAGCTCTTGCAAGAAGGTCAGGTTCGTCATACAGCCAGAATTGAGGCACTTCTCTATCCTCAGTAATTGCCGAAAAGATCAATCGAGGCACGGAGGAACAATGAAACGAGACATTTTTTCCGAACTACTGGACGGCTTGAAATCCTTGGCAGATGAGCGCGAAGGCAAAGTCAAACTACGGACCACCAAGCTTCATCTGGTAAAGGATTCCGATAAAAGCGAGGAAACAAACAATCCCACACACCGATTGAGCTCAAACCAAACGCACATGACGAAATTGTAATTCCCTCATCACCTTGGCGTTATCCGCAGCTTGCAACGATGTCACCCGGCGACCAATGCCGGCGGGCCCTTGCCCGTCGAACAATAAAACCACGCCGACGCACGTTCCCGTTCTGCCGAACCCAAGGAGTGTTTGATGGTTAACCATACGAAAATGTCGATGGCCGCTTTAGCAGTGGTGGTCGGCTCCGGGCCGTCCATGGTGTTTGCAGAAGACAAGCCCGAGGGTTTTGTCGAAGGCAGCAGCCTGACGGTGCTCAACCGCAACTTCTACTTCAATCGTGATCACCGCAACGGCCAGTCCAGCCCTACCGGCAACGGCTATTCCGAAGCCTGGGCGCATGCGGTCATCAGCAAGTTCGAATCCGGCTTCACCCAAGGCACCTTTGGGGTCGGTGTCGATGCATTTACGATGATTGGTCTGAAACTCGACACCGGTGACGGCCGTAATGGCGGGCGCAGTTCGTTCGATGTGTTGCCGGTCAACCGTGACGGCCAGGCGCGGGACGAATACACCAAGGTCGGCGGCGCCGCGAAAGTGCGGGCATTCGATACGGTGGTCAAGGTCGGTGATGTGTTCCCGGCCAACCCGATGGTGGCGGCCGGTGACTCGCGTTTGCTGCCGGAAAGCTTTCGCGGCGTGACGGCGACCAACACCAGCATCGAAGGTCTGTCGATTCAGGGCGGACGCCTGCATGCGATGAGCCAACCAGTGTCCAGCGACATGCGCGAGAACTTCGTGACCTTCTACGCAGGCCCGGTCAATTCGCCATGGATCGCTTACGGCGGCGGCGATTATGCGTTGAACAAGAACCTCAGTTTCAGCCTGTACTCCAGTCGCCTGAAGGATGCCTGGAATCAGTACTACGCCGGTACCGCATGGACCTATCCACTGTCGGATGACCTGTCGCTGTTCGGCGGCTTGAACTATTACAGGGCGGTCGACGAAGGCAAACAGCTGCTCGGCCAGTTCGACAACAACATCTGGAGCGGCCGCGTCGGGGTGAAACTCGGCGCGCACTCCGTCGCCCTCTCCCACCAGCGCAACAACGGCAACGACGACTTCGACTACCTGCGCCAGTCCGACTCGATCCTCCTCGACAACTCGATCCAGTACAGCGACTTCAACTCGCCGAAAGAACGTTCGTGGATGGTGCGCTACGACCTCGACATGACCGCTTATGGCGTACCGGGCTTGTCGTTCATGACCCGTTACGCGCGCGGCACCGACGCCGACTATTCCAATGCCAACGCCGTGTACATGCGCCGCGATGCCGAAGGCAACCCGCTGACCGACCAGAAGCGCTGGGAGCGTGATGTGGAGGTCAAATACGTGGTGCAGAGCGGTTCGATGAAAGACCTGTCGCTGCGCTTGCGCCAGGCCACCACCCGCGCCACGGCGTTCGAGTCCGACCTGGATGAAGTGCGGGTGATCGTCGAATACCCGCTGGCGATTCTCTGAGTTTCCCGAGCAATACCATTCACCTTTAGAAGCTCCTTGCTCCTTTGGTCAGAGGTGAATTTTTGGCGCCCTTCGGGGCGCTTTTTTTTGCCGTCCCGAAACACAATCCTGTAGGCGCTGCCGAGCATCACCGTGGCCGAGGCCAGGGATTCGCAGGCGTTGGCCAGCAGGGATTCGGTGTCGGCGTCGGGATTGACCAGGAACAGTGCGTTGGTGGTGTACGGGGCGGCCATGATTGAAGGTGTGGGGTTGAGGTAGTAGTCGAGGGCGCGCTCGGCGGCTTCGTGGAGTTTGTGGGTGTCGATGGCGGCGTAGGGGGATGTTGGGTCGGGATCTACAAACGTGGTTTCTTCGGGGGGATTGGGGGTTGGCTTTTTCATCATGTTTTTACTCAGCTTGACGGTGGAGCTGGCCCTTTCGGTTCCACGCGAAAGGGTGGCAGCTGTACGCAGGTTGGAACCCGGGCAACTGAGCAAAACCCGACAGACTCGAAGTCTCCCGCGCACAGCCGCCATAACGGAGTGCACACATGAAAGTGCGCAAGCATACGTCATGAACGGTGCGTTTTGCGTCAGTTAAGCCGCGGGGTTCCAATCCCGATCGCTGATTTGGCAGCGACCCACACAGGCTAGAGAGCGGACGTCCGACGGACAACCTGAAAACATTGTGGGAAGGTTCTGCTTTTCCCACACAACCTTTAAACATTCCGAATCTAAATACAGATCGTGATTTGGCAAAAATACCCCTGTAGGAGCTGCCGAAGGCTGCGATCTTTTGACTTTGACTTTAAAGATCAAGATCAAAAGATCGCAGCCTTCGGCAGCTCCTACAGGGGGTGTCGACCGTGACGACTCAGGCGGGCTAGCCACCGCTGTTACGGCACACACCCGCCACGCTGTACTTGAGGGTATTAAGCTGCCCTTGCGAATCCTCGTAAGTCATGGCGGTCGGGACCACCGAGCAACCTGGCTGCGGTTTCACCACGCTGACGATTTTCACCACGTCCAGCTTCATTCCGTATTCGTATTCCTTGACCATCGGCGCCGCTTTGCCGCGCTCGGCTGCGTATTGCTCCATGGCTTTGGCGTTGGCGCTGAAGGCACGCTCGAAAGTGCGATCGCCACCGCCTTCAGCCAGTGCGTTCACCGACATCGCCATGACAGCAGCGAAGGTCATCCATTTGCTCAACTGCATGTTTACTCCTCCGTAAAAAAGCCCGGCATCGGCACACGACAACGGGCTTGTTCCAGTGCGCCGGGCTTACAGGTCTTTGGTCTTGTCGTCTTTCTTGTCATTGACGACGACCGGGTCGCGGGCCTGTTCCTTGGCCACGAACAGCTCCATGGAGCGGTCATTGGCAGTCATCATGCGGTCGAAGGTGCGGTCACCGCCGCCTTCGGCCATGGCCAGGGACGACAGCATCAGGGCGGCTGCGAAGGTGCTGAGTTGGGCGAATTTCATCGTTGATTCCTCGTTTAAGTAGCTGACGGGATCAAGGTAACAAGGCGCACCTTTCGTGACGGTGGCGGGGGAATTACAGATTCGTAATGTGCGTACAGCCTGGTAGCACGACGCAAAACCTGTAGGAGTGAGCCTGCTCGCGATAGCGGTGGGTCAGCCGATGTAAATCTGGCTGATAGACCGATATCGCAAGCAGGCTCACTCCTACAAGGGATCACGGCTCAATCGAGATTGGGTCCTCATCCCGGCGATGGGCGATCTGGTACAGCGCCGGCAAGATCAGCAACGTGAGGATCGTCGAAGACAGAATCCCGCCAATCACCACCGTCGCCAGCGGCCGCTGCACTTCGGCCCCGGTGCCTGTCGCCAGGGCCATCGGAATAAACCCCAGCGACGCCACCAACGCGGTCATCAACACCGGCCGCAAGCGCGTCAGCGCGCCGACGTTGATCGCATCCATCAGCGAGCGCCCTTCCTCACGCAAATTGCGAATGAACGCGATCATCACCAGCCCGTTGAGTACCGCCACCCCGGACAGCGCGATAAACCCGACACCCGCCGAAATCGACAACGGAATATCCCGCAGCCACAACGCCATTACCCCACCGGTCAGCGCAAACGGAATCCCGGTAAACACCAGCAAGCCGTCCTTCAAATTGTTGAACATCATGAACAACAACCCGAACACCAGCAGCAGCGCCACCGGCACCACAATCTGCAAACGCTTGGCCGCCGATTGCAGCTGCTCGAACTGCCCGCCCCAACGGGTCCAGTAACCCGCCGGGATCTGCACATCACGTTCGATTACCTCGCCGGCCTCGCTGACAAACGAGCCGATATCACGCCCGCGCACGTTGGCGCTGACGATTACCAGACGCTTGCCGTCCTCGCGGCTGACCTGATTAGGTCCGAGCACCAAGTCGAGGCTGGCGACGTCTTGCAGCGCGATGAAGCCGATCTGATTCGCCGCTCCATTCAAAGGTGCGGGCACCGGAATCAACAGCGCCGACAGGCCGTCGATGTCCTTGCGCATGGCATCGGACAAACGCACCACCATGTCGAAACGCCGATCGCCCTCATACAATGTGCCGGCCTGACGCCCGCCCACCGCCACCGCAATGGTGTCCTGCACATCGCCGACGTTGAGCCCGTAACGCGCCGCTTTGTCGCGGTCAATGTTGATGGTCAGCACCGGCAGGCCGGTGGTCTGCTCGACCTTCACTTCAGAGGCGCCGTTGACCTTCTGCAGCGCCGCCGCGATCTTCGCCGCCGTGGCGTTGAGCACGTCCATGTCATCACCGAACACCTTCACCGCCACATCGCTGCGAACACCGGAGATCAATTCGTTGAAACGCAACTGAATCGGCTGCGACAGCTCATAATTGCTGCCCGGCAACATCGCGGCCGCAGCTTGCAGTTCGGCCATCAGGGTTTCGCGGGACTTGCCCGGATCCGGCCACTGCTCTTTCGGCTTGAGCATCACGTAGCTGTCAGAGATGTTCGGCGGCATCGGGTCGGAGGCGATTTCGGCGGTGCCGGTGCGGGCAAAAACACGTTCGACTTCTGGCACCTTCGCCAGTATCAACGTCTCCAGGCGCTGCTGCATGTCCACCGATTGCGTCAGGCTGGTGCCCGGCACGCGCAAGGCTTGCAGGGCAAAATCGCCTTCGCTGAGGCTCGGCACAAACTCGCTGCCCATGCGGCTGGTGAGCACGCCGCTGAGCACAATCACACCCAAAGCAGCGCCCACGGCCACTGTGCGATGCGCCATGACCCAGGCCAGCGCCGGTGCATAAACGCGACGTGCGCCGCGCATCACCGCGCCCTCTTCTTCCTTGACCTTGCCGCTGACGAACAGCGCGATGGCCGCCGGGACGAAGGTCACGGAAAGCAACATGGCCCCGAGCAAAGCGATGACCACGGTGAATGCCATCGGGTGGAACATTTTCCCTTCGACGCCGCTCAGGGCGAAGATCGGCAGGTACACCACCATGATGATCAACTGGCCAAAAATCAGCGGTCGCCGCGCCTCTTTCGCCGCCGCGAACACTTCCCTGAAACGCTCGGCACGAGTCAACAAGCGCCCGTGATGTTGCTGCGCATGGGCCAACCGGCGCAGGGTGTTTTCGACGATCACCACCGCACCGTCGACGATGATGCCGAAGTCCAGCGCGCCGAGGCTCATCAGGTTGGCGCTGACCTTGTTGCTGAACATGCCGGTGAAGGTGAACAGCATCGACAGCGGAATCACCATCGCGGTAATCAGCGCGGCGCGGATGTTGCCAAGGAACAGAAACAGAATCGCGATCACCAGAATCGCGCCTTCAACCAGGTTCTTTTTCACCGTGGCGATAGCCTTGTCGACCAGGTGCGTGCGGTCGTACACCGGCACGGCGATCACGCCTTGGGGCAAGGATTTATTGATCTGTTCGAGCTTGCTCGCGACTGCTTGCGAAACGGTTCGACTGTTTTCGCCGATCAGCATGAACACCGTGCCGAGCACCACTTCACGGCCGTTTTCGGTGGCCGCACCGCTGCGCAGTTCGCGGCCGATTTCCACCGTGGCGACGTTCTTCACCCGGATCGGCGTGCCGTCGACGTTGGCCATGACGATGTTGGCGATGTCCTCGGTGCTCGCCACTTGCCCCGGTGCGCGGATCAGCAACTGCTCGCCGCTGCGCTCGATGTAACCGGCGCCGACGTTGGCGTTGTTGCGCTCCAGCGCGGTGACCAGATCAGTGAGGGTCAGCTTGTACGCGGCCAAGCGTTTCGGGTCCGGCGCAATCTGATATTCCTTGGCAAAACCACCGATGGTGTTGATCTCGGCGACACCCGGCACGTTGCGCAATTGCGGCTTGATGATCCAGTCCTGAATCACCCGCAAATCGGTCGGTGTGTAGGGCGTGCCGTCGTCCTTCAGCGCGCCCTCCCGGGCTTCCACCGTCCACAAAAAGATCTCGCCGAGGCCGGTGGAAATCGGCCCCATCAGCGCTTCCGCGCCTTCGGGCAATTGCTCCCTGGCGATCTGCAAACGCTCGTTGACCAGTTGCCGGGCGAAGAACAGGTCGGTGCCGTCCTTGAAGATCACCGTGACCTGCGACAGCCCCGAACGCGACAGCGAACGGGTCTGCTCCAGCGCCGGCAGACCGGCCATCGCAGTTTCAATCGGGAAGGTGATGCGCTGCTCGGTTTCCAGCGGCGAGAACCCGGCGGCGCCGGTGTTGATCTGCACCTGGACGTTGGTGATGTCGGGCACGGCGTCGATCGGCAGTTTCTGATAACTGGCGATGCCGAGGCCGGCCATGAGCAGAACGGCGAGCAGCACGATGATGCGCTGCTCGATGGCAAACTGGATCAGGCGTTCGAACATGAGGACCTTCCAGGATTAATGGCTGTGCTCGGCTGAGGCTTTGCCCAGCTCCGACTTGAGGACGAAGCTGCCGACGCTGGCGACTTGCACGCCCGCTTCCAGCCCTTGGGTGACTTCCACGTGGCCGGCTGCGCGGCTGCCCAGCTCCACCGCTTGCGCCTTGAAGCCGTCGTCGGTGCGCACGAACACCGTGGGTTTGTCCTCGACGGTCTGGATCGCGGTTTCCGGCACAGCAACCTTGACCTCGCGGCTGTCGGTAGCCACCCGCGCGCTGACGAACAGCCCGGGGCGCCATGAGCCCTGCGGGTTTTCCAGCGTCACGCGGACGGTCGCGGTGCGCGTTTGTTCGCCGAGCAGGCTGCCGACGTAAGCCACGCTGCCGGTCACTTGCGCTTTCAGTTCAGGTGCGCTGACGGTCACCGGTTTGCCCACCTGCACCTTGGTCAGATCCTTGGGCGAGACGCCGAACGTGACCCACACGCGAGACAAATCCGAAAGGGTGAAAGCGGCCGTGGTTTCATCGACCACCTCCCCCGGCGTCAGGTGTTTTTCCACCACCACACCGTCGAACGGTGCGCGCAGTTCGTAGCGATTGCCGCCGGTGGCGACCACGCTGCCGCTGAGCACGCTGATTTTCTGCCGGGCGTTGTTCATGGCGATTTCCGCCTCCTCCAGCGCCTGCTTCGCCTGCAGGAAATCCTGCTCGGCGGAGATCTTGTCCTGCCACAGCTTTTTCTCGCGCTCGTAGGTGGTGCGCGCCAACGCCAGACGCCGTTGCGCGGCGGCCTGTTCGCTGCGCTGCTCAGAGATCTGCTGACTGGCGATCACCGCCAGCAACTGGCCCTTTTTCACCGGTTGCCCGAGGTTGACTGCCACCGACTCGACCACCCCCGGCACTCGCGGTACGACGTGGGCGGTGCGGTCCTCGTCGAAGCGCACTTCACCGGGGAACGACAGGCCAAGACTGATGCTCTGCGCTCGCGCCTCGGCCAGTTGAATACCCGCCGCCGCGATCTGCTCGGCGCTCAGTTCGATGTGCCCTTCTTCGTCATGTTCACCGTCGGCCGCAGCGCCCTCCTCGGCGTGATCGGCGTGTTCGGAGGCCTCATCGGCGTGCGCTTCGAGCGTGCTCGTGGTCGGCCACATCGCGCCGATGCCAATACCCAGCACCAAGGTCGCCACCGCGACCACCATCAGTTTTTTATCCATGGAAACTCCTCTGCGCCGTGCCTTCGCGCAGTTGTCTGAAAAGTTAAATTCAAGGGAGGACGCTGAGGTCGCCGAAGATCCGTTCAAGGCGCACGCGGGCGTCGGTCGCCTCGCTCACGGCCTGGATGTATTGGCTGCGCGCGGCGATCAGCGTGCGCTGGGCGTCGAGCACGTCGAGGAAGCCGAACTTGCCCATTTCGAAACCGCGGGTGGCGCTGTCGACTGCACTTTGCGCGGCGGGCAGGATGGTCTGATTGAAGGCTTTGACTTCGCCATTGGCGGTCTGCCATTGCTCAAGGCTGATCTGGACTTCGGTGCGCAAACGCAGCTCGGTGGCGTTGCGCAGATCCCGCGCCTGATCGCTGCGCCGCGCCGCCGCCAACACGTTGCCCTGATTGCGGTTGAACAGCGGAATCGGCATCGACAGCCCGACCACGTTGACCCGCTCGCGCTCGGTCTCGCTGTACTGGCTGCCGATGCTCACGGTCAGGTCGGGAATGCGCTGAGACTTTTCCAGGCCCAACGACGCTTCGCGCTGATCGATCTGCAACTTGGCCAGACGCAGTTCAGCGCTCTGGTTCAGACGCTCGAGCAAACGGCTCGGCGGCGGCACCGTGGCGAGGTTTTGCGTGGCGGCTTGCACGTTGGTCGACGTGGGCAACGGTGCGCCCATGACCTGCGCCAACTGCTGATATGCATTGGCCTGATCACGTTCGGCGCGGCTCAGCTCCAGGCGCACTTCCGAGAGCTGCACTTGCGCCCGCGTGCCCTCGACCGGCGACGATTTACCCGCTTCGATGCGCCCCTGCGCCACGCGTAAACCGTGCTCGGCCAGTTGCAGCGACTGGCGCGACAGCTGCAAACGTTGCTGCGCGGTTTGCGCGCTGTTGAACGCCTGAATCACATCGGCACGCAAGGCATTGCGCTTGCGCTCCAGTTCGATGCCAGCAGCGTCCTGCGCACGGCTGGCGACGTCGATGCGCGCACCGCGTTTGCCGCCCAGTTCAATCGGCTGGCTGAGCATCACCGTGGTGGTGCGCGAATTGCGTCGAGTGTCTTCGGCCTCCCACGACACTTCGGGGTTGGGGATCAGCCCAGCCTGTTGGCGATCGCCCTCGGCAATGCCGATTTCCCACTGCGCAGCGGCCAGGTCCGGGTTGCCGGCAAAGGCGCTTTGCAGCGCCTGATCGAGGGTCAGGGTCGAGGCACTGGCAAGGCTGCTGCACGCCAGCAACAAGAGGCCGCTGGCGGTTTTATTCAGGCGTGATCGCGCCGTCAGTTCGGTTAAACCGGGCAATTGGAAGACTTCCTTTATTCAAGAATCTTTGATGCCGCCACGGTAGGGTTTTGAACTTATCGACAAGGTGACTGGAACATTACAAATCCGTTATCCACGGTTGGCGGAAGTTGTTTTGCTCTAGGATGCGAAGTGCAAAGGGTTTTGTCGCAATACATCGAAACAAATACGCACTAGTTATCTGCCGAACAGCACTTGCCGAAATCGAACTCATGAAAATCTGCCTTCCCTGTTGCGACAGGCTGTCGCAGATGGCCGATTTAAAGGCTTCGCTGGTTGACCCTGTAGCCACTTCAGCCTTTACCGTGCCCGTCATCGAGTTATTGAACCGTCCGGAAGCCCTACAAAAACAACAACTTTCCCCGGCCACCTTAATTAAATCTCCATTAAATAAAAGTGGTGAAAGATCATGCGAATCCTTGTCGTCGAGGACGAGCTTAAAGCTGCCGAATACTTGCATCAGGGTTTGACCGAAAGTGGTTATATCGTTGACCACGCCGTCAATGGCGCCGATGGATTACATCTGGCGCAACAACAGGTGTATGACCTGATCATTCTCGACGTGAACCTGCCGGAACTGGACGGCTGGGGCGTGCTGGAGCAACTGCGCCGCACCCACTCAACCCGAGTGATGATGCTCACCGCGCGCGGACGGCTGGCGGACAAGATCCGTGGTCTGGATCTGGGCGCCGATGATTATCTGGTCAAGCCGTTCGAGTTTCCCGAACTGCTGGCGCGGGTGCGCACCTTGATGCGTCGCAGCGAAAACATCCCGGTGCCACAGGTGTTGAAAGTGGCCGATCTGGAACTCGATCCGGGCCGCCATCGGGCGTTTCGTGGCGCGCAGCGTATCGACCTGACCACCAAGGAATTCGCCCTGCTGCACCTGCTGATGCGCCAGTCCGGCGAGGTGCTGACCCGCACGCAAATCATCTCGCTGGTGTGGGACATGAATTTCGACTGCGACACCAACGTGGTCGAAGTGTCGATCCGCCGTTTGCGGGCGAAAATCGACGACCCGTTCGACAACAAACTCATCCACACCCTGCGCGGTGTCGGTTACGTGCTGGAGGCGCGGGAATGAAGCCGGCAAGCCTGTCGATGCGCCTCGGTCTGACGGTGAGTATTCTCGGCGCGCTGTTGGTGGTGTTTCTGGCGATCCTCGCGTATTTCGCCCTGACCCATGAGCTGAATGCGCTGTCGCGCGACAGCCTGCAAAAGAAGATGGCGCAGGTCGAGCACAGCCTGTCGCTGTATGTCGATGCCAATGAAGTCAGCGGCAAGCCGCACATTCTGCTCGATCAGGTCATGGGCCATGACAACCTGACGCTGACGATTTACGACCGCTTGAATCTGCGTTCACCGCTGCTCAAATCCGGCTCCGGGTTGAAGGATCCGCGCGCGGAATGGCGGGCCGTGCAGGTGACCACCGATCAGTTGACCTACAGCGACAGCAGCGATGCCGAAGGCGCGAAGTTCCTCACGGCGTCGAAGCTGATTCGCCTCAAGGATGGCAGCAGCGTGCCGGTGCTGCTGTCGATGGACAACGCGCATGATCAGGCCCTGCTCAGTGCTTATCTGCGCTCGACATTGATCGCCTTGCCGCTGTTGCTGGTGTTCATCGGCCTCACAGCGTGGGGCGCGGTGCAGCGCGGACTGGCGCCGATGCGCGAGTTTCGCAAAGTGGCGGCGATGGTCTCGACCCAGGACCTGGACCATCGGCTGTCGATGGTGAACATGCCGCAGGAGCTGAGCGAACTGGCGCAGGGCATCAACTTCATGCTGCATCGGCTGGATGCCGGAGTGCAGCAGTTGTCGCAGTTCTCCGATGACCTGGCGCATGAGCTGCGTACGCCGATCAACAACCTGATGGGCAAGGCGCAGGTGACCTTGTCCCGCGAGCGCACGACCGAGGAATACAAGGACGTGTTGGTGTCGTGCACCGAGGAGCTGGAACGCGTGGCGCGGATTGTCTCGGACATGCTGTTTCTGGCGCAGGTCAGTCATCCGTCGGCGCTGGCTCCGTTCGAGTCGGTGGCGCTGGAGGCTGAAGCGGCGAAAGTGGCGGAGATGTTTTCGCTGTCGGCGCAGGACAAGCAGATTCATTTGAATGTCATTGGCAGCGCACAGGTGATGGGGGATCGGTTGATGATTCAGCGGGCGATTTCCAATCTCTTGTCCAATGCCTTGCGCCACTGCCCGAACGGGAAAACCGTGACGCTGCTGATCGAGCAAGGGGCGACGCAGAGCTCGCTGCTGGTGAGCAATCCCGGGGCCGGAATCGAAGCGCAGCATCTGCCGCATCTGTTCGACCGCTTCTACCGCGTCGACAGCGCCCGCGCGCGCTCGCAGGGCAGCACCGGGTTGGGGCTGGCGATCGTGCGTTCGATCATGAGCCTGCATCAGGGGGGCGCGGAGGTGAAGAGCTTGCCGGGGGCCATGACCGTGTTCCGCCTCGGTTTTCCTGCGCTGACACCAATGGCCCCATCGCTTGCAGGCAATTCAAGCATGAAGCTGGCATTGACCGATGTCCTGTAGGAGCTGCCGCAGGCTGCGATCTTTTGCCTTGGCCTTTGAAGATCAGGATCAAAAGATCGCAGCCTGCGGCAGCTCCTACAGGGATCGGGGTGTTTTTGAGTTTTGTGAACACCACAGAAACTTGTAGGAGTGAGCCTGCTCGCGATGGCGGTCGATCAAGCACAAAAGAAAACGGCACCTTTCGGTGCCGTTCGCCTTTCACATTTCAGCTGTTACTTGCGCGCATCCGCCCACGATTTCAGCAGTTGGTTGTAGTTCACGGTCTCGCCCTTCGGCTTCTCGTTGGCCAGTTTCGGTTTCGGTGCACCCGGTTGATCGAACCAGTACTGGGCATCGCGTTCCGGGTTCATTTTCGGGGCGCACACCGCTTGGGCCTTGGAGCGTTCCAGACGCGTCATGATCGCGTCCTGATCCTTGGCCAAACCATCCAGCGCCTGTTGCGGGGTCTTCTCGCCGCTGGCCGCTTCGGCGATGTGGCTCCACCACAACTGAGCGAGACGCGGGTAGTCCGGCACGTTGGTCCCGGTCGGGGTCCATTGCACGCGGGCCGGGCTGCGGTAGAACTCGACCAGGCCGCCGAGCTTCGGCGCCAGATCGGTCATCGCTTGCGAGTTGATGTCCGACTCGCGAATCGGCGTCAGGCCGACGATGGTTTTCTTCAGCGACACGGTTTTCGAGGTGACGAACTGCGCGTACAGCCACGCCGCGAGTTTCTGCTTCTCAGGCGTGGATTTCATGAACGTCCACGAACCCACGTCCTGATACCCGAGCTTCATGCCCTCTTCCCAATACGGCCCGCGCGGCGACGGCGCCATGCGCCATTTCGGCGTACCGTCGGCGTTGACCACCGGCAGGCCCGGTTTGGTCATGTCGGCGGTGAACGCGGTGTACCAGAAGATCTGCTGGGCAATGTTGCCCTGGGACGGCACCGGGCCGGACTCGGAGAAGGTCATGCCCGCCGCTTCCGGTGGCGCGTAGGCCTTGAGCCAGTCGACGTATTTCTGCGTGGCGAACACCGCCGCCGGGCCGTTGGTGTCGCCGCCGCGGGTCACGCTGGAACCCACCGGATGGCAGTCCTCGACGCGAATCCCCCACTCGTCCACCGGCAAGCCGTTGGGCAGGCCCTTGTCGCCACCACCGGCCATGGAGAACCAGGCATCGGTGAAACGCCAGCCCAGCGACGGGTCTTTCTTGCCGTAGTCCATGTGCCCGTAGACGCGCTTGCCGTCGATTTCCTTGACGTCTTCGCTGAAGAATTTGGCGATGTCTTCATAGGCCGACCAGTTCACCGGCACACCGAGTTCGTAGCCGTACTTTTCCTTGAACTTGGCTTTCAGGTCGGCGCGTTCGAACCAGTCGGCGCGGAACCAGTACAGGTTGGCGAACTGCTGGTCGGGCAGTTGATAGATCTTGCCGTCCGGCGCGGTGGTGAACGAGATGCCGATGAAGTCCTTGATGTCGAGGGTCGGCGAGGTGAAGTTCTTGCCTTCGTTGGCCATCAGGTCGGTGATCGACTCGGTCTTGCCATAGCGAAAGTGCGTGCCGATCAGGTCCGAGTCGTTGACCCAACCGTCGTAGATGTTCTTGTCGGACTGCATCACCGTCTGCATTTTTTCCACCACGTCGCCTTCTTGCAGCAGGTCGTGGGTGAGCTTGATCCCGGTGATTTCGGTGAAGGCCTTGGCCAGCACCTTGGACTCGTATTCGTGGGTGGTCAGGGTCTCGGAAACCACTTTGATTTCCATGCCGCGAAACGGCTCGGCGGCCTTGATGAACCACTTCAGTTCTTCGAGCTGCTGATCCGCCGTCAGGGTCGACGGTTTGAATTCGCTGCCGATCCATTTTTTCGCGGCGTCTTCGTAGGCATCGGCCCAGGCAGATGCGCTCAAACCACTGAGTGCCAGCATGGCTGCCAATGAAATGCTATGTCGCAGCTTATTGTTTTTGTCGAACATAGAGACCTCCAGTTTGAGTTACGGAGCACGATTGCCGAGCGACTCGACTAGCCCCAGCGCATCACAACCAACAGCCACACCAGAGACAGCGCGGACGCTACCCAGATGCTCCAGTCGGTGACGCCGATTACCAGCAGATGCAGGTAGGCGCTGCCGAGAAGACCGATGAACAAGCGATCGCCACGGGTGGTGGCAATCGGCAGAAAACCTCGCCGCAGGATGCTCGGCGAGCGCAATTCCCAGGTGGTCATGCCCACCAGCAGCAGGCCGATGGCGATAAAGAACCCCGCCGTGGGGGTGGTCCAGCTCATCCATTCCATCATGCGTTCCTCAGACCCGACCCAGGGCAAAGCCCTTGGCCACGTGGTTGCGAACAAACCAGATCACCAGCATCCCCGGCAGGATGGTCAATACCCCCGCCGCCGCCAGCACGCCCCAGTCGATGCCCGAAGCGGAAACCGTGCGCGTCATCACCGCGGCAATCGGCTTGGCATTCACCGAGGTCAGCGTGCGCGCCAGCAGCAGTTCGACCCAGGAAAACATGAAGCAGAAAAACGCCGTGACGCCGATGCCGGAGCCGATCAGCGGGATGAAAATCTTCACGAAGAACTTGGGGAAGCTGTAGCCGTCGATGTAAGCGGTTTCGTCGATTTCCTTCGGTACACCGGACATGAAACCTTCAAGAATCCACACCGCCAGCGGCACGTTGAACAGGCAGTGCGCCAACGCCACGGCAATGTGCGTGTCGAACAGCCCGATCGACGAATACAACTGGAAGAACGGCAACAGAAACACCGCCGGCGGCGCCATGCGGTTGGTCAGCAACCAGAAGAACAAGTGCTTGTCGCCAAGGAAGCGATACCGCGAAAACGCGTACGCCGCCGGCAACGCCACGCTCAGCGAGATCACTGTGTTCAGGCTGACGTAGTACAGCGAGTTGATGTAGCCGCTGTACCAGCTCGGATCGGTGAAGATCACCTTGTAGTTGTGCCAGGTGAAATCCTGGGGGAACAGCGTCAGGCCGCCGAGGATCTCGGTGTTGCTCTTGAACGACATGTTCAGCAGCCAGTAGATCGGCACCAGCACGAACAGGATGTAGACCAGCAGCGGGATAAGCTTTCTTTTGCTCATGGCCGGGCCCTCAGCGATTGGCGTCGGAATGGGTCATGGCGGTGTAGAACAGCCACGAAACCAACAGGATGATCAGGAAGTACACCAGCGAAAACGCCGCTGCCGGCCCCAGATCGAATTGGCCGACGGCCATCTGCGTCAACGTCTGACTGAGGAAGGTCGTGGCATTGCCCGGCCCGCCGCCGGTGAGCACGAACGGCTCGGTGTAGATCATGAAACTGTCCATGAAGCGCAGCATCACCGCGATCAGCAGCACGCTTTTCAGCTTCGGCAACTGGATGTGGCGGAACACTGCCCACGCCGACGCGCGGTCAATCCGCGCCGCCTGGTAATACACGTCGGGAATCGCCCGCAGCCCGGAGAAACACAGCAACGCCACCAGCGAGGTCCAGTGCCAGACGTCCATCACCAGCACCGTGACCCAGGCGTCCATGGTGTTGGCCGCGTAGTTGTAGCTGATACCCAGCGCATTCAGGCTCGAGCCGAGCAGGCCGATGTCGGCGCGGCCGAAGATCTGCCAGATGGTGCCGACCACGTTCCACGGAATCAGCAACGGAATCGCCAGAATGATCAACACCACTGACGACCAGCGGCCCTTGGTCGGCATGGTCAGGGCGATGCCGATGCCCAGAGGGATTTCGATCAGCAGCACGCACGCCGAGTAGATGAACTGGCGCAGCAGCGAGTCATGCAGACGCGGATCGAGCAGCACCTGCTTGTACCAGTCGGCACCGACGAAGTAGCGACTGGACTGGTCGAAGATGTCCTGCACCGAGTAGTTGACCACGGTCATCATCGGGATCACCGCGCTGAACGCCACCAGCAGAAACACCGGTAACACCAGCCACCAGGCCTTGTTGTTCTGCACCTTGTTCATGGCTGCACCTCGGTAGTGTCGGTGTCTTCCAGCAGGAATTCGTCGGCATAGACCATCAGCCACTGCGCCGGAAAACTGATGTACGCCGTGCCCTGCGGCACCGGTTTGTCTTCGGCCAGGCGCACCTTCAGCGGCGCGCCATCGAGGTCGAGGGTGAGGATCTTGTAGGTGCCGAGGTCTTCGACGTGTACGACCCGCGCCTGCAGCGCCTCGTCAAACGGCTCGTCCCACACATGAATGAACTCGGGACGGATGCCGACCTTCAGATTTTTCCACTGACCGTGTTCGATATGCCGCTGCAAGGCGTCGGAAAGTGGCAAATGTGTCGAGGCGAAACCGACCCCGCCCGGTTGCGGCTGCACGTCGATCAGGTTCATCCCGGGGCTGCCGATGAAGTAGCCGACAAAGGTGTGACTCGGCCGCTCGAACAATTCCCGGGGCGTACCGAACTGCACGATCTGCCCGCCGTACATCACCGCGATCTTGTCGGCGAAGGTCGAAGCCTCCAGTTGATCGTGGGTGACGTAGACCATGGTGATGTTGAACTGCTCGTGGATCTGCTTGAGCTTGCGCCGCAGTTTCCACTTCAAGTGCGGGTCGATCACCGTCAGCGGTTCGTCGAAGAGGATCGCCGAGACGTCGTCACGCACCAGGCCACGGCCCATGGAGACTTTTTGTTTTTCGTCGGCGGTGAGGTTGCGCGCCTTCTTGCTCAGCAGGTTTTGCAGGTCGAGGACTTCGGCGATTTCCTGCACCTTGCTGTGTACTTTCGCCTCGGCCATGCCCTGGTTTCTCAGGGGGAATGCGAGGTTGTCGAACACGGTCATGGTGTCGTAGACCACCGGGAACTGGAACACCTGGGCGATGTTGCGCTTCTCCGGGGTCAGGTCGTTGACCGCTTTGCCATCGAACAACACGTGCCCTTGCGAGGGGCTGAGCAGGCCGGAAATGATGTTTAGCAGGGTGGATTTGCCGCACCCCGATGGGCCGAGCAAGGCGTAGGCGCCACCCTGCTCCCAGATGTGGTCCATCTCGCGGATCGCGTAATCATCAGGCCCGCTCGGCTGCTTGCTGTAGCTGTGGGCGAGGTGCTGCAAACGGATTTCGGCCATCAGGCAACCCTCGCGACACGTTGGCCCGGTGCCTGCACCAGACGGCCCTGCGCATCGAACACGAACAGTTTATGGGTCGGGATGTAGATGCGGATCGGCGCATCGACGTCGTACTCGTGAACCCCGGGCAGGTGCAGCACCAGCAGGAAATGCTCGTTGCGCACGTGCAGAAAGGTTTCCGAACCGCTGATCTCCGCCACTTCGACGGTGACCGCCAGTTCCAGATCGTCATCGTTGCTCGGCACCAGCGAGATATGGCTGGGGCGCACGCCAAAACGGAACTCGCCCTCACCCACCGGGCGCAGATCGACGTTCAACGGGAAGTGCACGAAGTTGGCGAAGCTGACTTCGTTACCGGCAATACGCCCGGGCATCAGGTTGATCGGCGGTTCGGAGAACAACTCCGCCGCCAGCACCGTTTGCGGCTGGTGGTAGACCGCCGTCGAAGGGCCGCTCTGGATCACCCGGCCCTCGTGCAGAATCGTCGTGGTGCCGCCCAGTGCCAACGCTTCGTTGGGCTCAGTGGTGGCGTAGATCGCGATGGTGTGGCGCAGTTTGAACAACTCGCGCATTTCCTGGCGCAGCTCTTCGCGCAGCTTGTAGTCGAGGTTGACCAGCGGCTCGTCGAACAGGATCAGCTCGGCATCCTTGACCAGCGCCCGGGCCATCGCCGTGCGCTGCTGCTGACCGCCGGAAAGCTCCAGCGGATAGCGCTGCAAGAACTTCTCGATGCGCAGCATGCGCGCGGTTTCCTCGACCTTGCTGTGGATGAGCTCCTTGGTGACACCGGCCTGGCGCAACGGCGAGGCGATGTTCTCGAACACGGTCATGGTCGGGTAATTGATGAACTGCTGATAGACCATCGACACGTTGCGCAGGCGCACCGGGCGCTGGGTGACGTCAACGCCGTTCATCAGGATGCGACCGCTGTCGGGCTTGTCCAGACCGGCCATCAGACGCATGAGGCTGGTCTTGCCGGACAGCGTGCGACCGAGCAGAACATTGAAGGATCCGGGTTCGAATTTCAGGCAGGCATCGTCGATCCAGGTCTGGCCTTCGACGGTACGGCTGACGTGCTCCAGGGTGAGTGACATGGCTCGGCCTTTTTATTATTGGAGTCAAGCGACCTGTGCAGCAGAGCGACATTCGTGCCAGAAATGGCAACTGGTTGATTTGTCGTGAAAAGTGCCGAAAACGCGGGGAACGGGCGTTCATTGCTGAACACATTTGAACAGTTGGGCGATTGACAATGAACAATAGTGAACAACACTCTAAGGACTGTTCACGCTCCCTGTAGGAGCTGCCGAAGGCTGCGATCTTTTGACTTTTGTTATTAAAAAAGATCAAAAGATCGCAGCCTTCGGCAGCTCCTACACGGTGTTTGTGTCATCCATAACAATAATAAAAACGCTGCATCAGAGGCTGACCTGCCATGGCCGCACCTGCCCCGCCGCTGTCCCACGACGCGATCGTCCAGACCTCCTGGCAACGTTGCCGCGCCTTCGGTCTCAACCATCAAAGCGCCCCGGCGTTCGATCAACTGCCCGCCGCCGGCATCGCGCAGTTGCTCGACAGTCACCATTCGCTGGTGCAGACCACCCATCAGGAAGTGCTGCCGTACTACGAGAACATCCTGAGTAATTCCAATTGCCTGATCATGCTCGCCGACCATCAGGGCCAGGTGCTGACATCGTGGGGCACCCAGCGCTTTATCGAGCCGAACCTGGCCCGGGGCTTTCGCGCCGGCGCGAGCTGGATGGAACGCTCCAGCGGCACCAATGCGATTGGCACCGCGCTGGCCTGCGAGCAAGCGGTGCACATCGAACATGACGAGCACTTTCTCAAGGCCAACCGTTTCATGACCGGTTCCGCCGCGCCGATTTTCGACGCCGAGCGCAAAGTCATCGCGGTGCTCGACGTGTCCAGCGACAGTTACCTGCCGCCCTCGCACACCCTGGGCATGGTCAAGATGATGAGCCAGACCGTAGAGAACCGGCTGATCCTCAACCTGTTCCACGGCCAGCACTTTCAACTGACCTTCAACACCGGGTTGAACAACCTCGACAGTCAGTGGGCGGGTCTGTTGATTTTCGATGAGGGCGGTCAGGTGCTGTCGGCCAATCGGCGGGCGGACAATCTGCTCGGTGTGCGTTTATCGCGGGTCAGCGTCGAAAGTCTGTTCAAGGTGTCGTTGCTGGAGTTGATCAATCAGCCGGATGGCTTGCCGTTTGCCTTGCAGACCTCGGGGCGAAACCGCTTTCAGTGTTTATTGAAGCGACCGAAACAGGCACCGGTTCAGGCACGAGTGTTTACCGAGCCGAAAAGCGCGGAACCGCCTGTTAAAGCGTCGAACGCGATCAGCCTCAACACCCTGCACTTCGGCGACAGCCGCGTGGAAAAAGCCGTGCGCCAGGCCGAACGCCTGCTGGAAAAGGACATTCCGCTACTGATCCACGGTGAAACCGGAGTCGGCAAAGAGGTATTCGTCAAAGCCCTGCACCAGGCCAGCTCGCGCAGCAAACAGGCATTCATCGCCGTCAACTGTGCGGCGATCCCCGCCGAACTGGTGGAGTCGGAACTGTTCGGCTACGAGAAAGGCGCGTTCACTGGCGCCAACCAGAAAGGCAGCATCGGCCTGATCCGCAAGGCCGACAAAGGCACGCTGTTCCTCGACGAAATCGGCGATATGCCATTGCCGACCCAGGCGCGCCTGTTGCGGGTGCTACAGGAGCGCTGCGTACAACCGGTGGGCAGCAGTGAGCTGTTCCCGGTGGATCTGCGAATTATCTCGGCGACCAACCGTTCGCTGCGCGAACAGGTGCAATTGGGGCGGTTTCGCGAGGATTTGTATTACCGCATCGGCGGCCTGACCCTTGAGCTGCCACCGCTGAGGGAACGCAGTGATAAAGAGGCGTTGTTCAAACGCCTGTGGGAGCAGCATCGCGAGCCGACGCAATGGGCTGGGTTGAGCCGTGAGGTGCTGGAACTGTTCGAGCGCCATCCGTGGCCGGGCAATCTGCGCCAGGTCAGCAGCGTGATGCAGGTGGCGCTGGCGATGGCCGAGGAACAGCCAGTGCGATCGGAGCATTTGCCGGATGATTTTTTTGTCGATCTGGAAATGGAGCCAGTCGAGAGCGCGCCGCCACTGGGGGTTGATCTGAATGATATTGAAGCCTTGAACCGGGAGTTGAAGGCGGCTGGGGGGAATATTTCGCATTTGGCGCGGCGGCTGGGTGTGAGCCGCAACACCCTGTACAAGCGGTTGCGCCAAGCCGAATGACAAGCCGGCCGGTCTGGCCTCTTCACGAGCAAGCCCGCTCCCACAGGATTGGCGTCGTACCTATAACTCAAACCCACCAGAGATCAATTGTGGGAGCGGGCTTGCTCGCGAAGGCGCCAGTCCCGTCACCACACAAACCACAGCCCACCCCAAAAACAAAAACCCGCACAAGGCGGGTTTTGTTTTAAAGCAGATCAGGCTGTCAGTCAGCCAGACGCCAGGTCGTGCCGCCCTTGCCGTCTTCCAGCACCACGCCCATGGCGGTGAGCTGGTCGCGGATGCGGTCGGATTCGGCCCAGTCCTTGCCGGCCCGTGCCGCCAGGCGCGCAGCGATCAGCGCATCCACTTCAGCCGCATCGACACGCCCTTCGGCGCCCGCCTGCAGGAAGTCATCGGCCTCCAGCTGCAACACGCCCAGCACGCTCGCCAGCTCTTTCAGACGCGCCGCTAAACCGGCCGCTGCATCGAGATCGCTCTCGCGCAGACGATTGATCTCACGGACCATCTCGAACAGCACCGCGCAGGCTTCCGGCGTGCCGAAGTCGTCGTTCATCACCGTGGTGAAACGCTCGACGAACGCTTCGCCGCCGGCCGGAGCGACGCTCGGCAGACCTTTCAACGCATGGTAGAACCGCTCGAGTGCGCCCTTGGCGTCCTTGAGGTTGTCTTCCGAGTAGTTGATCGCGCTGCGGTAGTGGCTCGACACCAGCAGGTAACGCACGACTTCCGGGTGGTACTTGTCGAGCACGTCGCGAATGGTGAAGAAGTTGTTCAAGGACTTGGACATCTTCTCGCCATTGATGCGGATCATGCCGCAATGCATCCACGCGTTGGCGTAGGTCTTGCCGGTGGCCGCTTCGCTCTGGGCGATTTCGTTTTCGTGGTGCGGGAACTCAAGGTCGCTGCCGCCGCCATGAATGTCGAAGGTCTCACCGAGGCAGCAGGTGGACATCACCGAGCACTCGATGTGCCAGCCCGGACGCCCGGCGCCCCACGGCGACTCCCAGCTCGGCTCGCCCGGTTTGGCGGCTTTCCACAGGACGAAGTCCAGCGGATCTTCCTTCGACTCGTCGACTTCGATGCGCGCACCGATGCGCAGGTCTTCGATCTTCTTGCGCGACAGCTTGCCGTAGCCCATGAATTTGGCAACGCGGTAGTACACGTCACCGTTGCCCGGGGCGTAAGCGAAGCCTTTGTCGATCAGGGTCTGGATCATCGCGTGCATGCCCGGAATGTGATCCGTGGCGCGCGGTTCCATGTCCGGCTTCTTGATGTTCAGGCGCGCTTCGTCTTCGTGCATCGCGGCGATCATGCGCTCGGTCAACGCTTCGAACGACTCACCGTTCTCGCGGGCCCGGTTGATGATCTTGTCGTCGATGTCGGTGATGTTGCGCACGTAGGTCAGGTCGTAACCGCTGAACCGCAACCAGCGGGTCACCAGGTCGAACGCGACCATGCTGCGGCCGTGGCCGAGGTGGCAGTAGTCGTACACGGTCATGCCGCACACGTACATGCGCACCTTGTTGCCATCCAGCGGTTTGAAGACTTCTTTGCTCTTGGTGAGCGTGTTGTAGATCGTCAGCACGTTAGTTTCCTTGACGCTAAATCACTGGCCCCACGAATCACGCAGGGTCACTGTACGGTTGAATACCGGCTGACCTGGTTTCGAGTCCTTGATATCCGCGACGAAGTAGCCTTCGCGCTCGAACTGGAAACGGTCTTCCGGCTGTGCATTGCCCAGCGAGGGTTCAGCACGACAACCGGTCAGCACTTGCAGTGAGTCAGGGTTGATGTTGTCCAGGAAACTCGCGCTGTCTTCGGCCTTCTCCGGGTTCGGAGAGCGGAACAGGCGATCATACAGACGCACTTCGCACTCGACGCTGGCAGCGGCCGGCACCCAGTGGATCACGCCTTTGACCTTGCGGCCTTCAGGGTTCTTGCCCAGGGTGTCCGGGTCGTACGAGCAACGCAGCTCGACGATGTTGCCGTCGGCATCCTTGATCGCTTCGTCGGCACGGATCACGTAGCTGCCGCGCAGACGCACTTCGCCGCCCGCTTCCAGACGTTTGTAACCCTTCGGCGGCTCTTCCATGAAATCTTCACGGTCGATGTAGATTTCCCGGGCGAACGGCAGCGCACGCACGCCCATGTCTTCTTTCGGGTGGCGCGGCAGTTCGAGGTTCTCGACCTGGCCTTCCGGGTAGTTGGTGATCACGACTTTCAGCGGACGCAGCACGCACATGGCGCGCGGGGCGCTGTGGTCCAGATCGTCACGGATGCTGAATTCGAGCATACCGAAGTCGACCACGCCGTCGGAACGGTTGGTGCCGACCATTTCGCAGAAGTTGCGGATCGATTTCGGCGTGTAGCCACGGCGGCGGAAGCCCGACAGCGTGGACATGCGCGGATCGTCCCAGCCATTGACGTGCTTTTCATCGACCAGTTGCTTGAGCTTGCGCTTGCTGGTGATGGTGTAGTTCAGGTTCAGGCGGCTGAACTCGTACTGGCGCGGGTTGGCCGGCACCGGCAGGTTTTCCAGGAACCACTCGTACAGCGGACGATGGCTTTCGAACTCCAGGGTGCAGATCGAGTGGGTGATGCCTTCGATGGCGTCCGACTGACCGTGGGTGAAGTCGTAGTTCGGGTAGATGCACCACTTGTCGCCCGTCTGGTGGTGATGGGCGTGGCGGATGCGGTACATGATCGGGTCGCGCAGGTTCATGTTCGGCGAGGCCATGTCGATCTTCGCGCGCAGCACACGGGCGCCATCCGGGAACTCGCCGGCACGCATGCGGGCGAACCAGTCGAGGTTCTCTTCAACCGAACGGTCGCGGAACGGGCTGTTCTTGCCCGGCTCGGTCAGGCTGCCGCGGTATTCCTTGGCCTGCTCAGGGGTCAGGTCGTCGACGTAAGCCTTGCCGGCCTTGATCAGCTCCACCGCCCAGTCGTGCAACTGGTCGAAATACTGCGAGGCATAGCGCACTTCGCCGGACCACTCGAAGCCCAGCCATTTGACGTCAGCTTCGATCGCGTCGATGTATTCCTGGTCTTCCTTGGCCGGGTTGGTGTCGTCGAAACGCAGGTGCGTGACGCCGCCGAACTCCTGGGCCAGGCCGAAGTTCACGCAGATCGACTTGGCGTGGCCGATATGCAGGTAGCCGTTGGGCTCAGGCGGGAAACGGGTGACGATCTGGGTGTGCTTGCCCGAGTCCAGGTCTGCCTGGATGATCGGCCGCAGGAAATTGACCGGCACGGCAGGGCCGGACTTGGCATTCGAGGTAGGGTCGACAGTGGGCTTGCTCATAGGATCCTTGACTTACATGTGCGCGGCCGCAAAGGGGGCCAGACAAAACAAAGCCGCTATCATAGCCGATGCTGTCAAGGGGCTGACAGAGCACGGCCTATAAAGGAGCGCATTTAATCGCCGGGATTTGAAAAACAGCCTCGAAATTCGCGCCTGTCACGCTAAACTGCGCTCCTTGGCCGAAGCAGGCTGAACCGGTTGTGGGGCTGAATGTCCCAGAACCACGGATTCCTTATAAAGAGTAATGACCATGACTCAAGTCAAACTGACCACCAACCATGGCGACATCGTCATCGAACTGAACGCTGAAAAGGCCCCGATCACCGTGGCCAACTTCATCGAGTACGTCAAAGCCGGTCACTACGAAAACACCGTTTTCCACCGTGTAATCGGTAACTTCATGATCCAGGGCGGCGGTTTCGAGCCAGGCATGAAGGAAAAGAAAGACAAGCGTCCAAGCATCCAGAACGAAGCCGACAACGGTCTTTCCAACGACAAGTACACCATCGCCATGGCCCGTACCATGGAGCCGCATTCGGCGTCGGCGCAGTTCTTCATCAACGTCGCCGACAACAGCTTCCTGAACCACAGCGGCAAGAACGTACAAGGCTGGGGCTACGCCGTGTTCGGTAAAGTCACCGCAGGCACCGACGTTGTCGACAGCATCAAGAAAGTCGCGACCGGCTCCAAAGCTGGCCACCAGGACGTACCAAGCGACGACGTGATCATCGAGAAAGCCGAGATCATCGAAGCGTGATATTGCTGATTTCAGACTTGCATCTGGAAGAGGAGCGCCCGGACATTACCCGGGCGTTTCTGGATTTGCTCGCCGGACGCGCCCGCTCGGCGAGTGCGCTGTACATTCTGGGCGACTTTTTCGAGGCGTGGATTGGCGACGATGCCATGACGCCCTTCCAGCGTTCCATCTGCCAGGCCCTGCGCGCATTGAGCGACAGCGGCACGGCGATCTTTCTGATGCACGGCAATCGCGACTTCCTGCTCGGCAAGGCTTTCTGCAAAGAAGCCGGCTGCACGCTGTTGAAGGACCCGAGCGTCGTGCAGTTTTACGGTGAGCCGGTGTTGCTGATGCACGGCGACAGCCTGTGCACCCGCGACGAAGCCTACATGAAGCTGCGTCGCTACCTGCGCAACCCGATCACCCTGTTCATCCTGCGCCATCTGCCCCTGAGCACCCGCCATAAACTGGCGCGCAAGCTGCGCAGCGAAAGCCGGGAGCAGACGCGCATGAAGGCCAACGACATTGTCGATGTCACCCCGGAAGAAATTCCGCGAATCATGCAGCAATACGGGGTGAAAACCCTGATTCACGGCCACACCCATCGTCCGGCGATCCACAAGCTGCAGCTCGGCGAGCAGGCGGCGAAGCGGATTGTGCTGGGGGATTGGGATCGTCAGGGATGGGCGTTGCAGGTGGATGAGAACGGGTTTGCCTTGGCGCCGTTCGACTTCGCCCCGCCTCCGGCCCTGCCCGCCCCCGCAATCTAAAAGCCAAGATCAAAAGATCGCAGCCTTCGGCAGCTCCTACAGGGAAACGCATTCCAATGTAGGAGCTAAGACACAAAACCCTGTAGGAGTGAGCCTGCTCGCGATAGCGGTGTATCAGTCAACACAGATGTTGAATGTGATATCGCTATCGCGAGCAGGCTCACTCCTACAGTTTGATCGCATTGCAGATCAGTGACCGCTGGCCGCAGGCCCTGCCTTGGCAGCAAACGGCGGCTTCGCCAGCCAGACAATCAGAATCAGCCCCATGAAGCCCCAGCCCAGCAGCGTGAAGTAATCCACGGTGGAGAGCATGTATGCCTGGCTGGTCAGCACGTGATCCAGCTGCGCATACGCCGGATTACCCGCCCCGCCCAGTTGATTCAGCGCCTCGCGGGTCGCCGGCTCATAGGTGCTGATGCTTTCGCTCATGTACGCATGGTGCTGATCGGCGCGGCGGATCCAGATCCACGTGGTCAGTGACGCCGCGAAGCTGCCGCCCAGGGTCCGCAGGAAAGTCGCAAGACCGGCGCCGTCGGCAATCTGGCTTGGCGGCAGATCCGACATGAGGATGCTCAGGGTCGGCATGAAGAACAACGCCACGCCGATGCCCATGAACAGCTGCACCAGGGCGATGTGCTGGAAGTCCACCTCGTTGGTGAACCCGGCGCGCATGAAGCAGCTCAGGCCGATCGCCAGGAACGCCAGCCCGGCCAGCAGACGCAGGTCGAACTTGTTCGCGTACTTGCCGACAAACGGCGACAGCAACACCGGCAGAATGCCGATCGGCGCCACGGCCAGACCGGCCCAGGTCGCGGTGTAGCCCATCTGTGTCTGCAGCCACTGCGGCAGGATCAGGTTGATGCCGAAGAACCCGGCATAACCCAGCACCAACACCAGCGTGCCGATGCGGAAGTTGCGGTGGGCGAACAAGCGCAGATTGACCACCGGATGCTGGTCGGTCATTTCCCAGATAATGAACACCGCCAGCGCAATCACCGAAATCGCCGCGCCGATGATGATGAAGTTCGATTCGAACCAGTCCAGGTCATTGCCCTTGTCGAGGATCACCTGCAACGCGCCAACCCCGATGATCAGCGAGATCAGCCCGACGTAGTCCATCGGCTGCCGACTGGTCTCGACCGGACGCTTGGCCAGTTGCGAGCGCACCACCATCACCGCAAAGATGCCGATCGGCACGTTGATGAAAAAGATCCACGGCCAGCTGTAGCTGTCAGTAATCCAGCCACCGAGAATGGGACCGGCAATCGGCGCCACCACCGTAACCATCGCCAATAGCGCCAACGCCATCCCGCGCTTCGCCGGCGGATACACCGCGATCAACAGGGTTTGCGTCATCGGGTACAGCGGCCCGGCCACCAGGCCTTGCAGCACACGGAAGCCGATCAGTTCCGGCATCGAGGTGGAGATACCGCAGAGAAACGAGGCCAGCACAAACAGGATGGTGGCCCAGAGAAACAGCTTCACCTCGCCGAAACGGCGGCTGAGCCAACCGGTCAGCGGCAACGCAATGGCGTTGCTCACGGCAAACGAGGTGATCACCCAGGTGCCCTGCTCCGAACTCACCCCCAGGTTGCCGGAAATCGTCGGCAGGGCCACGTTGGCGATGGTGGTGTCGAGCACTTGCATGAACGTCGCCAGCGACAGGCCGATGGTGCTGAGCAACAGGCTGGGCGGGGTGAAAGAGGCGTTATTGCTCATCGTGAATCCTATGAAACCAGGTTGACGCTATGGAGCGGGTCTTTGTGGCGAGGGAGCTTGCTCCCGCTCGGCTGCGAAGCAGTCGCAAGCTTTTGGGGCCGCTGCGCGCCCCAGCGGGAGCAAGCTCCCTCGCCACAAAGGCCCGCACCTGAGGAGTGTGATCTCAGCGTTGCGCGGTTTTGCTGACCACAGCGCTGTTGTCGTGGATCAGCTGCGCAATCATCGCGTCGGCTTCGGCCAGTTGGCGGTCGTAGACATTGGTGCTGAACGAGGCCTTTTGCGGCGGCTGCTGGGCCAGCACCGGACCGCTCTGGTCGTGCAGGTTGACCTCGACGTTGGTCGACAGACCGACCCGCAGCGGATGCTTGGCCAGCTCTTCGGCGTTGACGTGAATCCGCACCGGCACACGCTGCACGATCTTGATCCAGTTACCGGTGGCGTTCTGCGCCGGCAGCAGGGCAAACGCGCTGCCGGTACCGGCGCCGAGGCTGTCGACGGTGCCGCTGTACTTCACGCTGCTGCCGTAGATGTCGGACTCGATGTCCACCGGCTGGCCGATGCGCATGTCACGCAGCTGGGTTTCCTTGAAGTTGGCGTCGATCCACAGCTGATCCAGCGGAATCACCGCCATCAGCGCGGTGCCCGGCTGGACCCGTTGACCGAGTTGCACGGTGCGCTTGGCGACATAACCGGTGACCGGCGCGATCAAGGTGCTGCGGGCGTTGGTCAGGTAGGCCTGACGCAATTCGGCGGCGGCCTGCATCACGTCCGGGTGCGACGAGACCACGGTGTCATCGACCAGTGCGCTGGTGGTTTTCAGTTGCTGTTTGGCGTTGGCCAGGGCGTTTTGCGCCGAGGTCAGGTCGTCGCGGGCGTGGGACAGTTCTTCCTGGGAAATCGCCCCGCCTGCGGCGAGGTTTTTCCGGCGGTTGTAGTTGTCCTGCGCCTTCTGCACTTCAGCCTGTTGCGCGTTGACCTGGGCTTTCATGCCATCGACGTTGCTGTACAGACCACGCACCTGACGCACGGTGCGCGCCAGTTTCGCCTGGGCGCTTTGCAGGCCGACTTCGGCGTCGTTGGGGTCGAAGTTGATCAGCACCTGGCCTTCGTGGACCAGATCACCATCGTCAGCGCCAATGCTGACCACGGTGCCGGTCACCAGCGGCGTGATTTCGACGACGTTGCCGTTGACGTAGGCGTCGTCGGTGCTTTCGTTAAAGCGTCCGATGAATTCGTGATACGCCCAGACGCCGGCACAGGCGAGGACGACGACAGCGGTCAGCACCAGCAGCATTACTTTGCGTTTGCGCGGATTGCCGGTGTCCGGGGTGTTGGCTTGAGCTTGAGTGTTTTCGGCAGTGGCCATGACAAATACCTGAATTAGTTGTGCGGCGTGGCTGGGGTGGCGTTGGCTGCGGTCAGGGTTTCACCCTGGAAGCCGCCGCCCAGCGCTTGCATCAGTTGAATCGACAGGTCGATCTGCTCGGCATTGAGGTTGGCCAGTTGACGCTGGGCCTGCAGCAGTTGCTGCTCGATGCTGAGCACGTCCAGGTAGTTGCCGATGCCGGAACCGTAACGCTGGACGACGGTGTTGTAAGAATCCTGAGCAATGTCGGTGGCGTGTTGTTGCGCGCCGATCTGCCGGCCGATGTCACGCAGCTGGTTGATCGTGTCGCTGACATCACCCAGTGCTTTCACCAGGCTTTTGTTGTACTGCGCCACGGCCAGGTCGTAATCGGCGTCGCGCGCATCGAGGTTGGCGCGCAGGCGCCCGCCGTCGAAGATCGGCACCGAAATGGTCGGGGCGATGTTGAAGAAACGACTGGCCGACCCGAAAATCGCGTCACCCAACAAGGATTCGGCACCGGCGGACGCCGTAAGGTTCAGGTTGGGATAGAAGCGGGTCTTCGCCGAGTCGATGTCTTTACTTGCGGCTTCGACGCGCCAGCGCGCAGCGACCAGATCCGGGCGACGACCGAGCAGTTCCGCCGGCAGCACCGACGGCACCGCCACGGCGCTGGCCTGCAGGACTTTCGGCCGGGCGATTTCGTTGCCGCGATCCGGGCCTTTGCCAAGCAGCACGGCCAGGGCGATTTTGGCGCTGTTCAAGCGTTTTTCCGCATCGATCAGGCTGGCTTCGGAGCTGGCCTCAAGGCTTTGGGTTTGCTGGAACTGGTACTGGCTGTCGATCCCGGCACTCAAACGTCGCTGGCTCAGGTCGAGCATCTGTCTGGTGCGCTTGAGGTCGTCGTTGGCCAGGTCGTAAACGATGTGCGCCTGGCCCAGATCGCTGTAGGCCCGGGCCACGTCGGCGGCGAGGGTCAATTGCGCAGCCTGACGGTCGACTTCAGCGGCGCGGGCCTGACCGAGTGCGGCTTCCCAGGCATCACGCTGGCCGCCCCACAGGTCGAAGTTGTAATTGAAGCCGGCGCTGACATTACGCACGGTGGCGTAGGCATCGCCCTGCCCTCGCGGGTCCTGATCCTTGGCCAGGCGCGAACGGCTGATACCGGCGCTGGCGTCGAGGGTCGGATAGCGTTCGGCATCGGCGGCATACGCGGCGGCGCTGGCCTGATGCGCGCGGGCCTCGGCGATCTGCATGTCCGGGCTGTCGTGCAGGGCTTCGCGGATCAGACCGTCGAGTTGCGAATCGCCAAGGCTGGTCCACCAGTCGCTCTTCGGCCATGCGGCCGGCGACAGGGTCACGCCGTTGAGGGACTGGCTGACATTGAGGCTTTTCGCATCAAGGCTTTTGCCTTGAGTGTCGAGGCCGCTGTAGTTGGCGCAGCCGGCGAGGATCATCGCCGACAGCACCAGGGTCAGGCTGCTGCGCAAGGTGTTACCGCTCATTGTGTTCACCTAACCGCTGGATAGTGATCGGATCACCGGCTGCCAGCAGGATTTTCTTGAGGATGTATTCCAGGGTCTTCAACTCGTCCGGAGTGACGGCGCCGGCCAGTTCATTCATCGCATCGGCGCCGATGTACGGCAGGCGATCGGCCAGTTGCTGGCCCTGTTCGGTGAGCTTGAGCTGCACCTGACGGCGATCGCCTTCGCTGCGTTGGCGAGCCAGAAAGCCCTTCTGCTCCAGACGATCGAGCATGCGCGTCATCGAACCGCTGTCCAGCGACAGGTGCCGGCACAGTTCGGCCGGGGTGTCGACGCCGAACTGGGCCATGATGATCAACACCTTGAACTGCGCGGCGGTGATGCCGTGGGGTTCCATGTGGGTGTCGATGATCCGGTCCTTGAGCAGCGCGGCACGACCCAGCAACAGGCCGAGATGACAGTGTTTGAATTCGTCCGGGGTGAAATGCTTCATTTGCTCACCTAATAACTGCCTAGGCAGTGAATGTATGTCGAGATGTTACTGCCTAGGCAGCGAATGTCAACGTAATAGTTAGGTTGCTTTGTAATTAGTTGACCAGTGGGCTGGGTTTTTGTGGCGCATAGAAGAAGGCCATCGCGAGCAGGCTCACTCCTACAGGGGGAACGCATTCCACATGTAGGAGTGAGCCTGCTCGCGAAGGCGGCAACACGGTGCAAGGGATGATTGCTTTCTAAGAATCGCCTGATGTGCGGGCTTGAATACCTTGGCTAACGTACGCCGCTCACTGGCCGATACGTAAAGCCCTCTTCATGAAGCGTTTCAAACTCCAGCGCCCGCTCCAGCTAACGAAATTGATTCCCACGCTATGTCTGTCGTTACTTTTCGCGCCCTGCTACGCGGGCGCGGCTAATTGCTCGTTCTACCCGGGGCATCATCAAACAACTATCACTATGCAAGTACCCGCTACACTTTCGATTCCTCGTGATACACCTAACGGCACCGTAATATATGAAAGCCCTCCGCTCACAATGGGACCTACGCCCAGCTCGTATAAATGTACTAACGAGTTTTCATATGGTATTCAGAACAACGTCGGTGTGTCTAAATCGGGTGACCTTGTTTACGCAATCGGAAACACCGGGCTCGCCTGGCAGTGGTCCTACAAAGACAATGTAACCCTACCCATTTATCCGGGTATTCGCCGAGAGGCGGGCGGATACGGATGGGACACCACAAGACACGTGCTACGGCTATTCAAAATAGCGGATGTAATCGATGTACAGAAAATCCCGGCAGGAACACTTGGGATTTTCCATGCAGATGGAGTGTCACCACTCGCAATGGCGACCAATGGCACAACGATTGTGCCTCAATCCTGTGAAACGCCGGACATCAAAGTAGACATGGGGTCGCATGACATGAGTAGCTTTGCCCATAACGGCGCATATTCTGAGCCGGTCAAATTTGACATCAGCCTTAACAACTGTCCGCCAGGCATAAAAAAAGTAACTTATACACTCAAGCCTACCCTAACTTCTCCCTCGCAAAATTCCACGAGGGGTATCGTAAAGCTGAGTGCAGATTCGACTGCTCAGGGTGTGGCTTTGCAAGTACTCAATAGCGATGGAAACCCCTTAGTCTTACATCAAAGCTATGTATTCGCGGACTATTCCTCTGCGGGAGGCAACTTGAAGATCCCCCTGAGCGCTCGTTACTTTCGCGTCGCTGAAACCGGTGGCAATGGTGGGTTTGACAAGGGTATGCGCGCCGGAACAGCTAACGCAACGATTGCATTTGTCATGAGTTACCTTTGAATCCATTGATGGGTTGCTATAGCCAATTGTTCGCGCAGCCCTCTTTAAGAATCGTCTGATTTTCATCATGCCCGGCCGCCCCTACTGTGCCGGGATGCGATTGAAGAACTACCTCCACCAGATTAGCCCGGTCTTGTCCACGCCCCACGCTGCGCGACGTTTGTTGCGCATTTTTGCGTGGGTGCTGCTGGTGGGCATCCTCGGCGGCGTGTACAGCTTTCTGCTGTTCACCTTCAACAACGAAATTTCTCAGCGGCGCAGTTACATGAGCAGCGCCATCGCCGAGGCGCACACCTTTTTCACCACCCGCGAGGCGCTGCTGGAAAGCCTGAGTTTGTCGGCGACTCGCCAGACCGCTCTGAGCGCGCCGCTGTCCGAGGAAGAAATCCGGCTGCTGCTGGGACAAACCCCCGGCAAGCAATGGAGCATCTGGCTGACCCAGCGCATGCGTGACTATCTGCAAGCGCGCAAATTGAATCTGCTCTACGTCAGCAGCGGCACCGAGGCGCAGGTGTGGCGCCTGTACAACTCGACGCCCATGGCTGGCGATTTTCCGCGTGCGATGCTTGATCGCCTGGAAACCTTCAAACGCGACAACACCAGCGCCCTCAAAGAAATCTGGCTGACCCACAACTTGCCAGGGCACTCGCAGCTGTACATCTTCATTCGCCTGGATGATCGCGACCCCGATTCCGGCTGGCTCGGTCTGGAAATGGACGACCGTGAAGTCTCCAACGCCTTGAGTGACCACAGCGCCGGCGAGTTCACCATGTTCAACTCGCAAGGGATGCCGCTCTTCAGCAACAGCCACAAGCCGCCAGCGGGGCAGCATCTGCCACTGCTGCGCCAGCAGGATTTCTTCGGATTCGTCGGCAACGGCTGGCTGCCCGAGCAACTGGTGTTGCGCAAACAACTGAAGTCGTCGGACTGGCAACTCACCTACTCCATCGACTTGCTGGCGGTGCTTTGGGCCTTGTGGCCGCAGATGCTTGGCGCACTGGTGTTCTGTCTGGCGAGCATCAACCTGGTGTGTCTGCTGACCCGGCGCCTGGAACATCGCTTCATCACGCCCACACTGCACCGGATTCAGGCGCTGGTGGAAAGCGAGCTGTTCAGCCGCGACGTGATCCAGACCGCACCCGTGGCACTCTGCGTGTTGCGCCGCAGCGATGGCCAGGTGGTACTGGAAAATACCCTTGCCCAACAATGGCTGGGCACGTGCAGCCAGCAACTGGGTCCCGGCTGGATTCGCGCTGCGTTTGACGACAATGCGCCCTGCCTGACCGACTATTTCGACACCGCTGATGGCCGGCACCTGTACCTGAGCTGCGCGCCGACCCGCTACAAAGGTGAAGACGTATTGCTTTGCGCCTTCAGCGATATCAGCGCGCGCCGGCAAATCGAAGCGGCGCTGGAGCAGGCGCGCCAGTCGGCCGATGCCGCCAACGAAGCGAAAACCCTGTTTCTCGCGACCATGAGCCACGAAATTCGCACGCCGCTGTATGGCGTGCTCGGCACCCTCGAACTGCTCGCCCGCACCCGGCTCGACAACCAGCAGAAAAGCTATTTGCGCGCGATCGAAGGCTCGTCCGCGACCCTGCTGCAATTGATCTGCGATGTGCTTGATGTGTCGAAAATCGAGGCCGGGCAACTGGCGCTGGAGCTGAGCGATTTTTCCATCGTTGCGCTGGCGCAGGAGGTGGTGCAGGGATACGCGGCGGCGGCGCAGAGCAAAGGTTTGCAGCTGTACGCATGCTTTGATCCGCAACTGCCCGACAGCCTGGTGGGCGATGTCAGCCGGGTGCGGCAGATTCTCAATAACCTGTTGAGCAACGCGGTCAAATTCACCGACTCCGGACGCGTGGTGTTGCGGGTCAGAGCGCTGTCCCGTGAAGGCGAACGCGTGTGCGTGCAATGGCAGGTGTCGGACACCGGGCGCGGCATTGCCCATGCTGATCAGGCATTTATCTTCGATCCGTTCTATCAGACTCAGGGCAATAGCCATGCGGTCGCGGGCACCGGGTTGGGCCTGCCGATCTGCCAGCGGCTGACAAATTTGATGAACGGCACGCTACACATGGTCAGCGAACCGGGGCTGGGCAGTAGTTTTTCCCTGACCTTGCCACTGGAGCAGCGCGCGGGCAGCGGATTGCCCGCAGCAGCGCCGAATCTGGCGGGTGAAACCGTTTACGTGGTGTCGCCGGTACGCGAACTGGCCGAAAGCCTCGCTGGCTGGCTGCGCCGTTGGGGCGCCCGACCGCACCTCGGCGCGCCGGACAACCACGAATCTGCCGACGCTGGCGTGTTGCTGGAACTGTACCCGGCACCGATGGAGCCGCGCGGCGAACTGCAATGGTCAGGGCCGCGGGTACTGGCCAGCGGCGATGCTGCCTGTGAACCGCAATGCACGGGTAAAGGTTGGGTGGCGAATCTGAGTGATCTGGCCGCGATCCGCCGAGCCGTGCGTCAGGCTCAGGGCGGCCAGACCATTGAGCATTCGCAACAGGCAGAAAGCCAGGCGCTGGCGCCGCTGCACCTGCACATCCTCGTGGCCGAAGACAATGCAATCAACCAGTTGATCCTGCGCGACCAGTTGCAAGAGCTGGGCTGCACGGTAGCGTTGGCCAGCGATGGCGAAGAGGCCTTGTCACTGTGGCAGGACGACACCTTCGATGTCGTGCTCAGCGACGTCAACATGCCACGACTCAACGGTTATGAATTGGCCAAAGCCTTGCGTCGCCTGGGCTGCACCACGCCGATCATCGGCGCCACCGCCAACGCCCTGCGCGGTGAAGAGGCCCTGTGCCTGGCGGCCGGCATGAACCACTGCCTGGTCAAACCTTTTACGCTAAGAGCCTTGTCGATCGTCCTGGCTCCCTACGAACGAGTCACCCATGAAGTCCTCTAGCCTGCTGATCGTCGAAGATCATCCGTTCCAGCACCTGTACTTGCAGAACCTGTTCAACGAGCTGGGCGTGTTCGATCTGGAGTTTGCCCGGGACGGCGGAGAAGCCTTGCGGCGTCTGAAAAACCGCGAGTTCGATCTGGTCCTCACCGATCTGCTGATGCCGGGCATGGACGGCGTGCAGTTCATCCAGGGCCTGGCCGCGCAGCCCTCGCGCCCGGCACTGGCGATCATGAGCGCTGCCTCGCGGCGCATGTTGATGGGCGCGAGCCTGGTGGCGAGCAACCTGCAGGTCAAAGTCATCGGGCTGATTTCCAAACCGGTCAACAGCGCTGCCCTGCGTTGTCTGATCGAGCAGTTACAGACGCTGCGCCAGGCCGGCCCGGTCGCGACGCAGCCCGGCATTGATCGGCAAAGTATTCTGCATGCCTTGGACAAGGGTGAATTACAGGCCTGGTTCCAACCCAAAAAGGCACTGGACAATGGCCGCATCGTCGCCGCCGAAACATTGGTGCGCTGGATGCATCCCGAACATGGCACGCTGTTGCCAGGGGCATTTCTACCGGCGCTGATTGCTTATGACCTCGAAGAACGGCTGCTCTGGCGAATGCTGGAACAGGCGATTGCCGCGCAAACCGTATGGCGCCAGCAGGGCTATGACATTCCGGTGTCGATCAATCTGCCCACGCACCTGCTTAACAGCCATGACCTGCCCGACCGCATCCTCGCTTTTGTGCTGCAACATGAAGGCCTGCCGGCGCGGATCTGTTTCGAGCTGATGGAATGCTCGGTGCCCGATGACATCAGTAATTTCTACGCCGGCGCCTGCCGCTTGCGGATCAAGGGTTTCGGTTTGTCTCAGGATGATTTCGGCAAAGGCTACAGTTCTTACATGAATCTGGTGTCGGCGCCTTTCACCGAGCTTAAAATCGACCGCGCGCTGGTGCAGGGTTGCAACAGTAACGCCGAGCTGGCCCAGGCGCTGACCAGCATTGTCACCCTGGGTCGGCAACTGGGCCTGACGGTGGTCGCCGAAGGCGTGGAAACCGCGCAAGAACTTGCTCTGTTGCGTAAGATCGACTGCACTCAGGTTCAGGGTTTCCTGATCTCCCACGCCGTGTCTGCGGAGCAGTTCCAGCAGTTGCTGACCCATGATGGACCGGCCAATGCATGGTGAACCCCAGACGCTGTTGACGACGCCGTTTGCTACCGAGGTCTTTGTGTCCAGACACTTTTCCACTTTGACTGATCAGGCGCTGTAATGCCGCAGCCCAACGCATTTCTGGAAAGACTCGCCAGCAGTTCGCTACGCCTGAACAAGAGCTTGCTGGTGCTCGGTGCGCTGGCCCTGTTGTTGCTGGGCATCAGTTATCTGGGCGTGCAGCGTATGGTGGAAGAACAGCGCGATACCCTGCAGTTCCACTTCGCCCGACTGATGGAAAACATTCACGAGCAGGAAGCCTTTCTCGACGCTATCTCAAGGGCCAGCGCCAAGGGTGTGTACCTTTCCGAGGCTGTGACGCCACCTGTTGTCCAAAAGCTTTTGCCCGAAGAAGGGCCGAACATTTACGAAGGCCGTGGGCTGCCGTTTTCGCTGCCGTTCAGCGTAAAGATCGATCCGGAGCGAATCGCCCCCAGCCAACACCCCAAGGTGTTTGCCCTCGGCAGCTATCTGGCAGCTTATTACAGCGCCTTCTGGGCAGCCTCGCATTACCAGTCGCCGCAGGTGATCCTGCTCAACGGGCCGGACAATTTCGATATCGCCGTGCCCGCCGCCGGCCGTTTGCGTGGTGCAGGGCCGACGCAGATAAGCACCTTCGTCGAGCTAATGACCCGGATGAACATGCAACGGCGCACGCAGACTTCAGCGCAGGTTCACTGGGTGCCCTACGCGTTCGCCGAGGAGGACAACGTTACCCCGACTCTGCTGGCCTACGTGCGGATCAATCTGAGCAAACCGACGCAGGCCATCGAAGGCGCCAACTCCTGGGCGGTGGTCGGCGCGCTGCTGAAACTGTCCCAGGTCAACAACATCGAGCGTTTGATGGCGTGGTCGATTTACGACGACTTCACCCTGCTCACGCCCGACGGTACGGTGTTGATCGGTGCGCTGAAGCCCGATCAAGTGCTCAATGAAGGCACGAATCTGACCGCAGATGGCCTGGTGTTCAAGCTGACCAGCCCCGACGAACGTCCGTGGACGGCGATTTACGTTATCAGTGTGCAGAGCTTTCTCGATTACGCGCTGTGGCCATTGCTGTGCCTTTTGGTTCTCGTGCTCGCCCTGCTCGGCAGTGGCCGGGCACTCAATCGCTGGTACACCCAGCGCGTCATTCTTCCCGCGCAAAGTGCCCACGCGAGCATCGCCGAAAGCGAAGCGTTCAGCCGCGCGGTCATCGACACCGCGCCCACCGGCCTGTGCGTGATCAGTCGCCGCAATCATCAGGTGTTGCTGGAGAACCAGCGCGCCCAGCAATGGCACGACACCCGCGAACTGATCAACCTGCTCGACCGGCAGGCAGCGACCGGCCAAGGCCATGCCGAACTGGAGATTGACGGTCGGCATTTGCATGTCGCCTTCGTCGCCACCCGTTATCAGGGCCAGGACGCCTGGCTGTGTGCACTGCATGATGTGACCCGCCATGTCGAAGACGCGGCGGCGCTTGAGGTCGCGCGCCAGGCCGCTGATTCGGCCAATCGGGCCAAGAGCCGGTTTCTGGCGACGATGAGCCATGAAATCCGCACGCCGCTGTATGGCGTGCTCGGCACTCTGGAACTGCTCGGTCTGACCTCGCTGAACCCGCGTCAACAGGCTTATCTGGACACCATCCAGCGCTCGTCGGCCAGTCTGTTCAAGCTGATCAGCGACGTGCTGGATGTGTCGAAGATCGAGGCCGGGCAAATGAATCTCGAGCTTCAGCCGTTTTGTCCGCTGGAGCTGACCGAAGACGTCGTGCGCAGCTTCGGCGCGTTTGCCCGTGGCAAAGGTTTGCAACTGTATGCCTGCATCGATGCGGCGCTACCGGATCAATTGCTCGGTGATGCGCAGCGCATTCGCCAGATCCTCAATAACTTGCTGAGCAACGCAATCAAGTTCACTGACAATGGCCGAGTGGTCATGCGCGTTCATGTGCTGCAAAACACTGGCGGGCGCGCCGAGGTGCAGTGGCAGGTCAGCGATTCGGGCGTGGGCATTTCCCAGGCGCAGCAACAGCAGTTGTTCGACCCGTTCTATCAAGTCAACGAAGCCGACAGTCATGCCGGTGCCGGGTTGGGTCTGGCCATTTGCAAGTGGCTGTGTGAGTTGATGCAGGGTCAGTTGAACGTGGTCAGCGAGCCGGGACTGGGCAGCCGCTTCAACTTGCAACTGACCCTGGATTGCGCACCTGGCAGCCTCGCCGATTGCCCATCGTTCGTGGCCGGCGGCGCCGCCGTTTATGTACGGGCACCGGTGGCCGAACTGGCGCAGCATCTGAGCGCCTGGCTTGACCGCTTTGGTCTTGATTGCCGCCTGGTGACGAACGAGCTGCCGCCCTCCTCGGCGCTGCTGGTGGACCTTGCGCCGCTGGCCAACGCCAGCGTATTCGATGGCCCGCGAATCATCGCCATGGCGGGCGGCCCCAATCCGGCGCAGGTGAGCGGCAGCGACTGGCTGGTTGATGCCGACGATGTACGTGCAATTGGCTGGGCAATTGCGCTGGCCCGACACGGCGCCAGTCACCCGCGTGCGCCTTCGCAGCAGAAAAACAGCCGAACGCTGAACCTGCGCGTACTGGTGGCCGAGGACAATACGATCAACGCGGCGATCATCAAGGAACAACTGGAGGCGCTGGGCTGTTCGGTAGTGGTCGCCGCCAATGGCGAACAGGCGCTGGTGCAATGGGCACCCGGACGCTTCGATCTGCTGCTGACCGACGTCAACATGCCGATCATGAACGGTTACCAGTTGGCCGCCGCACTGCGCCAGCAGGATGCGACGCTGCCGATCATCGGCGTCACCGCCAATGCCCTGCGCGAAGAAGGCGAACGTTGCGCCGCCGTCGGCATGAACGCATGGATGGTCAAGCCGCTGAACCTGGCAACACTGCGCACGCAGCTGCAAAGCCACTGCCAGACAGCGATCGCGCCGGTGGCAGACGCCGCGCCGCCCCTCTCACCCAAAATGCGCGAGCTGTTTGTCGCGACCCTGCGCCGCGACGTTCAGACCACACTGACCGCGCTGGACGCGGCCAACGCCAGCAGCGTCGCACAGCAACTGCACAGCATGGCCGGGGCACTCGGCGCCGTGCGGGTCGAGGCCCTGGCCAGCACGTTTGTCGAGCTGGAATGTCGCTTGACCGGCATGGCGATCACCCCGGCGCTGGCCCTGCAAGTGCGCCAACAACTGGCGCGTCTGACTGACCTGCTCGACACCCTCGAATAATTTCACTCTGGATAAAGCACCCATGGAAACCTTCAACGTTGTCATCGCCGATGATCATCCCATCGTCCTTCTGGGAGTACGGGAACTGGTCGAGCGTGACCGACGCTTCAACGTGGTGGGCGAGGCAGTGTGTCCCGATGGCTTGATCGAGTTGCTGAAGTCTCAGGCGGTGGATCTGTTGATCACCGATTTCAACATGCCCGGTGACTCGCCCTACGGTGACGGCCTGAAGCTGGTGGAGTTCGTGACCCGGCATTTTCCTGAAGTGAAGGTGCTGGTCCTGACCATGATTTCCAATCCTCTGATCCTGACCCGCCTGCAGGAACTCGGTGTACTGGCGGTGATTCAGAAAAGCCAGCTGCACGTTGAAATAGAGGTGGCGCTCAAAGCCATTGCCAAAGGCAATCGGGTACGTAGCAAAGGACCAGCGCCAACGTCGGTGCTCAACGATGGCGCCGATCTGGATGAACGCTTTTCCCGACTGTCGCCCAAGGAACATGAAATTCTGCGGCTGTTCGTTCAAGGCCAGGGCGTTAACGAAATTGCCAGGGGATTGAACAGAAGTGCCAAAACCATCAGTACGCAGAAAATCTCAGCCATGCGCAAACTTGAAGTAAATAGCGATCAAGAGTTACTGGCTTATTGCATCGAACGCAACTTGTTCAAATAAACGACTCTGTACTTCGACGTAACATCCCCCGCATCTAGGAATCGTCTGATGTTCCACCGGGAACCCAGGTTTTATTGTGTTGCTTTAACCCCAACCAATGGAAAAGCAACATGAAAAAGCTGACTCGCGCACTTCTCGCCCTTTCGATCATTGCCGCTGCCGGCAACGCTCTGGCAGAAGATCCACCGGCCCCAACCCCGACCAAGGCTGGTAGCGGCACCATCAACTTCACCGGCACCATCAACAACGATGCCTGCTCGGTTGAAGGCGCCGGAAGCAACAAAACCATTTCGGTCAACATGGGCGAAGTGTCGATCAAGGACATGGGCACCGCCACTGCACCTAAAGGCAACGGCACCCTGAGCGCCGAAAACTTCGACATGAAGATCAACTGCAACGCCGGCACAAAAGTGGCGATGATTTTCGAACCGACCAAGGGCGCAGGCTCGGGCATCGTTGCCGGGACCAAAGTGCTGAAGCTGATCGACGGCCTGGGCGCTGCGAAGAACATCGGTATCGCCTTGCTCGACTCCAACGGCGCGTTGATCGACCTGAGCTCGCCGTCCACCGCGAAGATCGAAAACACCCTGCAAGACAGCAACACCACGCTGAAATTCTCGGCTGCCTACGTCACCACCGCCGACGTGGCAACTGCCGTTGCCGGTCGCGGCGATGCCACCCTGCCGTTCACGCTGCAATACGAATAACCCGCGCGAATACTCGAGCCCGGTGCGGGGCCACACGGCCCCGCGCTTTCAATCACTTGCGCGGTAACCATCATGTTTTATCGTCACTCATTGTCCTTTTGTGCGGGCCTTTTGGGTCTGCTCGTGGCCAATCAGGCCATGGCCGGCATTTCCTTGAGCAGTACCCGTCTGGTCTTCGACGGCCAACACAAGGAAGCCGGGATCACCGTGCGTAACAGCGGTGCAGATGTACTGATTCAGTCGTGGATCGACACCGACTCCAGTGAAACTGCCGCGGTACCGTTTGCCGTCACTCCGCCACTGGTGCGCGTCAGCGGCGACGAACAGCAGATCTTGCGGGTGATCTACGAAGGCGCGGGCATGCCGACCGACCGCGAGTCGGTGGTCTGGCTCAATGTGCAGGAAATTCCCCAGTCGGCGAAATCGGCCAACACTTTGCAACTGGCCGTGCGCCAGCGCATCAAGGTGTTCTTCCGCCCCTCGGGACTGAAAAACAATGCCTACCTGGCACCGAGCGAACTGACCTGGCGCCTGGCCGAACGCGCCGGCAAACAAGTACTGCTGGTGAACAACCCGGGCCAGTATCACGTGTCGATTGCCGACATAACACTGCAATCGGGCACACTCAGCGAACATCCCTTTGATTCGATGATGATTGCCCCCGGCGAACAAAAAGAGTTCAGCCTCAAACAACTTCATCACACCAATACCGCACGCCTGTTATTCAGCAGCATTAATGACTATGGCGCACAAGACCGTTACAGCGCGCAACTTTCCAACAGTGCCGATATTCGAGCCAGCTTGAATAAAGAAGCGCCATAACTTACGTGTCGCTGTCACAGCCGCACTTTCACTGTATTTCTCTTCGCTCCGTTAGTTCGTATCGGAGGTGATATAGGGTTCCTGCATGTTTTTACTCAAGCGCGACGGATTGGCGCCTTTTTCAATGGCCCTGGTGTTCAGTTGCACCTGCCTGGCCGATGACGAAGAACAATTCAATACATCGTTTCTGCAAGGCGCCCCCTCCTCTGTTGACCTGCAATCACTGCTCGCCACCAGTCGCGTACTGCCCGGTATTTACCGGGTGGATCTCTACGGCAACGAGACCCTGGTCGGCCGTCGCGATATCGACTTCCGTCGCCACCCCGGCACGGGCAAGGTCCAGGCCTGCCTGACCCTGGAGATGGTGCAGCAATTGGGGGTCGACATCGGCAAACTGCAAGCCGCTGGCAAACTCGTCGGCGATGACCCCGACGCCTGCCTCGACCTGCCCGCGTTGATCGACCACGCCACCGTGCGCTACGACGTGCCGCGCCTGCGCCTGATGGTCAGCGTGCCGCAAAACGCCATGGAGCGTGGCCGGCGTGGCTATGTCGACCCGGCCTTGTGGGACGCAGGCGTGCCCGCCGCGTTCATCAACTATCAGTTGAGCAGCAGCCGCAACAGCACTCAGGGTGTAAACACGCTGAGCAATAACGTTGGCTTGCGCAATGGCATCAACCTCGGCGCCTGGCGTTTGCGTAACGAATCGAACTTCAACAGCAGCACCGGCCAGCCCAGCACGTTCAAGAGCAACCGCAGCTATCTGCAACATGACGTGACCGCGCTCAAAGGCCAGTTCAGTGCCGGGGATATTTTCTCCGACGCCGACCTGTTCGACAGCGTGCGCTATCGTGGCCTGAAACTGGCGTCCGACGACGGCATGCGTGCCGACAGCGAGCGCGGTTATGCACCCGTGATTCGCGGCATTGCGCAATCCAGCGCGACCGTGGAGATTCGCCAGAACAACTACATCCTCTACACCGCCAACGTGCCGCCGGGGCCGTTCGAGATCAGCGACATCTACCCCAGCGGTTCCAATGGCGACCTGGAAGTGACGATTATCGAAGCCGATGGTCGACGCCGGGTGACGGTGCAAGCATTTTCCAGCCTGCCGATCATGGTCCGTCAGGGCCAGTTGAAGTACAGCGTCTCGGCCGGCCAGTACAACAGCAACAGCGAGGATCAGAAGACCCCGCAGTTTGTCAGCAGCACACTGGCGTATGGCATCAGCAGCAACTTGTCCGGGATCGTCGGTGTGCAGGCGACGGACAATTTCAAGGCGTTGTCTGTCGGAGCCGGTCGCAATACCGCCATCGGTGCGATCTCCCTGGACTTGACCCACTCGATGAGCAACACCTTCGGCGAAACGGTCACCGGTAACAGCCTGCGCGCGCTGTATGCGAAAACGTTCACCGGCACCGACACCAACTTCACCCTCGCCGCCTACCGTTACTCGACAGAGGGCTATCGCACCCTCACCGAGCACGTCGAGGAGTTGAGCCGCGATGGCCAGCAACGCACCGGCAACTCGAAAACCCGCACCGACCTGACCGTCAACCAGAGCCTGGGGCGCAACCAGGAATATGGCAGCGTCTACGTGAACGCCAGCGACCAGCGTTACTGGGGGCGCGGCGGTTCGCAAAGCCTGTCGGCCGGGTACAGCAACTATTGGGGGGATGTGAGTTACAACATCGGCGCCACCTACTCCAAAGATGTCGGCAATTACGGGCCGGCGAACAACGACACGCTGGTCAACCTGTCTGTGTCGTTCCCGCTGGGTTCCAAGCCCCGTGCACCGCGGGCCTTTGTCTCGGCCAGCACGCAGAAATCCAGCGATACCACGCAGATGGGCATCAACGGCTATCTGTCGGAAGACAGCGACACCTATTACTCGGTACAAGCCGGCAACAGCAGCACCGGCGGCAGCTCTGGGTCGGTCAACCTCAACACCCGCACCTCGGTGATGGATATCAGTGCCGGCTACAGTCAGGGACGCGGCTACAACTCGCAGAACCTTAACCTGGCGGGTTCGATCGTCGGCCATGCCGGCGGCGTCAACCTGGGACAAACTGTGGGCGAGACGTTCGCACTGGCGCAGGTCGAAGGCGTGGAAGGGGTGAAAATCGGCAGCTTCTCCGGGGCCAAAACCGGCAGTAACGGCTTCGCCGTGGTGCCCAACGCGCAGCCTTATCGGGTGAACTGGATCAACCTCGACACCCGTGACCTGGGCGGCGATGTCGAGATCGAGAACGCCACCCGGCAAGTGGTGCCACGACGCGGTGCCGTGGTGTTGGCACGTTACGCCAGCAAGACCGGACGGCGCGTGCAGTTCGCCTTGTTCGACGCGCAGCATCAACCGATCCCGTTTGGCGCATCGCTCGAAGACAGCGCCGGCAAGCAACTGGCGATTTCCGATCCGGGCGGCAAGGCACTGGCGCTGGTGGAAGCCGACGCCGGCACCCTGACCATCAACTGGCAGGGCCAGCGGTGTGAGGCGTCGTATGCACTGCCCGAGCGGGACAAGGCGCTGAACTACGAGCGGGCCTCGCTGGTGTGCCGCCCGCCCACCGTTAATCTGCCGTAAGAAAAAATCCTTGCCCACCACAGATCAGTGTAGGAGCGAGCCTGCTCGCGATCAGGCCATCAGCCGCACCATTGATATCGGCTGAAAAAACGCCATCGCGAGCAGGCGAAGGCCTACAAGGGGAACGCATTCCAAATGTAGGCCTTCGCCTGCTCGCGATTGAAGCGACTCGGTTCAGGAGAAAGCGCGATCTAGAAATCGCGCTTGTAGAAGATATCCAGCGAACTGGCGACACCGCTGGCCGCTTCCAGATAAACCTTCTTGCTCAGCTTGTAACGCAGCGCGATGGTGTTGGCCGGTTCAAACACGCCGACGCCATAGCGCAGACTGAGCTTCTCGGAAATGTTGCCGCTGGCGACCACGCTGGTGGTGTTGCCGCTGCCTTGGGTGTCGAGCTGGAAGTCCTGAATCCCCAGGTCCTTGGCCAGGCTGCTGGTGACCCCGGAACTGCCCATCAGGCCCAGACCCAACGCCGCTTGCGCAAGCATGTTGTTGTCTTCGCCGTTGGTGCTCAGCGGACGCCCCAGCACCAGATACGACAACGCCTGCTCCTGGCTCATGGCCGGCTCGGAGAAGATCTGCGTGGTCGGCTGCTCGGCACTGCCGCTCAGGCGAATACCGGCGATCACGTCGTCAGTCTTGCGAATCGCTTCGATGTCCAGATAAGGCTGATCGAGGGGGCCGGCGAACAACAGACGCGCACGACGCACGGTCAGACGCTGGCCGTAGGCACTGTAGCGGCCGTCGTTGAGCCACAGCTCACCACGGGTGTCCATGTTGTCGCCGATGTGCACATGACCTTGCACGTTGGCGGTCAAACCAAAACCGGCGAAGGCGAGTTTGTCTTCGCCGACCACCACGTCGATGTCCATCTTCATGGCCATCGGTGGTTTGCCCTCTTCGGTCTGCGCGCCGACGATGATCGTGTCGTCGGAAACTTTTACCGTCGAGGGCGGCAGTTCACGCACGGTGATTTCACCTCTGGGCACCTGCACCTTGCCGGCAATCTTCAGCTCATCGCCGGCCATGGAGATCTTCAGGTCCGGCGCCACTTCGAGTTTGGCGTACGGCTCGACAGTGACCGGCAGTTGCGTGCCCTTGAGCGCCACGTCGACCATCAGCGCCTGCCCCCAGGCGACGTTGCCGTTGAGGCTGCCCTGGCCGGTCTTGCCGCTTTTCCAGCCGCCGTCCAGACGTATCGATTCGCCGGCAATCACCGCTTGCAGTTGCAAGTCCTTGAGTTCCATCGGCAACTCGGCGCCGGACACTTCGCCGTCGCTGAGCTTGACCGTGCCGTTGACCAGCGGCGCCAGCAGCCCGCCGGAAATCGTGCCGCTGCCGTTCAGGTGTCCGGTGAGTTTCTCGACCATCGGCACAAACGGCCGCGCCACCGACAAATCCAGCCCGCTGAGGCGGAACGAGCCGCTCAACGGTTTGTTTTTCGGCAGCGGATTGAGTTGCGCCTGCACCATCAGTTCACCGAGTTTGCCGCCCACGAAGTTGAGGTCGGTGTCGATGCGCTTCGGTGTGAGTTTGCTGGTGAGTTTCAGGGTCTGGTACGGGAAGTCCAGCCACTGATCCTTTTCCTTCATGCGCAAGGTGCCGCCGCTGGCGTCGATGCTGACCACGCCGTTCGGGCCGCTGGCCGGCAGGTCCAATTGCAGATCGGCGTTGAGCTTGCCTTGCCAGGCGAAGTCTTTCGGCAGCCATTGCGCCAGGCTTTCGATCGGGAACTGCTTGAGGTGGTAGCGCAGTTTCGGCTCAGGCATCAGCCGCTGGTCTTCGCCGCACAGGCTGGCATTGCCGGACATCCAGCAATGCGCGCCGAAGTTGATTTTGCCGTCGGCGAGGCGTTCGAGCCTGGCCGGATTCTGCAGTTTCCAGTCCTGACCACCAGCCTGAATGTCACCACTGGCCAGACGTCCGCGCCAATTACCCTGGTCCAGCTTACCGTCGAGGCCGAGGGCCAGTTTCAGTTTCGGCCCGAGCAGGTCGAGGTTGAGTTTCTGGCTCTTGATGTCGCCTTGGGCGCTGGCGGTCAACACGCCGAGATTGGTGTCGCCGGCCTGAATCCCGCTGCCCTTCAGATCGATCTTCGCCCGCTGCGCACTGTCGAGGCTGGCATCGAGGTTGAGGCTTTGCAGGCGATTGTCCTGGAACGCCAGTTGCGAACCTTGCAAATCGAGCTTGCCTTGCGGCGCCTTCAGCGTACCGGCGACGTTGACCTGCCCAGTGACCTGTCCGCGCAGTTGCGGCCAGAGTTGAGCCAGCCGCGCCAGCTTGATGTCGATCTGCCCGGTGAGTTTCTGTTGCAGGCTGCCCTTGCCGTTGATGCTGTTGTCGCCTAAGCGGATTTGCAGGGCGTTGAGGTTCCACTGTTCGCCGGAACCATCAGCCTTGGCTTGCAGGATCGCCGGTTGACCACGCAACTTGCCCTTGAGGTCGAGGTCGGCGCTGAGGCTCAGGCGCTCGTTCTTCATCTCGCCCTGGCTTTTCAGCAGCCCGGCCAAGGTGCCCGGCAACTCCGCGACCCAGTACGCCGGGTTCAGCGCCGACAGCTCCAGCGCGGTGTCCCAGGCGATGCCGTCGGCGAACTGCACGTTCACATGACCTTCGGCCTTGCCCTGCCCGGCTTCCATTTTCAGTTGCGGCAAGGCGATCTGTTTCAGGCTGCCGCTGAACGGACTGCTCAGGCTGAACGCCCCCGCCGGACCGTCCAGTGCGGCGGCAAAGTTACCGATGTACTGACCGTCGGTGTAGGAAACTTCGCCGGTGAAGGTGCGCAACGCGACTTGCGGCTCGTCGATTTCGTTATAGAGCCGATGCCACGGGAAATCCTGCCAGTTGATGTTGGCTTGCGCGGTAAGGCCTTTGCTCCAGTCGACACTGCCAGTAAGTTTGAGACTCTGCTTGTCGTTGGCCGTCAGGTCGAGGCCGGCGATCTGCGCGCCGCTGGCGTCCACCTTGCCGTTGAGCAGCAGCGCCACCGGGCCTTTGTCGGCGGGCAGCGTGGCATTGCCGCTTAACTGATAACCGTTTTTCAGATCGCCTTCGCCGGTCAACACCAATTGATTGAGTTGCAACGTGTCCGGCAGATCGGCGCTCGGTTTGAAGGCCTCCGAGGTGATGCGCACCTTGGCCGGCAGGTTTTCCGCCAGCGGTTGTAGCTCGCCGCTCAACTGGCCGTCGAGGTAACCGTGGCTGTCGGCGTGCAGGTTGAGGGTTTTCAGCAGATCGCCGTCAACCTTCAGCGCCAGTGTCCAGGGGCCGGTGCCCGGCGACGGCAGGGTCAGGTCGCCGGCAATGTTCAGCGGCCAGTTGCCGGTCGGTTGCAGCAGGCCGGAGAGGTTCAGGCTCAGATCGTCGCGTTGCAGTTTGACGCTGTCGATCTGCAGGCCCTGGGCAGTCCAGTGCGCCGCCAATTGCAGGCCCTTGAGCTGCTCGCTGCCATTGAACAACAGGCTGCCGACCTGCACGTCACCCAGTTCGATGGCCACCGGCAATTGCAGATCCGGCAGTTTGATCGGGCCGCTGTCGGTGGTTTCTTCACTCGGCGGGAATTGCAGAATGACCTGATCCGCCTTGAGCTGTTCGATGCACAGGGTCATGCGGGTCAGGCACAGCGGCGACCAGGCGAAGATCGGCTTGTTCAGCTCGACCCGGCTGCTGTCCTGCTGCCACAGCAGATGATCGGCGCTCCACTGCCCGCCGAGGCGACCCTGGAAATTCTCCACGCTCAGGCCGGGCACCAGGCCCAGCGCCCAACGACTGCCCGCCTGCGTTCCGAGTACCGCGCTGATGCTCAATACAATCAACAACAGCAACGCCAGCAGCGTCAGTGCCGCTATTTTCAAACCACGCTTCACAGCTCAGGCCCCATGGAAAAGTGCAGCCGGATGCCGCCATCGTCGTCCAGCGCGTGGGCCAGGTCGAGGCGGATCGGCCCCACCGGCGAGACCCAGCGCACACCGATACCGACCCCGGTCTTGAGGTTCGGCAGTTCGAGTTTGTTGAAAGAGTTGCCCTGGTCGACGAAGGTCGCGATACGCCACTTCTCGGCAATCGAATATTGATACTCGACGCTGCCGGCCACCATGTAGCGCCCGCCGATGCGGTCGCCCTTGGAGTTCTCCGGGGACAAGCTCTGGTAGTCGTAACCACGCACGCTCTGATCACCACCGGCAAAGAAGCGCAGCGATGGCGGTACCGAGTTGTAGCCGTTGGTGGCGCTGCCGCCGACCTGCACCCGCCCGAGGAAGCGGTGGTTGTCGAATACGGTGGTCAGGCCTTTGATCAACGCCGTGCCATAGAGCAGGTTGTTGTCCGAGCCGAGGCCTTCCTTCGCCACTTTGCTTTCAAAGGTCAGGCGATAGCCGTGGTGCGGGTCGATGCGATTGTCGCTTTTGAGGTACGAATAGCTGATGCCGGGCATCAACAAGGTACTGAGGCCCGAGTCGTCGCCGAGCTGGTATTCCTCGCGCTGCCATTTCAACGAGATGACCCGCTGCCAGCCGCTGGGCAGCTTGCTGTGCCATTCCGGGCCGAACGTCAGCAGCTTGCTCAGGGTGTCGGAGCCGTCGATGTCTTCATATTGATAGCCGCCGGCCCAACGCAGTTTGTCGGTCAGAGGCGGGTCGAGCGGGATGTCATAGAACAGCCCGACGTTCTGCCGCGGCGCCGACAATTCGGCCTCCCAGCCATAGCTGTCGCCCTGCGGATTGACCCAGTGGCGGGTCCAGTTGGCCTTGATCCGTGGGCCGACGTCGGTGGAATAACCGAGGCCCAGGCCCATGGTGCGCGGCTTGCGCGTGTCGAGTTTGACGTCCACCGGAATCACGTCGTTCTTGGCTGCCGTCGGTGCGGCATCGACGCGCACGCCTTCAAAATAGCCACTCGATTGCAGGTCGCGGTTGAGTTCGGCGATCAGCTCGGAGTCGTACGGATCGCCCGCCTTGAACGGCACCATGCGCTGCAACAGGTCTTCGTCGAACGGTGTGTCGCCCTCGAAACTGACGCTGCCCAGCGCATAACGCGGGCCGCTTTCGTAGATCAGTTCGACATCGGCCACCCCGGCGCGAGGATCGACCATGAGTTTCTGGCTGGTGAAGTGGCCGCTGAAAAAACCGAAGCGCGAGGCCTGGTTCTGGATCAGGCGTTTGGCGTCTTCATAACGCCCATGATTGAGCACGGCGCCGGACTTGAGCATGTCGCTGCTCGGCACACGAAAGGATTTGAGGGCGGCGGCAGGCCCGCCGACGCGGATGGTGACATTGCGCAGACGAATCGGTTCGCCGGGATCGATGTTCAGCACCAGGCGCGGCTTTTCGCCGCCCTTCACATCACTGTCGATCTGCGGCTGGTAATAACCCAAGGCCTGCGCGGCTTTGCGCGCCTGCTCCTCGGCCCCGCGACTGAAGCGCAGCAAGGCTTCTTCATCACGATCGCCGAGGCTGCCGATATAGCCTTCTATATTGGCCTTCAGTTCATCGTTGGACGGTTTGATCCGCACGTCCAATTCACTTTGCGCCAGCGCCGCACAGCTGGTTAACAGCATGAGCACGCCACTGGTAAATCTTCCTGGAAACTTCATAGGCGCGGATGCTATCACGGGCTTGGGAGCGTGATAGAACAGGAAATGTCCGAAAAAGTTCGACGACTAAGCCGTTGCAGTTTGTAACACCTGCGGATTGGCGTGGAAAAACACGTGCTCGCGCACCGGGCCGACGGCCACTTCACCGATCTCTTCGTAGCCTTGGCGTTTATAGAATTCCAGGTAGCGCGGATTACCGGTGTCGAGCACCACGCCTTGCGAACTTTCGTCCACCGCGCACCAGTTGTGCACCGCCGTCAGCAACTGCTCGCCGAAGTGTTTGCCCTGAAACTGCGGATGAACGCCCAACAGCGGCAACATGTGCACCGAATCGCTGGGCACGCACGCGGCCACCGCATCGTGATATTCCAGATAGCGCCGGGTGCAGCGAAAACCGGTGCTGAGCACCATGCGCAGGCGCCACGCCCAACTCTCGGTGATGCCCAACCGGCGCTGCGGCGGCGCGATCAGGGCGATGCCGATCAACCGATCGTTGACCAACAGGCCGATGGCCGGCAGATCCTGCAGAAAATGCTGTTTGACCAGTTCGCGCACGGTGGCCCGCACACGCTGCTCATAGCCCGGCCGCTCGGCCTCGAACAGGTAACCGAAGGTCGGCTCGTGCCGGTAGGCCTGATACAGCAGTGATCGGGCTTCACGCGAGTAACCGCGGTCGAGCATGTGGATGTCGGCAATGGCAGTCTGGGTTTCAGGCATGACGATGATGCTCCCCGGGGCGCGTGCAAAGGGCGGCGCTCTTGTTGGTACGAACCTTTTGATGGTGGCGCAGTTCCCCACAGGTATAGACCAACCCGGGATCTTCATCGATTTTGCCGGCCTCTTCGCGAGCAAGCTCGCTCCCACATTTGGAATGCGCTCACCCTGTGGGAGCGAGCTTGCTCGCGAAGGCGCCAGGCCTGACAACATAAATCTCACAGAGTCAGGTGAATCTGCCTACCCCACACTGGCCCATCTCCCCCATGTCAGCTAGCATCGCCCTTTTGCCAGGACTGCCGACCATGAAGATCGTTTCCTTCAACATCAACGGACTGCGCGCCCGTCCGCATCAGTTGGCAGCGCTGATCGAAAAGCATCAGCCGGACGTGATCGGCCTGCAGGAAACCAAGGTCCACGACGACCAGTTCCCGCTGGAAGAAGTGCGGGCGCTGGGCTATCACGTTTATTTCCACGGCCAGAAAGGCCATTACGGCGTCGCCCTGCTCTCGCGCAACGAGCCGATCGCCGTTCACAAAGGCTTCGCCACCGATGAAGAAGACGCCCAGCGCCGCTTCATCTGGGGCACCTTCGCCGACGCCAATGGCGTGCCGGTGACCATCATGAACGGCTACTTCCCACAGGGAGAAAGCCGCGACCATCCGACCAAGTTCCCGGCCAAGCAACGCTTTTACAGCGACCTGCAAACCCTGCTGGAAAGCCAGTTCCACAACGAACAGCCGCTGGTAGTGATGGGCGATGTGAACATTTCCCCGGAAGACCGCGACATCGGCATCGGCCCCGACAACATGAAGCGCTGGCTGAAAACCGGTAAATGCAGCTTCCTGCCAGAGGAGCGCGAGTGGATGGCCCGCCTGAAGAACTGGGGCCTGACCGACAGCTTCCGCCACCTGAACCCGGACGTGAGCGACATGTTCAGCTGGTTCGACTACCGCAGCCGTGGCTTTGAAGATGAGCCGAAACGTGGGCTGCGGATCGACGTGATCCTCGCCTCCCATGGCCTGTTGCCGCGAGTGAAGGATGCGGGCGTGGACTATGAACTGCGCGGGATGGAAAAGCCGTCGGATCACGCGCCGATCTGGCTGGAACTGGCCTGATATCCACCAAGATCAAAAGATCGCAGCCTTCGGCAGCTCCTACAGGGGATCGCATTCCAATGTAGGAGCTGCCGAAGGCTGCGATCTTTTGATCTGTCATGTTTTGGTCATGCGTCTGACTTAATCTCCCCGGCAATCCCCTTGGCTTGATTCGGTGCCGGCATGACCCTGCGTGTTCTGTTCGTCTTTGTGTTGAGTGCATGGCTGACGGTCAGCGCCGCAATCCTGCCAATCCCCGAAAACGGCCCGGCACTGCGTATTCAGGGTTCCAATACCATTGGCGCCGATCTCGGCCCCGCGCTGGTCGAAGGTTTTTTGCAGGAACAGGGCCTGCTGAAGATCCACCGCGAAAACCCCGACACCGCCAACGAACAACACATTGTTGGCCAGACCGCACAAGGCAAACGGGTCGTGATTGAAGTCGCCGCCCACGGCTCCAGCACTGGTTTCACCGCACTGAAAAGCGCCGCTGCCGACCTCGCCGCCGCCTCCCGTCCGATCAAGGACAGCGAACTGCTCAGCCTGCAAGCGCTGGGCGACATGAAGAGCCCTGAGGCCGAGCAAGTCATCGCCATCGACGGCCTGGCGATCATCCTGCATCCCGACAATCCGCTGCAGCAACTGGACACCGGGCAACTGGCGCGGATCTTCGCCGGTGAGGTGAAAACCTGGGAAGACCTCGGCGGGCGCGGCGGTGCGATCCATCTATATGCGCGGGATGATCAGTCCGGCACCTACGACACGTTCAAGGAACTGGTGCTGAGTCGTCGCGGGAAAAGTCTGAGTGCCACGGCGAAACGCTTCGAGTCCAGCGAGCAATTGTCCGACGCGGTGAGCAGCGATGCGCAAGGCATCGGTTTCATCGGCCTGCCTTATGTGCGTCAGGCCAAAGCCGTGGCAATCGCCGACGGTGCATCGCAATCGATGTTGCCGCTCAACAGCCTGATCGCGACGGAAGACTATCCACTGTCCCGACGGCTGTTCTTTTATCTGCCACCCACCAGCCAGAATCCGTGGGCATCAGCGCTGGTGGCGTTTGCGCAAAGCCCACAGGGGCAGAAGATTGTCGCGGCCAACGGTTTCATCAGCCAGACCATCCATGCGATGACCGTCACGCCGAATGCGCTGATGCCCGAGGGGTATCAATCCCTCAGCCGGCATGCCCAACGTCTGACAGTGAATTTCCGCTTTGAAGAAGGCAGCGCCAGCCTCGACAACAAGGCGCGGCAGGATCTGGCGCGGGTGCTCGACTATATAAAGCGCCACGACAAGACCGAGCGTGCGGTGACGCTGGTGGGCTTTGGTGACGAGAAAGACGACCCGGCCCGGGCCGACCTGCTGTCGAAACTGCGGGCCATGGCGGTGCGCCGCGAGTTGGTGAAGAACGGCGTGGTGTTGCGCGAGGTGCGCGGGTTTGGCGCGTTGATGCCGGTGGCGGCGAACAGTGCGGATGAGGGGCGGATCAAGAATCGGCGGGTTGAGGTTTGGGTGTATTGAGCCTGATGTTGATGGACTGAATGGGCAGGCCCTTTCGCGAGCAAGCTCGCTCCCACAGGGATCGCATTCTTCCATTTGGAATGCGGTTTAATGTGGGAGCTTGCTCGCGAAGCAGGCGACGCGGTCTTAATGACCGCTGCGCAGCATCTCTTTCGGCACATACTTGCCGATCTCGAACTTGCCGATCGCCGCGCGGTGCACTTCGTCCGGGCCGTCGGCCAGGCGCAGGGTGCGTTGCATGGCGTACATGTAGGCCAGCGGGAAATCGTTCGACACCCCGGCCCCGCCATGGATCTGGATCGCCCGGTCAATCACCCGCAGCGCGACGTTCGGCGCGACGACCTTGATCTGTGCGATCTCGCTCTTCGCCACTTTGTTGCCCACGGTGTCCATCATGTACGCCGCCTTCAGAGTCAGCAGGCGCGCCATGTCGATTTCCATCCGCGAGTCGGCGATCTTGTCGACGTTACCGCCCAGACGCGCCAGCGGTTTGCCGAATGCGGTGCGGCTCACCGAGCGTTTGCACATCAATTCCAGTGCACGCTCGGCCATGCCGATCGAACGCATGCAGTGGTGAATCCGCCCCGGGCCAAGGCGACCTTGGGCGATTTCGAAGCCGCGGCCTTCACCGAGCAGGACGTTTTCGTACGGCACCCGCACGTTATCGAACAGCACTTCGGCGTGGCCGTGCGGTGCGTCGTCGTAACCGAACACCGGCAGCGGACGGACGATTTTCACCCCGGGGGTGTCGACCGGCACCAGGATCATCGAGTGCTGGGCGTGGCGCGGTGCGTCGGGGTTGCTTAGACCCATGAAGATCAGGATCTTGCAGCGCGGATCGCAAGCGCCGGAGGTCCACCATTTTTTGCCGTTGATCACCCACTCGTCGCCGTCACGCACGGCGCGGGCGGCCATGTTGGTCGCGTCGGACGAAGCCACGTCCGGTTCGGTCATGGCGAACGCCGAGCGGATTTCGCCGCGCAACAGTGGTTCGAGCCAGCGCTGTTTCTGTTCTTCGTTGGCGTAGCGCACCAGCACTTCCATGTTGCCGGTGTCCGGCGCCGAGCAGTTGAACGGCTCCGGCCCGAGCAACGAGCGACCCATGATTTCCGCCAGCGGTGCGTATTCGAGGTTGGTCAGCCCGGCGCCGAGCTCCGATTCCGGCAGGAACAGATTCCACAGGCCTTCGGCTTTGGCCTTGGCTTTGAGTTCTTCCATGATCGCGGTCGGCTGCCAGCGATCACCCTCGGCAACCTGGCGTTCGAACACGGCTTCGGCCGGGTAAACGTAAGTGTCCATGAACGCGGTCACGCGCTCACGCAGTTCTTGCACCTTGGGCGAATAAGCGAAATCCATGAGCAATTACCTTCTTTAGGCAGAGGTTGTTCAGATCATGCAATCGATGCTAGAACAGCGCTGATAATTTACCTAGCCTATTCTCGGCGTGTATAAACATTCATCACCGATATATGATCCGCTGATCGTCAGGCCTTAAAACATCAGCCCTAAAACAAGAGAAGCCGCGTTATGAACCTGAGCAAGGTCGACCTCAACCTTTTCATTGTCTTCGACGCGATCTACACCGAAGCCAACCTGACCCGCGCCGGGCAGATTGTCGGCATCACCCAGCCGGCGGTGTCCAACGCGTTGGCGCGGTTGCGTGAGACCTTCAACGATCCGCTGTTCGTGCGCACCGCCCAGGGCATGGTGCCGACGCCGATGGCGCAGAACATCATCGGCCCGGTGCGCAATGCGTTGTCGCTGCTGCGGGTGTCGGTGCAGGAAAGCCGGATTTTCAACCCGGCCCAGGCGGTCAAGACCTACCGCATCAGCATGACCGACCTCACTGAAGCGGTGATTCTGCCGCCGCTGTTCCAGCGTTTGCGACGTCTGGCGCCGACGGTGATCATCGAGAGCTTCCTGTCCAAACGCCGCGAAACCACCAAGGAACTCGCCGCCGGACGCCTGGATTTCGCCGTTGATGCGCCGCTCAACACCGACCCGCAGGTGCGCCACGTCAAGCTGATGGAAGACCGTTACGTCTGCGCGATGCGCAAGGGCCATCCGCTGGCGGGCAAGGAAAAACTCAGCCTCGACGATTACCTGTCGCTGACCCACATTCATATCTCCAGCCGCCGCAGCGGCCTGGGTTATGTCGATCTGGCCCTCGGCAAAATGGGCATTCAGCGCAAGATCGCCCTGCGCTCACAGCATTACCTGATGGCGTCTCAGGTCATGCAGCAGACCGACATGGTGATGACGGTGCCCGAGCGCTTTGCCCGGCGTAACGACTTGCATGCGTTCAACCTGCCGGTCAACGACGTGCCGCCGCTGGAGACTCATCTGTACTGGCACGAAAGCACCGATCAGGACCCGGCCAACCGCTGGATGCGCGAGCAGATCATCGAGTTGTGCCAGCAGGTGGCGGCGCAGGAGAAGAAACTCGATAAGCAGGTGGTTTGAGGAAAGATCAAAAGATCGCAGCCTTCGGCAGCTCCTACAATTGGAATGCATTTTCCTGTAGGAGCTGCCGAAGGCTGCGATCTTTTTCTTGCTTGACGTAAACGTCAACTCGCCATTAGCTTAGCGCCAAGACCTTTTTCGAGCGCTTTCATGAGCAGCCAGACCTACAGCATTTCCGACCTCGCCCGCGAGCTGGACATCACCACCCGGGCGATCCGTTTTTATGAAGAACAAGGCCTGCTCAGCCCTGAGCGCCGTGGCCAGGAACGCATCTACTCACCGCGCGACAAGGTCAGCCTGAAGCTGATCCTGCGCGGCAAGCGCATCGGTTTCTCGCTGGCCGAATGCCGCGAGTTGATCGAACTCTACGACCCGTCCAGCGGTAACACCAAACAGCTCAACAGCATGCTGGCGAAAATCAGCGAGCGCCGCGAACAGCTGGAGCAACAGTTGCTCGACATCGAACAGATGAAACTGGAACTCGATACCGCTGAAGAACGCTGCGTGCAGGCACTGGAGCAGACGCTCAAGAGCCAGCAGCCGGTTCAGTAACCAACACAAATCCCCTTGTAGGAGTGAGCCTGCTCGCGATAGCGGTGGGTCAGTCAACATCACTGTTGAATGTGAAATGGCTATCGCGAGCAGGCTCGCTCCTCAAGGGTTCTCAACGATTTCAAAAGAGCAGGTCAACCGCCATGTCCCTCCCCTCCCATGTTCGCCTGATCGAAGTCGGCCCGCGCGATGGCCTGCAGAACGAAGCCCAGCCGATCAGCGTGGCTGACAAGGTGCAACTGGTCGACGCGCTGAGCGCCGCTGGTTTGAGTTACATCGAAGTCGGCAGTTTCGTCTCACCTAAATGGGTGCCGCAGATGGCCGGTTCGGCCGAGGTGTTCGCGCAGATCCAGCGCAAGCCCGGCGTGACCTACGGCGCCCTGGCGCCGAACCTGCGCGGGTTTGAAGATGCGCTGGCCGCCGGCGTGAAAGAAGTCGCCGTGTTCGCCGCCGCGTCCGAGGCGTTCTCGCAGCGCAACATCAATTGCTCGATCAGCGAAAGCCTGGCGCGCTTCGCACCGATCATGGAAGCCGCGAAACAGCACGGCGTTACCGTGCGCGGTTACGTGTCCTGCGTGCTCGGCTGCCCGTACGAAGGCACGGTCGCCCCGGAGCAAGTGGCGATGGTCGCCCGTGAGCTGTATGCGATGGGCTGCTATGAAGTGTCCCTCGGTGACACCATCGGCACCGGCACCGCTGGCGCGACCCGGCGGCTGTTCGAAGTGGTGTCGGCGCAGGTGCCTCGGGAAAAACTCGCCGGGCACTTCCACGACACCTACGGCCAGGCCATGGCCAACATCTATGCCAGCTTGCTGGAAGGCATCGCGGTGTTCGACAGCTCTATCGCCGGCCTCGGCGGCTGCCCGTACGCCAAGGGCGCGAGCGGTAACGTTGCGACCGAGGACGTGGTGTACCTGCTCAACGGCCTGGGCATCGAGACCGGTATCGACCTGGACGCCTTGATTGCCGCGGGTCAGCAGATCAGCGCGGTGCTCGGTCGCCCGAGCGGTTCGCGTGTGGCCAAGGCCCGTAACGCACAGTGAGGTCGAAGGTGTTACCGCTGTGTCCGAAACGTGGGCATAGACGAGTAACACGGAAACAAATTGTCTGGTTTGCCCTGAAGGAAAAATCCTTCAAAAAACTCAAGCCATTGATTTACAAGGCTTTTAAAAAGTTGGCACGGCTTCTGCTATCTCTATGGCATAACAAGAATAAAAAGCTGCAAACCAATAAAAATAAGACGTACCGACTCTGACATAACAAAAACAACACGGCAGAGACGCAGCTAACAGATTTTTTTGGAGAAGGTGTGCTTTTCAGGGTGCTCTCAGGAGTGACCCGCAACCGGGCAGAGAACAATAAAACTACCTTCAGGTAGCTCCCGAATCGGTTGGATCGCTTGGCGAGAAAGCAGATCAGCGCTCAAAAAAATACGTTTGCTCTTGACCCCGGATGGGGGTCGCCAAAAACAGCGGTAAAGGGCCACGGTTGCCAAAAACAACAACAGACCGCCCCTCAATAATAAGAAAGAGCACGCGACGACAAAATTAAAGGGGAGCTTCGGCTCCCCTTTGTGCTTTCTGTGATTTGTGTTTTTAAAAGATCGCAGCCTTCGGCAGCTCCTACACCGATCCCCTGTAGGAGCTGCCGAAGGCTGCGATCTTTTGATCTTCAATGTAGCGCCTTAAGCTCTTCGATACTGATCTCGCGCATCCGGAACTTCTGAATCTTGCCCGTCACCGTCATCGGAAACTCTTCGACGAACTTGAAGTAACGCGGCGTCTTGAAGTGCGCGATGCGCTCCTTGCACCAGGTTTGCAGTTCCAGCTCGGAGGCATTGTGGCCGGGGTGGAATTTGATCCAGGCGACAATCTCCTCGCCGTAACGCGAGCACGGAATGCCGATCACCTGCACGTCCGCCACGGCCGGGTGAGTGAAGAAGAACTCTTCCAGCTCACGCGGGTAAACATTCTCGCCGCCGCGAATGATCATGTCCTTGTTGCGCCCGGCGATGTTCACGTAACCCTCATCGTTCATGCTCGCCAGGTCGCCGGTGTGCATCCAGCCCGCCTCATCGATGGCTTCGGCGGTGGCCTGCGGGTTGTTCCAGTAACCGAGCATCACGCTGTAACCGCGGGTGCACAACTCGCCGATGGTGCCACGCGGCACCAGATCGCCGGCCTCGTCGATGATCTTGCTTTCCAGTTGCGGCTGAGTGCGGCCGACGGTGGTCACGCGCAGTTCCAGTTCGTCGTTTGGCCCGGTCTGTAGCGACACCGGGCTGGTTTCGGTCATGCCGTAGGCGATCTGTACTTCACTCATGTGCATCTCGCTGATGACCCGGCGCATCACCTCGATCGGGCACGTGGCGCCGGCCATGATCCCGGTACGCAGGCTCGACAGATCGAAGTCCGCACGTAGCGGTTGATCGAGCATGGCGATGAACATGGTCGGTACGCCATAGAGGCCGGTGGCCTGTTCTTCGGCGACGGTTTGCAGGGTCAGCAGCGGGTCGAAGGCGTCGCTGGGGTAGATCATGGTGCTGGCGTGGGTGATGCAGCCGAGGTTGCCCATGACCATGCCGAAGCAGTGGTACAGCGGCACCGGGATCACCAGCCGGTCGCTCGGGGTCAGGCCGATGCTTTCACCGACCATATAACCGTTGTTGAGAATGTTGTAGTGACTGAGGGTCGCGCCCTTGGGGAAACCGGTGGTGCCGGAGGTGTATTGAATGTTCACCGGTTGATCGAAATGCAGGCTGTCGCTGCGTTCGTGCAACTGTTGGGGTGAGACACCCGCAGCCAGATCGGCCAGTTGCGACCACGGCAGGAAGCCGGACGGTGGCTGTGCATCGAGGCTGATTACCCCGCGCAACTCCGGCAGACGCTCACAGCGCAACTGGCCGATGGATTGCTCGGCCAGTTCCGGTACCAGCCCCTGCAGCATGGCGTGGTAGTTGGAGGACTTGAATGCCCCGGCGCACACCAGCCACTGACAGCCGGACTGTTTGAGCACGTATTCCAGTTCAGAGCTGCGGTAGGCCGGGTTGATGTTGACCAGAATCACGCCGATTTTCGCCGTGGCGATTTGCGTGATGCACCACTGCGCACAGTTCGGCGCCCAGATACCGAGCCGATCCCCCGCCTGCAAACCCAGCGCCAACAGGGCTCTGGCATGCAGATCCACCGCGTCGGCCAGTTGCCGCCAGGAATAGCGCAACTGCTGATGACGCACCACCAGCGCCTCACCGTCCGGGTACTGCGCAACTGTCTGGTCGAACTTCTGCCCGATGGTCATCGCCAGTAAGGCTTTGTCCTGGGCGCCACGGGTGTAGCTGCGTGGCGGGTTTGCACTGGGTTGATCCATGACGACCCCTATTGTCTTTATTGTAGGAGCGAGGCTTTTGTGGCGAGGGAGCTTGCTCCCGCTCGGCTGCGCAGCAGTCGTGAAATCAGCGATCCGGTGCAGACTGACACACCGCGAACACCCATTTTGCGACCGCTTCGCGCTCGAGCTGGAGCAAGCTCCCTCGCCACAGAGAGCGCCGCTGGTCTTTCAGAACTGCCCTTACTCTCGCTCAAGTTGACGTTAACGTAAAGGGTGATTGACAGCCTTCCGTCTCAGGCTTACGTTAACGTAAAGGTGAGAGCTGTTCGACCGCCCTCCCCACCCTACAAAAAAGCTAAAAGGTGCCCCATGAGCTATCCATCCTTGAACTTCGCCCTCGGTGAAACCATCGACATGCTGCGCGATCAGGTTCAGTCCTTTGTCGCCGATCAGATCGCCCCACGCGCCGCGCAGATCGACCACGACAACCTGTTCCCTGCCGACATGTGGCGCAAATTCGGCGACATGGGCCTGCTCGGCATCACCGTGCCGGAAGAGTACGGCGGCGCCGGCCTGGGTTACCTGGCGCACGTGGTGGCGATGGAAGAAATCAGCCGCGGTTCGGCCTCGGTGGCGCTGTCCTACGGCGCGCATTCCAACCTCTGCGTCAATCAGATCAACCGCAATGGCAACCACGAGCAGAAAAGCCAATACCTGCCGAAGCTGATCAGCGGCGAACACGTCGGCGCCCTCGCGATGAGCGAGCCGAACGCCGGTTCCGACGTGGTCTCGATGAAGCTGCGCGCCGACAAACGCGGCGACCGTTTCGTGCTCAACGGCAGCAAAACCTGGATCACCAACGGCCCCGACGCCAACACCTACGTGATCTACGCCAAGACCGATCTGGAAAAGGGCCCGCACGGCATCACCGCCTTCATTGTCGAGCGCGACTGGAAAGGCTTCAGCCGCAGCAACAAGTTCGACAAGCTCGGCATGCGCGGTTCCAACACCTGCGAGCTGTTTTTCGATGACGTCGAAGTGCCGGAAGAAAACATCCTCGGCGTGCTCAACGGCGGCGTCAAAGTGCTGATGAGCGGCCTCGATTACGAACGTGTCGTGCTGTCCGGCGGCCCGACCGGGATCATGCAGTCGTGCATGGACCTGATCGTGCCGTACATCCACGACCGCAAGCAGTTCGGCCAGAGCATCGGCGAGTTCCAGCTGATCCAGGGCAAAGTCGCCGACATGTACACCCAGCTCAACGCCAGCCGCGCCTACCTGTACGCGGTGGCCCAGGCGTGCGAGCGCGGCGAAACCACGCGCAAGGACGCTGCCGGGGTGATCCTCTACACCGCCGAACGCGCCACACAAATGGCCCTCGACGCGATCCAGATTCTCGGCGGCAACGGTTACATCAACGAATTCCCGGCCGGGCGTCTGCTGCGTGACGCCAAGCTGTACGAAATCGGCGCTGGCACCAGTGAGATCCGACGCATGCTGATCGGCCGCGAACTGTTCAACGAAACGAAATGAATTTCGTCAGCGGCAAGCTGCGAGCCTCAAGCGGCAAGAGACATGCGCTCTTGCCTCAACTTGCAGCTTGTAGCTTGAAACTTCAAGCTGCTACGGAGTAGCCCATGATCCTGCATACCCAGCTCAATCCCCGTTCAGCGGAGTTCGCCGCCAACAGCGCGGCGATGCTCGAACAAGTCGACGCCCTGCACACTCTGCTCGCCCAAGTGGCGCAGGGTGGCGGCGCGAAAGCCCAGGAACGGCACACCTCACGGGGCAAACTGCTACCGCGTGAGCGGATCAATCGTCTGCTAGACCCCGGCTCGCCCTTTCTGGAAATCAGCCAGCTCGCTGCGCACGCCGTGTATGGCGAAGACGTACCGGCGGCGGGCGTGATCGCCGGGATCGGCCGGGTCGAAGGCGTCGAGTGCATGATCGTCGCCAACGACGCGACGGTGAAGGGCGGCTCGTACTACCCGCTGACCGTGAAAAAGCACCTGCGCGCGCAGACCATCGCCCAGCAGAACCGCCTGCCGTGCATCTATCTGGTGGACTCGGGCGGCGCCAACCTGCCGCGTCAGGACGAGGTGTTCCCGGATCGCGAACACTTCGGCCGGATCTTTTTCAACCAGGCCAACATGAGCGCCATGGGCATTCCGCAGATCGCCGTGGTCATGGGTTCCTGCACTGCCGGTGGTGCTTATGTACCAGCGATGGCCGACGAAGCGATCATGGTGCGCAATCAGGCGACGATCTTCCTCGCCGGCCCGCCGCTGGTGAAAGCCGCAACCGGTGAAGTGGTCAGCGCTGAAGACCTCGGCGGTGCCGATGTGCACTGCAAGATTTCCGGCGTGGCCGACCATTACGCCGAGAGCGACGAACACGCCCTCGCCCTCGCCCGCCGCAGCGTTGCCAACCTCAACTGGCGCAAGCTCGGCGAGGTGCAACAACGCGCGCCGATTGCACCGCTGTACGCCAGCGATGAGCTGTATGGCGTGGTCTCGGCCGACGCCAAGCAGCCGTTCGACGTGCGCGAGGTGATTGCGCGGCTGGTCGACGGTTCGGTGTTCGATGAGTTCAAGGCGCTGTTCGGCACCACGCTGGTGTGTGGTTTTGCGCACCTGCACGGCTACCCGATCGCGATCCTCGCCAACAACGGCATCCTCTTCGCCGAAGCCGCGCAGAAAGGCGCGCACTTCATCGAACTGGCCTGCCAGCGCGGTATCCCGCTGCTGTTCCTGCAGAACATCACCGGCTTCATGGTCGGGCAGAAATACGAGGCCGGCGGCATCGCCAAGCACGGTGCGAAACTGGTGACGGCGGTGGCCTGCGCCAAGGTGCCGAAATTCACCGTGATCATCGGCGGCAGCTTTGGCGCCGGTAACTACGGCATGTGCGGACGGGCTTACGATCCGCGCTTCCTGTGGATGTGGCCGAATGCGCGCATCGGTGTGATGGGCGCCGAGCAGGCTGCCGGCGTGCTGGTGCAGGTCAAGCGCGAACAGGCCGAGCGCAGCGGCCAGGGCTTCACGGCCGAGCAGGAAACCGAGATCAAGCAACCGATCCTCGACCAGTACGAAGAGCAGGGTCACCCCTACTACTCCAGCGCACGCCTGTGGGACGACGGCGTCATCGACCCGGCGCAGACCCGCGATGTGCTGGCCCTGGCCTTGTCCGCGTCGTTGAACGCGCCTATCGAACCGAGCCGCTTCGGCGTGTTCCGGATGTGATCGGGAGAATCTCATGAGCGACTTCAACACCCTCGAACTGCAGAGCGACCCACGGGGTTTCGCCACGCTGTGGCTCAACCGTGCAGAAAAGAACAACGCGTTCAACGCCGAGATGATCCGCGAGCTGATTCTGGCGCTGGACAAGGTTGCCAGCGACGCCAGCCTGCGTTTTCTGTTGGTGCGCGGACGTGGCAAACACTTCAGCGCCGGCGCCGATCTGGCGTGGATGCAGCAATCGGCCGAACTCGATTACCACACCAATCTGGACGACGCCCGCGAACTGGCGGAGCTGATGTACAACCTCGCCAAGCTGAAAATCCCGACCCTGGCCGTGGTGCAAGGTGCGGCGTTCGGCGGCGCGCTTGGGCTGATCAGTTGCTGCGACATGGCGATTGGCACCGATGATGCGCAGTTCTGCTTGTCGGAGGTACGCATCGGCCTGGCGCCAGCGGTGATCAGTCCGTTCGTGGTGCAGGCCATCGGCGAACGCGCCGCCCGTCGTTACGCGCTGACCGCCGAACGTTTCGGTGGCCAGCGGGCGCGGGAAATCGGCTTGTTGTCCGAGAGCTATCCGGCCGTCGAGCTTGATCAAGCCGTCGAGCAATGGATCGACAACCTGCTGCTCAACAGCCCCGCCGCGATGCGCGCCAGTAAAGATCTGCTGCGCGAAGTCGGCAACGGCGCGCTGACCCCGGCCTTGCGCCGCTACACCGAAAACGCCATCGCGCGCATCCGCGTCAGCCCTGAAGGCCAGGAAGGCTTGCGCGCGTTCCTGCAAAAACGTGCGCCGAGCTGGCAAGCCGCAACCACCCCCAAGGAGCCGCGTTGATGAGCGCACCTGTTCTCACCACCCTGCTGGTGGCCAACCGTGGCGAAATCGCTTGCCGGGTCATGCGCACCGCCAAGGCGCTGGGCCTGACCACCGTCGCCGTACACAGCGCCACCGACCGCGAAGCGCGCCACAGCCGCGAAGCCGACATCCGCGTCGACCTGGGTGGCAGCAAAGCCGCCGACAGCTATCTGCAGATCGACAAACTGATCGCGGCGGCCAAGGCCAGCGGCGCACAGGCAATTCACCCGGGTTATGGCTTTCTGTCGGAGAACGCCGGATTCGCTCGCGCCATTGAACAAGCCGGGTTGATCTTCCTCGGCCCACCCGCTTCGGCCATCGACGCCATGGGCAGCAAGTCTGCGGCCAAGGCCTTGATGGAAACCGCTGGCGTGCCGCTGGTGCCGGGCTATCACGGCGAGGCGCAGGATCTGGACACCTTCCGCGATGCCTGTGAACGCATTGGCTACCCGGTGCTGCTCAAGGCCACGGCGGGTGGCGGCGGCAAAGGCATGAAAGTGGTCGAGGACGTCAGCCAACTGGCCGAAGCCCTGGCCTCGGCCCAGCGCGAAGCGCAGTCGTCGTTCGGCGATTCGCGGATGCTGGTGGAGAAATACCTGCTCAAGCCGCGTCACGTGGAAATCCAGGTGTTCGCCGACCAGCACGGCAACTGCCTGTACCTGAACGAACGGGATTGCTCGATCCAGCGTCGCCACCAGAAAGTCGTCGAAGAAGCCCCGGCGCCAGGCCTGCCCCCGGAACTGCGCCGCGCCATGGGTGAAGCGGCGGTGCGTTCGGCGCAGGCGATCGGTTACGTCGGCGCCGGCACCGTGGAGTTTCTGCTGGATGCGCGCGGCGAATTCTTCTTCATGGAAATGAACACCCGTTTGCAGGTCGAGCACCCGGTCACCGAAGCAATCACCGGCCTCGATCTGGTCGCGTGGCAGATTCGTGTGGCGCGCGGTGAAGCGTTGCCCATCACACAGGATCAGGTGCCGCTCAACGGGCACGCGATCGAAGTTCGGCTGTATGCCGAAGACCCGTCGAATGACTTCCTGCCCGCGACCGGGCGTCTGCAGCTGTATCGTGAATCGGCTGCCGGTCCGGGGCGCCGGGTGGATAGCGGGGTTGAGGAAGGCGACGAGATTTCGCCGTTCTACGACCCGATGCTCGGCAAGCTGATTGCCTGGGGCGAGGACCGCGAGCAGGCACGTCTGCGACTGTTGAGCATGCTCGATGAGTTCGCCATTGGCGGTTTGAAGACCAACATCAACTTCCTGCGGCGGATCATTGCGCATCCCGCCTTTGCCGCTGCGGAACTGGATACCGGGTTTATTCCGCGCTATCAGGAACAACTGCTGCCGGCTCCGGGTGAGCTGGGCGATGGGTTCTGGCATGCAGCAGCGCAGGCTTTCGCGCAGAGTTTGCCGGGCGCGGTGCGGGCGGATGATTTGAGCTCGCCGTGGGCGTTGAACAGTGGTTTGCGCGCAGGTTTGCCGGCGGAAATCACCTTGCATCTGAGCTGCGAAGGCCAGGATCGCGCGTTGACCTTGAGTGCCGCCAGCAACACCAGGCTGTCGGGCGAAGCACTGTGGGTCGAGCACGACGGCGTGCGTCGTACCTTGCGCGCCATTCGCCAGGGCGATTCGTTGTACCTGCAATGGGACGGCGAGTTGCGCCGCATCGAGACCTACGACCCAATCAACGCCGTCGAAGCCAGCCACAGTCATCAGGGCGGTCTGACGGCACCCATGAACGGCAGTATCGTGCGGGTGTTGGTGGAGGCCGGGCAATCGGTCGAGGCCGGCGCGCAACTGGTGGTGCTGGAGGCGATGAAGATGGAACACAGCATCCGTGCGCCCCATGCGGGAGTGATCAAAGCGCTGTATTGCCAGGAAGGCGAAATGGTTGGCGAAGGCAGCGCTTTGGTTGAACTGGAAGCCGTGTAAATGAGGAGATCGATCCTACGCCTGACGAGGATCGATCTGACTAGAAACGCGCCGTTGCCTGAACCACGACGCCGATGATTCGACACTCGTCGGTGAACAGGGCTTTCGGCCAGGTCGGATTGAGCGGTACCAGGTAACGCTGGCCGCCCTCTTCGTCCAGTTTGCGGAAGATCGCTTCTTCGCTGTCCTGCCACTGGGCGATCACCAGTTTGCCGGGCACCGCTTCCACCTCCGGATCCACCAGGATCAGCATGCCTTCGGCAATGCTCTGACCGGTGGGTGCGGTCATCGAATCCCCCGTCACCGTCAGCCAGAACGCCGCACCACGGGCGTGATAATCCGTCAGTTCGAAGCGCTGCTTGCCATGCGCCGGGGCATAGGCTGTGGTTGCACTTTCGCGAATTTCACACGAGGTGCGCCAGTCGCTGACCGGGTAGCGGAAGTACGGGTTGTACTTCTGTGCCAGTGGCATCTCGTCATCCGCCGCTTCCTGCGGCTCGCGGATCACCAGTACCACTTCGAGGAAGTCCATGCCCAGCGCGTGCAACACGCGGTTCATTTGGGTGATGCCCGGTTCGCGACGTTTGTTCAGCCAATGGCCGATGCCGCCCTGGGACATGCCGACGCGCTCTCCGAGCTCTGTTTGAGTGATTTTGAGTTCACTCATCTTGGCCTTGACCAACTCAATCCATTTATCCATGTGGGGCACCTTACGTCGACGCCTTCGGCCGGCAAAACACATATTGTAGTATTTAAATTCTGGTCACAACTACGCATCGTACTATCCTGAAAGCACGGACTTTCAATCGAACAAGGAGTGACCTTTCACCATGAATATCAGCAGCGAAGACTTGCCCGATCTGCAAATGGACACCACGTTCACCTCCCCTCAAGGCAACGCGGCAGCGCAGCGGGCGCTGGATTATTACTTGAAACCAGCTGTGTCAGAACCCGAGGTCGAAGAGCGTTTTTTCGATGTGAAACGCCATCTCAGCGGCGAAGAAGCCCTGGTGCATGCCTCGGATCTGTTGCGTTGTGCAGCGGCCACCGCCTTCAAGGCAGCAGAAAACCTGCAAGGCGCGAGCCGCGACCTGGCCTTTTCGGTGGTGCATATGGTGGATATGGCGCGGGCGATGGTCGACCATTCGATCGATGGCGAACAGCTCTGACGAACACGGCAAACGGACGGACAGGAAAGAATTTTCCCATCGCGCAGATAAAAACATTTGACTTGCAAATGATAATGATTATTATTGCAAGCAGCTGGTCGCGAGATCAGTCGATGGACCAGAGACCTTAGGTCGGTCTTCTGGACTATCTCCTCATCAGGCTAATCACGGTTTTTGACCCGGCTTTTTGCCGGGTCTTTTTTTGCCCGTTTTTCGGGCTTATGGCTTCAGGCTAATGAAGTCTTTGGGTGCTGCAAATTCGATGGCGCGGATAATATCAAAAGAATATCGCTTGGCAAGCGAAGCCCGGCCACATTGGGGCAAACTTACGGCAATTAGCACTTGAGAATCAATCGCACAGTCTCTAAGCTGCTTGCGCGTCATGGAGGACGCCCCCGCCGCAACCCCGCAATTTCCCTCGGTTTCACCCCTGTCTTGCGTGTAAAGTAGCCGCTATAAAAATCATATTCAGGAACCGATTATGACCGTGGCCAAATCTTCGTTCGACATCAGCGCCAACTTCGACAGCGGCAACATTCAAGTCATCGACCTCTCCAATCCGCTCAACCCGGTTCTGGCCATTCGCCCGGATACCCGCAGTGCTCACTTTCAGTGGTTCCACTTCAAAGCCAGCGGCCTGCATGTGCATCAGGAGCACTGGTTTCGCCTGGTCAACGCCAGCCAATCCTCCTATAACAAGGCCTGGACCGGCTATCAGGCCGTCGCTTCCTACGACCACGTCAACTGGTTCCGCATTCCTACCAGTTTCGAAGGCGACAGCCTGCGCTTTTGCCTCGAAGCCGAGCAGACCCACGCCTGGTTCGCCTACTTCGAACCCTATAGCCGCGGCCGTCATGACTGGCTGATCGAGCAGGCGCTGACCAAGGCCGGCACCGAGCTGCTGGCCACCGGCAAGAGCGTCGAGGGTCGAGATATCCAACTGCTGCGCAAGGGCAGCGGCGCCGAAGGCCGGCGCAAAGTCTGGATCATCGCTCAGCAGCACCCGGGTGAGCACATGGCCGAATGGTTCATGGAAGGCGTGATCGAGCGCCTGGAACGCCACGAAGACCCGGTGTTGAACAAACTGCTGGCCAGCGCCGATCTGTATCTGGTGCCGAACATGAACCCGGACGGTGCCTTCCACGGCCACCTGCGCACCAACGCCATGGGTCAGGACTTGAACCGTGCCTGGCAGAACGCCAGTCAGGAAGTCAGCCCTGAAGTACTTTTCGTACAGCAGCAGATGGAAAAGTACGGCGTCGATCTGTTCCTCGACGTACACGGTGACGAAGAAATCCCCCACGTGTTCACTGCCGGTTGCGAAGGCAACCCGGGCTACACGCCGCGTATCGAGAAGCTCGAAGAGCATTTCCGCACGCACCTCAAGCACACCACCAAAGACTTCCAGACCCAGTACGGCTACACCCGCGACGAACCGGGCCAGGCCAACATGACCCTGGCCTGCAATGCCGTCGGCGAGAAATATGACTGTCTGTCACTGACCCTGGAAATGCCGTTCAAGGACCACGACGACCATCCCGACAAAGAAACGGGCTGGTCCGGCAAGCGCTCCAAACAGTTGGGCAAGGACGTGCTGACCACCATCGCCGACATGGTCAACACCCTGCGCTGATCCCTCCCCCGTCACACCCAAAGATCGCAGCGTTGTCTGCGATCTTTTTTTTTGCGCAATCCACCGCCTCGCCCGATCAGGTTGCAAATTAAAACCAGAATGCTTACCGTAACTCTGGTTTTAATTTGAAACCCAAAAAGGAATCAGGGCATGCAATCTCAACCACTCAAAAGCAGCGTGGTGCTGCTGTTCGCCATCGCCTGTGGTCTGGCCGTGGGCAACGTGTATTACGCGCAGCCGCTGCTGGACGCCATAGCCGAGGCGTTTGCCATGTCGCCGGCAACCATCGGCGTCGTCATCACCCTGACGCAGATCGGCTACGGCATCGGTCTGGTGTTGCTGGTGCCACTCGGCGATCTGCTCAACCGGCGCCGGCTGATCGTCACCCAGACCCTGCTCTCGGCAGCCGCCCTGCTGATGATCGCGCTGGCCCCCAGCAGTGTGTGGTTGCTGCTCGGCATGACCCTGACCGGGTTGCTCGCGGTGGTGACGCAAGTGCTGGTGGCCTACGCCGCGACACTGGCTATCCCGGCGCAACGCGGTCGGGTGGTCGGGGTCGTCACCAGCGGCATCGTCGTCGGTATTTTGCTCGCGCGCACCATTGCCGGGGCCATGGCTGATCTGGCCGGTTGGCGGGCGATCTATCTGCTGTCGGCGGGGCTGACGCTGCTGATGGCGTTGTTACTGTTGCGTGTCCTGCCCAAGGATGAGGCCGCGCAGCCGGCCAGCAGCTATGTCGCGCTGATCGCTTCGGTGTTCAGCCTGTTCAGGCAAGAGCCGGTGCTGCGACAACGGGCGATACTCGCCCTGCTGACCTTCGCCAGCGCCATGGTCCTGTGGACGCCGATGGTGCTGCCGCTGGCCGCCCCGCCCCTGTCGTTGTCACACAGCGAAATCGGCCTGTTCGGATTGGCCGGCGCCGCCGGAGCAATGGCTGCAGCACGCGCCGGACATCTGGCGGATCGTGGCCTGGGCCAATGGGTCAGTGGTCTGTCGCTGCTGCTGATGCTCGCCTCGTGGCTGCCGATCGCCCTCACCCAGTCGTCACTCTGGGCACTGTTGCTCGGCGTGATCACTCTGGATCTGGGCTTGCAGGCCGTGCACGTCACCAGTCAGAGCCTGATCTACAGCGTGCGCCCCGAAGCGCAAAGCCGTCTCACCGCCGGCTACATGCTGTTTTATTCGATCGGCAGTGCAGTGGGCTCGATCCTTTCGACGGCGATGTACGCGTGGGCCGGCTGGACCGGCGTGTGCCTGCTCGGTGCCGGTATCAATGCCGTGGCGCTGGGCTACTGGTGGCTGACCCTTAAAAGTGGCGCACCCCAACGGTGCGCCACCCAGACAGGCTAACCGCGATCCCGACCGCGCAGCATGCTGTCGAGCACCTCGTCGCGGCGCACCCAACCGTGAAACAGCGCCGCCGCCAGGTGCAACAGCACGGTGAGGAACAACAGGTACGCCAGATACCCATGCGCCTTGCGCAGCACGGCAAACACCTGCGCATCGGCCGGCAGGATCGACGGTAACTGCAACGTAGTGCTGAGCATCACCGGTTCGCCCGACGCACTGATCATTGCCCAACCGAGCACCGGCAGCACCAGCATCAATGCGTACAACAACACATGCGAAGCCTTCGCCGCCATCACCTGCCAGCCCGGCAGATCGGCTGGCAGCGGCGGCTGTCGAGTGGAAAACCGCACCAACAGGCGTACGACCACCAGCAGCAGAATCGCGATGCCCAGCGGTTTGTGCAGATGAATCAGCCATTCATGCCGCTGTGAAACCGAGGTGACCATGCCGGCGCCAATGAACAACATGGCGATGATCATCACCGCCATCAGCCAGTGCAGCAGCCGCGCCAACAGCGCGAAATGAGTCGGTTGCGTGCTCATGGACGAGCCTCCTGTCTGGCGGCGGGCAATTGGCTGACTTCACTGGTACGACGCAAGTAGGAATCGGCGTAACCGGCAGAACGCGCAGCGAGCAATGGGTCGTCGGAACCTTCGATACCGGCCGGCAGCACCAGCGGATCGTAGTTGATGTCACGGCATTCGCCGCTGAGTTGCGGCTGGGTTTTCTCCAGCACCAGCGTGCCGGCGTTCAGCACCTTGCGTCCTTCGGGCCAGGACTTGCTGGCGTCATTCACCGGATCACCGGGGTTGGCCAAGGTGATGTTCAACTGCCAGCGCAACGGCCCTTCGGCCAGACGCTGCACCAGATCCTTCTCGAGAAAATCCGCGCCCTCCGGCGCCGTGGCACCGGCGGCATCACGCGCCAGTGGCGTGACACTCCAGCGCACGGCCTGCTTCTGGCCACTGGCGCTGACCAGATAGAACGCATTCACACTGTTGTAGGTTTCGGTGGCATAGCTGGCCGACGGTTTTGCGCTCTTCACCCAGGTCAGGAACGGCACGGCTTCCGGGTGCGCGGCAAAGAACGCCGGCACTTTCGACGGATCCGGTTTGCCCGTGGCCGGGTCCGGCGACTGCGCCTGCTGCAACTGATAGAACGCCTCGGGAGTGCCGACCGGGAACACCGGCATGCTGTTCATCCCGGTGCGCCATTGCTGACCGTTGGCCTGGGTGAAACGCAGCGCCAGACTGCGGATCGGCACGCTGCTGTCCGGCGCATAGGGATTGCCGGCCGGCAGCGCGAAACGCCCGACCACCGGGGTCTGCGCCTCATTGAACACCTGCGCGGAAGAAAACGCCCGCGCCTCGCCGCTGCTCTCGAAATGCCCGATCACGCACACGCCCTTGGCGTGGTTGCGACGAAACCCGGGGTGCACACCGTTGTTTTTCTCCAGCACATCGACCAGCGCCTTGGGCGTCAGACGTTGTGGGTCAAGGTTACCGTGCACGTAGGCAAACGCCCCGGCCACTGCGGCAACCACCACGGCAATGGCCGTCAGGCGCAACACTGTGCTCGCGGCACTCAAAGGCGGACGCGGCGCCCTGCCCGGCGGTGAAGTACGATCAACCATGAACAACTCCAGGGCCATCGGCCACAAGTAGGAAGAATCAGCAAGACGCACCCCAGCGAGATTTATTCCATGACCCGGTATTTATTTTTCCGAACGTGGAATAACCTCGAACGGCAGACGTCTCCCTAGTCCACAGCGTAGTGACTAGCAGAAATTCATGAGCGAATTCGACGAACAGTTGAAAGAAATCATTCCCCGATTGCGTCGCTTTGCCGTGTCGCTGACCCGCAACAGCAGCAGCGCCGACGATCTGGTGCAGGCCAGTCTTGAGCGGGCCCTGTCCGGCTGGGGCGGTAAACGCGCCGAGGGCGACGTGCGTGCGTGGCTGTTCTCGATCCTCTATCGGCAATTTCTCGATGCCCATCGACGCTCGCGCCGTTATGCGCGGATGCTGGAATTCTTCACCGGTCGCGACGATGCCGAACCGTCAACCGAGCGCACCGTGATCGCCCAATCGACCCTGCAAGCCTTCGATCGCCTGCCCACCGAGCAGCGCGCCCTGTTGTTGATGGTCTCGGTCGAAGGCCTGACGTACAAGGAGGTCGCCGACATCCTCGACGTCCCCACCGGCACCGTGATGTCGCGTCTGTCCCGCGCCCGCCAGGCGTTGCGCCAACTGAGCGACGGCGAAATCAGCAGCCCTTCTTTGCGGATACTCAAATGATCAGCATGCCCCCCAGTGAGCGCGACCTGCACGCGTACGTCGACCATCAACTCAACGAGGCCGATCGGCGCGTCCTCGACGTCTGGCTGGCCAATCACCCGGACGCAGCCGCGCAGGTTCGCGCCTGGCAACAGGACGCCCAGCAATTGCGCGCCGCCCTCGGCGGTGCCTTGCAGCAACCGGCCAATCCGGAGCTTGATCCAGCGCTGATTCGCCAGCGTCTAAAGCGTCAGTCGCATCGACGCCTGGCCAGCGCGGCGGTGTTGCTGATCGCGGTCGGCATCGGTGGTTTCAGTGGCTGGCAAGCCCGGGAAATGACCCTGGTGCGCTCCTCCGTGCTGCCGATGACCGATGCCTTGCAGGCCTATCGATTGATTGCCCAGCAAGGGATTTTGCCAGCGGACTACAAGGTCGACACTGCCAGCGACATGCAGCGCTGGCTCGACCGTTACTTCACTCAGGCCAGTCGCTTGCCGGACTTGAAGTCCGCCGGGTTCGAACCGGTCAGCGGCCGCCTGCTCAGCACCGACGAAGGGCCGGCGGCGATGGTGATGTACGAGGATCGCAGCGGCCACAAGGTCAGTTTCTACGTACGCCCCCCAGGGCCGAAGAACACCTTCCTGCCACGGGGCAGTCGCAGCGATGGTGATCTGCAGGCTGATTACTGGTCCGGCGGCGGGTACAACTATGCGATGGTCAGCCCGGTCGATACCCCGGCGGCGCCAATGCTCAAGCAATCCCTGCCATTCTGAATTCACCGAGGTTCGCTCCCACAAGATCGCCCACTGTCGACGAGCCGCGATGGCGGGTTGCCGCAGCCTCTGGTTACACTACGTCGCCGCGCTTCCGGGCGCCGGTTTGATGAACACGGAGTGACTGCACAGTGCCCTCTCAAGCGCCGAAACGATCGCCACTGACCCAACGCTGGTCGGCGCTGCGCCGCTGGTTCGCCAGGGGCCGGTCGGGCAGCAACGGGCATGACGCCAGCGCCCAGTCGATCCGTGAGTATTTCCGGCACAAGGCCCATGGCCAGGGTTATACCCTCAGCCACAGCCAGCAGCGGGTGATCGACTGCATGGCGCAGCAGGCCAGCCTGTTGTTCAGCGCCAGCGCGCAAACGCCAGCGAGCCTTTACCTGCATGGCGCGGTCGGACGCGGCAAGAGCTGGTTGCTCGACGGCTTTTTCCAGGCGCTGCCCACCGCGCAGAAACAGCGGGGGCATTTCCATGAATTCTTTGCCCGGCTGCATCAGGGCATGTTCAACCATCGCGAACACGACGATGCCCTCGCTGTCACCCTCGACGAGCTGTTACACGATTGCCGGGTACTGTGTTTCGACGAATTTCATGTGCATGACATCGGCGATGCGATGCTCATCACCCGGCTGTTCCAGGCCTTGTTCCACCGCGGCATCCTGTTGCTGGTGACCTCCAACTATCCGCCGGAGGGTTTACTGCCCAACCCGCTCTATCACGCACGCTTCAAACCGGTGATCGACCTGATCAACGCGCGGATGCAAGTGATGGAGGTCGGCGGCCCGCACGATTACCGCAGCCAGGCGAGCAACCATGCGCATCAGTTATTCACCCAGGGCCACTATGTGTGGCCGGCCACAGCGACACAGCGTCAGGCCTTGAAACTGCCGCCTGAGGGCGCGCCGGCCATCGCATTGCCCGTGGGCAGCCGACACGTTCAGGCGCGCCTGTGCGAGGGGCGCCGGGTCGCTTTCACGTTCAACGATGTGTGCGAGCAACCGACGGCGGTGATGGATTATCTGGAGCTGTGTCGGCGGTTCGACCACTGGATCATCGACGATCTGCCGGAACTGGGCGAATGTTCGATCGCCGTTCAACAGCGCTTCATCAACCTGATCGACGTGCTCTACGACCAGGACAAACACCTGACCCTGCTCGGCCGGTTACCGCTGTGCGCGGCCCTGAGCGGCAACGTCATCGACCTGGCCCGTACCCGCAGCCGTCTGGGACAATTACAGGTAGTACACTGAATACACCAATCCTTGCGGGAGCCAGCCTGTTCGCGAAGCCCGGGTCAATGCAAATCCCAGCATTGCCGTTATCATGTCGCCCATTCCAGGCGCCCGGCGCTTCTTTCCTTTGATAGTGAACATCCCCATGCACACCCTTGCTCAATTGCGCGCCGGCGAGTTGTCGGGCATTACCCGGCTTGACCTGTCTTGCGGCCTGACCGAGTTCCCCCGGGAAATTTTTGAACTGGCCGATACGCTGGAGGTGCTCAACCTCAGCGGCAATGCCTTGAGCAGCCTGCCGGACGACCTGCATCGGCTGACCCGGATGCGCATTCTGTTCTGCTCGGACAACCGCTTCACCGAGGTGCCGGCCTGCGTCGGTCAATGTGCGGCGCTGACGATGATCGGCTTCAAGGCCAACCGGATCAGCCACGTGCCGGGCACTGCGTTGCCGCCGCTGTTGCGCTGGTTGATCCTGACCGATAACTGCATCGAAACCTTGCCGAGCGAACTCGGCGAGCGCCCGTACCTGCAAAAACTGTTGCTTGCAGGCAATCGCCTGCAAGCGCTGCCGGCGTCGATGAGCCAATGCCATCGTCTGGAGCTGATCCGCATCGCCGCCAACCGCCTGCGTGAACTGCCGCAGTGGCTGCTGACCCTGCCGAGCCTGACCTGGCTGGCCTATGCCGGCAATCCCCTGGAAACCGAGGCCGACGCCGCCGCGCTCGAAGCCACGCCGTTGATCGACTGGTCGGCGCTGCATCTGGAACAGCGTTTGGGCGAAGGGGCTTCCGGGGTGATTTCCCGGGCGCTGTGGCAGCGCGCCGACCACTCGCCGGTGCCGGTCGCGGTCAAGCTGTACAAAGGTGAGATGACCAGCGACGGCTCGCCGCTGCACGAGATGAACGCCTGCATCACCGCCGGCCTGCACCCGAACCTGATTCGCGTCGAGGGCCGTATTCACGGTCACCCTGACGGGCAACAAGGCCTGGTGATGCAACTGATCGAACCAAGCTTCCGCAATCTTGCGGCATTGCCGAGCCTGGCCAGTTGCTCGCGGGATGTCTACCGCGAAGATTGCCGGTTCAGTGCCGAGGTGGCGTTGAACATTGCCCGAGGCATCGCTTCGGCGGCCGAACACCTGCATCAACAGGGCATCACCCACGGCGACCTCTACGGGCACAACATTCTGTTGAACGATCAGGGCGATTGTCTGCTGGGGGATTTTGGCGCGGCCTCGTTCCATGCCACCACCGACAACCTGGAAACACGGGCGCTGCAACGCATCGAAGTGCGGGCGTTCGGGATTCTGCTCGGGGAATTGCTGGCGCGGATCGACTCGGGATTGAGCGATGAACGGCGCGAAGTGCTGCAAGAACTGGAACGGCGTTGCTGTCAGGCAGATGTACTGGCGCGGCCGGGGTTTGATGAGGTCATTGAGGTATTGCGCGCGCAATGACAGAAAGATCGCAGCCTGCGGCAGCTACAGGGTTATGTGGCCCCTTGTAGGGCTGCCGCAGGCTGCGATTTTTTGATCTTAGCCCGCCAGACCGACAAACATGTCCTGCACGTCATCATGGTTGTCGAGGCCTTCGAGGAACGCCTCGACTTCAGCCATCTGCTCGGCGCTCAGGCCGCTGACCGGGTTCTTCGGCTGGTAGCCGAGTTTGGCCGACAGCACGGTGAAGCCTTGCTCGGGCAGGGCTTTCTGCACGGCGTCGAGGTCGGTCGGATCAGTCAGGAACAGGGTCGCGCCCTCTTCACCCGGCTCGAAGTCCTGGGCACCGGCTTCGATCGCGGCCATTTCCGGATCGGCGTCCGGGGTGTCCGGCGATGCTTCGATCATGCCGACGTGGTTGAAGTCCCAGGCCACCGAGCCGGAAGCGCCCAGTTGGCCCTTGCGGAAGGCCACGCGGATTTCCGCGACGGTGCGGTTGATGTTGTCGGTGACGCACTCGACGATCAACGGAACCTGGTGCGGCGCGAAACCTTCGTACGTCACGCGGTGGTATTGCACGGTTTCGCCCAGCAGGCCGGCGCCTTTCTTGATGGCGCGGTCCAGGGTTTCCTTGGGCATCGAGGCTTTCTTGGCCTGTTCGACCACCAGACGCAGGTGTGCGTTGGTGGCGGTATCGGCACCGTTGCGGGCAGCGATGGTGATTTCTTTCACCAGTTTGCCGAAGATTTTGCCCTTGGCGTTGGCTGCCGCTTCTTTGTGTTTAACCTTCCACTGTGCGCCCATTACTCACTCTCTTGATCTGTGGCGCCGAGACATCTATTGGCCGACGCGTGGCGCCAAGTTTATACGGCCTAAAGTCGGCAATCGACCAAAAAAATTCATTGTTGAATCGACATCTTCACCACGCCTTGTAGGGCGATTCTGAAAAACCCACTGGCCATGACCATTCGTGCTCGGGTTTTCGTACCCTCTGCCGTCCGTATTGCCCCACAGAGCCCGTATGAATGCTCAATGACCAGGAACGCCCGTTCACCCTGACCCTGACCGATGGCCCACTGTGCCTGCCGGTGCTGCGTTTCACCGGCAAGGAAGCGCTCAATCAGCCCTTTCGTTTCGAGATTGAAGTGATCGGGCTGGCCCCGGCCGTGTCACCGAGCAGCCTGCTGCGACAACCGGCCTACCTGAGTCTGGGTGTCGATCATGGCATTCACGGCCTGATCCACAGCGTCAGTTGCGAGCATCGCGCCAGCCACCGGATCAGTTACCGACTGACGCTGGTTCCGCAGTTGCAGCGTCTGGCGCAATCACCCCGGCGCCGGGTATTCGCGCAGGCGAGCGTACCGGCGATCCTTGCCCAATTGCTCGACGAGCAGGGCCTGCCAGCACACAGTTATCGGATCGAGATGAGCGTCGGTCATTACCCGCCACGGCCATTTTGCATTCAGTACGAGGAAAGCGACCTGGCCCTACTTCAACGCCTGTGCGAGGAAGAAGGCATCCACTATCACTTCGAGCATCGCCCGGATGGGCATGTCGTGGTGTTTGCCGACGACAACCTGAGCCTGCCGCAGGAACCGCTGCCGGTACCGTTCGCCGTGACTGACGAGAGCCCTTCACCTCGCCTCAGCACGCTGTTTCAGCGGCATGACGCGACACCGGTCATGGCCGCGCATGGCATTCGCAACCGGGGCCAGCAGGTCAGCAGCGCTGACGCGGCCAATCATCCCGTGCCCGCGCTCACGCCCTTGCAGCTGTCGGGCGAACAGCGTCACGCCGAACAACGCAGTCGTCGCCATTTGCAGCGCCAGCGCTGCCTGTCCCGTTCGATCCACGGGCGCAGCGATTGCAGCGCACTGCGCAGCGGACATCTGCTGCAGATCACCGAGCACCCGATCAATGCGTTCAACGAGCAGTGGCTGATCACCGAGCTGCACCATCAAGGTCAGCACCCCTCGATCCTCGATCCGACAAGCGACGTGCATCGCTATCGCAACGACTTCACCGCCCTGCCCTGGGCCAGCGATTTTCGTCCGCCCCTGGCGCAGCCACGTCCGAACATCGGTGGCTATCATCTGGCGCGAGTGTTGGGTACGCCCGGTCAGCCGGCGCAACTGGATGAACTGGGGCGTATCGGCGTCAGTCTGTGGCCGGCGCAGGCAGCCGAGACGGCTTGCCTGTGGTTGCCGATTGCCCTGACCGGCGCCAATGGCCGCCTTGCCGCCCACGAATTGCCCCGCGCCGGCAGCGAGGTGTGGGTGAGTTTCCTCGACAGCGATCCGGATCGACCGATCCTGTGCCTGAGCCACTCGCGCCCGCCCTCGCCACGGGAATCTGCGCCAACAAACGACAGCAGTCTGTTGCTCGACTGGCTGCTCAACAGCGCCGATCCGTAACGCTCAGCCCTTGTCAGCCTTGCCCGCCGCCGCGGCGAATTTCGCCAGGCGCACGTCCAGATGCCGCGGCCGGTGCCCGTGGTCCTCGGCGCGTTCCTTGCGGCGGATGGCGTTGCGCACCATCAACGAGCCGAGGTAACGGATCGGCTCCGGTGGAAAATAGCCCAGCGGTCCGTTGACCAGTGGCGAGCGGGTCCATGGGTTGTCGAGGCCCTGCACCAGCGAGGCGAGAATCTGCCCGCCCATGTGACACGGGCCGACGCCGCTGCCGGAATAACCGAAGCCGTAAAACACATTGCCGCTGGCGCTCATCTGCCCGAAAAACGGCAAACCGGTGACCGAACGATCCGATGGCCCGTTCCACGTCGCATCGACTTTTACCTCGGCAAACGCCGGGAAGAAGTCGCCGAGGCTGCGCTTGAGCAACCCGGCGTACGGCGACGGCTGATCGAACACCGACAGCATTCGCCCGCCATAGGCGAAGGTGTTGCCGCCCTTGCCGAGCATGATCCGGCCGTCCGGGGTGTTGTGGTAGTAGTGCACGAAAATCCGCGAATCGAGCACGCTGACGCCGCTGGTCAAACCTATTTCCTGCAGCAGATCCGGGCGTGGCTCGGTGATCAGCATGTCGCTGGAAACGATCGCCACGCTGCGTTCGAACTGCGGGAACGCCCGGGCCATCCACGCGTTCATCGCCAGCACCACGCGGTCGGCGATTACGCTGCCCTTCGCCGTGTGGATTCGCGCCGGGCGGCCTTCTTCCAGACCGGTCATCGCGGTGTTTTCGTGGATCTTCACCCCCAGTTGCAACGCCACCCGGCGCAGCCCGCGCACCAGTTTGCCCGGTTGTACACTGGCCGCCGCCGGCGAGAACCAGCCTTCCAGATGTTTACTCGAACCAGCCATGCGCTGTACATCGGCCAGCGGGCGGTTTGTGAAGGAGTTGATGCCATTGCGCTCCAGCGCGGCGATCACCGCGTCGGTTGAGCCAACCTGCGCCTGGTTGGTGGCGGTGTACAGTGTGCCGTCGAGACGGTAATCGGCGTCGACGCCGTACTGTTCGCAGAACTCGCCAATGGCGTGAATACTGCGCTCGGACGCCTTGACCAGGCGCACCGCCTCCTCGACGCCGAACAGGCGCTCAAGGGTGAAATACTTGGCCGACCACGACAACGCACAACCACCGTTGCGCCCACTGGCACCGGCGCCGCAGATGTCGGCTTCGATCAGCAGCACGTCGAGTTCAGGGTTCTGCTGCTTGAGCATGATCGCCGTCCACAGCCCGGTGTAACCGCCGCCGACGATGCACACATCAGCGCGCACTTCGCCTTGCAGCGGCGGGCAAGTCGGGGATGGATCGGCCTGCAGGGCCTGCTCGAGCCAAAACGGTCTCATGGGATTTCTCCAGTCATACGGCCACGACACAGCCTGCCGCGAACACCGCAGCAGGCCGCGAGGCAAAGGGGTTTCAGGAACGCAGCGGTTTGATCGTCAGCGGGCGATTGGGAACGGACGCGCGCGGCTCCATCACCCCGACCGGGCGGCTGTTCCAGTGCGGGATCAGCACCAGTGCCGAGAACAATGCGCAGCCGGCGAAGACGATGAACACCGTCACCGAATCGAAGTAACCCGGCAGCAGGCCGCCGAGCACCGCACCGACCGAGCCGCAGCCGTTGACGAAACCGGCAGCGGTAGCGCCGGCCTTGGCCTTGCCGAAGTCGATGGCAGCGGCGCCGCTGATCATCGAATCCGGTCCGTACAGGGTCAGGCCCATGACAAACAGCAGCGCCACCACCAGCATCACGCTACCGGTGTGCAACGCGCCCATGAACAGCGCCAGGGTCACGGTCAGCGCCAACAGGCTGAGTACGCAGGCCGGCATGCGCCGGGCGCCGAACAGTTTGTCCGAGGCCATGCCGATCATGATCGGCCCGAGCAATCCGGCCAGTTCGAACGACGTGGGAATGATCGCCGCGCCAACCTTGCCGACACTCGGCATCTGTTCGAAGACGATCACCGGCCCCCACAGCAGAATCGCGTATCGCGCCGGTTTCAACATGAAGTACGCCAGGCCCAGCACCAGCACCGTGCGGTTGCGCAGGATTTCCTTCAATGGCTCCCAGACGCTGAGTTTGCTGTTGGCTTCGGTTTCTTCGGCACTCAGTTGCGGCTCCGGCTCGACCGCCGGCAAGCCGACGTCTTCCGGTTTGTTGCGCTGGAAGATAAAGAACAACACCGCCACCGCCGCCACGACCGCCGCGCTGGAAATGAACGCCGCGTGCCAGGTGCCCATCAGCGTATACGCCCACCAGCCGGCGAACGGCGACGCCACCAGACCGCCGAACGCGTAGCAGGAGCTCCATAAACCGAGCACGCGCCCGCGCTGTTCGGCGGGAAAGAAACTGCCGAGGTTCTTGCACAAGCCCGACCAGCCCGTGGACTGCGCCAGCCCCTGGATCAGCATGCAGGTGGCGAAGATCGGCAGCGTGGCGAAACTGCCCATCACCAGCGCGGCACCAGCGGAAATCAGCAAGCCACCCAGCACCACGACCCTTGGGCCAAAGCGGTCGGCAAGCATGCCCCAGGTGAATTGGCCGATGGCGTAGGCCGCCAGATAGATCGCGTCGAGGTTGGCCATGGCCATCTTGTCGAGCATGAACGTCGGGTCTTCGGCGATGCCCAGTTTGGCCACCGAAAACGCTTTGCGGGTGAAGTAGAAAGCGGCGTACGCGAGCCAGGTGATAGCAAAGATCTGCATGCGCCAACGCGCAAGGGTACCGATGTGCTTGTTCATTGTGGTTCTGACCTCAGGGTGTGAGTGTGCCGGCAGAATCGTTAAGTAAACGCCTGTGTTTTTTATTGTTGAGCACTGCGCTATCGCCCCATCCCTATGGCGATAACGGTCAGATGAGTCCTGTTGTTGCACGCACAGGCTCATCGCCAGCGTTGCTGCCCGAGCGGGTCGTCAGCGCTGGCGTGAGCGGATCAAAGCAATTACTGTTTAATAAATAAAATCGATTTATCGTATTTCACACATAAGCTCAGCTTGTTACTGGAGGCTACATGTCGGTGTCTCACGCCCAGCTCAAAGCCTTCCACGCTGTGGCCGTCCATGGAAGCTTCACCAAAGCCGCCGAGCGCCTTTTTCTCACGCAACCGGCAATTTCCGACCAGGTGCGCAAACTCGAAGAGCGCTTCGGCGTGCTGCTGTTCCACCGCAACAAGCGTTCGGTGCGCCTGACCGATCTGGGTGAGCGCCTGCTGGCAATCACCCAGCGGCTGTTTGTGATTGAGGCTGAAGCCCAGGAGTTGCTGCAGGAATCCCAGGCGCTGCAGACCGGCAGCCTGATTCTCGCGGTCGACGCCCCGGTGCACGTGTTGCCGCAGATTGCGCGGTTCTGCGAGCGCTACCCGGGGATCAGCGTGAAGATCGAGACCGGCAACACCGATGAATCGCTGTTTCGCCTGTTCAACTATCAGGCCGATCTGGCGCTGTTGGGGCGCGATGTCAGTGATGAGCGTTTGCTGTGCGTGCCGCTGCGCAACGACCCGATGGTGGCGTTTGTCTCGCGCCATCACCCGTGGGCCGAACGCGAGTCGATCTGCCTGGCTGATCTGGATGACACGCCGCTGGTGCTGCGCGAACACGGTTCGGTGACCCGCCAGACTCTGGAGGAGGAAATGGCCCGCGCCGGGTTTCGCATTCGTCCAGCAATTCAGGTCGAAGGCCGGGAAGCAGCGCGCGAAGCGGTGGTGGTGGGGATTGGTGTGGGGGTGGTGTCAGCGGCGGAGTTTGGCGCGGATTCGCGGGTGTGTGCGTTGCCGATCACCGATTGCACCCGGCGGTTGACCGAGACACTGGTGTGCTTGCGCGAGCAGAGTTCGCGGCGGGTGGTGGCGACGTTTCTCGATATGGTGCGCGAGAGTCTGACCTGACCCTCCTCCTGTAGGAGCTGCCGAAGGCTGCGATCTTTTGACTTTTGCATTTACACCACAAGATCAAAAGATCGCAGCCTTCGGCAGCTCCTACAGGGGATATGTGCATGGCATAGAACCCGTGTGAGCCAGCCTGGTGGCGATTGGGGCACCACGGTGGATCAGGCCGGCGCCAGACCGAAAAACGCCTGAATCAACCGCAACTCCCGCCGCCGTTCCATGCACCCGATCATATGCCGATTCACCAGCCCCTCCCCAACAATCGGAATCGCCACCACCCGCGGGTCATGGCTGACTTCCACCGATGACACCACGCCCACCCCCAGTTCAGCCGCCACCGCTTCGGTCACCGCCTCACGGCTGTCCAGTTCCAGCAGCACCCGCGGATTGACCGCTGCCTGCACACACGCCTGATCGAAGGTACGCCGGGTAATCGAGCTCGGCTCGCGCAACACCATGATCACCTGATCCAGCTCCTTGAGCCGCACCTCGCCGGCACGCTGCGCCCACGCATGCCCGGCGGGCACCAGGGCGCAAATCCGCGATTCGCTCAACGCTTGCAGATGCAGGCCCTTGCGCGGTTCGACCTCGGTCAGCACCGCCACATCCGCATGCTCCGACAACAGCGCCGCCAGGGTTTCCTGAGCATTGCCCAGACGCAGATTCACCGTGATCCCCGGATATCGCGCGCGCAGGCTGGCGAGCATCGGCATGACCATGTGCGGGCCGTCCGCCGCCACTTCGAGGCGCCCGGTGAGCAACTGGCGATTGGCTTCGAGCAGGGCCTGCGCTTCCTCGGCCAGACCGAACATGGCGCGGGTGATCGCCGCCAGTTTGGTGCCCTCCTCGGTCAGCTCCACCCGGCGCGCAGTACGGCGCAACAAGGTGATCTGGTAATGCTCCTCCAGCGCTTTGATGTGGCCGGTGACCGCCGGCTGGCTGATGAACAGGCGCGCGGCGGCACGGGTGAAGCTGCCTTCCCGGGCCACGGCATCGAAGGCGCGCAGCTGGAACAGATTCATGAATAACCCTCACTGATGGCTGGCATAACAACAAACAATTTGATTGATGATCCACCGAATTGCAACGTATGCCCCGTAGCTTCATCCCACAGCGCTTTCGCGAGGACACACGAATGAGTACTGCCGCACCCATCCTGCTCACTCCCGGCCCGTTGACCACCTCGGCGCGTACCCGCCAGGCAATGATGGTCGACTGGGGGTCATGGGATGACCGCTTCAATCAACTGACCGCCAGCCTCTGCGAGCAATTGCTGGCGATCCTCAACGGCGCCGCCAGTCACCATTGCGTGCCTTTGCAGGGCAGCGGCACTTTCGCCGTCGAAGCCGCCATTGGCACTCTGGTGCCGCGTGACGGCAAAATCCTGGTGCTGATCAATGGCGCCTACGGCAAGCGTCTGGCGAAGATCTGCGAAGTGCTCGGCCGCTCGTTCAGCACCTTCGAAACCGCTGAAGACGAACCGACCACCGCTGCCGACGTCGACCGTCTGCTGCGCGCCGATGGCGATATCACCCATGTAGCGCTGATCCACTGCGAAACCAGCACCGGCATCCTCAACCCGCTGCCGGAAATTGCCGATGTCGTTGCGCAACACGGCAAGCGCCTGATCATCGATGCCATGAGCTCGTTCGGCGCGCTGCCGGTGGATGCGCAGAAAGTCCCGTTCGATGCGCTGATCGCCGCCTCCGGCAAGTGCCTGGAAGGTGTGCCGGGGATGGGTTTCGTGTTCGCCCGCAAAGAATCGCTGGCGGCTGCCGCCGGCCACTCGCATTCGCTGGCGATGGACCTGTTCGACCAGCACGCCTATATGCAGAAGACCGGCCAGTGGCGCTTCACCCCGCCGACCCACGTGGTTGCCGCGCTGCACGAAGCGTTGCTGCAATACAACGAAGAAGGTGGTCTGCCAGCCCGTCACGCACGTTACGCCGCCAACTGTCAGGCGCTGATGGATGAGATGGGCAAGCTGGGGCTGCGCAGCTTCCTGCCGGCGGCGATCCAGGCGCCGATCATCGCCACCTTCCATGCCCCGCAAGACCCGCGCTACCAGTTCAAGGACTTCTACGAACGGGTCAAGGCCAAGGGCTACATCCTCTACCCCGGCAAACTGACCCAGGTCGAAACCTTCCGCGTCGGCTGCATCGGCCACGTCAACCCGGACGAAATGCGCCAGGCCGTGGCGGCGGTGGGTGAAGTGCTGCGCGAGATGGAAGTCCTGGAAATCTAACCCCAAACACAAATCCCCTGTAGGAGCGAGCCTGCTCGCGATGAGGCCGTGTCAGTCGACGAAGGTGTTGAATGATCAACCGCTATCGCGAGCAGGCTCACTCCTACCGTTTGAATTGCATTTCAACTCAGGAATTTGATTGCCATGAACTACGCAAATCCAGCCAAACTGCAAGCCGCGATCCTCGACTGGGCCGGCACCGTGGTCGATTTCGGCTCGTTCGCCCCCACGCAGATCTTCGTCGAAGCCTTCGCCGAGTTCGACGTTCAGGTCACCATCGAAGAGGCTCGCGGCCCGATGGGCATGGGCAAGTGGGACCACATCCGCACCCTGTGCGATCAACCGCAGGTCGCCGAGCGCTATCGCAAGGCGTTCGGCCGCACCCCGACCGATGATGACGTGACCGCGATCTACAACCGCTTCATGCCGTTGCAGATCGAGAAGATCGCCGAACACTCGGCGCTGATTCCCGGCGCGCTGGAAACCATCGCCCACCTGCGCCAGCAAGGGATCAAGATCGGTTCCTGCTCCGGCTACCCGAAACAGGTGATGGACAAGGTCGTGGCCCTGGCCGCCACCAACGGCTACGTCGCCGACCACGTGGTCGCCACCGACGAGGTACCGAACGGTCGCCCATGGCCAGCTCAGGCCCTGGCCAACGTGATCGCCCTGGGCATCGACGACGTCGGCGCCTGCGTGAAGATCGACGACACCGTGCCGGGCATCCTCGAAGGCCGGCGTGCCGGGATGTGGACCGTGGCGCTGATTTGCTCGGGCAATGCGCTGGGCCTGGACTACGCCGGTTACCGTGCGCTGGGCAGCGACGAACTGGCCAGCGAACGTGAGCGCATCCACGCGCTGTTCGCCGGCTCGCGCCCGCACTACATGATCGATACCATCAGCGACCTGCCGGAAGTGATTGCCGACATCAACAAGCGTCTGGCCAAGGGTGAGATGCCGCAATCGAGCTGATCGCGCCTGTTCGCCAAAACACAAAAAACGCCAGCGTCTTCGCGACACTGGCGTTTTTTTTTCGTTAAAGCGCTGACTCAGCGCAGTGAAACTCCGATCAGCATCAGGCAAATCCGCCAAAGCGGATTACAGTTAAAGCATGCCGTCGCACAAGAACGGCGCGTGGCGACCCTGATCTGTGAGGAAACACCGTATGCCGTGGACAAGTTCCGAATCACGCTACAGCACCGTGTCCGTCCTGCTGCACTGGCTGATGCTGGTCCTGTTGATCCTGGTGTACGCCAGCATGGAGTTGCGCGGGATCTTTCCCAAAGGCAGCGGCGGTCGCTCGCTGATCCGTGAAGTGCACTACATGCTCGGCCTGACCGTGTTTGTGCTGGTGTGGTTTCGTCTGGTAGCGCGCAGCCTTGGCCCGGCACCGAAAATCTTCCCGGCCTCGCCGCAATGGCAAACCCTGTTGGCGCGGGTGATGCACTGGCTGTTGTACCTGTTCATGATCAGCATGCCGATTCTCGGCTGGCTGATCACCAGCGCCGAGGGGCATCAAGTGATGTTCTACGGCTTCGATCTGCCGTTGCTGGTCAATGAAGACAAGGCGCTCGCCAAGCAGGTGGAACACTGGCACGTGCTGATCGGCAACATTGGCTACTGGCTGATCGGCCTGCATGCGCTGGCGGGGCTCTATCACCATTATGTGGTGGGCGATAACACGCTGTTGCGGATGATGCCCAAACGCGGTTGAACATTGCCTGGGTGAAATTCACCTGTGGCGAGGGAGCTAGCTCCCGCCGGGCTGCACAGCAGACCTGAATCCTGAAAATGCGGACTGTCAGGCAGGCCGCATTCGCCGGGGTTACGACGGCTGCACCGCCGAGCGGGAGCCAGCTCCCTCGCCACAGACGTTCAACTGTGAGAGATAAGTCCTCGCCGCCCCTGCAAACCGCCGGTATGCACGAAGATCAACCGCGTGCCATGTTCGAACCTCCCCGCTTCCACCTGCTGCTTCAGGGCCAGCAACGCCTTGCCGGTATACAACGGCTCCAGCGGAACACCGCTGCTCTGTTCAGCGTTCTCGATGAATTCAAGCAACACCGGATCAACCTTGGCGAAACCACCTCGACTGGCGTCAATCAGCTCATAAGCCGATATCTGCAAACCCGCCTCCCGAACAATCGCCGCCACCTGCGGCGCCACCCCATGATCATCGGGCACCGCCAGCGCGCCGTACACCGGATGCGCACCCGCCTCGGCGAGCACCAGCCCTGCCAGCGTCGTCCCGGTGCCGCAGGCCAGCCACCAGCCGTGATAATCGCTCCAGCCCAGATTGCTCAGCTGCACGCTCACTTGTTCCTTGAGCGCCTTGCAGCCCAACGCCCCCGCCAATCCGCCACCGCCCTCGGGCACCGCATACAGATTCGGGTACTGCGCCTGCCACGGCTCCCAGAACCCGGGTTCATGCCGCGCCCGATAGCCGCCATAACCGAGCCAGTGCAGTTGCATGCCGAACGCCTGCAAATCCGCCACTGTCGGCGTTTGCTGTGGATGCCCGCGCAACAGACCGACCGTTTCGAAACCCAGACGCTTGCCGGCAGCGGCCAAGGCGTGCAGATGATTGGAGTGCGCACCACCGAGACTGATGACGCCCTGCGCCCCGGCGCGGTCAGCGGCCTTGAGGTGCTCGATGAGTTTGAACCATTTGTTGCCGCTGATCAGCGGGTCGATCTGGTCCAGACGCAGGATCGCGACCTCGATTCCGGCGCGGGTGAGCCAGTCGAGTAGCAGCGGTTCGAGGGGAGCCTGGGGTAGCCAGTTGGCGGGAGAAAGAAGCATGGGCGCAACAGCATCAGAAAAAACCAATTCTATCAGCACCAAAACATCCTGTAGGAGCTGCCGCAGGCTGCGATCTTTTGATCTTGGTCTTTAAAAGCAAAGTCAAAAGATCGCAGCCTGCGGCAGCTCCTACAGGGGGGCTTACAGCTCAGCCGCCAGACGCGAACCCTGATTGATCGCGCGCTTGGCATCCAGCTCTGCCGCCACATCGGCGCCGCCGATCAGGTGCACGTTCTGCCCCGCGGCCACCAGACCTTCCTGCAGATCACGCAGTGGGTCTTGACCTGCGCAGATCACGATGTTGTCCACCGCCAGCACTTGCGGCTCGCCGGTTTCGCCGATGCGGATGTGCAGGCCCTGGTCGTCGATCTTCAGGTATTCCACGCTGTTGAGCATCTGCACCTGCTTGTTCTTCAGGCCTGTGCGGTGAATCCAGCCGGTGGTCTTGCCCAGGCCGTCGCCGACTTTGGTTTTCTTGCGCTGCAGCAGGAACACTTCACGGGCCGGCGCGTGCGGCGCGGCTTTGATCCCGGCCACGCCACCACGGGCTTCGAGGTGGGTGTCGATGCCCCACTCTTTCCAGAACGCGGTGCGATCCAGACTGGTGGCCACGCCTTCGTGCACAAGGAACTCCGAGACGTCGAAACCGATACCGCCGGCGCCGATCACCGCAACACGTTTGCCCACCGGTTTGCGCTGCAGAATCACATCGATGTAGCTCAGCACCTTGGCGTTCTCCACGCCCGGAATCGCCGGCACACGCGGCGCGATGCCGGTGGCGAGGATGATTTCGTCGTAGCCGCCTTCAACCAGTTTCGCCACGTCGACGCGGGTGTTCAGGCACACCTCGACGTGGGTGGTCTGCAACTTGCGTTTGAAGTAACGCAGGGTTTCGAAAAACTCTTCCTTGCCCGGCACGCGCTTGGCGATATTGAACTGGCCGCCAATCTCGCTGGCCGAATCGAACAGGGTCACCTGATGCCCGCGCTCGGCCGCCACGGTGGCGGCGGACAAACCGGCAGGCCCGGCACCGACCACCGCGATCTTCTTGATCTGCTGCACCGGCAGGTAGTTGAGTTCGGTTTCGTGGCAGGCACGCGGGTTGACCAGGCAACTGGTGAGCTTGCCGCCGAACGTGTGATCCAGACATGCCTGGTTGCAGCCGATGCAGGTGTTGATTTCGTCGGCACGGCCTTCAGCGGCCTTGTTGACGAAATCCGGGTCGGCGAGGAACGGCCGGGCCATCGAGACCATGTCAGCGTCGCCTTCGGCGAGAATCTGCTCGGCGATTTCCGGGGTGTTGATGCGGTTGGTGGTGATCAGCGGAATGTTCACCGACCCACGCAGCTTGGCGGTGACCTTGCTGAACGCCGCGCGCGGCACTTTGGTGGCGATGGTCGGAATCCGCGCTTCATGCCAGCCGATGCCGGTGTTGATGATCGTTGCACCGGCCTGCTCGATGGCTTTGGCCAGGGTCACGATCTCATCCCAGGTGCTGCCGCCTTCGACCAGATCGAGCATCGACAGACGGAAAATGATGATGAAGTTCGGGCCGACCGCTTCACGCACGCGACGGACGATTTCCACTGGCAGGCGCATACGGTTTTCGTAGCTGCCGCCCCAGCGGTCGGTGCGGTGGTTGGTGTGGGCGGCGAGGAACTGGTTAATGAAATAACCTTCCGAGCCCATGATTTCCACACCGTCGTACTCGGCGGTCTGTGCCAGTACCGAGCAAGTGACGAAATCGCTGATCTGTTTCTCGATGCCCTCCTCGTCCAGCTCCTTGGGCTTGAACGGGTTGATCGGCGCCTGAATCGCACTCGGCGCAACCTGTTTCGGGCTGTAGGCATAACGTCCGGCGTGGAGGATCTGCATGCAGATCTTGCCGCCCGCCTCGTGCACCGCGCGGGTGACGATGCGGTGCTTGAGCGCTTCTTCCTCGGTGGTCAGTTTGGCCGCGCCGGAGTACACACCGCCCTCGTCATTCGGGCCGATGCCGCCGGTGACCATCAGGCCGACGCCGCCACGGGCACGCTCGGCGAAGTACGCCGCCATGCGTTCGAAGCCGCCCGGTTTTTCTTCAAGGCCAGTGTGCATCGAGCCCATCAGGGTGCGGTTGCGCAGCGTGGTGAATCCCAGGTCCAGCGGGGCCAACAGGTGCGGGTAATGAGCGGCGGTCATCGGTAACTCCACAACGAGCGATCACGGAAATTGCGGGAGCTCTGCGTCCCCCGTCAGTCATGTTCGACAGACTAAGAGTCGCACTGCTGTCACTCAATGACCGAAACTGACAACTTATTGATCCAAATGCGCAGCGCCCCTTGGCAAGCGCTGGCATGCGCCCTACCCTAGTCGCCACACTCTGTACCCGGTTGTTGTTGGTTTTCATGCGCAAACTTCTGTACCTGTTTTTCTCCATGGCCATCGTTGCCGCCCTGACCACCTACGCCATGTGGGCGGCGGACCGGCCGGCGGGGCATTACCTGTCGGACCTGCGGATCAAACTGGCGGTCGATCAGGGCACGCCGGCCGACCGTGGCAATTTGCTGGGGATTCAACCGGAACTGTTCCCCACCGACTACCAGAGCCCCGAGCGCCTGCACCGCAAACTCGCGGCCTATCTGCAGCAGGCGCAGGATCAGGGGCTGCTGAACGAAAAAACCGTGGTGGTCCTGCCCGAGCATGTCGGCACCTGGCTGATGATCAGCGGCGAGAAAGACGAGCTGTATCAGGCCCCGACCCTCGCCGAAGCAATGAACTGGCTGGCGGCGAGCAACCCGCTGCTGTTCGCCCGCGCCTGGCTAAGTGCCAAGGGCGAAAATCGCCTCGACGACGCGCATCTGCGCATGAAGTCCAAGTCCATGGCCAAGGATTACCAGGCGTTGTTCGGGGGGCTTGCCAAGGAATTCCGTGTGACGCTGGTGGCCGGTTCCATCGTGCTGCCCGAACCGAGTATCCGCGACGGCCAGCTCAAACCGGGCAGCGGCGCGCTGTTCAACAGCAGCGTGGTGTTTGGCCGTGATGGCGTGCCGCTGGGCCAGCCACAGCGGCAGATGCACCCGATCTTCGAACAACGCGACGTGATCGAAAGCGAAGACGAGCACGCAATCACCGTGGTCGACACCCCGGCCGGGCGTCTCGGTGTCCTGATCGGCAGTGACAGCTGGTACCCGGACAACTATCGCCAACTCGACGAACTCGGCGCGCAACTGGTGGCGGTGCCAGCGTTTGTGGTCGGCCACGGTGCGTGGAATCAGCCGTGGGGCGGCTACAAGGGTTCGAGTACGCCGGGGTCGGTCAGCCTCAAGCCCGGGGAAATCAGTGAAGGCCAGGCCTGGCATCGCCTGACCCTGACCGCGCAGCCACCGAGCAGCCGGGCGATCGCCGGCATCAGCGTATTCCTGCGCGGGCAGTTCTGGGACAAGCCCAGTGCGGGGCAAAGCTTCCTCAGCAGCAACGGCCAGCAATTCGCCGATGGCGAAGCCCGTGGCGCGCGTCTGCTGAACATCTGGTTGTAAACCATGAAGCCGCTGCCGATGCGCCTTGGGGATCTGTCGGTAGGCTTCGTTCACAGCCTGGCCGATGCGGTGCGCAGCCATGGCGCCGACCCGCAACCGTTGCTCGAACAATATGGCCTGGACGCGGCGCGACTGGCCGAGGCTGGTGCGCGGCTGTCGATCCCGCGCTACATGCGTCTGGGGCACAGCGCGATCCAGTTGACCGGCGATCCGGCGCTGGGCCTGCGCATGGGCCAGCTCAGCCGCTTGAGCCAGGCCGGACTGGCCGGGGTCACCGCCGCACAGGCGCCGACCGTGCGCGAAGCCGCCCGTTGCCTGATCCGCTTCGAGCCGCTGTACGGCTCCAACTATCGCGGACAGTCGAGCTTTCACGAAGACGCCCATGGCGCCTGGCTGCGCTTCTACTCGATCAGCCCGTACAACGCCTATAACCGCTTTGTGGTGGATTCGATCATCGCCGGCTGGCTGCATCAGCTGTCCAGCGTCAGCCGCGAGCCACTGCGCGCCGAGCGCATCGACATCGAATTCGCCGAGCCGGACTATCGCGATGCCTACAGTGTGTTGGGCGACTGCCCGATCCAGTTCGGCGCCGAACGCAATCAATTGCGCCTGAACCTGAACAGCCTCGCCCTGCGCAACCCGGAACACTGCCCCAGCACCTGGAAGCATTTGCTTGCATTGTGTGAGCGGGAACTGGAGCAATTGACCCGCACCCGCAGCCTGCGTGAACGCATCACTCAGCTGTTGGGGCCGTTGCTCAATGGTGGCCGGGAACCCGACCTGGAAGAAGTGGCGGCACGCCTGAAGCTGCCAACCTGGACCTTGCGCCGCAAACTGGCCGAAGAAGGCACGCAGTTTCGCGCGATCCTCAATGACACCCGCCGCGATCTGGCAATGACGTATATCCGCGACACCGAACTGGCGTTCGGCGAGATTGCCTACCTGCTGGGCTTTGCCTCAGCCGAGGCGTTTCAACGCGCCTTCAAACGCTGGAGCGGCCAGACGCCCGGCGAGTTTCGCCGCAGTCACCGCAAAACCGCCTGACGCCTTACAGCTCTGTGGCGTCTTCGGCCGGCTCTGGCTGATCCAGTTCAAACGCCTGGTATTCGAGCAGTTCTTCTTGATAGTCGTCCATCGTGTCATCCCCCTGCTGCCCGCTTGAAAAATAGCCCGGTCAAATGACCAGTGCCTCGAGCATATCGTGCCCGTATGAAGGAAAAGTGAAACCCGGCCTTCATGAAATAAAACGTAGCAGGTGGTCAGGAATTTATCGCGGGATTTTTGTCGGGGGAATGTAACGAGATTTCACATACGGCAGAAACAACTGTGGGAGCTATTTTGCTCCCACAGGGTTTCGTGCCCGGAATTACTGCATCGCCGGAATCGGCTCCGATGGCGGCGGGATATTGGTCGGGTTGGCCGGCGGTGTGATTGTTTCGGTGGCCGGCGCAGGTTCTGCACTCGGTGCCGGGATGATCGGCGCCGACTCGGCGGGAGGCACCACCGGCTCGGACCCCACCGGTGTCGGTGAAACCGGGGTCGGCGCGGGTGTCGCTGCCGGAGCTGCCGGCGCCATGATCTGGGCCGGCTCGACAATCCCTGCCGGCGGCGGCGCAGGCGCTGTCTCTACTGCCGGCGCAGGTGTTGCGGGAGTTGCCGGCGCTACAGCGGCAGGCTTCGGCTCCGGCACACCCAGATCGGTCTTGGGCTTTTCTTCGATGTGCGCGGCTTTCTTCGCGTCTGCTGGCAGGAACAGTTCGACCAGGGTGAAGAAACGCTCGTAGAACTTCTGCGAGGTCACGGTTTCACTGGCGACCTTGACCATCGAATCGTCCGACGAGCCGATCGGCATCGACACCGAGCCCAACACGCCGACCCCGAGGCTGGCGGAGTTGTTGGTCTTCTTCAGCGCATAGCGATCCTGCAGGGCATTGGCGAATACCGTGGCATGGTGCTTGGCACTGCCATCTTCGGCACACACCACGTTGAAGCTGATTTCCAGGTGGGTTTCACCCGTCTGCTGGAAGCTCTTGTGGCCACTGACCAGCTTCGGGTCACTGCTGGTGATGATGTAACCCTGGCTGAGCAGCGCACGACGGGCCGCCTCGCAACTGGCGACATCGGCCACCGGGTAATTGCGAGAATACGTACCGGAATCGTCGAAATTCTCATGCTCATAGATCGGCTTGTCTTTCGAACAGCCGGCGACAGCGGTCAACAACAGCGCCAACCCAACGACACGCATGGGAGTTGAAATCAACATTAAACATCCTGAGGGAAAACGGTCCGGGGCGTATTGTGCAACAGATCGCGGCCCCGCGGCGTACGGATTAGTGTCTTAAAACAGTTACAACTTTACCGATGATGGGCGTCTGGAAAAAGCCGCGCCGATAAATGATCGATAAATACCCGCAATTTGGCGGTTGCATGGCGACTCGAAGGCCACAGCACCCAGAACTGACCGACGTGTTGCAGATGCGCATCGAGGACCCGCTGCAAACGCCCCTGCGCCACATCCTCATGAACCATGAAGTCCGGCAGGCAGGCGATGCCCATTCCGGCCAGGGCGGCATGGTTGATGGCTTCGATGGACGTGCTGACCAGTCGCGTCGGCAAGCTCGGCTCCGGCGCGCCCTCTTCGCGGATCAACGGCCACGGTTCGAGTTTGCCGGTGGCATGAAAGGTGTGCCGCAGGCAGGCATGCTGCACCAGATCAGCAGGCGCCTGCGGGACACCGCGCTGCTGCAGATACAGCGGACTCGCCACCAACACCATGTGAAACTCGCCCAAAGGCCGTGCCATCAGCCGTGAATCTCGCGGCTGCCCGGTCCGAATCACCGCATCGAAACCCTCCTCGACCACATCAACCATACGATCGGTCAGGTCCAGATCCAGCTCGATCTGCGGATACAGCGCCATGAACGCGTTCATCACCGGCATGACCAGCCCGTGCACCTGCGGCAGGCTGATGCGCAGCTTGCCGTGCGGCTGTGACGCCGAATTGCACAGTTCGAACTCGGCAGCCTCCACCTCGGCGAGGATCTTGCGACAACGCTCAAGGAACAGTGCGCCCTCGCTGGTCAGGGTGATGCTGCGGGTGGTGCGATGAAACAGGCGCACGCCGAGTCGCGCTTCAAGCCGCGCAATACTCTTGCCGACCGCCGAGGACGAGACGCCCTGCAGTCGCCCGGCCTCGGTAAAACTACGGGTCTCGGCGACCTGCACAAACACCGAAATACCGCCCAGGCTGTCCATCCCAATCCTCCCATTCACGACATCCGTATCCGATATGTTCGGAACCGTAACCCATTTTTCTCTAATGCGCAGCACCCTAGCCTAGAGCCTTCATCTCCTTCGGCAAATGGACGCTGACTCATGAACGACGCACAACTGACCTCCTCAGGCCTCGCCCACCCGGCCGAGGTCCGCGAACGCTTACCCCTCGGTGCGCTGCTGGCCCTGGCCACCGCGGGCTTCATCACCGTGCTGACCGAGGCCATGCCCGCCGGCCTGCTGCCGCAGATGAGCGCGGGCCTGAATGTGTCGCAGGCGCTGATCGGGCAATTGGTCACGCTGTACGCCATCGGCTCGATGCTGGCAGCCATCCCGCTGACCATTGCCACACGCGGCTGGCGCCGCCGGCCATTACTGTTGTCAGCCATTGGTGGCTTTGCCGTCGCCAACAGCATCACCGCCCTGTCGGAGCTGTACTGGCTGACCTTGATCGCACGCTTGCTCGCCGGGATATTTGCCGGGCTGCTATGGGCATTGCTGGCAGGCTATGCCAGTCGCATGGTCGCCCCACACCTGCAAGGCCGCGCGATCACCGTAGCCATGCTCGGCGCGCCGCTGGCGCTGTCACTGGGCATCCCGGTGGGCACGCTGCTCGGCACCCTGGTTGGCTGGCGCCTGAGCTTCGCCATCATGACCGCACTGACGCTGCTGCTGGTGATCTGGGTGCGCTGGCAAGTGCCGGACTTTGCCGGTGAACGCGCAGGAAAACGCCTGCCCCTGCGTCAGGTCTTCACCCTGCCCGGGGTGCGCTCGGTATTGTTCGTGACCTTGTCCTACGTGGTCGCTCACAACCTGCTGTACACCTACATCGCGCCGTTCCTGCAACCGTCGGGACTGGGCGGCGATATCGACCGGGTGCTGCTGGTATTCGGCCTGGCCTCGGTGCTGAGCCTGTGGATCGTCGGCAGCCTGATCGATCATTGGCTGCGCGAACTGGTGCTGATCAGCACGGCGCTGTTCATGCTCTCAGCCATCGCTCTCGGCCTTTGGCGTGAATCGGCGACAGCGGTCTACATCGCCGTCGCCGTGTGGGGCCTGGCATTCGGTGCAATGCCTTCACTCCTACAGACCGCCTCAGCAAAAACCGCCGCAGAAGCTGCAGATACGGCGCAATCGATGCTGGTGACACTGTGGAACGTCGGGATTGCCGGCGGTGGGCTGGCCGGTGGCTTGCTGCTGGGGAATCCGGGGGTTGGGGCCTTTCCGTGGATTGTTGTGGGGTTGCTGGCATTGACCTTGGGTGCGGCGCTCAGGGCGCGGGGTCATGGGTTTGCGTGAGCGGGATATTGGGGTGTGTCTGCCAAGGACTGAGTGACTGGCAGGCCGCCTTCGCGAGCAGGCTCGCTCCTACAGTGGGATTGGATGTCTACCCCGTAACGAAGGAACCCGAGCCACGGCGAGGGCCGAACGTTGGGGCAAAAAAAACCCCGACCATAAGATCGGGGCTTCCCTTTTACCGCTCAGTCAAACATCAATACCGCTTGATGTCCGCCTGACTCTCCAACTGCTTGCGGAACGCCGCAAAGTCCTGCTGACCTTCACGAGAAGCGAGGAAACGACGGTATTGCGCCTTCTCTTCGTCAGTCGGCGCAACGGCCTCGTTCACACCGTCCAGGCGCACGATCATCAGACTACCGTCCTGCAACGTCACGCTGCTGAAAGTCGGTTTGCCCTTGGCCGCCGGTTTCGGCATGCGGAACAGCGCCTGCAGCACAGTCGGGTCAACCCCTTCCTGAGCGCGAGTCGCCGCCGTCACAACCTTCCAGTTCTGACCGTCAACCGCCTTGTCCAGCGCAGTTTTGCCATCACGCAGACTGGCAATCAACTGCTCTGCCTTGGTCTTGGCGGCAGCACTGGCGTGCTCTTTGGTCAGTTGGGCGCGAATTGCCGTGTTAACGGCTTCCAGCGGCAGTTGCTCAGGCTTCAGGTGTTCCTTGGCACGCAACACGACCACGGTTTCCGGGTCCAGCTCAATGCCGGTGCTGTTGGCGTTTTCTTCCAGCACTTCCTGGCTGAATGCCGCCGCCACCACAGCACGGTTGGCCGCAATACCTTCGCCACCTTCACGGCCGAACGGCTTGGAGGTGTGCACGGTCAGTTTCAGATCCGCCGCGGGTTGAGCCAGGTCAGATGCTTCGAACGCCGAGTCTTCCAGTTGCTTGGTGGCTTCGACGAAACGCTGCTCGACCTGCTGAGTCTTCAGCTCGCGGGTCAGCTTGTCTTTCAGGCTGGCCAGGGTCGGTACTTCCGGTGCTTCAACACCCAGCAGCTTGATCAGGTGGTAACCGAAATCGGTACGCACCGGCTCCGACACCTGGTCCTTGTTCAGCGAGTACAGGGCTTTTTCGAAGGCTGGATCGTAGACGCCAGGACCTGCGAAACCAAGGTCACCGCCATTGTTGGCCGAACCCGGATCCTGCGAGAACTCCTTGGCCAGCGCTTCGAACTTCTCGCCCTTGGCCAGACGCGCCCGGACTTCTTCGATCTTCGCCTTGGCCTGAGCGTCGGTAGTCTTGTCGTTGACTTCGATCAGGATGTGCGCCGCGCGACGCTGTTCCGACAGGTTGGCGATCTCTTTCTGATACGCCGCCTGCAGGTCTTCGTCCTTGACGGCAACCTGGTCGAAGAACGAAGACTTCTTCAGCTCGACGTAATCGACAACCACTTGCTCAGGAGTCATGAACTCCTTGGCGTGCTCGTCGTAGTAGGCCTTGACCTCATCGTCGGTCAGCTTGACTGCGGCCGGATCGGCCTTGACGTTCAGCGAGGCGAAATCGCGGGTCTGTTTTTCCAGACGGGCAAAGGCCAGCACTTCGGCGTCAGTGACGAAACCGCTGCCTGCCACACCGGCGCGCAACTGACCGATCAGCATTTCCTGAGCCAGCATCTGGCGGAATTGCATGCGGGTGTAGCCCAGTTGACGGATCACCTGGTCAAAGCGCTCGGAGCTGAACTTGCCGTCCACCTGAAATTCAGGGGTCTGCAGGATCACTTGATCCAGTGCACCTTCGGAGAAAGCGAATTTCGATTGTTCTGCGCCTTGCAGCAGCAGCTTGCGATCGATCAGCCCCTTGAGGGCCGATTCGCGGAGCATTTTTTCGTCAAGCAAGGAAGCATCGAAGTCCTTGCCCAGCTGTTGCATCAGCTGACGGCGTTGCATGTCAACGGCCTGGCTCAGCTCGTTCTGGCTGATTTCTTCACCATTGACCTTGGCCGCATCGTTAGTGTGCGTGGTGGCCTTGAAAATGGCATCGAAACCGGTCAAAGCCATCAGTGCAACGATGACCCCGATAATGGTCTTGGCAATCCAGCCTTGTGAATTGTCCCTGATATTCTGCAGCATGCGTCCCCCAGAAACGGTTGAACTTCAAAAATTTGGCAACCGTGGAGCGTGGGTAGAATCCGGATAGAAGAAAGGCGCATCCGAGGATGCGCCTTCTCGTAACTGGCGGAGCGGACAGGGCTCGAACCCTCGATCCCGGCGTTACAGACCACTGTTTCAGCGACCTGCTCTACCGCTCCGCTGCCAAGTCAGGCATGACCCCGACCCGGATGGGTAAAAACCTGAAACAAACTAACTTAGTTGACTGCTTCTTTCAGTGCTTTACCGGCTTTGAAACCTGGCTTTTTAGCAGCAGCGATTTGCAGCGTCTTGCCGGTCTGTGGGTTACGACCAACGCGAGCTGGACGATCAGTCACGGAGAAAGTGCCGAAACCAACCAGAACAACGGAGTCGCCAGCCTTGAGAGCGCCAGTGACGGATTCGATTACAGCGTCCAGCGCACGGCCAGCAGCAGCTTTCGGGATATCAGCGGATGCAGCGATAGCATCAATCAGTTCCGACTTGTTCACTCTAAGTCCCCTTATATCTATTTTGAGATGATTCTAAGTTTTTTGGTGAAAGCAAAAACGAGTGCTGAATGGCCTACAGACACTTAAGAGCCGCTTTATAACAAGGGCTCTAAAAAGCTGTCAAGGAAGCCCCCCAGGCAAAAACGTATTAATGCGTGCTAATTCTTTCCTTTGAATCAGACTCACGTTTTTCGTCCTTGGAAACTATCTCCGGAGCCACATCCGGCAAGGGCTCCGGCGCGTATTGCAGCGCAATTTGCAGGACCTCGTCAATCCATTTAACCGGTTTAATCTGCAGATCCTGCTTGATATTGTCAGGAATCTCCTTCAGATCGCGCACGTTCTCTTCCGGAATAATCACAATCTTGATTCCGCCGCGATGCGCCGCGAGCAGTTTTTCCTTCAGACCACCAATCGCCAGCACCTGACCACGCAGAGTGATCTCACCGGTCATGGCGACATCGGCGCGCACCGGGATCCCGGTCAATGCCGAAACCAGTGCCGTGCACATGCCCACACCGGCGCTAGGACCGTCTTTCGGCGTTGCCCCTTCCGGCATGTGAATGTGGGTGTCGCGCTTCTCGTGGAAGTCCAGAGGAATACCCAGACTCTTCGCACGGCTGCGCACAACGGTCAGCGCGGCAGTGATCGATTCGACCATTACGTCGCCCAGCGAACCGGTCTTGATCAACTGACCTTTACCCGGCACCACAGCCGCTTCGATGGTCAGCAATTCGCCGCCCACTTGCGTCCAGGCAAGGCCAGTCACCTGACCGATCTGATCCTGCTGTTCAGCCAGACCGTAGCGGAATTTGCGCACACCGAGGAAATGTTCCAGCAGATCAGCTGTCACTTTTACCGAGAAGCGTTTTTCCAGCGCATGCTCTTTGACGGCCTTGCGGCAGACTTTGGCAATCTGCCGTTCAAGGCCACGCACACCCGCTTCACGGGTGTAGTAACGGATGATGTCGCGGATCGCTTCTTCGTCGAATTCCAGCTCGCCCTTCTTCAGACCGTTTGCAGCGATCTGCTTCGGCGAGAGGTATTTCACGGCGATATTGATCTTTTCGTCTTCGGTGTAGCCCGGCAGGCGAATGACTTCCATCCGGTCCAGCAGCGCCGGCGGGATATTCATCGAGTTCGAGGTGCACAGGAACATCACATCGGACAGGTCGTAATCGACTTCCAGATAGTGATCGTTGAAGTTGTGGTTCTGCTCCGGATCGAGCACTTCCAGCAACGCCGACGCCGGATCGCCACGCATGTCGCTGCCCATCTTGTCGATTTCGTCAAGGAGGAACAGCGGGTTGCGCACGCCCACTTTTGTCATCTTTTGAATCAATCTTCCCGGCATCGAACCGATGTAGGTCCGGCGGTGACCACGAATTTCCGCCTCGTCACGCACGCCACCCAGGGCCATACGCACGAATTTACGGTTGGTGGCGTGGGCAATCGACTCCGCCAGCGAGGTTTTACCCACGCCAGGAGGGCCGACCAGGCACAGCACCGGGCCACGGATCTTCTTCACGCGCTTCTGCACGGCGAGGTACTCAAGGATGCGCTCCTTGACCTCTTCGAGGCCGTAGTGATCGGCATCGAGAATGTCTTCAGCACGCGCCAGGTCGAGGCGTACCTTGCTTTGTGCCTTCCACGGCACCTGAACCAGCCAGTCGATGTAGGAGCGCACCACGGTGGCTTCAGCGGACATCGGCGACATTTGCTTGAGCTTGTTCAGCTCGGCGGTGGCTTTCGCCAGGGCATCTTTCGGCAGCCCGGCAGCATCGATGCGCTTTTTCAGCTCTTCGATTTCGTTGTGACCTTCGTCACCGTCGCCCAGCTCTTTCTGAATGGCCTTCATCTGCTCATTCAGGTAGTACTCGCGCTGGCTGCGCTCCATTTGCTTTTTGACGCGGCCACGAATGCGTTTTTCAACTTGCAGCAGATCGATCTCGGCATCCAGCAAGGCGAGCACGTGCTCGACCCGGGCCGACAGATCGATGATCTCGAGGATTTCCTGCTTCTGCTCGATTTTCAGCGCCATGTGCGCAGCCATGGTATCGACCAGGCGCCCAGGCTCATCGATGCTGTTGAGCGACGACAGGACTTCAGCCGGGACTTTCTTGCCCAACTGCACATATTGTTCGAACTGCGACAGCAGGCTGCGCACAAAGACTTCCGACTCGCGCTCGGCGGCGTCGACTTCCTCGATCAGCGAGACTTCGGCACGGCAATGGCCGTCGACTTCGCTGAAGCGCTCTACAGCGCCGCGCTGCTCACCTTCGACCAGAACCTTGACGGTACCGTCCGGCAGCTTCAGCAGCTGCAGCACAGTCGCGATGGTCCCTACGCGATAGAGAGCGTCTTCACCGGGATCATCATCAGCCGGGTTTCTCTGGGCCAGCAGCAGGATCTGCTTGTCGCCCGTCATCGCAGCCTCGAGGGCTTCGATGGATTTCTCGCGCCCCACGAACAGCGGGATAACCATGTGCGGATAAACCACGACATCACGCAATGGCAGGAGAGGCAATTCGATGGTTGTCTTCATGATTTCGCCTCTACGGCGGCCATATGGCCGTAATCAGATGGAATTAAGCTTGAAACCAAGATGGGGGCTGCCTTGAAAAAAAACAAGCGCAAAGCGGATGTAAAAAACGACATAAAAAAAAAGAGGCCCGAAGGCCCCTTCTTTGTTCCGGCAGTGTGAACGCTTACGCGTCCGGCGCTGCCTTGGCCGTCGGCTCACTGTTTTCGTAGATATACAGTGGCTTGGACTTGCCTTCGATCACGCTTTCATCGATGACGACTTTGCTCACCTCGGACTGCGAGGGAATTTCGTACATCGTGTCGAGCAGCACACCTTCGAGAATCGAACGCAGGCCACGGGCACCGGTTTTACGCTCCAGGGCACGCTTGGCGACCGATTTCAGTGCGTCGGTCCGGAATTCCAGATCCACGCCTTCCATCTCGAACAGCTTGGCATACTGCTTGGTCAGAGCATTTTTCGGCTCGGTGAGGATCTGCATCAGCGCAGCCTCATCCAGCTCGTCCAGCGTCGCGAGGACCGGCAGACGACCGACGAACTCCGGGATCAGACCGAACTTGACCAGATCGTCAGGCTCGACTTCACGCAGGGATTCACCGACTTTCTTGCCTTCCTCCTTGCTGCGCACTTCTGCATTGAAACCGATGCCGCCCTTGGTGGAACGGTTTTGAATAACCTTTTCCAGACCAGAGAACGCACCACCGCAGATGAACAGGATGTTACGGGTGTCGACCTGCAGGAATTCCTGCTGCGGATGCTTGCGGCCACCTTGCGGCGGAACGGAAGCGACCGTGCCTTCGATCAACTTGAGCAAGGCCTGCTGCACGCCTTCACCGGAAACATCGCGGGTGATCGACGGGTTGTCGGACTTGCGGGAAATCTTGTCGATTTCGTCGATATAGACAATGCCCATCTGGGCTTTTTCCACGTCGTAATCGCACTTTTGCAGCAGTTTCTGAATGATGTTCTCGACATCTTCACCTACGTAACCGGCCTCGGTGAGGGTGGTTGCGTCGGCGATGGTGAACGGAACGTTCAGCAGGCGGGCCAGTGTTTCGGCCAGCAGGGTTTTACCGGAGCCTGTCGGGCCGATCAGCAGGATGTTGCTCTTGCCGAGTTCGACGTCGTCAGCCTTCTTGTCACGCTGGTTCAGGCGCTTGTAGTGGTTGTACACCGCTACGGCCAGAACCTTTTTCGCACGCTCCTGACCGATTACATACTGATCAAGGATGCCGCTGATTTCTTTAGGCGAAGGCAATTTATGCGCGCTGCTTTCGGCCTGTGCTTCCTGCACCTCCTCGCGGATGATGTCATTGCACAGGTCGACGCACTCGTCGCAGATAAAGACCGAGGGGCCGGCAATCAATTTGCGCACTTCATGCTGGCTTTTGCCACAGAAGGAGCAATAGAGCAGCTTGCCGTTGTCCTCGCCGTTGCGGGTGTCAGTCATTCGTTCGATCCAAATCCGATAGGCTTGCAACACAAGATGAAGGCTATTGCGGGCTTTTTCAAGCCCGCTGGTGGTCGGACCTGCCGACCAACCCTATTTTGAGCTGCTTATTTTACGCGGGACGCTGGCTGATGACTTCGTCGATCAGGCCGTATTCCTTCGCAGCTTCTGCACTCATGAAGTTGTCGCGGTTGGTGTCGCGCTCGATTTCTTCAAGCGTACGACCGCTGTGCTTGGCCATCAGCGTGTTCAGACGCTCGCGGATGAAGAGGATTTCCTTGGCATGGATTTCGATATCCGACGCCTGGCCCTGGAAACCGCCCAGTGGCTGGTGAATCATCACGCGCGAGTTCGGCAGGCAGTAACGCTTGCCAGGTGCACCGGCGGTCAGCAGGAATGCACCCATGCTGCACGCCTGACCAATGCAGGTCGTCGATACGTTTGGCTTGATGAACTGCATGGTGTCGTAGATCGACATGCCCGCTGTCACCGAACCGCCCGGGGAGTTGATGTAAAGATGGATGTCCTTGTCCGGGTTTTCCGCTTCAAGGAACAGCAATTGCGCACAGATCAGGTTGGCCATGTAGTCCTCTACAGGACCCACCAGAAAGATTACGCGCTCCTTCAGAAGGCGCGAGTAGATGTCATAGGCGCGCTCGCCACGAGCAGATTGCTCGACAACCATCGGGACCAGGCCGCCTGCGGCCTGGATATCAGAGTTCTGCTGAATATACGAATTACGGAACATGCTCTGCAGTCACTCCCAAATAGTTATGTCTTGAATACGCATAAGCCAGCTCGAAGGCTGGCTTATGTGTGTACTTCTTAACGCAAAAACAATCAGTCGGCTTTTGGAGCTTCTACCGGCTTGACCGCTTCTTCGTAAGAGACCGATTTGTCGGTCACGCTAGCTTTCTGCAGAACAGTATCCACAACTTGTTCTTCCAGCACAACCGAACGAACTTCGTTCAGTTGCTGCTCGTTCTTGTAGTACCAGGACACAACCTGCTCAGGCTCCTGATAAGCCGAAGCCATTTCCTGGATCATTTCACGAACGCGGGCTTCGTCAGGCTTCAGGTCGAATTGCTTGACCACTTCAGCCACGATCAGACCCAGCACTACACGGCGCTTGGCTTGCTCTTCGAACAGCTCGGCCGGCAGTTGATCAGGCTTGATGTTGCCGCCGAACTGCTGAACAGCCTGCACGCGCAGACGGTCAACTTCGTTGGACAGCAGAGCCTTTGGCACTTCGATCGGGTTGGTGGCCAGCAGACCGTCCATTACCTGATTCTTGACCTTGGACTTGATGGCCTGACGCAGTTCACGCTCCATGTTCTTGCGAACTTCAGTGCGGAAACCGTCGATGCCGCTTTCCTTGATACCAAATTGAGCGAAGAACTCTTCGTTCAGCTCAGGCAGCTTAGGCTCGGAAACAGTGTTGACAGTCACGGTGAACTCGGCGGTTTTGCCAGCCAGGTCCAGGTTCTGATAGTCCTCAGGGAAGGTCAGGTTCAGAACGCGCTCTTCGCCCGCCTTGGCGCCAACCAGGCCTTCTTCGAAGCCCGGGATCATGCGACCGGAACCCAGCACCAGCTGAGTGCCTTTGGCGGAGCCACCAGCGAATACTTCGCCGTCAACCTTGCCAACGAAATCGATGTTCAGCTGGTCTTCGTTCTGCGCAGCGCGATCGGCCACTTCGAAACGGGTGTTCTGCTTGCGCAGGATGTCCAGCATCTTGTCCAGATCAGCGTCAGCCACGTCAGCGCTCAGGCGCTCGACAGCGATGCCGTCGAAACCGGCAACGGTGAACTCAGGGAACACTTCGAATACGGCTACGTATTCCAGGTCCTTGCCGGCTTCCAGCGACTTCGGCTCGATCGAAGGCGAACCGGCAGGGTTCAGCTTCTGCTCAACCACAGCTTCGTAGAAGGAGGACTGGATGACATCACCAACAGCTTCCTGACGAGCGTCAGCACCGAAACGGCGCTTGATTTCGCTCATAGGCACTTTGCCTGGACGGAAGCCAGCAATCTTGGCCTTTTGGGCAGTCTGCTGCAGACGCTTGTTGACCTGGCTCTCAATGCGCTCAGCCGGCACGGTGACGCTCATGCGGCGCTCAAGAGCAGTAGTATTTTCAACAGAAACTTGCATGGATATTCCTCGTTGCACAGACGTTAGCCGGCCGTTTCCGACCCCAGAATCAAGGGCATGCATTCTAGTGGGTCAAACTCAAGAAGTCACCCTACTGAAAACGGGTAAAAAAACAGCAGGCCATTTATAGGTGTGAATGCAGCAATGCACTCCACCCCGAAGACGAATAAGGACCATCACGCCAGGGCTCTGCTTCAACCGCCTCTATATATAGAAGCGCCTGTGAGCCATCTCCCTGACGGCGGATCCCGCAAACATGGCCGGTGGTCGGCACGCCAGCCTCAAGCCCGGAAACACGACGAAACGCCCCGCCCCTGCGACCCGAGACCCTGCGCAGCCAAACCACAAGCCGTAAAACAAAAAAGGCGCCAGACTGTTAAATCTGGCGCCTTTCGAAATATGGGGTGGACGATGGGGATCGAACCCACGACAACGGGAGTCACAATCCCGTGCTCTACCAACTGAGCTACGCCCACCATATTGCATCACAAAAAAGCCATTCAACTTCTTTGCTGAACTTCATCCGGCCTGCGGCATGAATGAAGCTTTAATTGGTGCGGATGAAGAGACTCGAACTCTTACGCCTCGCGGCGCTGGAACCTAAATCCAGTGTGTCTACCAATTCCACCACATCCGCAGATGAAGCTTTTAAAGCAAAGGCGCCAGACTGTTACATCTGGCGCCTTTCGAAATATGGGGTGGACGATGGGGATCGAACCCACGACAACGGGAGTCACAATCCCGTGCTCTACCAACTGAGCTACGCCCACCATATCGCGCTACTTGTGCCAAAGCTGCCTAATGGCGCACCCGGCAGGACTCGAACCTGCGACCATCCGCTTAGAAGGCGGATGCTCTATCCAGCTGAGCTACGGGCGCCTTATTAATCTGTACTCTTGGAGGACTACAAACTAAATGCTTTCCAGTGTTGCAGAACCGTAATTCCGCTCGACCTTCTTAACCAGTGCTAGGCTGTGCCCGACAAGTGCGACGAATAGTATAGAGCGCTCCCAAGGTCGTCAAATCCTTTTTGAAAAAAATTCATTTAATTAAAGGAGTTAGGGGAATTAGCTGACCAAGCGCCTTTGCCCTCACCGCCTGACATGCGAGAATGCGTTCTCTTTTTTTCCCCTCTCGATGGTTAATCACGCGCAATGACTGCACAACTAATCGACGGCAAATCGATCGCCGCCAGCCTGCGCCAGCAGATCGCCCAACGAGTTGCCGAGCGTCGCCAGCAAGGCCTGCGCACTCCCGGCCTCGCGGTGATCCTGGTCGGCAGCGATCCTGCCTCTCAGGTTTATGTCTCGCACAAGCGTAAAGACTGTGAAGAGGTCGGCTTCCTCTCTCAAGCCTACGACCTGCCTTGCGAAACCACTCAGCAAGCGCTGACCGATCTGATCGATCGCCTCAACGACGACCCGGCGATCGACGGCGTGCTGCTGCAACTGCCGCTGCCCGAGCACCTGGACGCTTCCAAACTGCTGGAACGCATCCGCCCGGACAAAGACGTCGACGGCTTCCATCCTTATAACGTCGGTCGCCTGGCCCAGCGCATCCCGCTGCTGCGTCCATGCACCCCAAAAGGCATCATGACCTTGCTGGAAAGCACGGGCGTGGACCTTTATGGTCTGGACGCGGTGGTGGTTGGCGCGTCCAACATCGTCGGTCGCCCGATGGCGATGGAACTGCTGCTGGCCGGTTGCACCGTGACCGTCACGCACCGCTTCACCAAGGATCTGGCCGGCCACGTCGGTCGGGCTGATCTGGTGGTCGTGGCCGCCGGCAAGCCGGGCCTGGTCAAGGGCGAGTGGATCAAGGAAGGCGCGATCGTCATCGACGTCGGCATCAACCGTCAGGAAGACGGCAAGCTGGTGGGTGACGTAGTGTACGAAACCGCCCTGCCGCGCGCCGGCTGGATCACTCCGGTTCCGGGCGGTGTCGGCCCGATGACCCGCGCCTGCCTGCTGGAAAACACCCTTTACGCGGCAGAAACCCTGCACGCCTGAGGCGTTTTCCCCCGGTAAAAGAACCCCGCCTGGTGCGGGGTTTTTCGTGTCTGAGAAAAAACACTAACCGTTCGCCGGAAACCCCTCTTTTTACAGGCCTTTTCACGAGATTTTCAGGTCAGTCAAACAACCATCGACAGATCTTCAGCCATACTCCTAGAATGCGACGCTTTGAAGAAATAACCCGTTACAAACTAACGGAATATCCAACTTTTATGAGTTCGCCCGCGTGAAAATTCGTCTTTCGATCCTGAGCCTGGTTTTTGCTGTTTCAGGCACATTCGTCACGCCAACTGTCAACGCCGCTGAAACCACCGCCGCGCCACGCGATGCCTCGCAACTGAAGATCGCCTCCGGCAGCGCCCTGCTTATGGATTTGCAGACCAATAAAGTCATCTATTCGAGCAACCCGGACGTGATCGTGCCGATCGCTTCGGTGAGCAAGCTGATGACCGGACTGGTCGTGGTTGAAGCGCACCAGAACATGGACGAATGGATCGACGTCGACATCAGTCACACGCCGGAAATGAAAGGTGTGTTCTCCCGAGTCAAACTCAAGAGCGAACTGCCGCGCCGCGAGATGCTGCTGATCGCCCTGATGTCCTCGGAAAACCGCGCTGCCGCCAGCCTGGCCCATCACTATCCGGGCGGTTATGCGGCGTTCATCGCGGCAATGAACGCCAAGGCCAAGGCACTGGGCATGACCAATACGCACTACGTTGAGCCGACGGGGCTGTCCGAGCGCAACGTCTCCACCGCTCGCGACCTGAGCAAACTGCTGGTAGCCGCGAGCAAGCACCCCATCCTCAGTGAGCTGACCACCACCAAGGAAAAAACCGTGTCGTTCCGCAAACCCAACTACACCTTGGGTTTCCGCAATACCGATCATTTGGTGAACAAGGCCGACTGGGACATCAAGATCACCAAAACCGGTTTCACCAACCCCGCCGGCCACTGTCTGGTACTGGTGACGCGGATGAGCAACCGTCCGGTCGCCCTGGTGATTCTCGATGCGTTCGGCAAATACACCCATTTCGCCGATGCGAGCCGTATCCGCAGCTGGATGGAAACCGGCCGGAGCACCAATGTCCCGGCGGTCGCGCAACAATACAAGGCCGAGAAAAACCTCAAGGGTCGCCAGAGCGGCGTAGTCGAAGCCTCCAAGTAACTCGAAATACCCAACGGTGGCGAGGGAGCTTGCTCCCGCTGGGGCGCGTAGCGGACCTTCTTTTTTAACAAGAAAGGCCTGCTGCGCAGTCCAGCGGGAGCAAGCTCCCTCGCCACAGAGGTAATTAGCCAGTCGTTAAATACCCGTCACTCAATCATTGGGTAACGGCATTTTATCGTCATCGGGAATGCCATCACCGGCACTCGGATCACGATGATGCTCAGGCGTCACCACATTCGGCCGAGCCAACGGATCACGCAGCGGGCTGTCCGGATCCAGTACCGGGTCCACCTCTTCTTCAGGCGTGGTCGGCACACTGTCCGGATGTTTATCGTCGAAGCTGGAATCGGTACTCATACGCACCTCACTTCAGGGTTTCAGATCGGCTAACGGGTCATAAGGTTTGGCCGGGCGCTTGCTGTCTTCGTCGGGTTGCACGTCTTTCGGCGCCTTGGCGGGGCCGACGGGGTCAACCTGGGGATCGTCGAGGTCCGGGGAATCCGGATCGAAGCCCAGATCATGACCGGACGAATGCTCGCTTGAGTGTGGGCCTTTCGGGGATGGGGAATCTGCCATGCTCGCCTCCTGATTCACCCGCACATTCGGGCTCTATCAATGAGAGGCCTGCCGGGCGTGAGGGTGCCCGGCAGATGACGAACGGAGCTTAATGTGCGGCCAAGGCCTTTTTGGCTTGCGCCGCTTCACGCTCCTGTCCGGCCTGCGCCAGTTCGTCCGCCGCCTTGAGCCAGCGCTGGCGATCGACCTCGGCAGGAATCTGCGACGGTTTCTGGATCAGCACTGCCCAGCCGCCCGACTTTTCGAACGCCGATTCAAAGGAGCTGAAACTCATCAATTCACGATGGTTCATGCCAGCGCGCAACAGCACTTTCTGCTTGCGCCGGTCGTAACCGGAAAGGATCGCGTAACGCGGTTCAGCCCAGAATGCCGAGCCTTCGCTGAAACGCACCATCACCGGATAACCGGCCGCCACCTGGGTCAGCAAGGCCGGCAAGTTGCTGTCCAGCGGATAGACCACCATGCCGTATTCGCGCGCAAGATTTTGCAGGTTCTGCTGCAACTGATCCTGTGCACCCGGCAGATGCAATGGCTTTTCCAGCAAGCCCGGCGTAATCATGACGCCCTGCTGCGACAACAGGCTGGCCAGCACTTGCGGGCCACTCTGGTTGGCTTCACCCCGATAGAACGTGCCGCTGAGTTCGACCCGCTCCGGCAGGCGCTTGACCTGCGGCGCCACACTGCCTGCACACCCCGCCAACACGGCCACGCAACCGGCCACCAGCAGCGCCCCTCGCAATCGAGTCAATACCTGCACCATCGTCACTCTCTGATCAGACGCCGGTCATCGTGTTCCGGCAACGCCTGCGATCATAGGGCGGCGCACGCCCGCGGTATAGCCTTAAACCGCAGACCGATCGATTGCATAGAGCGAACTGATTGGTCTTCACCGACCTTTGGTCAATAGTCTGAAACACGCCGTTGACTAGACTGTCACTGAAACAGAGCGAATTGAAAAAGCGTGTGCCCGACGCAGGGCAAAGAGGAGGCACAGATGAGCCTGACCATGACCATCGTAATGTTGATAGCCGGCTGGCTGGCCGTTGCTGCCGCCATGCTGTGGGGCGTGCTGCGGATTTCGCGGCGCCACCATCACCCGGTCGAATCGCCCCCGATTCATAAGCCAGAAAAACAACGCGTGCGCCACGCGACTGCGCACTGAACCTTTACCACGTCGCCTGATATGCCCCCCTGTAGGAGCTGCCGCAGGCTGCGATCTTTTGATCTTTAAAGTCAAAAGATCGTCCGATCGCGGCCCGAGCCTGCGGCAGCTCCTACATAAGGCGAAAGGCAAAAAGGCCGGCTGGACTCCAGGAGTCCAGCCGGCCTTTTGATTTGTTGCAGATTACGCCTGTTGAGCCAGTTTCTTCTGCTTCGTCCGGCGCGACATCATGTTCAGCACCTCAATCGCTGCCGAGAAGGCCATGGCCGCGTATACATAACCTTTCGGTACGTGGGCGCCGAAGCCTTCGGCGATCAGCGTCATGCCGATCATGATCAGGAAGCCCAGAGCCAGCATCACCACCGTCGGGTTGTCGTTGATGAACTTGGCCAGAGGCTCAGCCGCAAACAGCATCACCATCACCGAAACCACTACCGCAATCACCATGATCGGCAAGTGCTCAGTCATGCCCACCGCGGTAATGATGCTGTCGATGGAAAACACCATGTCCAGCATCAGGATCTGACCGATCGCGGCAGCGAAGCCCAGGGTCACGGTCGACGTCGCGGTTTTCGGGTCTTCCGGCGCCGGATCCATGCTGTGATGGATCTCGGTCGTGGCTTTCCACACCAGGAACAGACCACCGGCAATCAGGATCATGTCCTTCCAGGAGAACGCCTGGCCCATGATTTCGATCACAGGTTCGGTCAGTTGCACGATGAAGGCGATGGTGCTCAACAGGGCCAGACGCAGGATCAGCGCCATGCCGATACCGATCCGACGGGCCTTCTGCCGATGCTGCACAGGCAGCTTGTTGGTCAGGATCGAAATAAAGATCAGGTTATCGATGCCGAGCACGATCTCCATCACCACCAGTGTGGCCAATGCAACCCAGGCGGCGGGGCTGGCGGCGAGTTCTAACAGATATTCCATGGGTCAGTCCTGACTCTTTGTAAGACGGTTTAAATGGTCTTGGAGGAAGATTCGGATTTTTCCGCGTCTGCTTCCGGTGCTGCTTTTTTCTCGATCAGGCCGCCAGTGGCGTCGCTGAGCGCTTGTTCCGCGGCTTTATGCGTGTCGTCGATCGCCTGCTTGGCGCTCTCGGCGGCCTTGCCCATCAACTGCTGGGCGCTTTTCTCGGCCTGATCACAACCGGCCATAAGCAGTAAAGACGTAAACATCAGTGCTGGAATTGTGTATTTCATAAGGTTTCCTTCAAATGAACAGACAAGGTCACAGACCACTCGTCGCTGGCTGGGCATTCTAGGGAGTCAAACACTTCAGGAAAATTCGTATTTTTAGCGGCTATACTTCGATTTATACGAATCCAGATATTCATGCAGGAGCTGCCGCAGGCTGCGATCTTTTGATCTTGTTTTTAAACGTCAAAAGATCGCAGCCTGCGACAGCTCCTACAGGGGAACCGCGTGATGCTCAATTACCGACAACTGCATTACTTCTGGGTGGTCGCCAAGACCGGCAGCATCGTGCGCGCCTGCGAACAGCTGAACCTGACCCCGCAGACCATCAGCGGGCAGATTTCGCTGCTCGAACAGACTTATGGCATCGAACTGTTTCAACGAGTCGGCCGCCAACTGGAGCTGACCGAAGCCGGGCGCCAAGCCCTGCCCTACGCTGAACAGATGTTCCAGTTGGGTGGTGAGCTGGAGCTGATGCTGCGCGCCCAGCCCAATGAACAGCAGATCCTGTTCCGCGTCGGCGTAGCGGATGTGGTGCCCAAATCCATCGTCTATCGCCTGATTGCGCCGACCATGGAGCTGAACGAGCCGCTGCGCATCACCTGCCGCGAAGACAAACTCGAACGTCTGCTGGCGGACCTGGCGATCCAGCGTCTGGACCTGGTGATTTCCGACAGCCCGATGCCCTCGCATCTCGACATCAAGGGCTACAGCCAGAAGCTTGGGGAATGCGGGATCAGTTTCTTCGCCACCGCGCAGCTGGCAGCACAATACGGGCAGGACTTTCCGCGCAACCTCAACGGCGCACCGTTGTTGATTCCCGGCGCGGAAACCGTGGTCCGCAGCCGTTTGCAGCGCTGGTTTGCCGAGCAGCAGATCCAGCCGAAAATCGTTGGGGAATTCGATGACAGCGCCCTGATGCAGGCCTTTGGCCAATCGGGCAGCGGGATTTTCATCGGCCCGAGCGTGATTGCCGATGAAGTCAAACGCCAGTACGGCGTCGAAGTGATTGGCCAGACCGACGCGGTAACCGAGTCGTTCTACGCCATTTCGGTGGAGCGCAAGGTCAAGCACCCCGGCATCGTTGCGATTACCGAAGGTGCCCGACGCGAACTGTTTACCGCGTTATGACGCCTGGGCGCAGGTTTCGCGCGGCTTGAGCGTCATCAGCACCATGGCGAGGAAGACCGACAACAGAATGAATCCGGCTGCAGCGAAGCCGAGAAAGCTCAGACCGGCACTGTCGATCACCCGACCGCCAATCATCGCGCCCAGACCGATTCCGAGGTTGGCCCCGGCGATGTTCAGCGAAGCGGCAAAGGCTGGCGCTTCTGGCGCGGCCTTCATCAGGCGCACATGGCTGACCAGGAACAACGCAGCCTGGGTCACGCCCCAAATGCCCATCGCTACCGCCAGCCCCAGCGGCGAATGAATGTTCGGCACCAGCGAGACCATGCCAGCAATCATGAACGCGCAGAACAGCACTGACGCCCCCAACGGATGACGATCCACCGCACGGCCACCCAGCGAGTTGCCGATCAAACCGACCGCACCAAAGCCCATCAGGCACCAGCCGACCACGGTACCGTTAAACCCGGCCAGACGCTCAAGGATGTCGGCCAGATAGGTGTAGGCGGTGAACATGCCGCTGAACACCAGGATCGATAACACGACATGGCCGATCATCAGCGGGCTGCGCAGGATCTTGAACTGCGAGGCGAAGCTGACCTGATGCTGGTGCAGGCTGGTTTTCGGCAGGTAGACAAACAGCAGCAAGGCCTTGGCGAAGGCGATCACTGCCAGAATCGCAAAGGCACTGCGCCAGCCGAACGCGTCGGAAATCAACGTGCCCACCGGAATGCCGAACACCGTGGCGCAGACGATGCCGAAGCCGATCTTGGCGATGGCGCGGCCGGCGTAATCCGGACCGACGATGTCCACCGCGGTCTCACTGGCCAGCGCCCAGAACACCGGCAGGCCGAGCGCCGGAATCAGTCGGGCGATGGCCATGACCCAGATGTTCGGTGCCAGCGCTGCCACGGTGTTGGCCAGGCCGAACATGATCAGAATGGTGATGAACAGCTTGCGCCGCTCGAAGCGGGCGAAATACGCGGTCAGGAATGGACCGAACATCGCCACCGTGAACGCGAATAGCGTCACCAGCAGACCGGCCTGCGGGATGGTTACCGCCAGGTCGCGGGCAATCGCCGGCAGCAGGCCGACAATAACGAACTCCGTGGTCAGCACCGTGAATCCGGCGGCGGACAACAGAAGGATGGGCAACAGCATGAGCAACTCCAGCAAAACGACGACACCAGCGATGACCGAACGGCCCGCTGGCAACTATTAAAATGAGGATGGCGAATCTTAACAGAGTGTTTCGGCACTGACTTGCACAAACCTGCCGACTTGCCGATCAATCGGGTGGCAGATCGTCACACACCTGAAGGATCAGGCCTACGCTGTGATAAAGTCCGCGCCCTGAAAAACGTACACCCTATTCAGCGGCCTGTTTAACAGCGTTGATGGCGCGTCAGCCCTTTCGGTTCGTGCCGGTGACCTGCCCCCGATGTATCACCGGTTTCACGCAACCTTGCACCCTATAAAAAATCAGAGATGCCGTTATGACCGCTTCTTCCCCTTCTCTATTGCAACGCCTGAAAAACCTCAGCCTGGTCACGCAGATCCTGATCGGCCTGATTGCCGGTATCGCCTTGGCGCTGTTCGCCCCGGAAGCGGCGAAAGGTTCTGCGTTTATCGGCAAAGTGTTTGTCTCGGCGCTGAAAGCCGTGGCACCGATTCTGGTGTTCGTGCTGGTGATGGCGTCGATTGCCAACCACAAGCATGGTCAGGAAACCCACATCCGGCCGATCCTGTTCCTGTACCTGCTCGGCACCTTCGCGGCAGCCGTGGTGGCGGTTGTCGCCAGCATGGCATTCCCCTCCCATCTGGTGCTGTCCACCGATAACGTGGCGGTCACCGCACCGGGGGGCATCGCCGAGGTCCTGCAAAGCCTGCTGCTGAGCGTGGTCGACAACCCGGTCAGCGCGCTGATGAACGCCAATTTCATCGGCATTCTGGCCTGGGCGATCGGCATGGGCGTCGCCATTCGCCATGCCGGTGACACCACGCGTGAAGTGCTGGGCGACCTGTCCAACGGCGTGACCGTGATCGTGCGCGTGGTGATTCGCTTCGCCCCGCTGGGCATTTTCGGCCTGGTGGCCTCGACCCTCGCCACCTCGGGCTTCGGCGCGCTGATCGGTTACGCGCACCTGCTGGCGGTGCTGCTGGGCTGCATGCTGTTCGTGGCGCTGGTGATGAACCCGCTGATCGTGTTCTGGAAACTGCGTCGCAACCCGTACCCGCTGACCCTCAAGTGCCTGCGTGAAAGCGGCATCACCGCGTTTTTCACCCGCAGTTCGGCGGCGAACATTCCGGTCAACCTGGAATTGAGCAAGCGCCTGGGCCTGCATGAAGACACCTACTCGGTGTCGATCCCGCTGGGCGCAACCATCAACATGGCCGGCGCGGCGATCACCATCACCGTGTTGACCCTGGCCGCCGTGCACACGCTGGGCATTGCCGTGGATATTCCGACTGCGATCCTGCTCAGCGTCGTGGCGGCGATCTGTGCCTGCGGTGCCTCGGGCGTGGCCGGCGGCTCGCTGCTGCTGATCCCGCTGGCGTGCAGCCTGTTCGGCATTCCGAGCGAAATTGCCATGCAGGTGGTGGCGGTCGGTTTCATCATCGGTGTGCTGCAGGATTCGGCGGAAACCGCGCTGAACTCGTCCACCGACGTACTGTTTACCGCAGCGGCGTGCCTGGGTGAAGAAGCGAAGGCCCAACGCACCGCATAACCCCTGTAGGAGTGAGCCTGCTCGCGATGGCGTCTGATCTGCAAACTCACCTTTGAATGACACACCGCTATCGCGAGCAGGCTCACTCCTACAAAAAACGTAATAAAAAGCCCGCCAAGGCACAAACCTTGGCGGGCTTTTTTGTTGCCGGGTGTTTTAGTACGCGCCCATGTAATCGCGTTTACCCACTTCAACACCGTTGTGACGCAGCAGCGCGTAGGTGGTGGTGACGTGGAAGAAGAACTGCGGCAGACCGTAGCTCAGCAGGTAGGCCTGGCCACTGAAGCGCTTCTCTTTCGGGGTGCCCGGGCGGGTAACGATTTCGATGCCTTCCTTGCCGTTGATCTGCTCCGGCTTGATCTCGCCGATGTAGGCCAGGACCTTGGCGATCAACGCCTGCAGTTCGGCGAAGGTGGTTTCGGTGTCGTCATATTTCGGGATTTCGACTTCGGCCAGACGCGAGGAAACGCCTTTGGCGAAGTCGACCGCAATCTGCACCTGACGCACCAGCGGGAACATGTCCGGGTACAGGCGCGCTTGCAGGAAGGCGTTCGAGTCGATGTTTTTCTCGGTGGCGTGGGCTTCAGCCTTTTTCAGGACATCGCTCAGGGCGTTGAGCATTTGTTGAAAAACCGGGACGGATGCGGCGTACAGGGAAATGGTCATGGCAGTCTCGTATGGTGGCTGGGTGGAACGTGGAGGCGATTATAGCCATGCTTGATGACCACACGGCTTGCCTTTTGTTAGCCAAGGATTAGGCTAGGCGCCTTCGACTGCAGAGGGAACGCGCGATGACTACCGAACTTGAAACCACCACCGACGAACCCCGGCTCAACGCCACGGAAATCCGCATCCTGGGCTCGCTGATCGAGAAACAGGCCACCAGCCCGGAAACCTACCCGCTGACCCTCAATGCGCTGGTGCTGGCCTGCAATCAGAAAACCAGCCGCGAGCCGGTGATGAACCTGACCCAGGGCCAGGTCGGCCAGAGCCTGCGGTCGCTGGAAAGCCACGGTTACACCAAACTGGTCATGGGCAGCCGCGCCGATCGCTGGGAGCACAAGCTCGACAAGGCGCTGGAACTGGTGCCGGCCCAGGTGATTCTCACCGGGCTGATGTTTCTGCGCGGCCCGCAGACCGTCAACGAGCTGCTGACCCGCAGCGGCCGCATGCATGACTTCGAAGATGCCGAGCAAGTGCTGCATCAGCTTGAACGCCTGATCGCGCGCGGGCTGGCAGTGTTGATCCCGCGTCAGGCCGGTCAGCGCGAAGACCGTTACACCCATGCACTGGGCGATCCAGCGGACATCGAGGCGATTCTGGCCGCGCGGCAGAATCCCGGGGAGCGCTCAAATAGCGGCGTTTGCGTTGAGCGCATCGAAGAGCTGGAAGCACGGATTGCCGCGCTGGAAGAGCGCCTGGCCCGCCTCGAATAATCACCATAATCCCTTGTAGGAGTGAGCCTGCTCGCGATTGCGGTGGCTCATTCAGAAATTCATTGCCTAACCGGCCGCCATCGCGAGCAGGCTCACGCCTACATGGGATCTACGGGTTATTCACCCTCCCAGTAATCCACCCCGTCCGCCTGCCGCGCTACGGCAACAAAGCCTGACGCGTTACCCTCGGCATCGACCTTGAAATTGTCCATCACCACGTATTTGTTGGAGTCCGGGTATTCACAGATATCCGGCTGCTGCTGGGTGCTGACCGCCAGATAACGCAGCTCCGCGTCGCTGGTATTGATGATCTGATGCGCCATTTCGGGACCACCGGGTGGGCAGGCAATCACATCGCCCGCACGGATCGCAAAGCGCTCGGCACCCAGCCGCACCTCGCCCTCGCCGGCCACCACATAGAACATCTCTTCATTGACCCGATGGCTGTGAAACGGACTGCCGCGCATGCCCGGCGGCAGGGCGTACAGCCGATAACCGAGTTTCTGCGCGCCCAGTTGCTGGCCGACGCGCGCCATGCGCTGCTGATAGCGGCCCGCGGTTTCGCCTTCGGGAGCAAGAGCTTCGGGCAGCGGTTCGAGTTCGACCTGGTGCAGGTTGAGGATGGGCGGATGCATGGGGGAGCCTCGATCACGGTTTTTATGAGAGGCAAGTCTTTGCTTGCTGATGCCGCAGTATAGGCAAAGATGTCTGATCGAAAACCGAGCCGCGACCTTCGCGAGCAATCTCCCACAGTAGAACGCATTTCAACGTGGGAGCGAGCTTGCTCGCGAAAGGGCCAGATAGCTAAACGCAAAAATCAATAATCAGCTACGGGCAAAGTTCACCGCCGCCGCAAACTGCTCATCCGTCGGCCGCACACCCGTGTACAGGACAAACTGCTCCAGCGCCTGGATCGCAATCACCTCCAGCCCGGTGATGACTTTCTTGCCCTCGGCCCGACCGCGCACGATCAGCGGCGTTTCCGACGGGATCGCCACCACATCGAACACCGTGTCGGCAGCCTTGATCACTTCAGGCTCGAACGCCAGTTGCCCCGCCTCCGGCCCGCCGTCCATGCCCACCGGCGTCACGTTGATCAGCATCTGCGGGCGTTCTTCGCCGAGTTCCGCCTGCCAGCGATAGCCCAGCGACTCCGCCAATGCCCGGCCGGCGCGTTCGTTGCGCGCAACGATCAAACCGTTTTTGTAGCCACCATCGCGCAAGGCGCTGGCCACCGCCTTGGCCATGCCGCCGCTGCCGCGCAGGGCGAACGTGGTGTCTTGCGGCACCGCGTGGGTTTCCAATAACTGCGCGATGGCGATGTAGTCGGTGTTGTAGGCCTTGAGGTGACCCTGGGTGTTGACGATAGTGTTGATCGACTGGATCGCCGCGGCGGATGCATCCAGCTCATCGACCAACGCGATGCACGCTTCCTTGAACGGCATCGACACGCCGCAACCGCGAATCCCCAGCGCGCGAATCCCGGCCACTGCACCCGGCAAATCCTGACTGCTGAACGCCTTGTAATAGAAGTTCAGACCCAACTGCTCATACAAATGGTTATGAAACCGCAGACCGAAATTCCCGGGGCGCCCGGACAGGGACATGCACAGCTGGGTGTCTTTGTTGGGATTCATCTGCATGAAACTTCTCCTTCAAACGGACTTTCGGATGGACGGAGTTAGCCATTCCATCGGGTTCTGAACGATCATAAGTGCCTGTCTGCAACGGGCTGCGCGCCTCTTTGACCCGTCGGTAAAGAAGCCGGTACAGACCTTACACAAAATTTACCCAGCGGCCGTGCTGATTTTCAGAAATTCGCTGTCATAGAAGTATCCCCGCGACAACTTTGGGCCTGGTGCAGGCCCGGACGCCGGGTCGAAGAACCGAGGAATTATCATGATTCGTAAACTCCCCATCGTGGCCTTGTTGATTGGTGCATTCGCTATCACAGGTCAGGCAGAAGCCCACGGCGGTGGCTGGCAAGGCCCGGCGGTATTTGGCGCGATCGTCGGCTCGGCCATCATCGGCTCGGCGTTGATCAACCAGGACCGGCCGGTCTACGTTCAACAGCCTGTTTACGCTCAACCGGCACCGGTTTACGTGCAACAACCGCCGCCACCGGTCTATTACCAGCCTGCGCCGGTGTACGTTCAACAACCGGTTTATGTGCCAGGTCCGGTTTATTACGGCCCGCCACGCGGCTACTACGGTCGACCACACGGTTACTACGGTGGCCCGCGCTGGTAATCACCCATCAAGCCCCGCTTTTATAGCGGGGCTTTTTTTGACCGTCGGTCGGACAAAGTCTGAAAAAATCTGGTGAAGGTCGCTGTCGGGACAGTTTGAACCGTTAAAGTCGGCATGATGGACTTGACCGTTGGGGGCAAAACACAGAACGGTCATCTATTTGTCATGACGGAACCGCAATCTGAATCCGTCCGTAAACAACAGGTTGATAAAAACAAGGACGACTCATGCCTACACAAAATCCGCACCGCATCGTCGGCTTATGCACCTCCAGCAAGGTGTACAACGCGCTGACCGAACTCAAGCACCTGGAAGGCCACCGCTGCGCCAAGTTTCTTTCGCTATTGGCCGAGAATCTCGTGCACAAGGGTTTGCTCAACGAGCGCGAAGTGGTGCACATGCTGGACCAGGTTGTCGACTGAAACAGTCCTCACCACCATCAATGACCACTATCGAACGCGTTGATTGTCCCTGAGCGCGGCGAATCCATAAGGTAGCTCCATAGATGGATGGAGGTACTTGTCATGGCTCAGGTTCAAATCATGTCGGTGGTCGGTAGCGCCGTTCCCGCCTCCCTCAGAGCGCTGGGGTTGCTCGCCTGCTGGTATCTGGTGCGCGACGGCGAGCCGATCAGCGGCCCGCTCACTTCGCTGCCCGCGGCGCAGGCCCTGTCGCAGCAATTGGTCAGCACCCCGTTCGATGCTTAAGGCAACTGGACTTTCGGTTTGGTCTCGATGAACAGCGCCCAACTCGACATGAACAGCGCGGCGATCAGCGGCCCGATCACGAAACCGTTGAGGCCGAACACCGCCAGGCCGCCGAGGGTCGAGATCAGAATCATGTAATCGGGCATGCGCGTGTCCTTGCCTACCAGAATCGGGCGCAGCACGTTGTCGACCAAGCCGATCACGAACACCCCGAATAACGCCAGCACCACGCCCTGCCAGATCATCCCGCTGAGCAGGAAGTAAAGCGCCACCGGCGCCCAGACGATCCCCGCCCCCACCGCTGGCAACAGCGACAGAAAGCCCATCAACACCGCCCACAGCAACGCGCTGGGGATGTCGAGAAACCAGAAAATCGCCCCGCCCAATGTCCCCTGAGTGATCGCCACCACCAGGTTGCCCTTCACCGTTGCGCGCACCACCCGGTTGAACTTCAACTGCAAACGCCGCTTGTGACTCTCTTCCAGCGGCACGGCGGTACGGACCTTGCGCACCAGTTCGGGGCCATCACGCAGAAAGAAAAACAGCAGGTACAGCATGATGCCGAAGCTGACCACGAACTCGAACGTGCCCTGGCCGAAACTGAAGGCTTGAGTGGCCAGCACCTGGCTGCCTTGCATTGACGCCTTGACGATTTTCTCGCGCAGCTCGTTGAGTTCGCCCATGCCGAAGCGGTCGAGCAAATGCTGAAAGTACGGTGGCAGGCTGTGTTTGAACTGCGCCAGATAGGCGCCGATGTCCAGCTGGCCGCTTTCGATGTTGTGGTACAGCGTCGCGCCTTCCTGAACCAGCAACACACTGAGGATGATCACCGGCAAAATCGCGATGACCAGGCAAATGCCCAACGTACAGAGCGCCGTCAGGTTGCGTTGCGGGCCGAATTTGAGCTGCAACCGGCGTTGCATCGGCGCAAACAGAATGCCGAGGATCACCGCCCAGAACACCGCGCCGTAGAACGGCAGCAGAATCCAGATGAAGGCGACCGTCACCAACAGCAGCAACACGGTGAGGGATTTGAATTGCAGGGTTTTCTCGTTCATGTCCGATCCAGGTCAGTCAGGCGTCTCGCACGCCTCGAACCTTAGTCCGCCGGGGCGCGCGCGAGTGCCATCTTTGTTCATGGAGCATAGTTGCCGATCGCGACCAGCATTCAACGCACCGGCAGCCTTGACGAGCAGAGAATCTCTTGTCGGTGGACACACCGTTGAGTGCAAAGGTAGATCCAGATCAATAAACCCTGGTTGCAACTGCACTACCCTGCCGCGCTTTTGCGACCGATGCCGCCATGATCCCCGACCTCCCCCACGCCGCCCCGGAGCTGCTCGCCCCCGCTGGCACCCTGAAGAACATGCGCTATGCCTTCGCCTACGGCGCCGATGCGGTCTACGCCGGCCAGCCGCGTTACAGCCTGCGGGTGCGCAACAACGAGTTCGACCACGCCAACCTCGCCCTCGGTATTCGCGAAGCGCAGGCGCAGGGCAAGCGTTTCTATGTGGTGGTCAACATCGCCCCGCACAACGCCAAGCTGAAGACCTTCCTCAAGGACCTGGCGCCCGTGATCGAGATGGCGCCTGACGCACTGATCATGTCCGACCCGGGCCTGATCATGCTGGTGCGCCGGCATTTTCCGCAGATGCCGATCCACCTCTCGGTGCAGGCGAATACGGTGAACTGGGCGAGCGTCGAGTTCTGGCAACAACAGGGGCTGAGCCGGATCATCCTCTCGCGGGAATTGTCGCTGGAGGAAATCGGCGAAATCCGCGAGCAAGTGCCGGGCATGGAGCTGGAAGTGTTCGTTCACGGTGCGCTGTGCATGGCCTATTCCGGGCGCTGCCTGCTGTCGGGCTACATGAACAAGCGCGACGCCAACCAGGGCACCTGCACCAACGCTTGCCGCTGGAAATACTCGGCGCAGGAGGCCACGGAAAATCAGCTCGGCGAGATCGTGCAGACCTTCCAACCGGAGCCGACGCTGGGCATCGGCGCGCCGACCGATCAGGTGTTCCTGCTGCAGGAAGCCAATCGCCCGGACGAACTGATGCCCGCATTCGAGGACGAGCACGGCACCTACATCATGAACGCCAAGGATCTGCGCGCGGTGCAGCACGTCGAACGCCTGACCCGCATGGGCGTGCATTCGCTGAAGATCGAAGGTCGCACCAAGTCGCACTTCTATTGCGCGCGCACCACGCAGGTCTATCGCCGGGCGATCGACGATGCGGTGGCCGGGCGCGAATTCGATCGCAGCCTGATGACCGATCTGGAATCACTGGCGCAGCGCGGCTACACCGAGGGTTTCCTGCGCCGGCATGTGCATGACGAATACCAGAACTATCAGCACGGCAGCTCGGTGTCGGAGCGCCAGCAATTCGTCGGTGAGTTGACCGGCGAACGCCGCGACCGACTGGCCGAGGTCAAGGTGAAGAACCGCTTTGCACTGGGCGACCATCTGGAGCTGATGACGCCCAAGGGCAACTTTCACTTCGATCTGCACCAGTTGCAGAACCTTAAAGGTGAAGCGATCGAAATTGCGCCGGGGGACGGGCACACGGTGTACCTGCCGATTCCAGATGCAGTGGATTTGCGCTTTGGCTTGCTGATGCGTGACCTGACTTCCTGAATCCCTCCCTGTAGGAGCTGCCGCAGGCTGCGATCTTTTGATCTTGTTTTTTCAATAAAAAAATCAACAGATCGCAGCCTGCGGCAGCTCCTACAGAGGGCATGCTACGCGTAGCGGGATCAGGCAAATTCTTCGCGCAACATCGCCACAAACGCCTCACGCGCCGGGTGTACCCCGGCGTTTTCGTGCCAGTAGAACAGGTTGTCGATGGCCGTCAGCTCGGGGAATTCATAGCCGACACACCCAGCCCCCTTGGCGTACTGCTCGAACACGCCTTTGGGCACCAGTGCGACCCCGGCACCGGCACTCACGCAACCGACAATCGCCCCATAACTCGCCAGGCTGACAATCGGCAGCGCCTGCCCCTGACGCAACAACCAGTGCTCCAGCGCCGCCCGATACGGGCAGCCCTGCGGCCACATGAACACGGTTTTGTCCTGCAGATCATGGATGTCGCGCACCGGCCCGAATGACGTCGAGGCAATCAACAGCAGTTCTTCGCGGTACATCGGCGTGCGTTTGAGCTGTGAGCGCTCGACGTCCACCGCAACGATGGCGCCGTCGAGCCGATGGTTGACGGTGTCGTCGAGCAACTGGCCCCAGGTGCCGGTGGTCAACTCCAGCGCCACTTGCGGGTAGCGCTGGTGAAATTTCGCCAACAGCCGCGGCAAACGCCCGGTGGCCGAGGACTCGATGGCGCCGATGCGCAGCGGGCCGGACGGCTCGGCGGCAGGATCGAGCGCACGCTTGGCTTCGGCGGTCAGCGCCAGAATCTTTTCGGCATACGCCAGAAATGTCTGCCCCGCCGGGCTGATCCGCAGCCCGCGCCCCTCGCGCAGAAACAGCGCCACACCGAGTTCCGCCTCCAGCGCCTTGATCCGCGCGGTGATGTTCGACGGCACGCAAAACAACTTTTCCGCGGCCCGGGCAATGCTGCCCTCATCGGCCACGGACTTGAACATGCGGATCTGCGCCAGCTCCATATTCATCACTCAAAGTGAACATTCAGCACAGTATAAGTCAGTTGTGGCGAATGATTGCCCGACCGGATACTCGGCGCATCAACCCCTCTGGTGCGCTCATCATGCCGTCGCCCTCCTCCTTGAAAATCATCCTGGCCATGGCGTTCGTGGTCGGCTGCTGGGCCTATTCGCCGACCGGCATTCACCTCGGCCTGCACGCTTATGAGCCCGGGCATCTGGCGTTGCTGCGGTTTCTGCTGGCGTCGCTGTTCATGGCCGCGATTGCAGCGTTCAAGGGCATTCGCCTGCCGCAGCGGCGCGATGTGCCGATGCTGGTCGCGTTGGGATTCTTCGCCGTCAGCCTGCATCACGTGGCGCTGAACATCGGCCAGCAAAGCGTCAGTGCCGGCGCCTCCAGCGTACTGGCGCAGTCGAGCCCGTTGTTCAGCACATTGCTGGCGCGATACGTGTTCAAGGATCAGGTCAGTGCCTGGCGCTGGGGGTGTGTGCTGCTGGGGCTGATCGGCGTGATGATCGTGGTCAGCGCTGATCGCGGCCTGGGGCAGATCGACGCGCATGGCTTGCTGATCCTGCTGGCGGCGCTGTCGTGGAGCATTTATTTCGCCCTGCAAAAACATCACGCCCGGCGTTACGACGGCTTTAGCCTGGCGTGTTACGCGGTGTGGTCGGGGACGTTGCTGTTACTGATTTACCTGCCGGGGCTGAGCGACGCGGTGCTGAAGGCGCCGTTGCGGGTGCAATGGGCGGTGCTGGCGCTGGGGGTGTTTCCCAGTGCGCTGGCTTATCTGGCCTGGGGGTTTGTGCTCAAGCATGTGGACTTGAGCCGGGCGACGATGACCCTGTACCTGATCCCGCCGACGGCGATGGGCATTGCTTCGCTGGGTCTGGGCGAGCGGCCGACCCTGATGGTGCTGGTGGGGTCGGTGGTGGTGTTGATCAGTGTGCTAGCGCTGAATCTGGAGCGGCGGGCGGTGGTGCGAACGGTTGAGGTCTGAGCCTGGATTTTTACTGAGGCTGATGACCTCTTCGCGAGCAAGCTCCCACATTTGGACTGCATTCCTCTGTGGGAGCGAGCCCGCTCGCGACCAGTGGCAATCAGCCTTGCGCACCGAAGCGGTCGCGGCTGTTAGTCAGGTGCAGCCACATGGCCGCGCGCGCGGCATCCGGATCCTGGCGCTTGATCGCATTCAAGATCGCCTCGTGCTCCAGATGGGCCAACTGTCCCAGCTTGCTCAAATCCGCTGCACCGCGCTCGGCAGCGTTGAGTCGTTGACGCGGAATCATCGCGTTGCCCAGGTGCTGCATGATTTCGCTGAAGCAGACGTTGCCGGTGGCTTCGGCGATCAGCAGATGAAAACGTCGATCGGCCTCGACGCAACTGTCGTTGCTGTCCAAAAGGCGCTGATAGTCATCCAGCGCCTGACGCATTTGCAGCAATTGCTGTTCGCTGCGCCGTTGCGCCGCCAACGCGGCCGCCTGCGTCTCCAGGCCCATGCGCAATTCAAGAATGCTGCGCACGCCGAGGGCGGTATCGACATTCAGGCGCAAGCCCTGCTCGGCAGCGCGCTCGATGACGAATGTGCCGATGCCGTGCCGCGTCTCTACCAGTCCCGACGCCTGCAATTTGGAAATCGCCTCGCGCACCACCGTGCGACTGACGCCGTGCTCCTGAACGATGGCGTTCTCCGACGGCAGCTTGTCGCCGGGCGACATCTGGCCGAGCAGGATGCTCTGGGTCAGTTTCTCCACCAGATCATGCGCAAGGTTATGCGCACGTTTGCGGGCAGGGGCGTCGAGGTCTTCTTGCATGGTCGTTTCCGGTCATCGGGGCTTGCGGATCGTAGCATTGCGCAATGGCAGACGAGATTGATTTTAGCGTTGAAACAATCTTCAACTTGTATGACAACACTCAATAAAACCAAAAATTTCGCACACGTCAGGCCGAACACCTGCTTGAGGCTCAGCCTCGAATGATTGTGACGCACGACCGCAACAGCCAACAAAACCTAACAAATACGGGACAAATCGATAAAAAGGCATAAAAAATTTGCCCGCCAGGCAAATTTAATCGTTCTCCCCCACTTGTAGGACAAAAAATCTCAGTTGTATGATGTCTATCAACAACGCAGCACCCAGCCCTACCCCGCATAAAAATAATCAGTGGGAGAAAACCAAGTGAAAACCTCCGTCTCCGGGATGAATGAGGGCGTCGACTCGACACTCGCCTCTGCCATCTCGAAAGTGAAACGCCACGTCCTGCCGCTCTTCGTGATCATGTTCATCGTCAATTACATTGACCGGGTGAACATCGGTTTCGTCCGCACCCACATGGAACACGATCTGGGCATTGGTGCCGCCGCCTACGGCTTCGGTGCCGGCCTGTTCTTCATCGGTTACGCGCTGTTCGAAGTCCCGTCCAACATGCTCTTGCAGAAAGTCGGCGCGCGTATCTGGCTGACCCGCATCATGCTCACCTGGGGTCTGGTCGCCGCCGGCATGGCGTTCATCCAGAACGAAACGCACTTTTACATCCTGCGCTTCCTGCTCGGCGTGGCCGAGGCCGGGTTCTTTCCCGGGGTGATCTACTACTTCACCCGCTGGCTGCCGGGTGCCGAACGCGGCAAGGCGATCGCGATTTTCCTCAGCGGTTCGGCAGTCGCCTCGCTGATCTCCGGCCCGCTGTCCGGCCTGCTGTTGCAGATCAACGGCCTGGGCATGCACGGCTGGCAGTGGATGTACTTCATCGAAGGGATGTTTTCGGTCGGGCTCTGTGTGTTCGTCTGGTTCTGGCTCGATGCCAAACCCCACGACGCCAAATGGCTGACCCGCGCCGAACAGGATGCGCTGGTCACGGCCATCGACGATGAACAGAAGGCCCGCGAAGCCGCGACGCCGATCCGGCCATCGATGGGCAAACTGCTCAAGGACCGGCAGATCATTCTGTTTTGCCTGATCTACTTTTTCATCCAGTTGACGATCTACGCCGCAACGTTCTGGCTGCCTAGCATCATCAAGAAAATGGGCGAAATGAGTGACTTCCAGGTCGGGTTGTTCAACTCGATTCCGTGGTTGCTGTCGATCATCGGCATGTACGCCTTCGCAGCCTTCTCGGCCAAGTGGAAGCACCAGCAGGCCTGGGTGGCGACCGCGCTGTTGATCGCGGCGGCGGGAATGTTCATGTCCACCACCGGCGGGCCGATCTTCGCCTTTGTCGCGATCTGTTTTGCGGCACTGGGCTTCAAATCCGCTTCGTCACTGTTCTGGCCGATTCCGCAGGCGTATCTGGACGCGCGGATCGCCGCAGCGGTGATTGCGCTGATCAATTCGGTGGGCAACCTCGGCGGCTTCGTCGCGCCGACCACTTTCGGCCTGCTCGAAGAGCACACCGGCTCGATTCAAGGCGGCCTCTACGGTTTGGCCGCGACCTCGATCATCGCCGCGATCATCGTCTTCGCCGCGCGCACCACCCCCAAGTCCGCTGCTGACCTCGCCGTGGCCGAAGCCGCGGCGAAACACGCCTGACTTCTGTTTTGATGAATGCTGACAAGGATAAAAACATGACTGCACACGACACCGCCAAAGCGCCGATCATCACTGACATGCAAGTCATTCCAGTGGCCGGTCACGACGGCATGCTGCTCAATCTGAGCGGCGCCCATGGGCCGTTTTTCACCCGCAACATCGTCATTCTCAAAGACAACGCCGGTCACACCGGCGTCGGTGAAGTGCCCGGTGGCGAACGCATCCGCCAGACGCTGGAAGACGCCCGCAGCCTGGTGATCGGTAGCCCCATCGGCAACTATCAGAGAATCCTCAATCAGGTGCGCCAGACCTTCGCCGAGCGTGATGCCGGCGGTCGTGGCCTGCAGACGTTCGACCTGCGCATCACCATCCACGCCGTCACCGGCCTCGAAGCCGCCCTGCTCGACTTGCTCGGCCAACACCTCGACGTACCGGTTGCGGCATTGCTCGGCGAAGGCCAGCAACGTAATGAAGTGAAGATGCTCGGTTATCTGTTCTACGTTGGCGATCAGCGCGAAACCAGCCTCGCCTACCGCCGCGAACCGGACGCCGATAACGACTGGTTCCGCGTGCGACACGAGAAGGCCATGACCGCCGAAGCGGTGGTGCGCCTGGCCGAAGCCGCCCAAGCGAAATACGGCTTCAAGGACTTCAAACTCAAGGGCGGCGTACTCAGTGGCGATGCGGAAATCGAAGCCGTGACAGCGCTGGCCGAACGCTTCCCGGACGCACGCATCACCCTTGATCCGAACGGCGCCTGGTCACTGAAAGAAGCGATCCGCCTGTGCCGCGACCAGCATCACGTGCTGGCTTACGCCGAAGACCCGTGCGGTGCGGAAAACGGTTACTCAGGGCGCGAAGTCATGGCCGAATTCCGCCGCGCCACCGGGCTGAAAACCGCGACCAACATGATCGCCACCGACTGGCGCGAGATGGGCCACGCGATCCAGTTGCAGTCAGTAGACATTCCGCTGGCCGACCCGCACTTCTGGACCATGCAGGGCTCGGTGCGTGTCGCGCAGTTGTGCCATGAGTGGGGGCTGACCTGGGGCTCGCACTCCAACAACCACTTCGATATCTCCCTGGCGATGTTTACCCATGTCGCGGCGGCGGCACCGGGTGACATCACCGCCATCGACACCCACTGGATCTGGCAGGACGGCCAGCGCCTGACCAAGGCGCCGCTGCAGATTGTCGACGGCTGCGTGCAGGTGCCAACCAAACCGGGGCTGGGCGTGGAGCTGGACATGGATCAACTGGCCAAGGCCCACGAACTCTACAAAGGCATGGGCCTCGGCGCGCGGGATGACAGCGTGGCGATGCAGTTCTTGATTCCGGGATGGACGTTCGATAACAAGCGGCCGTGCCTGGTGCGTTGATGCGCTGCTGATGCTTCCCCTGTAGGAGCTGCCGCAGGCTGCGATCTTTTGATCTTGATCTTCAAAAATCAAAGTCAAAAGACCGCAGCCTGCGGCAGCTCCTACAAGGGTTTTGTGTCAGGCAGTGATTTGTAGCAGCCACTGTTTGAACGCCGTCATCGCCGCCGTTTCCGACCGCGATTGCAACCGCGTCAGCCAATAGCTGCCGGTGGTGATTTCAATCGCAAACGGCTGGCGAATCACGTCCGCCGCCAGTTGCCGGGCGAACATCAACGGCGGCGCCAGCGCCACCCCGCTGCCCTGCAGCGCGGCCTCCATCATCGCCAGCGATGAGTCGAACACAATGCTCTGCGGCGGTGCCGCGTGGGTCGCCAGGCCGGCAGCGTGAAACCATTCCGGCCATTCATCGGTGCGATAGGAGCGCAGCAAGCGCTGTTGCAGCAGATCCCCCGGCGTGTGCAGTTGCCGGGCGATTTCCGGCACGCACAATACCGACAGTGGAGCGTCGAGCAGTCGCGTGGCCTCGATGCCATGCCACGCCCCGGCACCGAAACGAATCGCATAATCCAGCCCTTCGGCAGCGACGTCGACCCGATTGTTGTGCGTCGACAGGCGCAAGTCGACCAGCGGATGTTTCGCCTCAAAGTCCGCCAGCCGCGGCAACAACCAGCCGACCGCGAACGTCCCCACCGCCCCGACGGTCAACGTTTCGCGGTATTGTCCACCGGCCAGACGTTCGAGCATCTGCGCAATGTGATCGAACGAGGTCGTCAGCACCGGCAACAGGGTTTCGCCTTCACCGGTGAGCATCAGCCCGCGTGGCAGGCGCTTGAACAGGGTGACGTTGAGTTGCGCTTCGAGGCTTTTGACCTGATGGCTCACCGCCGCCTGGGTCACGCACAGCTCCACGGCGGCACGGGTAAAGCTCAGATGCCGCGCCGAAGCTTCGAACGCGCGCAGTGCATTGAGCGGCAATTGAGGTCGAATCATGCCCAGTCCCAAATTTTTCTAATGGCTCATGCGAAATTTCATCGTTTGCCGATTGCGTCCGCACTGCCTAAATTGACGGCGCTGATCAGCCGCCCAACAGGAAAATCGCCCGCAGTGTAGCGGGATAACACCATCAACACTCATGGAGAGTGGTTCACTCATGTCCTTCGTCAATCCGAGTAAAGTCATTTCCTGCAGTGCCTTTGGCCTGCTTTTCGGCGCTACCGCGTGCATCGCCGCCACGCCCACCGACGAGCAACTGCAAGCCGTGGTGAAAAACGCCGTGACCCCGGTGATGCAGCAACAGCACATCCCTGGTCTGGCAGTTGCGATCACGGTTAACGGTCAAGCGCATTACTTTAACTACGGCGTTGCGGCCAAGGACACCGGGCAAGCGGTCAGCGAAAACACCCTGTTTGAAGTCGGCTCGGTGAGCAAGACCTACACCGCGACACTCGCCGGTTACGCACAAGCCATCGGCAAACTGGAATTCTCCGACAAGGCCAGCCAGCACTGGCCCGAGCTGAAAGGCAGCGCTTTTGATCACATCAGCCTGCTGCAACTGGGCACCTACAGCGCCGGCGGCCTGCCACTGCAATTCCCGGAGGCTGCGGATTCTTCCGACAAAATGCTCGGCTATTACCAACAGTGGAAACCGACCTTTCCGGCCGACAGCCATCGCCTCTACTCCAATCCGAGCATCGGCCTGTTCGGTTACCTGGCCGCAAAAAGTCTCGGCCAGCCGTTCAATCAGGTCATGACCGAAACCCTGCTGCCGAAACTCGGGCTCAAGCACACCTTCCTGTCGGTGCCGGCGTCTGAACAAAAGCTCTACGCCCAGGGCTACGACAAGAACAACAAACCGATTCGAGTCAGCCCCGGCGCCCTCGATTCCGAAGCCTACGGCGTGAAAACCAGCACCGCCGACCTGCTGCAATACGTCGAGGCCAACCTCAACACCGCCAAACTCGAAACACCCCTGCAAAAAGCCATCGCCCTCACCCACACCGGCTACTACACCGTCGGCGACATGACCCAAGGTCTGGGCTGGGAACGCTACCCCTACCCGATCAGCCTCGAACGTCTGCAAGCCGGCAACTCCACGGAAATGACGATGCAAGCGCACAAGGTCAAATGGCTGGTCTCGCCACAGCCGGAACCGGCCAATGTGCTGTACAACAAAACCGGCGCCACCGGCGGCTTCGGTGCGTACGTGGCCTTCGTGCCGTCGAAAGACCTCGGCATCGTGATTCTGGCGAACAAGAACTACCCGAACGCGGAGCGAGTGAAGATTGCGCATAGCATCTTCAGCGCGCTGACTGACTGAAGCACAAAAGAAGGCAATAAAAATGGGCGACCTGCAGAGGTCGCCCATTTTTTGTTTCAGGTCGCTGGATCAATCATCCGGCATTTCCGGTGGCTTGCTCGGTTTCGCCGGTTTGGTCACCTTGGCGCCCTTCTCGCCTTTCTTGGTCGTCGGTTCGGTGGTTGCAGGGGCTGCAACCGTTGGCGGCGCGATGTCTTTTTCGCTCGCCGGCAACGCATCAACCGTGTCGAAGACTTTCTTCAAGTCCACAGATTTTGCTTCATCGCCCGAGGCCGAGAGTTTGGTCTCGCCGTCCTTGCCGAGCAGGAACACTTTCGGGTACGCCCCGGCGCCCAGCTTCAGCGAACGCAACAGGGCCATGGTGTCCTGCTGGCCGAGGTCCTTGCCGTCGAGCTGTCCGGCCATATTGAGAATGGTGTAGACCTTGATGTTGCGATCGGTGACGCCCTTCTTGTTCGCCGGATCTTCCAGCGACTTTTTCAGCCCCACCCACACCGGGTCGACGGTGCTTGAAGCAATCACGATCAACGGTCGGGATCTGCCCAGGTCCCCGGCGATGGGCGAATCGTTGTCTGCGGCGAACAAGGGGCCGGCAATCGCCAGCAAGAGTGTCAGGGTCAGTGACCTGATGAGCATGCGCATCTCCTTTTGATATCCACGCTCTAATGATTGCGCATCGTGGCGATTGTTCCGGGCAGGCCCGGCAAATATGTTTCGCCTTGCCAGAAGCTTAGGTCAGCCCCGTCATTGCGCAACCGGATGCGCGCAATCGTGAGGTGGATTTGATTACCTTTTATGACCGCATTAGGGTGGCAGTTCGACCGACGAAATGGAGTTCTGCGTATGCACATCGACTACCTGTGCGATCACCCGCATCTGATTGAGGAACTGGCCGCGCTCAATTTCAAGGAATGGGGCGAATTCCGTGACGGCGATACCCTTGAGGCCCGTACCGTGCGGATGCGCGCGGCTTGCGGCAAGGGCGCGATTCCCTGCGCGGTGGTGGCCATTGAAGACGGCAGATTGCTCGGTGGCGCGCTGCTGATCGACAGTGACATGAAGATCCGCCCGCAACTGACGCCGTGGCTGGCGGGGGTCTATGTGAAGGCTGAGGATCGCGGGCGCGGAGTCGCATCGCAGCTGGTCAACAGGATTGTCGATGAGGCGGCGGCGCTGGGCGTGTCGCAGTTGTATCTGTACACCGACGCGGCGCAATCGCTGTACGCGCGACTGGGTTGGGAGGTGATCGAGGATCTGCTGTACGACGATCTGCCGGTGACGGTGATGAAGTTTGTCATCCAGCGCTGATGGGTTTTGATCCTGTGGCGAGGGAGCTTGCTCCCTCGCCACAACGGTTCAGTGCGTTCAGTCCAGCACGGACGCCAGCACTGAAGCATCGACTTGGCGCCCGGCAATCCTGAGCTGCCCATCCTCCAGGCTGATACTCAACGTTACCGCCGGCCGATCACCCGGATATTTGCGCAGCAACAGATCAATGCCACTGGCCGTTTCATCGGCCGTGGCAATCAGGTCCCACAGGCTGTCACTCAAATCCAGCAGCTCCCGCCCGCTCCGTTGATCGACCACCCGTGGCGCATACAGCCAGTGGCTCATGCGCATTTCCCGGGGTTCGACGGTGATGGCCAGACGCTCGTTGCAGTGCAGGGTGGTTTCGCTCATGGCTATCGATCAGAACGCCAGTTTGTAGCCGATCAGCAGCAGCATGGTCGCCAGGCACGGGCGCAGCAATTCATCGGAAATGCGCCCGGTCAGGTGGCTGCCGAGCCAGATGCCCGGCAGCGACCCCATCAGCAGGAAGGCCAGCACGCCCCAATCCATGTTGCCCATGCTCGCGTGGCCGAGGCCGGCAACCAGGGTCAGTGGCACGGCGTGGGCGATTTCGGTGCCGACCAGGCGGCGGGTCGGCAGCAGCGGATAGAGGATGAACAACGCGACTGTGCCGAGGGCGCCGGCCCCGATCGAGGTCAGGGCGACCATGGTGCCGAGGATCAGGCCGGTGATCACCGTCATCACATTCAGGCGCACGCCGCTCGGGTTGTAGTTGCCGCCGGCGCGTTTGTGAGCGAATTCCAGCAAGCGTTTCTTGAACAGAATTGCCAGTGCTGTGGCGAACAGCACGAAGCCCAGGGCTTGTTTGATGATCGCGTTCATCGCCTCGGGCGCGGTGTGCAGGGTACTGAGGAACCACAAGGTCATGGCGACCGCCGGTACGCTGCCCAGAGTCAGCCAACCGGTGATGGCCCAGTCGATGTTGTTGTTCTTTTTGTGAACGAGCACGCCACTGGATTTGGTAATGGCTGCGTACAACAGGTCAGTGCCCACTGCGGTTGCCGGGTTGATGCCGAACCACAGCAGGATCGGCGTCATCAACGAACCGCCGCCGACGCCGGTCATGCCGACAATAAAACCCACCACCAGCCCGGCGATGATCAGGCCGAAATTTGCCAATTCCATTAAGACGTCCAGAAAAACGACAGGAAAAATCTGGTCCGCAGCATAGCGATTTTTCATATAACCACATATATCGATGCGGTCTATCGTTATGCCTTTGCAAGACAGACAGAAGCCTTTGTAGGAGCGAGCCTGCTCGCGAATGGCGGCCTGTCAGTCAGCAATGATGTGGCTGATACGGCGCTTTCGCGAGCAGGCTCGGTCCCGCAGGGGAAAGAAGTTTACAGCCCGCGGTAGCGTTTATTGAACCGGGAGGAAGTTCAGGAACAGCAGACTTTGCGCGTAATTCAGGCCAATGCGCCGGTAGCGCTCATCGAGCATCTGCGTCAGCAAGTCGAGCCGCGCGACGATCTTGCCGAACTCGGTGGCGAAACTCAGGTTGCTGCCCTCCTCCGAAATTTCATTGGAGAACAGCAGCGGCTGGCCTTCCTTGTTCTGCCGCTGCGCCAGAATCCACGTCGCTTTCTCGATGTTGCGCGCGGCGTTATGCACGAAGGTCGGGTTGATCGCATCGGTCATGTAGAACTCGACACGGTTGCCGTGGGCGGTGACCAGCATGCTGCCGATGGCATAAATGAACGCGCCGACCCGATCACCGAGAAACTCCGGACTCATCGCGTAACTGAGTGCCGCCAGATCCTTGCGCCCACCCAGCACCGGCAACGGTTGCTGCTGCTCGACTGCCAGGCGCACTTGTTTTACGGCGGTGCTGATGTCGAGGAAGCCCGACTTGCGCAGCTCTTGCGGGTTGCGCAGATACAGCTTGCCCATCAACCGGTAAAGACTGTTGAGGTTGTCGCGCATCGCCAACGTGGCCATGCGGTCGACACTGGTCTGCAAGAATTCCTGCGGCTGCCCTTCACGCATCTGAGCAATAAAACCGTTGCCATCCTGGTGGCTGCAGCCGCTGAACAGCAACGACGACAGACACGCCAACAGCAGGCACGGGCGGCGAACAACAGCAGCGATCAGGTCACAAACTCTCGGCATGAATTCTCGAACGGGCACATTCCTGCGCGGCGGGCGTCGCCGCATCCTGGCCATGGATAGAGCCGTTAATTGCGAAAAAGTGCAGTGGCGAGTGTTCCCGGCTGATATCTGGCGAAGGAACGCCAAGCAAATTAGTCAGTCTTTATTGTTGAAATAAACGATGAACAAGCTATAAATCTTCTTTCACGACGTAAATAGATTGACTAGTTAACCTGTAGGAGCTGCCGCAGGCTGCGATCTTTTGATCTTCGTTTTTAGAATCAAGATCAAAAGATCGCAGCCTGCGGCAGCTCCTACAGGGAGTCGTGGTCTTTTCAAAACAACAACAAAAAGGAAGGTCAACCATGCTTCAATCACGTCACCTGCTTTCCGGCCTCGGACTGTCCCTGATGATCGCCACCCTTTCCGCCAACGCGGCGGGCCTGACCGCCGAACACAAAGCCTTCGGCAAAACCAACGACGGCACGCCCGTCGAGCAATACATCCTGCGCAACAGCCACGGCATGCAGGCGACCGTGATCACCTACGGCGCCACCCTGCAATCGCTGCTGGTACCGGACAAACACGGCAAGTCCACCGACGTGGTGCTGGGTTTTGATGATGTCCAGGGCTACCAGAAAGGCACCGCCTATTTCGGCGCAACCATCGGCCGCTTCGGCAATCGCCTGGCCGACGGCGCGTTCGAACTCGACGGCAAACGCTATCAGGTGCCACAGAACGACAAGTCCAACGCCTTGCACGGCGGCACGCTGGGTTTTGACAAAAAGGTCTGGAAAGCCGAGCCGGTCAAAGACAAGGACTCGGTCGGTGTGACCCTGACCTACCTGTCGGCGGACGGCGAAATGGGCTTCCCCGGCAATCTCACCACACAAGTGACCTATCGCCTGACCGACAGCAACGAGCTGCGCATCGACTACAAGGCCAACACCGATAAACCGACGGTGCTGAACCTGACCAACCACAGCTACTTCAACCTGGCCGGCGCCGGCAATGGCGACATCCTCAAGCAGGTTGCTACCTTGCACGCCAGCCATTACACCCCGGTCACCGGCAAGCTGATCCCCACCGGCGAACTGGCCCCCGTGGCCGGCACGCCGATGGATTTCACCCAGCCCACTGCCATCGGCACCCACATCAAGGCTGATCATCCACAGCTGAAATTCGCCGAGCCGAAACAGGGCGGCTTCGATTTCAACTGGGTACTGGATACAAAAGGTGATGTGAGCAAAGTCGCCGCCGAAGTCAGCGATCCGCAGTCCGGGCGCCATCTGCAGTTGTACACCAGCGAGCCGGGCGTGCAGTTCTACACCAGCAACTTCCTTGACGGCACCGTCAAGGGCAAGGGTGGCAAGGTCTATCCGCATTGGGGCGCGTTTACCCTGGAGACCCAGCACTATCCGGATTCGCCGAATCAGCCGGATTTCCCGAGCACGCGGCTGGATCCGGGGCAGACTTACAGCCATAGCGTGGTGCTGAAGTTTTCTGCCAAATAAAAGCTGAAGATCAAAAGATCGCAGCCTGCGGCAGCTCCTACAAGGGAAACACGGTCCCACTGTAGGCGCTGCCGCAGGCTGCGATCTTTTGCTTTTGAGCCCCATGGAACCCCTGCGCTATCCTGCTGCCCACTAAGGTATCGACCATCAGGACAGGAGGTTTGAATGCGTACCCTCGAACTGGCAGGCGTGCAGGTTCCGGTGATTGGCCAGGGCACCTGGCGCATGGGCGAAGACCGCTCGGCGCACAAGCGTGAAGTGGCCGCGTTGCGTCAAGGTATCGAACTGGGCATGAGTCTCATCGACACGGCAGAAATGTACGCCGAGGGCGGTGCCGAATCAGTCGTCGGCGAAGCCATCGCCGGCCTGCGCGACCAAGTGTTTCTGGTGAGCAAGGTCTATCCGCACAACGCCAGCCGCAAAGGCATCCCGCAAGCCTGCGAACGCAGCCTGCGTCGGCTCGACACCGATTACATCGACCTCTATCTGCTGCACTGGCGCGGCCAGTACCCACTGGAAGAAACCGTCGAGGCCTTCGAGCGTCTGCGCGAGGACGGCAAGATCGGTCGTTGGGGCGTGTCGAATTTCGATGTCGACGACCTCGAAGAACTGTCCTCCCCGGCCTGCGCCACCAATCAGGTGCTGTACAACCTGGAAGAGCGCGGCATCGAATTCGATCTGCTGCCCTGGTGCCAACAGCAGCGCATGCCGTTGATGGCGTACTGCCCGATCGGCCAGGGCGGCGCGATGCTCGCTGAACCGCTGCTCAAGCAGATTGCCGCTCGTCACAACGTGACCCCGGCGCAGGTTTCACTGGCGTGGATTCTGCGTCAGGATGGGGTGATTGCGATTCCCAAGGCTGTGCGACCGGAACACGTGCAACTCAATGCACAAGCGGCGCAGTTGCAACTGGATGCCGGGGATCTGGCGGCGCTGGACCAGGTATTCAAAGCGCCACAACGCAAGCAGCGGCTGGCGATGGTCTGAGTCGCTGACCGCTGGCGAGGGCTTCGTCATGAGAAGCACTGATCAGTACGACCCGTTCAACCTGCAGCGTTTCGTCCTGGCCCAGGACCCGGTGTTCGAACGGGTCCAGCGTGAGCTCGGCGAGGGGCGCAAGCGCAGCCACTGGATGTGGTTTGTGTTCCCGCAGTTCGCCGGCCTGGGTGGCAGCGAGATGTCCCGGCGCTTCGCCATTCAGTCCGCCGCGGAGGCCCGGGCCTATCTGGCCCACGACCTGCTCGGCGCACGACTGCGAACCTGCACGCAGTTGGTGCTGAACATCCGCCAGCGTTCGATTGCCGAGATTTTCGGCCACCCTGATGACCTGAAATTCCACTCCTCGATGACCCTGTTTGCGCAGTTCAGCGCCGACGACGGCCCGTTCAATCAGGCACTCAAACGCTACTTCCATGGAATTCTCGACGAATGGACCCTGCAACTGCTGGACTCAAAACAGGCCCAGTTGCCCCCCGATCAGGGTTGAGAAATCGTCGTCGACAAACGGCAGAATCGCGTCCGCCACCGGTTGCAGCTGACGGGTGATGTAGTGGTCGTAGTCGATCGCGGCGCGGCGCACTTCCAGCGGTTCCGGCCCGGCCAGGGTGATGACGTAACTGATCCAGCCACCGTTCTGGTACTGCCGCGGGCGACCGTGCTGCGCGTTGTAATCGTCGGCCAGCCGTGCGGCGCGAACATGCGGCGGCACGTTGCGTTCATAGTCGTCGAGGGTGCGACGCAAGCGCTTGCGATAGACCAGTCGCTCGTCGAATTCGCCGGCCAGGGTCTTGCGCACGTAGTCGCGCACGTAATCCTGATACGGCTTGCGTTGGAAGATCCGCTCGTAGAGTTCCTGCTGGAACTGCCGCGCCAGCAGCGACCAGTCGGTGCGCACGGTTTCCAGGCCCTTGTAGACCATTTCTTCGCTGCCGTCCGAACGGGTCACCAGTCCGGCGTAGCGCTTCTTGCTGCCCTCTTCCGCGCCGCGAATGGTCGGCATCAGAAAGCGTTTGTAGTGGGTTTCGTACTGCAATTCGAGGGCGCTTTGCAGGCCGTATTCCTCGCGCACGTGCTCGCGCCACCAATCGTTGACGTGTTTGACCAGCGCCTGACCGATCTGCGCCGCTTCGTCCTGCCCATGCGGGCGGCGCAGCCAGACGAAGGTCGAGTCGGTGTCGCCGTAGATCACCGCATGGCCCTGCGCTTCGATGAGCTGGCGCGTGCGCAGCATGATCTCGTGGCCGCGCAGGGTGATCGACGACGCCAGGCGCGTATCGAAAAACCGGCAACCGCTGGAACCGAGCACGCCATAGAAGGCGTTCATGATGATTTTCAGCGCCTGCGACAGTGGCGCGTTGTGCTCACGCTTGGCGGTCTCGCGGCCTTCGGCAACCCGCGCGACAATCGACGGCAGGCAATGCCGTGTGCGTGAGAAACGCGCGCCGCGAAACCCCGGCACCGAATCCGCATCGTTCGGGTGTTGCAGGCCTTCAATCAACCCCACCGGGTCGATCAGAAAGGTGCGGATGATCGACGGATACAGGCTCTTGTAATCAAGCACCAGCACCGACTCGTACAGCCCCGGCTGCGAATCCATGACGAAGCCGCCCGGGCTGGCCTGTGGCGGATTGGTCCCCAGGTTCGGTGCCACAAAACCCTGACGGTGCATCAGCGGCATATACAAATGGGTGAACGCCGCCACCGAGCCACCGCTGCGATCCGCCGGCAGACCCGTGACGCTGGCACGTTCGAGCAAAAACGTCAGCAGTTCGGTCTTGGCGAAGATCCGCGTGACCAGTTCGCAGTCCTTGAGGTTGTACTTGGCGAGCGCCGGTTTGTCCTCGGCGAACATGCGGTTGATTTCGTCCATGCGCTGGTACGGGTTGTCGATCGACTTGCCTTCGCCGAGCAGGGTCTGGGCGACGTTTTCCAGGCTGAACGAAGGGAAACTCCAGGTCGCCGAACGCAGCGATTCGATGCCGTCGATGATCAACCGCCCCGCTGCCGAGGCAAAGAAATGGGTGCGACTGCCGTGTTCGCGCCACTGCATTTCATCGCCGCCACGGCCGATTTTCAGCGGCACCCCGAGGCGCCGCGCGTGTTCGTGGAGGATGCGCAAATCGAACTGCACCAGGTTCCAGCCGATGATTGCATCGGGGTCATGCCGAGCGAACCAGGCGTTGAGTTTCTTCAGGATGACGGTGCGCGAATCGCAATATTCCAGATCGAAGTCGACGATGCTCGCGTCACCGTTGGGCGCGCCGAGCATGTACACCTGACGCTGGCCGCAGCCTTCCAGAGCGATGGAATACAGCTCGCCGGTTTCGGTGGTTTCGATGTCCAGCGAGACCAGCCGTAGTTGCGGTCGGTATTTTGGATCAGGTTTGAGCTGGGCATTGAGCAGCACGCCATCGGCATCGGCGGTACCGCTGAACAGCACCGGCGCGGTGATGAAACGCTCCATCAGGTAGCGCTCGGGCGGGCGCACATCGGCTTCGAAGACGTCGACACCGGCGCGACTGAGCGCGGTTTCCAGACGCAGCAACTGCCCATGTTGCTGGCAATACAGCCCGAGCACCGGGCGATGTTCAAAATCCTGCAGCGCCAACGGGCGCAGTTCGACGTTTTTTTCGTCCTGCAGCAGACGCTCGGCCGCCTCGCGCTGTGCGGCGGGGATAAACGCCACCGACGTCTGCGGCGCCAGTCGCACACGGCGCGGCCCGGCGTCGGTCGCCAGCCAGAACTCGACTTCGGTGCCGGCCGGGGTATCGCGCCAATGCCGGGTCAGGACGAAGCCCTGCTGTAAATCCACCACTGCGACCTCAGGAATTGAATCAGAGGGGCATTCTACGCTGCCCTTGCTGATACAGGGTTTCCCTGTTGACCTGACTCCTATGGTGAGGGGGCTTGCCCCCGTCGGCCCGCGCAGCAGGCCCAATCCTGCGTATCAGCTCGGCCAGATAATTGAGGCCGTGAATTTACGACTGCTTCGCAGCCGAACGGGGGCAAGCCCCCTCGCCACAAACGTCGTTCACCGTTCCGCAGGTTTGGGGGCAAGAAAATTCGGCAAATGACGTTTTTTGCGTGCTATCTGCCGCTTTGCCACCTTGCCCTGCGCGCAAGGGTCTACGATGCTTGAAGAACAACGACAACACCTGAGAAACCGCCATGAAGACCGTCGCCCAACTGCTCAAGCTCAAAGATCAGAACAATCAGGAAGTGCACCAGATCAAACCCGGTCACATGGTGCTCGAAGCGCTGATGAAGATGGCCGAAAAAAACGTCGGGGCCTTGCTGGTGGTCGAGGACGACAAAGTGGTCGGCATCATCAGCGAACGCGACTACGCGCGCAAACTGGTGCTGCACGGGCGCTCATCGGTCGGCACACCAGTGCGCGACATCATGGTGAAGGACGTCATCACCGTGGACACCCACCAGACCGTCGACACCTGCCTGGGGATCATGTCCGACAAACGCCTGCGGCACTTGCCGGTGGTGGAGAACGGCAAGCTGATCGGCCTGCTGTCGATCGGCGACCTGGTGAAAGAGGCGATTGCCGAACAGGCGGAGCTGATCAAGCAGTTGGAGCAGTACATTCGCGGGGAATAACAGCACAGCAAAAGATCGCAGCCTTCGGCAGCTCCTACAGAAAGCAGTGTAGGAGCTGCCGAAGGCTGCGATCTTTTGATCTTTTCAGGTGGGCCAATGCCGGGCAAACACCGGTGCCAGCACCGGATGCCGGTCAATGCGCTGCAACCACGCATAAAACCCCGGGCGAGTCTGGCGCAGATGCTCGCGGCTGCCCGCCCAGCGCGTCACCACCGCCGCCAGCACGTCCAGCGCGCCGGGCGCTTCGTCGTCCAGGTACAGCTCGGCGGAAAACTGGTCGGCAAACACTTCCCAACTCCAGTGCAAGCGCTCGCGGGCGCCGGCCATCAGGTTCTGCCGCGAGGCTTCGTCGGGCATCACCAGCCAGCGCTCGGGGTAATCGATGACACCGATGGCGGCGTAGCAATTACTGGCGATGTAGACCATGCCGCGAATGGCCTGATCGCGATCGACGGCCTTGGCCGGCAACAAGCCGGACCCGGGAAAGCTCAGGCCCAGGTGAATCAGAATCGCCACACTCTCGGTGATCGCAGTGCCGTCCGGCAATTGCAGGGTCGGCACCTGTTTCAGTGGATTGAGGCGTGCCAATGCTTCGGCGGCTTCGGCCGAGGCTTCGATATCGATAAAGCGATACGCGATCTGGCACAACTCCAGCGCCGCTTCGATGGCTGCTGCGCCCGAGTTTCTGTGCCCGTAAAGTTGATACATGCCCCCTCCTCGATCCCGACAGTTCTGGTGTAGCCCTATTTATAGCGGGTGTATCCGCTTTGGCACGTTTTTCCCATGCATTTGCGACTTGCGAATTCAACCGTCGCAAAACAGCGCTTACGGTGCCCATCCCGCACCAAGAGCAATCATCGAACGCTATCCGCGTTCTTGTAAGGTGCGATACCGAACCAAAAGTTCGCGTATCCGAGCTGGCAACAAGGAGGTCACTGCGTGAATCTTCATTCGCTCTGCCGCTTCACGGCCTGTGGGTATTCATCCGCGCAAAGCCGAGTTCGCCTGAACAGTCCCGGCCATCAAAACATTTACCTTATTACCTGAACCGAACAGTCATGCACTGCGTTTGGCGCAATTGATTGCGCCCGCGGCAACACACTATTTATTTTTTAAATACAACGCATGAAGTTAGTGAGCGAACGACGTTCAGCGACCGATAGCAGGATTGTCGAACAATAACTTCCCGCATTTTTTAATTGCACCAAAAACGCTCTCCAGGATTACAACTCACGAACACTTGAACATGGTTTTCAATTGAACAAGAACAAGGAAACGACCTGTGACCCGCTAATACATTGACCCGCACCAAATCAGTCCGCCGCGCACCATCAAATGCCCTGGCAGACCCGAGCTCAGCTGCTCTGACTGGCTATTTCGCCGGATACAGCGCCCCGTCTGACTCGCCTGCAAAAAAGCCCCGGTATTCGGGGCCGTGGACAGCCACGCACTAAAGAAAATCCGGCCGACCAATAAAACTTATATAAATGCGACATGAGTAACAGCCGCGAAATAACAGATCTACATTTCAGCAACATTTGGCACAGCGGTTGCTAAACGAACTTCGACCGCAACATCTGCAGGCGCTGCCAAAGGCTGCGCCTACATAGAACAACACCAGGGAATGGCTAATGAGAAAAAATCAACGGCACTAAACCAGTGAGTTTGCCCAAGCCTGATGAATAGATAGTTCAACAATCGGCTTGCGCACACCTTGAAGAAAGTTGCACCCACCCACTCGAACATCACCCCAATGTTCGGACGGCACCTTATTGCCCTTCATCAACCCGAGGGAGCTTTAATGAACGACGCGGTAAAGCACAGAACCCTGCCGGGACCGTTACGGGAGGCGCCAATCCCGCCGCCACCGGGCAGGCCGGCCTTCACAGCCAATACCTCGCAACCTGGCGGTTTGAACAAACAGCAGATGCTGTTGCTGGTGGCCGTGTCGGCGCTGATACATGGCGGCGCCTGGTGGTTTCTCCAGCAGACCCGGCCCGAGCCACTGCCGACACCGCCGCAGATCCCGGAAATGACCGTCGAGCTGACCAGCCCGACGCCCCCGGCACCGCCCACGCCGGAACCGCCGCCACCGCCTCCGCCACCACCGCCGCCCGAGCCGGAACAACCGGTGGAAGACGAAGACGCGGTCAAGCCACCGCCCAAACCGGTGGAGAAACCCAAACCGATCGAAAAACCGAAACCGGTCGAGAAGCCCAAACCGGTGAAAAAGGTCGAGCCGCCAAAGGCCCCGCCCGCCCCGGCACAACCGGCCGCCCCTGCTGCGCCGGCCACACCGAGCGCGCCACCGGCCCCTGCCGCCGCGCCCGGGCCGGTCAAGGAATCGGCAGCGATTTCCGGCCTCGCCAGCCTCGGCAACCCGCCGCCGGAGTACCCGTCGCTGGCACTGCGGCGCAATTGGGAAGGCAGCGTGGTCCTGCGGATTCAGGTGTTGGCCAACGGTCGCGCCGGTTCGGTAACGGTGACCAAGTCCAGCGGCAAGCCACAACTGGATGAAGCCGCCGTCGCCGCAGTGAAGAACTGGAAGTTTATTCCGGCCAAGCGCGGTGACACGCCGATTGACGGCTTCGCCACCCAGACCATCGATTTCAAATTGCCGCAATAACGGCACATCCCAACGAACTCACAACCGACTTAATGCAAGCGAGGTGTAGCCATGAACCCTTCACTGTCTTCGATGATTGTCCCCGGTGTGCTCTGGGGCCTGGTGCTGTTTTCCGTGGTCAGCTGGGCGATCCTGCTGGTCAAGTCGGCGCAATACCTGCGCCAGAAAGCCCAGAACAAACAGTTCAGCAAAGCCTTCTGGGGCGCGCCGGACCTGCTCACCGCCGCCGAACACGCCAGCCAGTATCCGGGCTCGCTGGCGCGCATCGCCAGCAGCGGTTTTGAAGCCTTGCTGGTAGAAGAATCGCCGCGCACCACGCAACAACTGGCGCACACCATCAACCGCTCGGATCGTCTGGAACGCAACCTGCGCCAGCAGATCCAGAAGGAACGCCGCTCCCTGGAAAACGGTCAGGCGATCCTCGCCAGTATCGGCAGCACCGCGCCGTTCATTGGTCTGTTCGGCACCGTGTGGGGCATCATGGAAGCCCTGCAAAGCATCGGCGAAACCGGGTCGGCCAGCCTTGAAGCGGTCGCCGGCCCCATCGGCCATGCACTGATCGCCACCGGCGTGGGTATCGCCGTCGCCGTGCCGGCAGTGCTGATTTACAACTTCTTTCTGCGCCGCCTGAAACTGGCCTCGGCGGACATGGATGACTTCGCCCACGACTTCGACGCCCTCGCCTCGCGCAGCGCGTTTTCCATCAGCCGTCAGGCCATCGCCAGCAAAACCACAGCCGCCGTGCGGGAGGCCAGCTGATGTCGTTCTCCACTCAAGACAGCGATGAAGTGCTCAGCGAAATGAACGTCACGCCACTGGTGGACGTGATGCTGGTGCTGCTGGTGGTGTTCATCGTTACCGCGCCGTTGATGACCAACGCGATCAAAGTGAATTTGCCGAAAACCGACGCCGTCGCTCCCGCCGAAAAGAAAGACCCGGTGGTGGTCAGCGTCGATCAGGACGGCAAGTTCTATCTGGCAAAAACCGAGCTTGCGCCGGAGTCCCTGGAAGCCAGCCTCAAGGAGGTCAAGGCCAAGGACGCCGAAGTGCGCGTGCAGCTGCAGGCCGACGCCAACGTCAACTACGGCCAGGTGGCCAAGGCCATGGCGTCCATCGAACGCTCGGGCATCAGCAAGATTTCGGTGATGACCACCCACTGAGTGCGGTGTCGGGCGCGCGTTGAGAACCGCGCCCGACACCGCAGATCGCATCCCGTCGCAATCAGCCGACCGAAAAACGCTGCGCGTCTTCGGAGGGGATCGGCTTGCTTGAAGAAAGTGGTTTTTCGCGGCGCGGCACCCCCGTGACCTGCGCAATCAGGGCTCACAAGGCCATTTCGATAACGTCTAACAAAGTCGGAAACAACCATGCTGATGAACACTCCACGCTTTACGCTCAAACCCTTGGTGGCCACGATCTCTCGTCACCGTTTTGTTCCGTTGTACCTGGTGGCCATGGGGATGGGCGCCGGGACTGTGCAAGCCGCCGAGGAAGACAATTCCACCGTGCCGGCTGCAGCGGCGGTGGTGGCGCCGACCACGCAACTGCAACGGGTGGAAGTGACCGGTTCGGCGATTCGCCGGGTCGATGCCGAAACGGCGGTGCCGATCACCATTCTCAAGGCCGATGAGCTGCGCAAACAGGGCGTGACCACCACCGCCGAACTGGTGCAGCGGATCACCGGCAGCCAGTCGATCAACAACAGCGCCGGTTCGGTTGGCGCCGCCACCGGCGGCGCTTCGTTCGCCGACATGCGCGGCATCGGCGCGAACAAGACCCTGGTGCTGCTCAACGGTCGACGGCTGGCCAACAACGCCTTGTCCGGCACCAACTCGGCCGGTGGCGCGGTGGATCTGAACATGATCCCGTTCGCCGCCATCGAACGCGTGGAAGTTCTGCGCGACGGTGCCTCGGCGTTGTACGGCACTGACGCCATCGGCGGCGTGATCAACTTCATCACCAAGAAATCCATGACCGACGGCCAGTTGACCCTCGGCGGCGAAACCCCGACCCACAGCGGCGGTGGCGCCACCAAAGACATGAGCGCCAGTTGGGGCTACGGCGACCTGGAACAAGACCGCTTCAACGTCCTCGGCGTGTTCAATTACAACAAGCAGCAGAACCTCGATGCCAATGATCGCTCCTTTGCCCGCGACTATGTGCCCGGCCGAGGTCTGGATCAGACCTCCGGCACGGCGTTCCCCGGCAACTACAGCCAGAACGGCAACGCCACCAACCCGTTGGCCAACAGCAATTGCAACGGCCCCAACCTGGTGGCGCGCGACGGCTTGTGCCGCTTCAGCACCCGTGAATTCATCGACCTGGTGCCGCAGACCGAGAAGACCTCGTTCTTCGGCAAGACCACCGGCAAGCTGGCGGATGACCACAACGTCAACCTCGAATACTTCTGGTCTCGCAACAACAACGCCACGGCGATCGGCCCGGCCCCGCTCACCGGCCTGAGCCTGGATTCCTCGTCGCCCTACTACCCCGGCAACGGCATCACGCCCGGCCCGACCGGCTTCGCCCTCGACCCGAGCCAACCGGTCGACGTGAACTGGCGCGAAACCGCTGCAGGCCCGCGTGAATCGAAAGACCAGAACACCAGCCAGCGCTTTTTGCTGAGCTTCGACGGTCTGGTCGGCGGCTGGGATTACAACGTCGGCGCCTCGTACAACCAGAACAAAATCGTCTCCAGCGTCACCAGCGGTTATGTCAGCGATCAGGCGATGATCGACGGCCTGGCCAGCGGTTTGCTCAACCCGTTCGGCCCGCAATCGGCTGCCGGCCAGCAGTACATCGACGCGGCTGCGTACCACGGCGCCTACTCCACCGCCGTCGGCCGCGTGGCCGGTTTCGACGGGCGGATCAGTCGCGAAATCGGTGACTGGTTCGGTGCCGGCCCTGCCGGTCTGGCGCTGGGTGGCGAGTACCGCAAAGAGAAATTCCATCAGGACTTCGAGCAGTTTGCCGGCGATATCCAGAGCCTGGGTATCGACCCGGCCGGCAGCGTCGAGGGCGACCGCAGCGTGAAAGCCGCGTACGCCGAAATCAACGTGCCGGTGCTCGACAGCCTCGAACTGTCCGCGGCCGTGCGGCACGACAAATACAGCGACTTCGGCAGCACCACCAACCCGAAATACTCGTTCCGTTATCAACCGCTCAAAGAGCTGGTGGTGCGCGGCGCGTACAGCGAAGGGTTCCGTGCGCCGTCACTGTACGAGCTGTATTCGCCGCGCAGCATCACGTACACCCAGGGCTACTACAACGACCCGGTGCTGTGTGCCGGCGGCGTGGTGCAACCGGGCGGCAACGGCGGGCGCGATTGCGGCCAGCAGTTCCTCAACCAGATCGGCGGCAATGAAGACCTGGCCCCGGAGAAGGCGCGCAACGTGACCCTGGGCTTCGTCTATCAGCCGGTCAGCAACCTGTCGGTGGGTCTGGATTTCTGGTGGATTCACATCTCCAACCAGATCCAGCCGTTCCCCGAATCCACCGTGTTCGATCAGGCCGGCACCTACCCGGATCGCTTCGTGCGCAACGCCGACGGCACGCTCAACTACATCGTCACCGGCAACGCCAACCTCGGCATCGTCGAAACCAACGGTGTCGATGTGTCGCTGGACTACCGTTTCCCGAACACGCCATACGGTCAATTCGGCCTGGGGCTGCAAGGCACCTACGTTGACGAGTACGACTTCCAGAGCACCATCAAAGGCCCGTTCACCGACAAGGTCGGCGACTTCGAAGGTGACGGCGTGATCGCGCGCTGGAAACACAACCTCACCGGCAGCTGGACTTTCGGCGCCGCACGGGCGTCGCTGACCAACCGCTTCACCACCGGTTACAACGACTACGACCGCGATACCCACGCGCGCGTGGCGTCGTATTCGGTCTGGGACCTGTCGGCCGGCTACACCTTCAACAAGGTGCTGGATGTGGATGCGGGGATGAAGAACATGTTCGACCGCAACCCACCATTCTCCAACCAGGCCTACAACTTCCAGAGCGGCTATGACCCGCGCTACACCGACCCGCTGGGCCGCACCTTGTTTGCGCGCATGACGTATCACTTCTGACTGAGAGCACCGCAACTCCTGTAGGAGTGAGCCTGCTCGCGATAGCGTTTTTTCAGTCAACCTTGCCGGGTCTGACTGGGCCTCATCGCGAGCAGGCTCACTCCTACAGTTTGATCTGTGTTGTTTCAGGGACTGAGGAGTGACTTCATGACTTTCATGCGCAACATGGCCGCCCTGCTGCTCGGCAGCGCACTGCTGTGCACCGGCACCTCGGCGCTGGCCGGCGGCAGCTACGCGCTGACGGTGTACGGCGAGGCGCCGAAGTATCCGGCGAACTTCGAGCATTTCGATTTCGTCGATCCGCACGCGCCCAAGGGCGGTTCGCTCAGCCGCGCGTCGATGGAGATCGGCCAGTACAACTACATCAGCCCGTATGCCGATCAGGGCATTTCCGTGGTGCAAGTCAACGACTGGGTGTACTCGCCATTGGCGTTTCGCTCGCTCGATGAGCCGTACACCGTTTACGCATTGGTCGCGCAGCAGATCGAGCGCGACCCGCAAGGCCTGTGGGTGCGTTTCACCCTCAATCCAAAAGCACGCTTCGCCGACGGCACGCCGATCACCGCCGAAGACGTGCGCTACACCTTCAACCTGCTGATGACCAAGGGCAGCCTCAGTTATCGCCAGCAATACGCCGACGTGCAGGACGTGCTGATCGAAGGCCCACGGCAGGTGCGCTTCACCTTCAAGAACAACCTCAACCGCACCCTGGCGCTGGACCTGGCGACGATGCGCGTGCTGCCCGAACACTGGTGGAAGACTCGCGATTTCGCCAATGGCGGCGGTTTCGAGCCGCCGCTGGGCAGCGGCCCGTACCGCGTGAGCAAGGTCGACGCCGGGCGCAGCATCAGTTTCGAGCGCGATCCGCACTGGTGGGGCAAGGACCTGCCGGTCAGTCGCGGCATGTACAACTTCGACACGCTCACGGTGAATTTCTACGGCGACACCGACGTCGCCCGTCAGCTGTTGCAGGCGGGTGCATTCGACTACAACCGCGAGTTTTCCTCGTCCGGTTACGTGGTCGGTTACGACAGCCCGGCCCTGCGCGACGGTCGTTTACAGCAGTCGATCCTCGCTCCGGAAAAACCGACGGCGGCACAGGGCTTCGTGTTCAACCTGCAGAACCCGATCTTTCAGGATCGCCGCGCGCGTCAGGCGATCAGCCTGCTGTGGGATTTCGAGTGGACCAACAAGCAGATGATGCGTGGCTTCTACGTGCGCCAGAACAGCTTCTGGCCGAAGAGTGAAATGGCCGCCACCGCGCTACCTGATGCCGACGAGTTGAAGATCCTCGAACCCCTGCGCGGGCAGATCCCGGACGAGGTGTTCACCACGGTTTATCAGGCACCGAAAACCGATGGCAGCGGCTACATCCGCGACAAGCAACTGCAAGCCTTGAGGCTGCTCGCCGAGGCGGGCTGGACGCCACAACACAATCGGCTGGTCAACGCCGCCGGCGAGCCTTTGGAATTCACTTTTCTCGACGGTCAGGGCGGTTTCGACCGCATGCTGCTGCCGTTCAAACGCACCCTCGCACAAATCGGCATCACCCTGAATTTGCGGCGCATCGATTCGGCGCAGTACATCAACCGCCTCAACGCCCGGGACTACGACATGATCGTCACCAGTTTCCCGCGCAGCGGCGACCCGATCGTCTCCCCCGGCCGCGAGTTGTACAGCCTGTACGCCTCACAAAGTGCCACGCAAGTCGGCAGTTCGAACTCGATGGTGCTGGCCAACTCGGCGGTCGATCAACTGATCGACGGGCTGGTCAAGGCCGACACTCGCGAAGCCATGGTGCATTACGCGCGCGCCCTCGACCGGGTGCTGCAATGGGGTTACTACATGATTCCCAACTACTACTCCAAAGGCACGCCGACGGTGTATCAGAACCGCTTTGGCATGCCGCCGGTACAACCGGCGTACGACGAAGGCCTCAACACCTGGTGGGAGGTCTCGGCCAAGCCGTTGACCGCGCAACAGATGCACACCCAGCTTGCGGGGGGCCAGTGACATGCTGCGTTATCTGAGCCGACGTCTGCTGCTGATCATCCCCACGTTGCTGTGCATTCTGGTGGTCAATTTCCTCATCGTGCAGGCCGCACCGGGTGGCCCGGTGGAGCAAGCCATTGCGCGTTTGCAGGGCTTTGGCGGGCACAGCATGGGCGGTGGTGGCGAGGTCGCTGCGGTTGGCGGTGCGGGCCGTAGCAGCCGTGGCCTCGACCCGGCGCTGATCGAGGAGATCAAACACCATTACGGCTTCGACAAACCGATGCACGAACGCCTGTGGCTGATGCTGAAAAACTACGTGCAGCTGGATCTGGGCAGCAGTTTCTTTCGCGGCGCCAAGGTCACCGATCTGATCGTGCAGAAGCTGCCGGTGTCGTTGTCGCTCGGCCTGTGGGCAACGTTGATCACCTACCTGATTTCAATCCCGCTGGGCATTCGAAAGGCAATCAAAAACGGTAGCGCGTTCGACGTCTGGAGCAGTACCGCGATCATCATTGGTTATGCGATGCCGGCGTTTCTGTTTGCGATGTTGCTGATCGTGGTGTTCGCCGGTGGCAGCTACGTCAACTGGTTTCCGGTGCAGGGCCTGGTGTCGGATAACTTCGACAGCCTCGGCACGTTGGGCAAGATTGGCGACTACCTCTGGCACCTGGTGTTGCCGGTGACGGCACTTGTGATCGGCGGGTTCGCCACGCTGACCATCCTGACCAAAAACAGCTTCCTCAACGAGATCAGCCGTCAGTACGTGATCACCGCGCGGGCCAAGGGGTTGACCGAACGCCGCGTGCTCTACGGCCACGTGTTTCGCAACGCCATGCTGTTGGTGGTGGCCGGTGTGCCGTCGGCGCTGATCGAGGTGTTTTTCGCCGGCTCGCTGTTGATCGAAACCATCTTCAACCTCGATGGCCTCGGGCGCATGAGCTACGAGGCGGCGGTGTCGCGCGACTATCCGGTGGTGTTCGGCGCGCTGTTTCTGTTCACCCTGTTCGGCCTGTTGATCAAGCTGATCGGCGACCTCTGCTACACCCTGCTCGACCCGCGTATCGACTTCTCGGCGAGGACTGCCTGATGTTCACACTTTCCCCTCTGGGTCAGCGTCGTGTCGCGCAGTTCAAGGCCAACCGCCGTGGACGCTGGTCGTTGTGGCTGTTTATCGGCCTGTGCCTGATCTGCCTCGGCGGCGAATTGATCGCCAACGACAAACCCTTGGTGATCCGTTACCACGACGCGTTGTACTTTCCGATCCTCAGCGATTACCTGGAAACCGATTTCGGCGGTGAGCTGCCGTTTCAACCGGATTACGCCAGCGCTTACGTGCACAAATTGATCGAGGATCAGGGCGGCTGGATGCTGTTTCCACCGATCCCGTTCAGTTACGACACGGTCAACTACGACCTCGCGGAACCCGCGCCGAGCCCGCCCTCCGCGAGCAACTGGCTGGGCACCGACGATCAGGCACGGGACGTGTTGGCGCGGGTGATTTTCGGCACACGGATTTCGATTCTGTTTGCGCTGATGCTCACCGGCATCAGTGCGCTGATCGGCATCGTTGCCGGGGCGTTGCAGGGTTATTACGGCGGTTGGGTCGACTTGCTCGGGCAACGGGTGCTGGAGATCTGGTCGGGGTTGCCGGTGCTGTATCTGCTGATCATTCTGTCCGGGTTCGTCTCGCCGAGTTTCTGGTGGTTGCTGGGGATCATGGCGCTGTTTTCCTGGCTGGCACTGGTGGATGTGGTGCGCGCCGAGTTTTTGCGCGGGCGTAATCTCGAATACGTCAAAGCCGCGCGGGCACTGGGCCTGACCGACAGTGAACTGATGTGCCGGCACATTCTGCCCAACGCGATGACCTCCACCCTCACCTACCTGCCGTTCATTCTGACCGGCGCTATCGCCACCCTCACCGCGCTGGATTTTCTCGGCTTCGGCATGCCGGCCGGCACCGCCTCGCTGGGCGAGTTGATCGGTCAGGCCAAACGCAATCTGCAAGCACCATGGCTGGGGCTGACGGCGTTTTTTGCGCTGGCGCTGATTCTTTCGTTGCTGGTGTTTATCGGTGAGGCCTGCCGTGACGCGTTCGATCCCCGGAGCTGACATGAAAGACAACCTGATTGAAATCCGCGACCTGCGCGTCGCCTTCGCCGGGCAAGCAGTCGTGCATGGTCTGAACCTGGATATCCGCCGTGGCGAGTGCCTGGCGCTGGTCGGTGAATCCGGTTCGGGCAAGTCGGTGACGGCGCATTCGATCCTGCGCTTGTTGCCGGGTAAAACCGTCAGCAGCAGCGGCTCGATCCACTACAACAGCATGGACTTGCTGCAGGCCAGCGAACAGCAGATGCGCGGTTTGCGCGGTAACCGGATCGCGATGATCTTCCAGGAGCCGATGACCTCGCTGAATCCACTGCACACCGTGGAAAAACAGATCAGCGAAGTGCTGGAGATTCACAAAGGCCTCAAGGGCCGCGCGGCACGTGAGCGGACGCTGGAATTGCTCGCACTGGTGGGTATTCGCCAACCTCTGCAGCGTTTGAAAGCCTATCCGCACCAGCTCTCCGGCGGCCAGCGGCAACGGGTGATGATCGCGATGGCGCTGGCCAATGAGCCGGAACTGCTGATCGCCGATGAGCCGACCACGGCGCTGGATGTGACGGTGCAGCAGAAGATTCTCGAACTGCTGATCGAGTTGCAGCAACGCCTCGGCATGTCGCTGCTGCTGATCAGTCATGACCTCAATCTGGTACGGCGCATCGCGCAACGCGTGTGCGTGATGCGCCACGGCGAAATCGTCGAGCAGGCCGACTGCGAAACGCTATTTCGTGCGCCGCAACATCCTTACAGCCGCCTGCTGATCGAGGCCGAACCGAGCGGTGCGCCAGTACCGAGTCAGTACGACCACAACTTGCTTGAGGTGGATGATCTGAAGGTCTGGTTTCCGTTGCCCAAGGCGCTGTTCAGCCGTCAGCAGGACTACATCAAAGCGGTGGACGGCGTGAGTTTCACCCTGCAGCGGGGCAAGACCCTGGGCATCGTTGGCGAGTCCGGATCGGGCAAGTCGACGCTGGGCCAGGCGATCCTGCGGCTGGTGGAGTCCGAGGGCAATATCCGCTTCGGCAACAAGCAACTGAGCCTGCTCAATCAGCGCTTGATGCGGCCCTTGCGACGGCAGATTCAGGTGGTGTTTCAGGACCCGTTCGGCAGCCTCAGCCCACGGATGTCGGTACAGCAGATTATTGCCGAAGGCTTGCTGACCCACGGCATCGGCACCGAGGCCGAGCGCGAGGCGGCGGTGATTCGCGTACTCGAAGAAGTCGGCCTCGACCCAAAGAGTCGCCATCGCTATCCCCACGAATTTTCCGGCGGCCAGCGCCAGCGCATCTCCATCGCCCGCGCATTGGTATTGGAGCCGGCACTGATTCTGCTCGATGAACCGACATCGGCGCTGGATCGCACGGTGCAGAAACAAGTGGTGGACCTGTTGCGGCAATTGCAGATCAAGCATGGGCTGACGTATCTGTTTATCAGCCATGACCTGGCGGTGGTCCATGCGCTGGCTCATGACTTGATGGTGATCAAGGACGGCAAAGTGGTTGAGCAGGGATCGTCGCGAGAGATTTTTGCCGCACCAAAACACCCTTACACCCAGGAACTGCTGAAAGCCTCCGGCCTGAGCGTGCCCCGCAAAACCGCCGAACTTGTGTAGGAGCTGCCGCAGGCTGCGATCTTTTGATGTTGTTTTTCAGGATCAAAAGATCGCAGCCTGCGGCAGCGCCTACATCAACCATCATTGCTATCGATGTTCACCATCACGGCAATGAAGTTCTCATAAAAAATCTGCGGCGTAACATCTGCTCCATACCAACCAACAACACCCCGGAGCACACCATCATGAAACGCCAAACCCTTCTCGGCATTGCTTTCTCGGTCTTCGCTATCAACGCTTTCGCCGTCACCCCGGCCCACACCATGATCGCTGAAGGCGGTTCGGACAAACTGATCGAAAGCCGTGTGGCTGAAGGTGGCTCGGATCGTCTGATTGAACGCCGCGTGGCCGAAGGTGGCTCGGATCGCCTGATTGAACGCCGCGTTGCTGAAGGTGGCTCGGATCGTCTGATTGAACGCCGCGTTGCTGAAGGTGGCTCGGATCGTCTGATTGAACGCCGTGTGGCTGAAGGTGGCTCGGATCGCCTGATTGAACGCCGCGTGGCCGAAGGTGGCTCGGATCGTCTGATTGAACGCCGCGTTGCCTGATGACTAGCGGTAAGCGCAACACCCCAGAGAAACCCGGCTCCCTAGGCCGGGTTTTTTATGCCTGTGTGTTTTATCCGGCCTTGGCCATGCAGCGCTTGTAACGCTCGTCCACACGCTTGGCAAACCACGCCGTGGTGAGTTTGCGGGTGATCTTCGGACTCTGCAGCACGATCCCCGGCAACACAGCACGCGGCAGCTTTTTCCCCTCCGCTTGCTCGGCCAGTTCGAACACTCGTTGATAGAGTCTGGTCTCTTCAAACTCCAGGGTTTTGCCCTTCTCCAGTTGATCGCGAATGGTCGGGTTGCGCATGCCCAGCGACTTGCCGAGGGTGCGCACCGCCAATTCCGTGCCGCCGGGCATGATCGAATCGTAGCGGATCAGGTCACCATCGAGCGCCAGCGGGATGCCGGAAGCACGGCTCACCGCATTCTGAAACGCAGCATTGCGGCTGGCGTACCACCCCGCATTGAAATCGGCAAAGCGATAAAGCGGCTCGCGATAACTCACCGGATAACCGAGCAAATGCGCGATGCCGAAATACATACCTCCACGGCGACTGAACACTTCTCGGCGGATCGTGCCGTCTACCGGGTACGGGTAATCCTTGGCGTGCTGCTCGGCAAATTCGATGCTGACCTGCATCGGCCCGCCGGTGTGTACCGGGTTGAAGCCGCCGAAAAGCGTGCGCCCCATCGGCACCCTGCCGATGAAGTCGTCGAAAATGCCACTGAGTTCTTTTTCACTGCGCGCGGCGTTCAAGCGTTCACTGTAGGTTTTGCCGTTGGTGGAGCGCACTTGCAGAGCACCGCTGACCAACAGGCTGGGAATATGCACTTTGGCGGCGCGGCGATCGATTTCGTCGCGGGCGATTTTGCCCAGGCCAGGCACCGTGGGGTCGGCCTGAAAGGTGGATTCCTGCTCGGCGACGGCCAGTACCGAACACAGATTCTGCGTGGTCGGGCTGATGTTCTGCGCGGCAAACGCGGCGTAGATATCAGTGGCCCAGCCTTGCCGAGCAGCCGTCTTGGCCGGCATCAGCCGCACGATCTCGGCCTTCACTTCAGCGGGTGCACGGCGCACCGGTTCCTGGCTGTGCTGCCCCGCGCAACCGGCGAGCACCAGCAGTGCGGCGAGTGTGATTGGTAATCGAAAGTTGTGCATGAAGCGTCATCCAGTCCGTTGTGCCGGGTTCACCATACGTTCAATGACATGGCGCAGGCTAGGACTGTAAGGGTCTGGTCATGTTCCCTCGGGTTTCACCATTCCCGTGGCGGGGCCTTTTCCGTCTGGCTGACAAACTGGCCGCCGCGCCCTGCTGATCCATACTTGCTGCACAGGCAACGGAGGACAGGCCCATGAACCGCAGCGACGTACTGATCATCGGCGCCGGCCCGACCGGTCTGGTGCTGGCCCTGTGGCTGAGCAAACTGGGCGTGCGCGTGCGCATCCTCGACAAGACCTCCGCCCCCGGCACCACCTCGCGGGCGCTGGCGGTGCAGGCGCGGACCCTGGAGTTGTACCGGCAGTTGGACCTGGCCGACACCGTGGTGCGCAACGGTCACAAGGTTAGCGCGGCGAATTTCTGGGTCAAAGGCAAACCGGTCGCGCAGTTGCCGCTGCAACGCATCGGTGAAGGTTTGACGCCCTACTCGTTCATCGAAATCTTCTCTCAGGACCAACACGAACGGCTGCTGCTCGAACGCCTCGAAGACTATGGCGTGGTGGTTGAACGCAACACCGAGCTTGAGAATTTCGAGGAAACCGGCGACGGCCTCACGGCGCATCTGCGCTTGCCGGACGGGCAACAGGAAACCTGTCAGGCGTGCTTTCTCGCCGGCTGCGACGGCGCGCGCTCGGTGGTGCGCAAAACCCTCGACACAGACTTCCCGGGCGGCACCTATCAGCAGATTTTTTACGTCGCGGATGTGCAGGCCAGTGGCCCGGCACTCAACGGTGACCTGCACCTGGATCTGGACGAAGCGGATTTTCTCGCGGTGTTCCCGCTGGCCGGCGAAGGCCGCGCACGCCTGATCGGCACGGTGCGCGACGAACGTGCCGACCGCGCCGAAACCCTGCAGTTTGCCGACGTCAGCAGCCGCGCCATCGAACACCTGAAAGTACACATCGACCAGGTCAACTGGTTCTCCACCTACCGTGTGCATCACCGCGTGGCCGAGCACTTTCGCAGCGGCCGGGCGTTTCTGCTCGGCGACGCGGCGCACGTGCACAGCCCCGCCGGCGGCCAGGGCATGAACACCGGCATCGGCGATGCGATCAATCTGGCGTGGAAACTCGCCGCCGTGCTCAACGGCAGCGCCACGGCGAAACTGCTCGACAGCTACGAAACCGAACGCATCGCCTTCGCCCGCCGACTGGTGTCGACCACCGACAAAGTATTCACCTTTGTCACCGCCGAAGGGCGCATCGCCGATCTGCTGCGCATGCGCCTGGCACCGTTTCTGATCCCGAAAATGGCCATGTTCGAGGCCAGCCGCGAGTTCCTGTTTCGCACGGTGTCCCAGGTCACTCTCAACTATCGCGGCATGCCGCTGAGCCAGGGCACGGCCGGCCACGTGCATGGCGGTGACCGTTTACCGTGGGCGCATGACGGTGAGGGCGATAATTACGAGCCGCTGCGCCAGCCGTGCTGGCAGGTGCATGTGTACGGCGACACCAGCGACGAGATGATCGCCTGGTGCACTGAACACCACCTGCCGCTGCACGTGTTCGACTGGCGCCCGGCCTTTGAAACGGCGGGGTTGGGGCGTAACGGCTTTTATCTGCTGCGCCCGGATACCTATGTGGCGATGGCTGATAGCAGCGCTGATCCGAAGGTGATCGAGCGGTACTTCCGGGATCACGGCATCCGGCCCTACTTCAACTGCCCCTGATCCACCACAATCCTCTGTAGGAGTGAGCCTGCTCGCGATTGCGGTGTGTCATTCAACGACAATTCGACTGGCACACCGCAATCGCGAGCAGGCTCACTCCTGCATTTGCTTAGATCCCGGCCAGTGCCAGATCCATCGCAAAGTAAGTGAAGATCAGATCCGCCCCCGCGCGCTTGATCGCGCCCAGGCTTTCACGCACCACACGGTCCTCGTCAATCGCACCGGCCTGCGCGCCGAACTTGATCATCGCGTACTCGCCACTGACCTGATACGCCGACAGCGGCAGGTTCGAGGCCTGGCGGATGTCGCGGATGATGTCCAGGTACGCGCCGGCCGGTTTGACCATCAGCGCGTCGGCGCCTTCCTGCTCGTCGAGCAGCGATTCGCGCAGGGCTTCGCGGCGGTTCATCGGGTTCATCTGATAGCTTTTGCGGTCGCCCTTGAGCGCGCTGCCGCCGGCTTCGCGGAACGGGCCATACAGCGCCGAGGCGAATTTGGTCGAGTAGGCCATGATCGCGGTCTGGGTGAAGCCGGCCTCGTCCAGCGCCCGGCGAATCGCCTGCACCTGACCGTCCATCGCCGCCGACGGGGCGATCACGTCAGCACCGGCACGGGCTGCGGCAACGGCCTGTTTGCCGAGGTTGATCAGGGTCTGGTCGTTGTCGACTTCGTGGTGGTGCATCACGCCGCAGTGGCCATGATCGGTGTATTCGCAGAAGCAGGTGTCGGACATCACGATCATTTCCGGCACCGCGTCCTTGGCAATGCGCGACATGCGCGAGACCAGGCCGTCTTCGCGCCAGGTGTCGCTGCCGTTGGCGTCCAGGTGATGGGACACACCGAAGGTCATCACCGACTTGATGCCGGCACGGGCATAGCGCTCGATTTCGCTGGCCAGCTTGCGCTCGGGAATGCGTACCACCCCTGGCATGCTCTTGATGGGCACGAAGTCGTCGATTTCTTCTTCGACGAAAATCGGCAGCACCAGATCATTCAGGGTGAACTCGGTTTCCTGGAACAGACTGCGCAGGCTCGCATTGCGGCGCAGACGGCGGGGACGTGCTTCGGGGAACTGGCTGGACATGGTTCTTCCTGAAAACGGGCAGATGAGACGAAAGTCGTAGGGGGCGAAGCTTATGCCTTCGGTGGGCGCAGGTACAAACCTGGATCAATCAAGAGTGCATTACCGGGTGCGCAATAATCCGTCAGCCAACACACGTTCCCGAGTAGGAGCTGCCGAAGGCTGCGATCTTTTGACGTTGATTTTTACAAGAAAGATCAAAAGATCGCAGCCTTCGGCAGCTCCTACAGAGGACAGAAGTCACGAAGGAATGGTCAAACCCCGCACCACCGCCGGCCGCGCCAGAAAGCGCTCCAGCACCCGGGTCACGTTCGGGAAATTGTTGATCCCGACCAGATCCCCGGCCTCATAGAACCCGATCAGGTTGCGCACCCACGGGAACGTGGCGATATCGGCGATGGTGTAGCGCTCGCCCATGATCCAGTCGCGGCCTTCCAGGCGTTTGTCGAGCACGTTGAGCAGGCGCCTGCTCTCCTCGACGTAGCGATCACGCGGTCGCTTGTCCTCGTAGTCCTTGCCGGCGAATTTGTTGAAGAAACCGAGCTGGCCGAACATCGGGCCGATACCGCCCATCTGGAACATCAGCCACTGAATAGTCTCGTAACGCAGCGCGCCTTCCTGCGCCAGCAACTGGCCGCTCTTGTCGGCGAGGTAGATCAGGATCGCGCCGGACTCGAACAGCGGCAACGGTTGGTCCTCCGGGCCGTGGGGGTCAAGGATCGCCGGAATCTTGTTGTTGGGGTTCAGCGACAGGAACTCGGGGGACAACTGGTCTTGTGTGTCGAAGCCTACGCGGTGCGGCTCGTACGGCAGGCCGATCTCTTCGAGCATGATCGAGACCTTGACGCCGTTGGGGGTCGGCAGGGAATAGAGCTGAATCCAGTCTGGGTATTGCGCGGGCCATTTCCGGGTGATCGGGAACGCGGACAGATCGGTCATGAGAAGCATCCAGTCGCAAGGAAAGCACTGATCATAATGTAGGAGCTGCCGCAGGCTGCGATCTTTTGATCTGGCTTGTAAAAACCCAATCAAAAGATCGCAGCCTGCGGCAGCTCTTACACGAACCGTAACATCCCTCGGCTAATTTGCATGAACCAAACCCGCCTCAGAGGACTCTGAGCTATGCCCTTCGCAAAGGAAGCGCGACACACGACATGGACAACGCCCGGCGCTGGGAGCCCGAGGCGCAAGGGTTTGTCAGCCTTAACCGAATTAGCTGAAGAACCTTTATTCAATGACGAACCTCATGAGATTCGCCAAACGCTTCAAACATCGCGCCTACGTGGCCCTGCCCTCGCTGCTGGCGGTGAGTGCGCTGACGTTGTCGCTGGAATCGAGCCAGATTCGCGCACAACCGGTGGACGGCACCCAGACCCTGGTCTTCCTGCGCCACGCGGAAAAACCTGCGGGCGGGCTCGGCCAGCTCAACTGCCAGGGCCTGAACCGCGCGATCGAGTTGTCGACCTTGCTGCCGGAAAAATTCGGCAAGGCCGATTACGTGTTCGCCGCCAACCCGACGCGCAACGTCGAGGAAGGTGAGCTGGACAACTCCTACAGCTACATCCGCCCGCTGATGACCATCAGCCCCGCCGCGATCAAGCTCGGCCTGCCGGTGAACATCGAGTTCTCCGCCAACGACACCAGCGACCTGGCGCGTGAACTGACTGAAGACAAGTACCACAACTCAACCATCTACACCGCGTGGTCGCACGGCTATCTGCCGGAGCTGATCAACGAGGTCGCGGGCAAGGCCGTCGGCGAAAAGCAGACCATCACCGATGACTGGGCGGCCGGCGATTTCGATTCGCTGTATGTGCTGACCCTGACCTGGCACAACGGCAAGGCCAGTTTGCAGAGCCACAGCTACAAGCAGGGGCTGGATAACGGCAAGGTGACTTGCCCGACTTGAGACTGGTGGTGTTTTTGCGGCCGCCATCGCGAGCAGGCTCACTCCTACAATTGGAGCGCATTCCCCTGTAGGAGTGAGCCTGCTCGCGAAGGGGCCAGCAATGGCAGCATCAAGCTTTCTGATTCACCCGCTCGCGAAGATACTCCAGCACCGCCCCGCGCTCCCCGGCAAACTCGATCCGCCCGCCCTTCTTTTCGCGCTGGAACACGTACATCGGGTCGTAATACTCGCGCAGCAACCCTTCGATCCAGCCACGGTGCAAGTCCACCGCCCCGCTACGCCCCTGCTCGGCCAGCGCATCTTCCATCAACAGCAACATCCGCCGATGCCGCTCGCCACCGAGGCGTTTCTGCACGTTGTTCAGGCTTTCCAGCAAGCGCTCGGAGAACAAGGTAAAACCGTCCTCGCCATGCACCGCCGAAAACTCGGCCGACAGGTCCACCACGTAGTCGCGCAGGATCCGCTCCACGCGGTCCTCAAAACGGTCTTCCAGCCAGACCATCGGGTACTGCTGCATGCCTTGATACAGCGGCAGTGGCAGCGCACAACTGCCCACCACCCGACTCTCATCTTCCAGCACAAACTGCTCGATACCGGCATCGCGCTTCTTGAGGATGTCGATGGCCAGCCGGTTTTCGAAATCAATGTTCGACGGTTGGCCGGTGGCGCGTTTGCCGAAACTGGAACCACGATGATTGGCGTGACCTTCCAGATCCAGACCGTTGCGTAATTGCACCAGTACCTCGGTCTTGCCGGTGCCGGTCATGCCACCCAACAAGACGAAATCACACTGGCTGATCGCTCGCTCAAGGGTGTCGAGCAGAAAGGTGCGCATTGCCTTGTAACCGCCGCCGACGCGCGGATAGTCGATGCCGGCCTCGTCACGCAGCCACTGTTGCGTGATCTGCGAGCGCAGGCCGCCACGAAAACAATAGAGATAACCCTCAGGATGGGCCCGGGCGAAGTCGGCCCAGGCCTGGATGCGCTCGGCCTTCACCGCGCCGGACACCAGTTGATGGCCCAGTTCGATGGCGGCGTGCTGACCGTGCTGCTTGTAGCAGGTGCCGACCTTCTGCCGCTCGATGTCGTTCATCAGCGGCAGATTGACCACACCGGGGAATGCGCCTTTGTGAAACTCGACCGGCGCACGGGCATCCATCAGCGGCCGGTCGTTGAGGAAAATATCGTGGTAATCGGTGCAGTCGCGTGACATCAAATCACCTCGACTGCGTGGCTCTGTCGCTCAACCAGCTCACCGATCGGCGCCAGGTTCAGGCCCAGTTCGGCGGCCACGGCGAGGAACTCGTCATTGCCTTGCGGGGTAACGGCAATCAGCAGGCCGCCGCTGGTCTGCGGGTCGCACAGCACGCGCTTGTGCAGCTCCTGCAGACGGCCGAGCTTGCTCGAATAGCTGTCGAAGTTGCGCAAGGTGCCGCCGGGCACGCAACCCTGTTCGAGGTAGTACTCGACGCTGTCCAGACGCGGCACATGGTTGTAGCCGATGCGTGCGGTCAGCTGGCTGCCGTCGGCCATTTCCACCAGATGCCCGAGCAGGCCGAAACCGGTGACGTCGGTCATCGCGGTGACGCCGGCGAGTTTGCCGAAACGGCTGCCTGGCTTGTTCAGGGTGCACATCCAGTCGCGGGCTACGCCGACGTCGGCGAGGCGCAATTTGCCCTTTTTCTCGGCGGTGGTGAGGATGCCGATGCCCAGCGGTTTGGTCAGGTACAACAGGCAGCCGGCAGTGGCGGTGTCGTTGCGCTTCATGTGGCGCTTTTCGACAAGGCCGGTCACCGCCAGGCCGAAGATCGGTTCCGGCGCATCGATCGAATGCCCACCAGCCAGCGGAATGCCGGCGGCGTCGCACACCGCCCGCCCGCCGCGAATCACTTCCCGCGCGACTTCCGGCGCCAACACATTCACCGGCCAGCCGAGGATTGCAATCGCCATCAACGGGTCGCCGCCCATCGCGTAGATGTCGCTGATCGCGTTGGTCGCGGCAATCCGGCCGAAATCGAACGGGTCGTCGACAATCGGCATGAAGAAATCGGTGGTCGACACCACACCGCGCTCGGCATCGATCTCGTAGACCGCCGCGTCATCACGCGAAGCATTGCCGACCCACAGTTTCGGATCGAGGTTTTGCGCACCGCTACCGGCCAGAATCACTTCCAGCACCTGCGGGGAAATCTTGCAGCCACAACCGGCACCGTGGCTGTATTGGGTCAGACGAATCGGCTCGCTCATGAGAGGGTCTCTGGCAGGGAATGGGGCGAATTCTAGCAGAGCGGGTCTGTTGGTCAGTGATCCTTCAACCTTTCGATTAGCACAAGGCATATTGACATCATCGTGTAAACGTCCAGACTTCCGCGTCTTCGCACAGACCTGCGCCTACTCCCGTTTATATGAATTTCAAGGAAGAAAATGTCCGAACTTCTCACATCAGTGGAAAAATATGGATCGCTCACTGCAAAATTAATTGTGGCTTTAGGTGTTTGTATTACCTGGGGTTACTGTGCCTTTATAATTAATTTTTTCCCAACCGGTTTAACCGTTGCAGATAGCCTTGTCTTTATCTTTATCGCCTTAGGCTTCGGCATTTTGTATGTTTACTGGCTGCTTTTTGGATTCCTAGGAGCTTACTTTTTCGTCTCTTTCTTCCAGGAACCTCACATCAGAGCTCGTTTATTTTCGGCCGTGATGTTTTTGGTTTTCGCTGGGTGCCTAGTTTTTTTGGCCTGCATCATGAAAGACGCTTCATCTCTATTGGCCCCTTTATTTAGTGGAGCCTTGCTATATCTAACAATCATTCACTGGAAGCCTGATGTCGCCAGAGCAACTATTAAGCAACGACGTGAAAGAGCACGCATGCGGATAATGATCTTTTTCACTGCCTTATTCTTGCCACTCACCGTGGCGGTGCCTGTTATTGGAATCATAATAGATAGCTCATTCGGACTTATTGGCATTACTCAAAAAAATGTCTCACTGGCAGTGAGCGAAGATAATCAGAAAATCATTAATGATGTGGCAAAAGAATTCGACATCTCCGTTTATGGCTGCTCGGAAAATGGAAAAAAGACTAACATCGTTCACCATTTTAATGTTCTCTGGCACGGTTTAGGCGAACGAAGCCTTGTAGAGTTGCTTACGCATGATGGCAATGGATGGAAGCCCAAGGCACGAATCGAACTCGATCGTAGCGGACTTAAGATCTTGAAACCCACTAACAAAGAAACTACTTTCAACACCTGCCTCACACTCAACTCCGACACGCTATTTGGCACCTACGAAGACAACATCAGCAAGTACGGGAAGCTTCAACTGAAGGTCTTCAGCGACGAAACAAAGAATAAGTTGAATGCTGACCACTTACAGATTCTATCGGCAAAAATCATTGGATACACAGATAGAGTTCCCGTATCAAAAAATAGCGACTCCAATTTTGACTTATCCATTCGACGAGCCAACAGCGTCCACACCGAACTCAAAGAATATGGACTATTAACTGACATTCCGGAGTCTGAAATAAAAAGCTCCGGACAAGGCTCACTACTTTCCAAGTCCAATTGCTCCAGGGAACTCAACCCTGCCGAACTAAAAGAGTGCTTGGCTGTAGACCGGCGTGTTGAGATCGAACTTAAACTGCAGATGAAACCAACAGAAAAGCAGACTTCCACTGATCCAGCGCCCCAAAAAGACATGAGTGTATGTGATTTTGTTTTCTGCAAAATCGGACTCAAAAAATGTCCTGATAAAGTCCCAGCTACCATGGCACCCAGCGATAACTGATCGACTTTCAAAAAAAACCGCCCTTTCGGGCGGCTAAAGTACTTCGACCATGATTCAGAAGCTTTGACTGAAGCTGATGTTGAACGCGCTGTCGTTGTTGTCGCTCGACACCTGGCCCGAGTAGCCGATGCCCAGCTTGCCGGTCGGGGTGACCTGGAAGTCGATACCGGCTTCGAGCAGTGCGCTGTCCTTGGCAATCGGCACGCCCTGGGTGCTGAACGAGGCGCCGCCGTCGATGAAGGTCAGGTCGGCGTCAGGCTTGGTGTCGCCGTAGGCATGACGCCAGCCGATGGCGGCACGTGGCGTCAGTTGGCTGCCGTTGGCCAGGGTCACCAATTTGCCGACGCGTACCCCGAGCGTCGAGTAGGTGATGTCCTGATCGGCGTCGGCCTTCAGGCGCCCCACTCCGCCTTTTTCCTTGGCCGTGTCGCTGTCGTAGTTGACGTAGGCGAGCCCTGCGAACGGTTCGATGGCAACGCCGGCGGCGTTGATCGCGTAACCCACTTCACCGAACACCTGAGCACTGCGAGCATCGTAATCAGCCTTCAGACGATCGTTGTAGCTGCCGACGCTGACATCGCGCTTGGTCTCGATGCTGTGCCAGCTGTAAGCCGCGCCGAGGCGCACCGCCAGTGCATCGAACTGCGAGTTCAGGTAACCGGCCAGGTGGTAGCTGTCGACCTTGGCATCGGAGTTGCGATCATGCGCGTTGAGGTTGCTGCGGGTGTAACCGGCGGCCATCCCGGCACGCCAGGTGTCGTCCAGCGCCTTGTCGGTGCCGAGCATGAAACCGCCGAGGTTGCGATCGACTTTCGCCGTGTTGCTGTCGCCGCCCATGTCACCCCAGGCACCGATGGCCCGAATCCAGCCGACCATTTCCTCGTGGCAACCGTTGCTGCTCAGTTGGGTGTCGCTCGGTGCCAGGGTTCTGCGTGGATCATCCAAAGCGCTGCACGACGGCTGGCGCATCCGGTCGTTGACCGCCTCGCGGATGAAGCGCGAGTCTTCGAGCATGGCGCTTGCGGTGCTGGCGTGGATTTCCCCGGAGAGGCTGTCAAAGGCATTGCGCGCCCCGGCCACGCTGAGGTTGACGATCTGGTTCTGCAGCGCTGCGCCGGCCGCCCCGTTGTTCGTCAGTGCCGTGGCCGTGCCGCGCTGGTTACCCGTGGCAGCGACGTCGGCGAACGAGTTGCCGTTGCGGCTCACGGTCAGGTTGACCGAATCGGCACCGTAGACCAGCGAGCTGCTGAGGAACGCGTACTGCGGCAGATCGGCCGCACTGAAGGTGCCGGTCACGCCGCCGCCCGCAGTGATCAGCGAGTAAGTGGTGTTGCCGGTGAACGGCGCAAGGCTGTTGACCACCAGACCACCACTCAGGGCTGCCGTGCCACCCACCGCCAGTGGCGTGGCGGTCGGCGAGCTGACCGTCAGCGCCAACACACCGTCGCTGGCGTTGGTCAGGTTGCCGGCCACGCTCAAGGTGCCGTCAGCGCCACCGGAAGCCACCACACCGTGGTTGAGTACCGAACCAACGCTGCCATTACCGCTCAGGCCTGCGCCGTTGGCGACGGTGACCTGCCCGCCCAGCGACGCCCGGGCCGCACGACTGCCGACTTGCAGCAGGCCTTGATCGACCGCGACAGTGCCGCTGAATGGCTGGTTGCCAGTCAGCAACAAGGTGCCGGTGCCACGTTTGGCCAGCTCCCCGGTACCGCTGAGAATGCCATTGAACTGGCCATCGACATTCTGCTGAAACACCAGCAAGGCGTTGTCGGTGATGTTGCCTTGCAGGCTGGTGGTGTTACCGATCAGCGTACCGCCGCTGACCGTGGTGCCACCGCTGTAGGTATTGGCAGCCGAGAGAATCAAGGTGCCGGAATCGAGTTTCTCGATACCTCCCGTACCCACCAGCGGTGCGGAGATTTCAGCGCTGGCGCCGGCATTCACCCGCACCGGCGCCAGACTGCCATCGGCACCATTGACCGGCGTCAGCGTACCGCCAGCCCCCGGAACCACGCTGTAGCCACTGGTAAGGAATTGCAGGCCGGTGAAGTTTTGATTGCCCTGCACGGTGACGACACCTGGCTGGCCGCCGAACACGGCGAACTGACCATTGGACGCCAAGGCTTGCGTACCGCTCGGATCGGTCCAGTTAGTCCCCGGGCCCCACACGCCACTGCCGCCGCCGATGCTGCCATCAGGGTTGGTGGTGCCGCCGTTCCAGAACTGCACTTCACCCGGGGTACCCTGCACCAGCAGGTTGACCTGATTGGCAATCGCGGTTTGCAGGGTCAGGTTGGCCGCCGATACCGGCAGGCTGCCGTAGACCAGACCGTTGTCGGTCAGGCTGCCGCCGTAGCGGAACAGTTGATAGACCCCGGTGCCGAAGCCGCCGGCGTTGCTGATGTTCAGCGTGCCGTCGAGGGTCAGGTTGCCGCCGACGTTGACCACCGTGGTGGAACTTGCGGCCGAGCCGAGGCTGAAGTCCAGATTGGTGCCCGATGACAGTGCCAGCGCACCGACCGACAATGGTGTGGCGGTGCCACCACCGGTCAGCGTCGCGCCGCTGGCCAGTTGCACGTTGCCACCCAGTTGCCCGCTACCGCCGACTGTCGCGCCGCTGGCGACATTGACGTTGGCGCTGTTGAGCACGCCGTTGACGATCAGGTTGCCAGCCTGTACCGAGGTGTCGCCGGTGAAGGTGTTGTTGCCGGTCAGCAGCAGCTGACCGGTGCCGGTTTTGTTCAGCGTACCGCTGCCGGTGAGGGTGCCGGTGTAGCTGCCGTCGGCGTTTTGCGCGAAGGTCAGCGCCGCGTTGTTGACGATGGCGCCTTGCAGGCTGCTGGTGTCGCCCGTGGTGCTGCCACCGTTCAGCGTGGTGCCGCCGCTGTAGGTGTTGGCGCCACTGAGCAGCAGATCGCCGCTGCCGTTTTTCACCAGACTGCCGGTGCCGGTGACGGCGCCCAGCAACGTGGTGTTCTGGTTGCCGGCCAGGGTCAGTTGCGCACCGAGGTTGACGGCATTCGCCAGTTGCAGCGCCGAGGTGCTGTCGAGGGTGCCGTTGCCGGTCACGCTCAGTGCGCCGCTGCTGATTGCGCTGTTGTTACCCAGCACCAGCGTGCCGCCAGCGAGTTGAGTGCCACCACTGTAGGTGTTGCTGCCGTTGAGGGTCAGGCTCGACGCGCCAGTCTTGATCAGGCTGCCCGCACCGCTGACCACACCGCCGAGGGTCAAGGCGTTGCTGCCGGCGACGCTCAGGCCACCGTTGAGCACCACGTTATTGGCGAGACTGACCGCCGCGTTGCTGTCCAGCGCCGTGCCGTCCGCAGCGGTCAGCACGCCGGTGCCAAGCGCCGCGTTGTTGCCGACGACGATCTTGCCGCCGTTGAGCGCAGTGCCGCCGGTGTAGCCGTTGGCGGCGTTGAGCACCAGCGTACCGCTGTCGTATTTGCCAAGGGTGCCGGTGCCGTTGAGTGCCACGCCGACGGTCGCAATGACGTTCGGATCGACCCGCACCGAGGCATTGCCCAGCGAACCGTTGACCAGATTCAGCGAACCCGCCGTGCCGCTCTGCAGGCTGTAGCCGTCGGTGACGAACTGCATGCCAGTGATGGTTTGCGCGCCGTTGACGGTCACAGTGCCCGCCGTGCCCTGGAACACTGCGAAGTTGTTGGTCCAGGCCTGATTCGTGGTGCCGTTGACATCGGTCCAGTTGGTGGTGCCGGTGCCCCAGGTACCGCTGCCGCCATCCACCGAACCGTTGGCCACCAGTTGGTTGCCGTCCCAGAACTGCACGGTGACGCCCGGTGCGATAACCAGCAGGTTGATCTGGTTGGCCAGCGCGGTTTGCAGGGTCAGATCGCCCGGCGTGACGCTGCCCGGCACCGTGCCGATCAGCAGGCCGTTGTCGGTCAGGCCGCCGGTGTAGTTGATCAGGCGATACACGCCGCTGCCAAAACCACCGATGTCGCTGACGTTGAGGTTACCGTCGAGGGTCAGGTTGCCGCCGACATTGACCAGCGCATTGCCGCCACCGGCGACCGGTACGCCGAGGCCGACGTCGAAGTTGGAATTGCCGTTGAGCACCAGCGAATCCACCGACAAGGTGCTGCCGGTCGCGCCCGCCAGATGCCCGCCGTCGGCCACTGTCACCGCACCGGTCAAGGTGCCGCTGCCACCGAGGGTACCACCGCTGTTGACCAGCACGTTGCCGCTGGCCAGCGAACCGTTGACCTGCAAGGTGCCGGCGTTGACGTTGGTGTCGCCGGTCAGGTCGCTGATGCCGCTGAGGGTCAGGGTGCCAGTGCCGAGTTTAGTCAGGTCGCCGGCCCCGCTGAGGACACCGGCGAAGGTGCTGCTGGCGTTGTTGCCGCCGAGGCTCAACGTGTTGCCAGTGCCAACCAACGCCGTACCGCTGCCGGTCAGGCTGGCGAGGCTGCCCGAGGCGCCGAGATTGAGCGCTGCGCCGCCGCCCAGGCTGACCGTGGCGTTATTGCCCAATGCCGTGCCACCCAGGGTGGTCAGGCTGCCGGACAACACGTCAAAGGTGCCGCTGAAGGTGTTGTTGCCGGACAGCGTCACGTCGGCCAGGCCGTTCTTGGTCAGGGTGCCCGCCCCGTCGATCACGCCGCCGAGGGTCAGGTTGTTGTTGCCGGCCAGACTCAGGTTGGCATTGAGGTTGACGTCGTTCGCCAGTACCAGCGGCGCGCTGTTGTCGAGGGTCGATGAACCGGCCACGGTCAGCGCACCGCTACCCATCGAGGCACCGGTGCCGAGGGTCAGCGTACCGGCGTTCAGGGTGGTGCCACCGGAGTAGGTGTTGATGCCGTTGAGGGTCAGGTTCGACGCGCCGTCCTTGATCAGCCCACCCGCGCCGCTGACCACGCCAGCGAGGGTCAGGTTGTTGCTGCCGGTGTTGCTCAGGTTGGCGTTGAGCAGCACGTTGTTGCCCAGGCTCAGCACGCTGGTGCCGGCCAGCGCCGAAGCGCCGGCCACGGTCAGGTTGCCCAGGCCCAGCGCCGAGTTACTGCCGGCGGTCAGGGTGCCGGCATTCAGGGTGACGCCACCAAGGAAGTTGTTGTTGCCACTCAGGGTCAAGTTGGCCGCACCGCTCTTGGTCAGGCTGCCGGCGCCGTTGAGCGTGCCGGCCAGCGTCAGATCCGCCGTGCCGCCGACGCCGACATTGCCGGCGAGGTTGACCGCGTTGTTCAGCGAAACCGCGCTGCTCGCATCAAGCGTGGTGCCCCCAGCAGCGTTCAGCGTGCCGGAACCCAGCGCCGAGTTCGACGCCAGAATCAACCCGCCGGCGTTCAAGGCCACCGGGCCTAGGAAGGCATTGTTGCCGCCGAGGGTCAGGTTCGCCGCGCCGTTTTTGATCAGCCCGCCGGTGCCGCCAATCACGCCAGTGAGGGTCAGCGCATTGCTGCCGACCACGGTCAGGTTGCCATTGAGTGTGGCGGCGTTGCCGAGGGTCACGGCGGTGTTGCTGTCGAGTTGCGTACCGGCGTTGGCGGTCAGCGTGCCGCTACCCAGTGCGGTGTTGCTGCCGACAATGATCTTGCCGCCGTCCAGTTGTGTGCCGCCGCTGTAGGTGTTGGCGCCATTGAGCACCAGGGTGCCGCTGTCGAGTTTGTTGAGAATGCCGCTGCCATCAATATTCACGCCGAGGGTGCCAGTCACGCCCGGATCAACCCGTACCGCCGTGGTGCCGCCGGTGCCGTTGACGGCGGTCAGTTGCCCTGCCGTGCCATTGACCAGGTTGTAGCCGTCGGTGACGAACTGCAGGCCGGTGAACAGTTGCGTGCCGTTCACCGTCACAGTGCCCGCTGCGCCCTGGAACACCGCGAAGTCGCCGGCCCACGGTTGATTGACCAGACCGTTGGCATCGGTCCAGTTGGTGCCGACCGCGTTCCAGGTCCCGCTGCCGCCATCGACAACCCCGTTGGCGATGGTCTGGCTACCATCCCAGTAACGAATGTTGACGTTCGGTGCCGACACTTGAACGTTGATCTGATTGGCCACGCCAGTCTGCACCACCAGATCACCGAGGCCATAACCGACCGGCACGCCGGCAACATCCAGCCCCAGGTCGGTCAAGCTGCCGGTGTAGTTGAACACGCGATACACCCCGACACCGAAACCGCCGGCATCGGTGACGTTGAGATTGCCGTCGAGGGTCAGGTTGCCACCGACGTTCATCAGCGACGAGGTCGACGGTGTGCCCAGTGCCACATCGACATTGCTGCCGGCGCCCAGCACCAGCGACGAGGCCGACAAAGTATTGCCCGACGACAGCGCCAGATGCCCGCCGTTGTTGATGTTCACCGTGCCGAGCGCCGAGCCGGTACCGGTCAGGGTGCCGCCGGTATTGACGTTGACCTGTGCACTGGCCAGCGAACCGCTGAGGTCCACCGTACCGCCGTTGATCGCGGTGTTGCCGGTGATGCCGTTGATGCCGGTGAGATTCAACGTGCCGGTGCCGACTTTGGTCAGGCCACCGCTGCCGCTGAGATCACCGTCAAACGTGCTGGTGACGTTGCCACCGCCGACGGTCAACGTGTTGCTGCCGGTCAGTTGCACGCTGCCGCTGCCGGTCAGCGCACCGAGGCTGGCATCGCTGCCCAGATTCAGGCCGGCGCCGGCGCTGATGTTGACGCCGGAAGTCGCGCCCAGCGCATTGGTGTTGAGGGTGGTGACGCTGCCGGAGACGATATTCAGTGCACCGGTGAAGGTGTTGCTGCCGGCCAGGGTCAGGTCCGACAGCCCGTTTTTGGTCAGGCTGCCGGCGCCGTCGATGATGCCGTTGAGACTCAAGTCGTTGTTGCCGACCACCGTCAGGCCGGCATTCAGCGTGATCGCATTGCCGATGCCGAATGAGGCGCTGTTATCCAGCGTCGCGGCGCCGCCGACAGTCAATGCGCCACTGCCCAGGCCGTTGGCATTGCCCAGGGTCAGGGAACCGGCGTTGAGGGTGGTACCGCCGCTGAAGGTGTTGTTGCCATTGAGCGTCAGGTTGGCCGCACCGTCCTTGATCAACTGGCCGGTGCCGCTGGTGACGCCGCCGAGGGTCAGGTTCTGCGTGCCGCCCACGGTCAGCGCGGCATTCAGGGTGACGTCGTTGTTGAGGCTGACCAGCGGCGAGTTGCTGTCCAGCGTCGCGGCGCCCGCGACGGTCAGTGCACCGGAGCCCAGCGCCGAACTGTTGCCAACGGTCAGGGTGCCGGCATTCAGCGTGGTGCCGCCGAGGTAGTTGTTGGCCGCGTTGAGAATCAGATTGGCCGTGCCGCTTTTCACCAGACTGCCAGCGCCGCTGACCAGACCGGTCAGGGTCAGGTCAGCCGTGCCACCGACGTTCAGCGCCCCGGCCAGGGCCACCGCGTTGTTCAGGCTGACCGCCGTGTTGGCGTCCAGCGTGGTGTTGGCCGCCGCATTCAATGTTCCGGCACCCAGCGCGGTGTTGCTGCCGACAATCAGCTTGCCGGTATTGAGTGCGGTGTTGCCGAAATAGGTATTGGCACCGTTGAGGGTCAGGGCGGCCGCGCCGTTCTTGACCAGGCCACCGATGCCGGCGACCACCCCGCCGAGCGTCAGCGCATTGCTGCCGCCGACGGTCAGGGTGCCGCCGAGGTTGACGTTGTTCGCCAGCGTTGCAGCCGTGCCGGCATCCAGCGTCGTGCCGTTCGAGGCGTTCAGTGCGCCGGTGCCGAGTGCGGTGTTGGAGCCGACGATCAGCGAGCCGGCATTCAGCGCCGTGGTGCCGGTGTAGGTGTTGTTGCCGCTGAGGGTCAGGCTCGACGCGCCGGTCTTGATCAGGCCGCTGCCGCCACTGATCACACCGCCAAGGGTCAGGGCGTTGGCGCCGCCGGCGGTGAGGTTGGCATTGAGAATCACGTTGTTGCTCAGGGTCACGGCCGAGCTGCTGTTGAGCGTGCCCGCGCCGTCCACCGACAAATCGCCGGTGCCCAGTGCGGCGCCGTTGCCAACCGTCAGGCTGCCGGCATTCAGGCTGGTGCCGCCGCTGTAGGTATTGGTGCCGTTGAGCGTGAGATTGGCGGCGCCGTTTTTCACCAGTTGGCTGGTACCGCTGATCACGCCGCCGAGGGTCAGCGCGTTGCTGCCGCCGATCCCCAGGCTGTTGTTGAGAATGATGCCGTTGTTCAGCGTCACCGCGGCATTGCTGTCGAGGGTCGACACACCGCCGACGGTGATGTCGCCGCTGCCGAGCGCCGTGCTGGTGCCCGCCGTGAGGGTACCGGCGTTCAGCGCGATGGCACCAAGGAAGGTGTTGCTGCCATTGAGAATCAGGTTGGCCGCCCCGTTCTTGGTCAGTCCGCCACTGCCGCTGACGATGCCGCCCAGGGTCAGGTCGGCGCTGCCGCCAATGTTCAGGTTGCCGCCGAGGCTGACCGCGTTGGTCAGCGCCACGGCGGTGCTGGCATCGAGGGTGGTGCCTGCTGCGGTGGTCAACGCGCCGGTGCCCAGCGCAGTGCTGGAACCGACAATCAGCGTGCCGGCATTCAGCGCAGTCCCACCGGCGTAGGTGTTGTTGCCGCTGAGGCTCAGGCTCGCGGTGCCGTTCTTGATCAGGTTGCCGGCGCCGCTGACGACCCCGCTCAGGCCCAATGCCTGGGTGCCGCCAATGGTCAGATCCGCCGCCAGCGCGACGGCGTTGGCCAGGGTCACTGCGGTGGTTGCATCCAGCGTGGTGCCGGCCGCCGCGCTCAACGCGCCGGTCCCCAGTGCGGTGTTGCTGCCGACAAACAGGCTGCCGGCATTGAGGAGCGTATTACCAGCGTTGGTGTTGTTGCCGGTCAGGGTCAGGCTGGCGCTGCCGCTTTTGCTGATGCCGCCGGTGCCGGACAACACGCCGCCCAGGGTCAGGGCATTGCTGCCGAGCACGTTGAGCGCACCGGTCATGGCGATGTTGTTGGCCAGGGTGACGTTGGCAGTGCTGTCGAGGCTGGTGCCGGCGGCGGTGTTAAGCGCGCCGCTGCCCAGCGAGTCGTTGTTGGTCACCAGCAGGCTGCCGGCGCTCAGGGTGGTGGTGCCGGTGAAACCGCTGTTGGCACCGCTGAGGGTCAGGCTGCCGGTGCCGGTCTTGGTCAGGCCGCTGCTGCCGGTGATCAAGCCGCCGAGCGTCAGCGCGCCGGTGCCGCCGGCCGTCAATGTGCCGCCGAGGCTGATCGCGTTGTTCAGGTTGATCGTGCCGGGCGCGCTCAAAGTGGTCGCGCCGGTGACGTTGAGGGTGCCGGTGCTCAGCGCCAGGTTGTTGCCCAACTGCACGGTGCCACCGTTGAGTGTGGTGTTGCCCAGGTAGGTGTTGGCGGCGCTGAGGCTCAGTTGCCCGGAACCGACTTTGGTCAGGCCGCCGCTGCCGGAAATCACCCCGCTCAGGGTCGTTGCGTTGGTGCCTTGCACGGTCACGCCACCGGCGCCGAGGGAGATCAGGTTGCTGATGTTCAAACCGGCGTTGCTGGCCTGCAAGATCCCGCCGTTGGAAGTCAGCACACCGCTGCCGAATGTGGCGTTGTTGTTGAACTGGGCGACACCGCCATTGAGCGTGGTCGCGCCGCTGACCAATGGCCCCTGCAGGGTCCAGGTGCCGCTGTTGATGGTCAGGTTGTTGAAGTTGACGTAGGTGGCGCTCGAAGCCGTGCCGACCCCGGTGGTGCCGCCGCCGACGCCGATCGGGTTCTGCAGGATCAGGCTGTTGGTGCCGCCCGCGCCGCCGTCGACGGTGCCGGTCGGGGCGAAAGTCAGGTTGATGCCGATCAGTCCGCCGAGGCCGACGCTGATTTGCACGCCGTCACCGACACTGACCGACGAGCCGGTGATCGCCGTAAAGGTGTTGGTACTGCTCGCGCCCATCGACACGCCGCCAGTGATCGCGCCGGCGTTGGTGAAGGTGTTGCCCGCCGCCGAAGTCTCGAAGGCGATCCGGCCGTTGATGACGCCGGTGCTGCTGTTGGTCATGTTGACCTGCGAACCGCCGTAGACGCCGACCACCGGAGTATCGGCCAGGGTGATGCCACCGACCGAGAGTCCGGTCGAGGTGATGGTGCCGTTGTTGATGATGCTGGTGGTGCCGGCCGCGGCGTTGTTCACCGCAATGCCCAGGCCGTCAACGCTGGTCAGGTTGAGCCCAAGCAACATGCCGGTGCCGCGAATGATCCCGCTGGCGTTGTTGAGCACGCTGACCGTACTCGTTGCGCCAGTGCCGATGAAGGCACCGCCGCTCAACACCGACACCAGCCCCAGCAGCGCCGGGTCGATCGTGCCGGAGTTGTTCAAAGTGATGTTGACCCCGGTCAGGTCCATCACGTGACCACCGAGGGTCGCGTTCATTTGCGCGCCGGAGTTGACGTTGACTGTCAGGCCGCTGGTGGCGCTGGAAAAGTTGTTGAGAAACAGCGGCAGACTCGGCACACCGGTACAGGTCACCGTGGAACCGGCCGTGGAGCACGTGGCCAGGGCAGGTGCGCTGACGCCACCGAACAACAGCCCGGCAACGCTCAGGTGCACAGCAAGGGAAAGAGGGGAGAAACGCGAAACGAGGGCAACGCCAAACCTTGCTTCCACGGGCTACTCCTTATCGTGGCCAGATTCTTCCTTGAAGGCGTGTAGCCGTGCTTATTCCACACGCGAATCAAGACTGCGACGGTCATCACAAAAACCGCGTCATGGGTGACAAGCTAGTAGACGCCCCGTCATGGAGCACTGATTAAATGGTGTTAATACTTTAATACTAGCCGTCTAGAACGGGGCTTTCGGCCAGCAGACACGCGGATTGGAACGCGCAATCCCCCTCTGTAGGAGCTGCGGCACGCTGCGATCTTTTTGATTTTGCTTTAAAGATCAAGATCAAAAGATCGCAGCGTGCCGCAGCGCCCACAGGGCAACCAGAGAGAGTTGGTACGCCTTGTGCAAACGTTTGCGACCTGCCAATACCGGCTTTTTCGAAACAAAACCGTACGGACCCGCAGAACCGGGCCTCGATCTGCAAAAAAAGGACTTTGAATGCACGCCGCTTCCCTGCTTCGCGCCCCGTTTGCGCGCACGTTTGCCGTTTCCTTGCTACTGACCGGCGTTACCGGAGTTCTCAGCCACACCGCGCTGGCGCAACCGGCCCAACCCGAAGAATCCGCCCAGGGCGAGACCCTCAGCCCCGAAGCCAGCCCGCCAAAGGAAGGTGCGTACCTGTCGGACTGGTACAACCAGGACCTGACGCTGATCGGCAGCAAGGACATCAGTTTCGGTCCGCAACCGGCCGACGATATCTACCTGGAATACGAGTACTTCGGGCGCAAGGGGCCGTTCGAGCTGTACGGCTACGTCGACATCCCGAAGATCTTCAACATCGGCAACAGCCACGACAAAGGCGTGTGGGACCACGGCTCGCCGGTGTTCATGGAGCACGAACCGCGCATCTCCATCGACTACCTCGCCGGCCGCAGCCTGGCCATCGGCCCGTTCAAGGAATGGTACGTGGCGTTCGACTGGATCTACGATCACGGCAGCCGCAAGGAGAATCGCGCCAACACTCTGTACAGCGGTTTGGGCACCGACATCGACACCCATTCGCGGGTCAACCTGTCGGCCAATCTGTACGGGCGTTACCAGTGGGAAAACTACGGCGCGAGCAATGAATACTCATGGGACGGCTACCGTGCCCAGTTGAAGTACATCGTGCCCATCGACAAATTCAGCAACGGCGCGTCGCTGACCTACATCGGCTTCACCAACTTCGATTTCGGCTCGGACCTGCACAAGGACAATCCGGCGCGCACCGCCAACGCCACGGTGGCGACCAACGTGCTGCTGTACTCGTTCACCCATTTGCGCTTCACCCTGGTCGGCCGTTATTTCCACAACGGCGGCAACTGGGAGGACGGCAGCGAGCTGAACTTCGGCGACGGCAATTTCCGCGCACGCTCCAACGGTTGGGGTTACTACGCCGGCATCGGCTACCAGTTCTGAATTCAGGAGATTCTCATGCAAGCAATGACGCGTCTGACCCTGGCCGCTGCGGCCCTGCTCTCTTCCACCACTTGGGCGGCTGAGGCGCCGATCCAGCCGAAAGTGGTGCTGATCACCATGTTCGCCCCCGAGGCGCAGCACTGGATCGAGCGCCTGGACCTGAAACAGGAAATCCGCGTGCCGGGCCTGTCCGCCGAGTACCCGACCATCCGCTGCAACACGCAACAGGTGTGCCTGCTGACCACCGGCATGGGCCAGACCAACGCCGCCGCCTCGACGCTGGCATTGGCCCTGTCGCCGAAATTCGACCTGCGCAAAAGCTACTTCCTGATCGCCGGGATCGCCGGCATCAGCCCGAAACACGGAACCATCGGCACCGCCGCGTGGGCGCATTACCTGGTGGAATTCGGTACGCAATGGGAGCTGGATTCGCGCGATGCGCCGGCGAGCTGGCCGACCGGCTACCTCGGCATCAACACCAAAGGCCCGAACGAAAAACCGCCGCTGGACTACAAGACCGAAGTCTTCGAACTCAACCCGACGTTGCAGGCCAAGGCCTTCGCCCTGAGCCACAAGGTCGAGCTGAGCGAGAGTAAGGAATCAGCGGCGTGGCGCCTGAAATACCCGTCCGCCCCGGCCAACCAGCCGCCAGTCGTCACCCGTTGCGACACGCTGGCGGGCAACACCTGGTTCTCCGGCACCCGCCTGAGCGAACGCGCCGAGGTCTGGACCAGACTGCTGACCGACAACAAGGGGGAATACTGCACTACTCAACAGGAAGACAACTCCACCTACGAAGCCTTGTTGCGCGCCAGTCGCGAAGGCCTGGTCGATGTACAACGCCTGGCGGTGGTGCGCGCCGGCTCCGACTTCGACCGCCCTGCCCCGGGCGGCAGCGAAGTCGACAACCTGCTCAAGTACGCCGATCAGGGCGGGTTCGCGCCGGCGCTGGAGAACCTCTATCGCACGGGTAATCCGCTGGTGCAGGACATCCTGAAACACTGGTCGGCGTGGGAGAACGGCGTCCCGCAATCCTGAGCCCACCATAAACCCCCTGTAGGAGTGAGCCTGCTCGCGATAGCGGTGTGTCAGATAACCCATTTGTAATTGACACTCCGCTATCGCGAGCAGGCTCACTCCTACAGGGGGGGACGTGGTGCTTATGGAATCAGGATGATCTTGTCACCACTGCCTTGATTAATCTCTGCATAACGCTGCACACCCTCCGCCAGCGGCACCTCCACCAACCCTTGCGGCAATGGCAGCCGGTCTTCATCGAAGAACCGCCCGAACTGCTCCAGCATCGCCGCACAGGCTTGCACGCCGTACAACAGCGAGTTGATCCCGACCACCGAGCCGCCCTTGCGGTACAGCGCCAGCGCCGGCAACTGCACATGGCCGTCGACCGGGGCCGCGATGATCGCGATGCGACCGAACGCTGCGAGCGCCGCCACCGAGGCCGGCAACCAGAAACCGGTGGTGTCGAAGATCACATCGGCGCCGCCGCTGTACACCGCGTTGACCTGTGCACCGAGGTCTTCGGGTTTATCCAGCTGGATCGTCTGGAAGCCCTGCGCCTGCAAATCCTTGACCTGCTCCGGCCGCCGCGCCGCCGCCAGTAGCTGCGCACCACGGACCTTGGCCAGCGCCAATGCCGCCGTCGCCACCGCACCGCCGCCGATCACCAGCAAACGGGTTTCAGCACTCACCAGGCTGCGCTCCAGTGCATCCCACGCCGTGGTGTACGGCACGCCGAGGCTGGCAGCCTGGGCGAAGCTCAAGTGCGATGGTTTGTGTGCCACGCCGTTGGCCGGCAGCTTGACGAACTGCGCGTGCGAGCCATCGGCAAAAAAGCCCAGTTCACGCCCGGTGCCCCAGACTTCCTGACCGAGCAACGCCTGCGGCCCTTCGACCACTACACCAGCAAAATCGCGCCCGGGAATTCGCGGCAAGGTGGTGTAAGGAAAACGCCCGAGCACGTTCTTCACGTCGCTGGGGTTCAGGCCGGCCGCCTTGATCTCGACCAGCACTTCATCGGCGCCGGATACCGGAGTGGCGACATCGACGAAACGCAGGGAGGACAGATCGCCGGTTTTATCGAATTGCAATGCTTTCATGAGGACATCCACCGAAGGGAGAAAGGGAAATTCACGAGAACCAACCGGCGACCAGTTGCCGGCCCATCGGCCATAACTGCTCACCCGCGAGCATGCCAAGCAGCCCCACCAGGGCGATGGCCGGTGGCGCCGGAGAACGAAAATTCAGCGCGCCATAGAGCAGGCCGACGCCCAGGCCGATGGCCAGCGAAATCAGGTAGTTCATGGGGAACACTCCGCCACGTGAAAGGAATGGGCAGAGTCTAGGGAAGGATGGGCAGCGGTATCGGCCAAGGACTTCTGAATTCCGGCCAAATCTCAGGCGATGCAATCCCCTGTAGGAGCTGCCGCAGGCTGCGATCTTTTGACTTTGATTTGTAAAAACAAGATCAAAGGATCGCAGCCTGCGGCAGCTCCTACAGGGGGGCGTTCAGGCAGTGGCGAATTGCGAGGGCGCCACGCCCAATTCCCGGCGGAACATGTCACTGAAACTGCTCGGCGAATAACCTAACTCGCGGGCAATCGCACTCACTGGCACGCCCTGAATCAACTCCGCCACCGCCGTCGCCAGTTGCACCTGCCGCCGCCATTCGGCAAAGCCCATGCCGAGGCTGTCCTTGAACAACCGCGCCAGCGTGCGCACGCTGGCCCCGGCGTTTTCCGCATGCTGCTCGAACGGGATCTCCAGCGACGGCGCCGCCATCACCGCCTGGCACAGGTTCATCAGACGCCGGTCGGAATCGTCCGGCATCGGGATCTTCAATTGCGAGCGCCGGGCGCGCTTGAGCTCCAGCAACGCGAGCCCGACCAAGGCGTCGTAATAGGCCGGCTCACCGCTGTCGCCCTGCTCCACCAGCCCGACGATCAACTCACGCAGCAACCCGCCGACCTCGATCACCTGCACCGTCTCATCCAGCGTCGCCGCCAGCGCCGGGCGCAGGTAGATATTGCGCATCTGCAGGTCCGAGACCACGCGAATCCCATGCGGCACCCCGGGCGGCAACCACACCGCCCGCTGCGGCGGCACCACCAGCGCTTCCTGCGGGGTCTCGACCCACATCACTCCGCTCATCGCATACAGCAACTGTCCCCAGACATGCTCATGCGGCTCGATGAACAAACCGCGCGGATAGGTACGCGCCAGCGGCTGCACCGGCACATCGGTATCACTCAGATCGGGGGGCGCAGCGAGGGCCATGGCGAGCATTCATTGGCGGTTGGCGGAGCGGCCATGGTAACCAGTGCGCCGAGGTGTCGCCAACGATAGATACCGTCGGACAATCCGAGTGAATTTTCCCGGTGCGCCGCGATCCTTCTAATACCACAGGGAGGAATACGGGCTTTATGAACAACGCAAAACTGTTTGTCATCGACTACACCCTTCACGGCACGCCGAAATCGTTCATTATCCGCTCGGACAAAATGGACAACGCCGAGGCGTGGCACTGGGCAAGCTGCGACGCCGGCGTGGGTCGCATCCCGCGCTTCGGCCGGGAAAAAGTGCAAAAGACCAGCAAACCGATGGCGGAGAAATTTGGCGTGGAAAACGTCAAATGGCGACCAGCGAGCTAGACTCTCGCCAGGCAACGGGGAATTTTCGGGGGGATACACATGAGCGACCTCTTCAGCCCGGCGCATCTGGATTACGGCCTCGACACCCTGTTCGGCCGCATCACCAAAAGCGTCGACTGTCGGCTGGGCCTGGAACCCGTCGAAGGTGACCCCTATCGCTTCGCCGTACGCGTGCCGGCACCGTTACCGGAAGACCTGGACCAGGCGAAAACCGTGGTGGTTCGAGTGGAAGGTCGACGATTGCAAGGCACGGTGCGCCATACCGAACGGCTGGATGATGAAAGCCTGAAACTGGAAGTGGAGCCTGATTAGGCTCCACTTTTTTATGCGCGCGGTTATTTGGGGTGAGCGCAATGGCAGCCCTTGCTTGAACACTCCTCGCCGCCCTTGTGGTGGTGCGCGCAGGCCTCGCAGCAATAGTGTTTGCCGTGCACGGCGTAGGCGTGGTCGCCTTCTTTGATCGTGCATTTACAGTTGGGGCAATCGCATTTTCTATCTGGCATGGGTCAGACTCCTTTTTTGGTGGTTGTCCGGGGCTTGTGGGGCAAGCCGTAGATAACAGTGTAGGAGCTGCCGAAGGCTGCGATCTTTTGATCTGGTTTTTTCGGGGGGATTGGGTGTATATCCATTTCTGCTGGCCATATGGGGTGAATATCCGTTTCCTCGGGTGCTGCTGCTGGCGGTTTCGCTCTTACAGCGAGTCACCTTTTCCAGACGCCGAAAAGGTAACCCAAAAGGCTTTGCCCCGGCGTACGGCACTTCGCTGAGGCTCAGTGTCCCCTCGCTACGGTGTCCATCAGGGGGCATCGCCTACGGCTTGCTTCGCTGCACCTCCTCTCGATGTATGCGGCTTCGCCGCACGGCGCTGCGCGCCTATCCCCTGATGAACACCTTCGCTCGGCCTGCCGAAGGGGCTGAAGGTCAAAAGCAACATCAAGAGCCAAAGCCAAAACAGATCAAAAGATCGCAGCCTTCGGCAGCTCCTACATCGGGGTTGGGTGCAGTCAGTTAGAGATTGGTTAGCTGGCAGGCCGCCATCGCGAGCAGGCTCGCACACAGAAAGGCAAAAGCAGACCACATGCTCTTCACCACTCAACAGGATGAGCGTTAGCTCGGCTGCAGCTCTTGATCTGCCGGCCCCTTCGGCAGGCTGAGTGGAGGGGTTTATCCGGGGGTGGGAGCGCAGCGACCGTTTGGCGAAGCCAAACACATCGAGAGGAGGTGCAGCGAAGCAAACCGTAGACGATGCCCCCGGATGAACCCCGGAACGAAGGAACCCGAGCCACGGCGAGGGCCGAACGCCGGGGCCTAGCGTTTTGGTTACTTTTTGGCGTTTGAAAAAGTGACTCGCCGTAAGGGCGAAACCGCCAGCCGCCATACCCGAAGAAACGGATATGCCCAAAAAAATCAGTCAACAGAACGCAAACTGCTGCGATACATAAAGACCAAAGCCAACCCCAGACAAACCATCGCCAACACCCGAGAAGACGAAAGCTCAATCGCCGGATTGCCCAACCAGCCAAAGTTATCAATCAACATCCCCATCCCAAGCTGGCCAACAATCACCGCCACCGTCGCCACCGCCGTGCCCACCACCGGCACCGCCCCGACCATGACCATCATGTAAACCACCCCAAACAGTGCCCCGGTCAACTGCCACTTCGGCACGTCCAACAGACTCACCGCATGCGCCGGCTCGAAAAACAGAATCAGCAACCCGGTCGTCACCGCCCCCACCACGAAGGTCAGCAAACTACTGCGCAACACCCCGACGGTCTCCCCCAGGCGCCCATTGATCGCCGCCTGCACACTCAACACCGCACCGGCCAGCACCACCACGGCCAACAAAATAACCAGACTCATCACTCAACCTCGCGCAATCAAAACCAGTGCCACCACAATCAACCCCAACGCCAGCCAGCGCTCGGCATTGACCTTCTTGCGCGTCGCGCCAAACCAGCCGAAATGGTCGATCAGCACACTCTTGCCCACCTGCCCCGAGAGAATCGCGATCATCGTCATCGCAATCCCGATATGCGGCGTCGCCAATGTCAGCACCACCACGTACATCGGCCCGAGAAAGCCGCCGATCAATTGCCAGCGCGGCAGATCGGTCAGCGCCGGGCCTTTCTGCGGCCCCGCGAACAGCAACAGCAGAAACAGAATCGCCGAGCCCACGCCGAAGATGCTCAAGGTCGCCCACAAGTGCCCGACCTGCCCCCCCAGCGGCCCGAGCAACCCCGCCTCCACCGACAAACCCATGCCCGCCAGGATCACCAGCGGCAGCAACAGCAGGCGCAACCGCGGTTTGCTCACCGGCGCCGCCACACTCACCTCATCCAACGTCTGCATAACCAAAACCCGTGCAAGTAAACGATGGCGCGGATTATCGGCTGGCGCCGCTGTGCGATAAATGGGAGCATCCGGACAACACTTTTGCGCAACTCGCACAGCAGGACGATTCATGCACGGGCTCAATGAACTCGGATTCAAGGCAATCAGGCTGTTTGTGGCGGTGCTCGACCACGGCAGTTTTTCCGAAGTGGCCCGCCGCGAGGGCGTGGCGCCCTCTTCGATTTCGCGGCAGATCCAGTTGATGGAGCAGGCACTGAACCAGCAATTGCTCTACCGCCACACCCGCGCCGTCAGCCCGACCGAGGCCGGACGCATGCTTGGTCACCACGCACGGCTGGTGCTGGTGCAACTGGAGGAGGCCGAACAGGCATTGCAGGAACAGCAAAGCGAACCCACCGGACTGGTGCGGATCAACGCGCCGGTGGTGTTCGGCCAACGGCATCTGACGCCGTGGCTCGGCAAATTGTGTGCGCGCTATCCGAAGCTGCAACTGGACATCCAGCAGACCGACCATTACGTCGACCCGTTGCAGGAAGGCGCCGACCTGCTGTTTCGCATCGGCCCGCTGCACGATTCGAGCATGCAGGCACGGATTCTCGCGCCGCACCGCTTTCAAGTCGCGGCCAGCCCGGCGTACCTCAAGCGCCACGGCACGCCGCAACATCCCGACGACCTCGCGCAGCACCAGTGCCTGGCCTACAAAGGCGCGACCGGCCAGCAGCGCTGGTTCTTCCGTCAGGACCAAGGCGACTGGACACCCTACTCGGTCAAAGGCCCGATCACCGGCAACCACGCCGACACCCTCACCCAGGCCGCCGAACAAGGCCTGGGGCTGGTGATGTTTCCGTCATGGCTGATTGGCGAAGCGGTGCGCGAAGGCTCGCTGGTGCCGGTACTGGGCGAGTATCAAGTGTCGAACAGTCTGGAGCCGCAGCAGATTGCGGTGCTGTGGCCGGGCAGCCGGCGGCTGTCGGTGAAGGTGCGTACGGTGATTGATTTCTTTGTCGAATGCTTCGGCGAAGTGCCCTACTGGGACAGACCTTGAGCCATGCACGCTCCCTGTAGGAGCTGCCGAAGGCTGCGATCTTTTGATCTTGCTTTTAAAAGATCAAAGTCAACAGATCGCAGCCTTCGGCAGCTCCTACACAGCGTTCTGCGGTAGTTTCAGATACGGAACTGGCCTACAAGTTTGCCCAGCCGCTGCCCCAGCTCCGCCAGGCTGCGCGAGGTCTGCGCACCCAACTGGGTCTCATCCGCTACGCTGTCCACCGCCACGGCGATCTGATGCACGCTGCGGTTGATCTCTTCGGCCACCGCCGTCTGCTCCTCCGCCGCACTGGCGATCTGCGCGTTCATCGAGTTGATGGTCGCAATCAGCTCTGCCATCGCATCCAGCGACGCCCCGGCCTGATTGGCCTGCGCCGAGGTGCCATCCCCCGCTTCGCTGGAACGGCGCATCGCCTCGACCGCCGACTGCGTGCCCGCCTGCAAGCGATCGATCATGCCCTGAATTTCCTGGGTGCTGATCTGTGTGCGGCTGGCCAGCGCCCGCACTTCGTCCGCCACCACCGCAAAGCCGCGCCCGGCCTCCCCGGCGCGTGCGGCTTCGATCGCGGCGTTCAGCGCCAGCAGGTTGGTCTGCTCGGCAATCGAGCGGATTACCCCGAGCACGCCGACAATCGACGACACGTCCTGCTGCAGGCTGTCGAGCGACACGCCGCTGCTGCGAATGTCATCCACCAGCGCATGAATCTGTTTGATGCTGCCGGCCACCACGCGTTTGGCGCTCTGGCCTTCTTCATCGGTCTGCTGCGCGGCGACCGCCGCGTTCTGCGCGCTCTTGGCGACTTCCTGAGCGGCGGCGGACATCTCGTTGATCGCCGTGGCGACCTGATCGGTCTCGTGACGCTGACGCTCCATCGCCTGATCGGAGCGCTGGGCCTGATCCGACACCTGGGTCACCAGGCCGGTCAGTTGCGTGGTCATCTCGGTGATCTGCCGCACCAGGCCGTGGATCTTGTCGACGAAACGGTTGAACGAGCCGGCCAGTTCGCCGAGCTCATCCTGGCTGGTGATGTTCAGCCGGCGCGTCAGGTCGCCCTCGCCTGCGGCGATATCATCGAGGTTGGCTTTCATCAGGGTCAGCGGGCGCAGAATGGTGTTGGCCAGCAGCAGGCCCGCTGCGGCGATCACCAACAGCACCAGCACCGCCACGCCGACGATGCTCAGGATCACGCCTTGCATGCGCTCCTGCACTTGCGCCTCGACCAACGCCACTTGCGCTTCAATGCCGTCGAGGTTGACCGAGGTCCCCACCGCCATGTCCCACTTCGCCAGGTATTCGGTGTAACCGAGTTTCGGCACCAGCACCTGCGCGTTGCCCGGCAGCGGCGAGCTGTATTGCAGATAGTGGGTGCCGTCCTTCGCCACGCTCACCAGACCGCGGTTGACGTAAACGCCGTTGGGGTCGCGGTTGTCCTTGAAGCTTTTGCCCACGCCTTCGGGGTCGTTGGCCTTGAACAGGCGCACAGTCTCGGAATCGTAGCCGAAGAAGTAACCGTCCTTGCCGTAGCGGATGCCCGACAGCAGCTTGATCGCCTGCGCCCGCGCTTCGTTGTCACCGGGGGCGGCTGCGTCGTACAGCGGCTTGATCGCGGTCATGGCCACGGCAACGTAACTTTGCAGCGTGGCCTTGGCGTCGACGAGCAGGCGTTCGCGGGTCTGCTCGACCTCGGTGTGCGCCTGTTGCTGGAGGATGAACAGCGTGGTCAGGCTGATGACCAGCGCAAAGAGCAACACCGGCAGGACGGCAAGGGACAGGACTTTGGCCTTGAGACTCAAGCGCATTGGGGGGCTCACTCTTTTGGTTTTATTGGCGTGGTTAAAGGCGTTAACGGCACGCGCAAGCAAAAGTTGAACCCAAAAAAAGATCGCAGCCTTCGGCAGCGCCTACAGAGATTGGTGTAGGAGCTGCCGAAGGCTGCGATCTTTTGATCTTCAGCTTTTAATCAGAGGACCATCGCGGCCACCCAGCCGAACGCCAGCAGCGGCAGGTTGTAGTGCAGGAAGGTCGGCACCACGGTGTCCCAGATGTGGTGATGCTGGCCGTCGATGTTCAGGCCGGAGGTCGGGCCGAGGGTCGAGTCCGAGGCGGGCGAACCGGCATCGCCCAACGCCCCGGCGGTGCCGACAATGCAGACGATCGCCAGCGGGCTGAAGCCCAGTTGCACGCACAGCGGCACAAAAATCGCCGCCAGAATCGGCACGGTGGAGAACGACGAACCGATGCCCATGGTCACCAGCAGCCCCACCAGCAACATCAGCAGCGCGCCGACGCCTTTGCTGTGGTTGATCCACGACGCCGACGATTCGACCAGGGTCTGCACCTGCCCGGTGGCCTTCATCACTTCGGCGAAACCGGACGCGGCAATCATGATGAAACCGATCATCGCCATCATCTTCATGCCTTCGGTGAACAGGTCATCGGTCTCGCGCCACTTGACGATGCCGGACACCGAGAAGATCAGAAAACCGACCAGCGCCCCGATAATCATCGAGTCCAGCAACAGTTGCACGATGAACGCCGCCGCAATCGCCACACCGGCAATCATCAGGCTCAACGGGTTGTACTGCACCGCCACCTGCTCGACCTGCTCGATCTTCGCCAGGTCGTAGACGCGCTTCTTGCGATAGCTGATGAACGCCATCGCCAGGCCGAACACCATGCCCAGCGCCGGAATGCCCATGGCGTGGGTGACGTTGATGCCACTGATGTCGACGCCGCTGCGCGCGACGTTGGCCAGCAGGATTTCATTGAGGAAGATGTTACCGAAACCCACCGGCAGGAACATGTACGGGGTGATCAGGCCGAACGTCATGACGCAGGCGATCAGGCGGCGATCGAGTTGCAACTTGGTCAGCACATATAAAAGCGGCGGCACCAACAACGGAATGAACGCAATGTGGATCGGCAGGATGTTCTGCGAAGCAATCGCCACCACCCAGAGCAGGCCGATCAACAGCCATTTGACGTTACCGCCACCGGTCGCATGTTGCCGATCAACCATCGCCAGCGCCTTGTCGGCCAATGCATGGGCCAGGCCGGACTTGGCAATCGCCACGGCGAAAGCGCCGAGCAACGCGTAGGACAACGCCACGGTCGCCCCGCCGCCCAGGCCGCTGTTGAACGCCTTGAGCGTGGCGTCGATGCCCAGGCCACCGGTCAGGCCACCGACCAACGCACCGACGATCAGGGCGATCACCACGTGCACACGGGACAGGCTGAGGATCAGCATGACGCCGACCGCAGCAATCACTGCATTCATTTCACTACCTCAAAAACACGGCGATAAAACCATCACCGCCAGACAGAATGAGTCCGCCCACGGAGCACCGGCGGATTTGCAAAGAGGGTCTTATTAGAAGGGCGCGCACTGTGCCGCAGAGTGGCGGCGGTGTCAAAGCGAGCGGCTGAACTGAATGTAACTATCAACGCAGAACCCTGTGGCGAGGGGGCTTGCCCCGTTCGACTGCGCAGCAGTCGCAATACAAGTGAACTCGTTTTGGCTGCAGGAATTCGGGGCCGCTTTGCGACCCAACGGGGGCAAGCCCCCTCACCACAGGTATCTGATCGCCTGCATGAGTATCGCTGACATGCGGCAATCGGCCCTATTGCGCTGCCAACATAAAGAAAGCCGAAACGCAGCCGTTACAGTGCAAAGTCTCAGATATTTATCGAATAAGGACGTCGCCATGTCGCTCAGACAACTTTCCATTCAATGGAAAATCACCCTGCTCGCCGGCCTTTGCCTGGCGGGCATCGTGACCCTGCTGGTGGGTCTTTCGCTGTACCGCATGGAGCACAGCTCCGAGCTGGTGAAAGCTTCGAGCATGGAGATGCTGACCGAGTCGGCCCAGGCGCGCATTGAATCGCAAGGTGAAGTGCAGGCTGCCGGCATTCGCCAGCAGTTCATGGACGCCTATCAATACGGCCACGGGTTCTCGCGTCAGGTGCTGTTTTTGCGTGAACAGGCAGAAAAGCGCTTCCTCGATGCCTTCGACCTGCGCGAAGACATGACCCGTCAGGTCAAATCCGCGCTGCAGGCCAACCCGGAACTGCTCGGCCTGTCGCTGGTGTTCGAAGCCAACGCGCTGGACGGCAAGGATGAACTGTTCGCCGGTCAGGCCGAGCTGGGCAGCAACGACAAGGGCCGTTTCGCCCTGTACTGGTCGCAACCGACCCCGGGCAAAGTCACCTCGATGGCCCTGCCGGAAAGCGACATGGCCGACACCAGCACCGGCCCCAGCGGTCAGGCCGCCAACGCCTGGTTCACCTGCCCGCGCACCACGCTCAAGCCGTGCGTGATCGAACCGTACTTCTACGTGATCGACGGCCAGAACGTGCTGATGACCAGCATCGTCTTCCCGCTGATAGTCAATGGCAAAGTCATCGCCTCGCTGTCGGTGGACATCAACCTCAACAGCCTGCAAGCGATCAGCCAGGGCGCGAGCAAGAAGCTCTATGACGGCCAGACCGCCGTGAGCATCATCAGCCCCACCGGCCTGCTCGCCGGTTACAGCCCGGACGCCGGCAAGCTGAGCAAGCGTCTGGATGCCGTGGACACCGTCAGCGGCGCCGAACTGCTGCGTCAACTCACGGCCAGCAGCAGCGTCAGCAGCCTGCACAGCAACGGCCAGCTGAAAGTGCTGTCGCCGTTCCAGCCGATCCCCGGCGGCCCGTCGTGGGCCGTGTTGCTCGACGTGCCGGAAAAGGTTCTGGTCAGCCGCGCCGAAGCGCTCAAGCAGCAACTGGATGCGAGCAACCATTCAGGCACCCTGATCGAACTGAGCCTCGGCGTGCTCGCGGCATTGGTCGGCCTGCTGCTGGTGTGGCTGATGGCGCGCAGCGTGACCCGGCCGATCCTCGGCGTGGCCAACATGCTCGAAGACATTGCCAGCGGTGAAGGTGATCTGACCCGCCGCCTGGCCTACGACAAGCAGGACGAACTCGGTCAACTGGCCGGTTGGTTCAACAAGTTCCTCGACAAGTTGCAGCCGATCATCGCCGAAGTGAAACGCTCGGTGCAGGACGCGCGCAACACCGCCGACCAGTCCTCGGCCATCGCCACCCAGACCAGCGCCGGCATGGAGCAGCAATACCGCCAGGTCGATCAGGTCGCCACCGCGTCCCACGAAATGAGCGCCACCGCGCAAGACGTCGCCCGCAGCGCCGCGCAGGCTGCCGAGGCCGCCAAGGATGCTGATCGCGCCACGCGTCAGGGCCTGACCGTGATCGACCGCACCACCGCGAGCATCGACACCCTCGCCGCCGACATGAGCGCGGCGATGGTCCAGGTCGAAGGCCTGGCCGCCAACAGCGAGAAGATCGGCACCGTGCTGGAAACCATCCGCGCCATCGCCGAACAGACCAACCTGCTGGCGCTCAACGCGGCGATCGAAGCGGCGCGTGCCGGTGAAGCCGGGCGTGGTTTTGCCGTGGTCGCCGACGAAGTGCGCAACCTCGCCCGCCGCACGCAAGAGTCGGTGGAAGAAACCCGTCAGGTGATCGAACAACTGCAGACCGGTACCCAGGACGTGGTCGGTTCCATGGGCAATAGCCATCGCCAGGCTCAGGGCAGTGTCGAACAGGTCGGGCAAGCGGTGACCGCACTGCGCCAGATCGGCGATGCGGTGACGGTGATCAGCGACATGAACTTGCAGATCGCCAGCGCGGCGGAGGAACAGAGCGCAGTGGCCGAGGAGATCAACAACAACGTGGCGACCATTCGCGACGTGACTGAATCGCTGTCCGGGCAGGCCAACGAGTCGGCGCGGGTGAGCCAGTCGCTGAACAGCCTGGCGAATCAGCAGCAGAGTCTGATGGATCAGTTCCGCGTCTGACAGTTCCCCGCTATTTCACTGTAGGAGCTGCCGCAGGCTGCGATCTTTTGATCTTGTTTTTTAAAAATCCAAAGTCAAAAGATCGCAGCCTGCGGCAGCTCCTACAGGGATTAGCGGCGTGGCAACTCGATCACCACCTTCAACCCGCCCCACTCGCTCTCGCCCAACACCAGCAACCCGCCCCACGTCTCGACGATATCCCGGACAATCCCCAGCCCCAAGCCATGCCCGTGGGTTTGTTCATCCAGCCGCGTGCCCCGGCTGAACACCTGAGCGCGCTGCTCTTCGGGGATCCCCGGGCCGTCATCTTCCACGCTCAGGGCAAAGCCGTCGGTACGCTCGATCACACTCAAGCGCACCTCGGCGTCTGCCCATTTACAGGCGTTGTCCAGCAGGTTGCCGAGCAGCTCCAGCAGATCCTCACGATCCCACGGCAGTTGCAGCCCCGGTGGCGCGACGTAGCTCAAGCTCAAGTGCTCGCCGTGGATCATGTTCAGCGTCGCCAACAGTCCCGGCAGTTCCGCATCGCAATCGAACAGTGCACCGGGCAGCGCATCACCGGATAACCGCGCACGATTGAGTTCACGATTAAGCCGCTGCTGCACCTGTTCCAGCTGTTCCTTGAGGATCTTGCGTAACTCGGGATGGGCATCGAGTTTTTCGCTCGAAGCCAGACTCAACAGCACCGCCAATGGCGTTTTCAAGGCATGGCCCAGATTGCCCAGTGCATTGCGCGAGCGCTTGAGGCTGTCTTCGGTGTGCGCCAGCAAATGGTTGATCTGCGCCACCAGCGGTTCCAGCTCGACCGGCACCTGATCGTCGAGTTGCGAACGCTGGCCCTGCTGCAACTGGGCGATCTGCTCGCGGGCGCGTTCCAGCGGGCGCAAGGCGCGGCGCACGGTGATGCGCTGCAGCAGCAGGATCAGCAGCAAACCGGTCAGCCCGAGGCCGAGGCCGATCTGACGCATGCGCTGAAAACTCTCGCGCACCGGGGTGTAATCCTGGGCGACGCTGATCGAGATCGACTGCCCGAGGCGCCGGTAATCGGAACGCAACACCAGCAACTGCTGACCGTCCGGGCCCAGTTGCAGGTTGCTGTGCAGGCCAGGATGCTCAAGCAGCGGCAAGTCCTGATCCCACAGCGAACGCGAACGCCAATGGCTGTCGGCAAAATCGATGCGGAAGTAATGCCCGGAAAACGGTCGCTGATACGCCGGCGACAGGTGTCGCTCATCCAGCTGCAAACCTTGCGGGCCACGCACCAGCGCCACCAGCAGACTTTCGCTGTCGTTGCGCAGGCCGGCTTCCAGATAACGCTGCAGCCCCACTTCGAACAACCACAGGCTGGTTTGCGCCAGCACCAGGCCGACGATCACCATCACGCTGATCAACCCCAGGCTCAAACGGCGCTGGATCGACCTCACGAAGCTTGCCCGCCGAACAGGTAACCCTGGCCGCGACGGGTTTCGATCACGGCTTTGCCCAGCTTGCGCCGCAGGTGATTGACGTGGACTTCAAGGACGTTGGAATCACGCTCGGTCTCGCCGTCGTAAAGGTGCTCGGCGAGGTGGGTTTTCGACAGGATCTGTTCCGGGTGCAGCATGAAATAACGCAGCAGGCGGAATTCGGCGGCGGTCAGTTGAATCTCGCTGCCGTCGCGAATCACACACTGGCGACCCTCATCCAGATGCAGGCCGGCCGCCTTCAGCGTTGGCTGGTTGGCCTGGCCCTTGGAACGACGCAACAGCGATTGCACCCGCAGGTGCAGCTCTTCGGGGTGGAACGGTTTGGTCAGATAATCGTCGGCACCGGCCTTCAGGCCTTCGATGCGCTCGGCCCAGGAATCGCGGGCGGTGAGGATCAGCACCGGGGTCGACAGCCCACCGGCACGCCATTGCGCCAGCACCTCCAACCCGGGCACGCCGGGCAGGCCGAGGTCGAGAATGATCAGGTCATAGGGCTCGCTGCTACCCTGATAGACCGCATCGCGCCCGTCCGCCAGCCAGTCCACCGCATACCCCTGACGCTGCAGACCGGCGAGCAATTCGTCGGCCAGCGGCACGTGGTCTTCCACCAGAAGTAAACGCATCGTTCAATCTTCCTTGTCTTTCACTAATTCGCCGCTGTCGGCCTTCAGGTGCAGTTCGCGCGCGACGCCCTCGACGGTCAGCAGTTCGACTTCATAAACATAGACGTCGTGCTTTTCCTCCAGCTCGACTTCCAGCAGTTTGGCCCCCGGATAGCGATCCAGCGCCTTTTGCAGCACTTGCTCCAGCGGCAGGATCACACCCTGCTGCCGCAGGCGCAGGGCTTCGTCCTGGTCCAGGTCGCGGGCCACCGCCACCGAGCAGAATGCCAATAGCACCAGGGCCAGGCGGCTCCCGGTGCGTGGCTGTAACAAATACGGCTTCATTAAGTATCCTGATGATCCCTGAGCACTTGCCCACTGACCGCATCCAGTTCCAGGTCCCACTTCAGCCCTTGCGGGTCACGCATTTCGATCTGGTAGATGTACTTGCCGTACTGCTCTTCCAGCTCGGTATCGGTGATGGTCGAACCCGGGTGTCTGGCCAGCGCCGTGGCGTTGAGCTTCTCGAAGGAGACGATAGTACCAGCGTCGCGCAGGCGCAGGGCTTCATCGGGGCCAAGATCGCGGGCGTGGGCGAGGCTGGCGGTCAGGCCGATGATCGTGGCAATGGACAGGGCAGTCAGGGTTTTCATGGGTGTCTCCGTATTTTTATGTGCAGCTACGGTGGGCACCTTAGCGGGATGAACTTAACTGAAACTGAATTGCCATCATTGCCCTGGCTCAACACATTTTCCCCTGTAGGAGCTGCCGGAGGCTGCGATCTTTTGATCTTGCTTTTAAAAGTCAAAAGATCGCAGCCTCCGGCAGCTCCTACAAAAGCGGCAACATGTGCTTATAATTGTTCGCTTGCTAACGATCGAGACCGGTATGACCGCCATCCACATCAAGTTCCCCGCCCTCACCCTCAAGGCCGGCCCCCGGGCCATGGCGCGTATTCGTGCCCAGGGCCTGAACGCCGCTGACGTCGGCACACTGCCCGGTGCGGCAGGTGGTCCGAAGGCGTTGGGGATTCAGGGGCTGGATCTGGCGCTGTTCGGCGAATGGCTGCCGAGCGCGCCGCGTGAGCGCTCGCTGATCGGTGCGTCGGTCGGCTCCTGGCGCTTCGCCAGCGCCTGTCTGCCGGACGCCGCCGAAGGCATCCGCCGGCTCGGCCAGCTGTACGCCGAGCAGAATTTCAACAAGGGCGTGACCATGGCCGAGATCAGCCAGAGCTCGCAGCGCATGCTCAATGACCTGCTCGACGGCCGCGACGCCAGCATCCTCAACAACGCCGACTACCGCCTGAACATCATGGTGGTCAAAAGCCACGGGCGCCTGGCCGACGACCATCGCGGCCGCCTCGGTCTGGCGCTGGGTTCGGTGATTGCCGATAACCTGCGCGGCCGCGCACGGCTGTCGCGACACTTCGAACGCCTGATCATTCACGACCCGCGCCTCGCCCCGCCGGTCAATGCGCTGCATGACTTCCCGTCGCGCTTCGTCGCCCTCAATGCGAGCAACCTGCGTCAAGCGCTGCTGGCCTCCGGTTCGATCCCGATGGTCATGGAAGGCGTGCGCGACCTGCCGGGCGCCGGTGCCGGCACGTTCCGCGATGGCGGCCTGCTCGACTATCACCTCGACCTGCCCTACAGCGGCGACGGCATCGTGCTCTATCCGCACTTCACCGACCGGGTGATCCCCGGCTGGTTCGACAAGACCCTGCCCTGGCGCCGTGCCTCGGTCGAGCGCTTGCAGGACGTGCTGTTGCTCGCGCCGTCGAAGGAGTACCTGGCGCGCCTGCCCTACGGCAAACTGCCCGACCGCAACGACTTCAAGCGCTTCATGGGCGATGCGCCGAGCCGGCAGAAATACTGGCACGCGGCGATGGACGAGAGCCGGCGACTGGGCGACGAATTTCTCGAGCTGAGCGCCAACGGTCGCCTCGCCGAGCGCTTGCTGACCCTTTAGTCAGTGTTTTCCCGCATCGCCAAACACAAGCTGGTAAACTCGCCGCCTGCCCGAATCGCTGCGGCGAACGCCACCTGAACAGAGCCGAAAATACTGTGGAAATCTTCAAGGAATTTACATTCGAGTCCGCCCACCGCCTGCCGCACGTACCGGACGGCCACAAGTGCGGTCGCCTGCACGGTCACTCGTTCAAGGTAGCGATTCACCTGAGCGGCGACCTCGATCCGCACACCGGCTGGATCCGCGATTTCTCCGAGATCAAGGCGATCTTCAAGCCGCTGTACGAGCGTCTCGATCACAACTACCTGAACGATATTCCCGGCCTGGAAAACCCGACCAGCGAAGTGCTGGCCAAATTCATCTGGAATGAACTGAAGCCACTGCTGCCGGAACTGAGCGCGATCCGGATTCACGAGACGTGCACCAGCGGTTGCATTTATCGCGGTGAGTGATTCAACACCGATTCCCTTGTAGGAGCTGCCGCAGGCTGCGATCTTTTGATCTTGATTTTTAAGATCAAAAGATCGCAGCCTGCGGCAGCTCCTACAGGAAATGGTGTTGGTCAGGAAAATAGAGAACAGCCTTCACGGCTGTTTTTTTATGCCTATGCTTTTTGGCTCAAACCCGCCAAGAGGACAGGCCGATGACGGACTGGCTGCTGGATCAGGTCTTTGACTTCAACGGGCATCAAGTGCGCCATGCCGTGCGCGGTGACGGCCCGCCGCTGGTGTTCGTGCATGGCACACCGTTTTCGTCCTACGTGTGGCACCGCATCGCGCCGTATTTCTTTACCAGTCACCGGGTGCATTATTTCGACCTGCTGGGTTACGGGCGCTCCGCGCAACCGGAGGCCGATGTCTCGCTCGGCGTGCAGAATCAGCTACTGGCGCAGTTGCTCGATCACTGGAACCTCCAGCGCCCGGACGTCGTCGCCCATGACTTCGGCGGCGCCACCGCGTTGCGCACGCATTTGCTCAATGGCAAGGACTACCGCAGCCTCACGCTGATCGATCCGGTGGCGCTGACGCCGTGGGGTTCGCCGTTCGTGCAGCATGTGCGCCAGCATGAAGCGGCGTTCAGCGGGCTGCCGGATTACATCCAGCGCGCCATCGTCCCGACGTATATTCGCGGGGCGATTCACCGCGACATCCCCGACGCCGAACTGGCGCCCTACGTGCAACCGTGGCTCGGCGATCCGGGGCAAGCGGCGTTCTATCGGCAGATCGCGCAGATGGACGAGCGCTACACCCGTGAGGCCGAAGGTTTGTACCCAACGATTCGCTGCCCGGTGCAGATTCTTTGGGGCGAAGACGATCAGTGGATTCCCGTCGAGCGTGGCCGCGCGTTACAGCAGATGATCCCGGGGTCACGATTTCACCCGATCCCCGACGCCGGCCACCTCGTTCAGGAAGACGCCCCCGAAGCCATCGTCGCCGCCCTGCTGCGCTTCCTCTGACCCAACACCTATCCACCTGTAGGAGCTGCCGAAGGCTGCGATCTTTTGATTTTGCTTTTTAAAACAAGATCAAAAGATCGCAGCCTTCGGCAGCTCCTACATTGGGCCTCGGTCTGTTCAGGTGCACTGTTTTCGCGCCTGCCGACGCGACTCGTCTATACATAACCCGCGCCACCCGGCATTTGGCACGACCACTGCAACCCTCCCCCGCGTCTCCTCCCTTCCAGCAAGGACCGCCCCATGACGCAGAACGATCCTGGTAACGATTACCCGCTCAGCGAAGTCCCCATGCATGCCCGCAAAGGCCTGGCCTCCACGGCCATGGTCTTGCTCGGTTTCACGTTTTTCACCGCGACCATGTTTGCCGGCGGCAAGCTCGGTGTGGCGTTCAGTTTCAGCGAGATGCTTGTGGTGATCATCGTCGGCAATCTGCTGCTCGGGCTGTACGCGGCAGGCCTGGGGTACATCGCCTTCAAGAGCGGTCTCAACTCGGTGCTGATGGGGCGGTTCTGTTTCGGTGAGGTCGGCAGCAAGCTCAGCGACCTGATCCTCGGTTTCACCCAGATCGGCTGGTACGCCTGGGGCACCGCGACCGCTGCCGTGGTGATTGGCAAATACTTCGCCCTGGATCAAGGCACGGTGCTCGGCCTGATGGTGCTGTTCGGCCTGATGTTCTGCGCCACGGCGTATGTCGGTTATCGCGGCCTGGAGATCCTGTCGTACATCGCGGTGCCGGCAATGATGTTGCTGTTGATGCTGTCGATGTGGGTGGCAACGGTGAAAGTCGGCGGCCTCGAAGGTTTGCTCAGTGTGGTGCCGACGGGTTCGCTGGATTGGTCGACCGCCATCACCCTGGTGTTCGGCACCTTCGTCAGCGGCGCGACCCAGGCGACCAACTGGACACGCTTCTCGCGTTCGGCGCGGGTGGCGGTGCTGGCCAGTCTGATCGGTTTCTTCGTCGGCAACGGCCTGATGGTGCTGATCGGCGCCTACGGTGCGATCGTCTATCAACAGCCGGACGTGGTTGAAGTGTTGCTGCTGCAAGGGTTCGCCATGGCCGCGATGGCGATGCTGTTGCTCAATATCTGGAGCACTCAGGACAACACCATCTACAACTTCGCCGTCGCCGGTTGCAACCTGCTGCGCACCGGGCGACGCAAGACCGTGACTCTGGCGGGCGCGGTGATCGGCACCCTGCTCGCCTTGCTGGGCATGTACGACATGCTGGTGCCGTACCTGATTCTGCTGGGCACGGTGATCCCGCCGATTGGCGGAGTGATCATGGCCGACTTTTTCTTCCGTTGGCGCGGGCGCTATCCGCGTCTGGCCGACGCACGGCTGCCGGCGTTCAACTGGCCGGGGCTGGGGGCTTACGCGGTCGGCACGCTCGCTGCGTTCCACTCGCCGTGGGTCGCGCCGCTGGTAGGGATTGCCGCCGCCGCGCTAACGTATGTCATCGTCACCGGCCTGCTCGGCGCCCGTCGCGCCACTGCGCCACTACAAGACCTATAAGAAGGATTCGCCTGATGCACATCATCAACGCCCGACTGCGCAACCAGGACGGTTTGCACGAATTGCACCTGGAGGACGGTCTGATCCGCAGCATCGGTCGCCAGACCGAAGCCCCGACCCTCAACCCCGGCGACCTCGACGCCGGTGGCAATCTGGTGGTGCCGCCCTTCGTCGAACCGCACATCCACCTCGATGCCACCCTGACGGCCGGCGAGCCGCGCTGGAACATGAGCGGCACGCTGTTCGAGGGCATCGAGTGCTGGGGCGAGCGCAAGGTCACCATCACCGAAGAAGACACCAAAACCCGCGCCAAGAAGACCATTCAGGCGCTGGCCGCCCATGGCATCCAGCACGTGCGCACCCACGTCGACGTCACCGACCCGCAGCTCACAGCGCTCAAGGCGATGCTCGAAGTGCGCGAAGAAACCCGGCACTTGATCGACCTGCAAATCGTCGCGTTCCCGCAGGAGGGCATCGAGTCGTTCCGCAACGGTCGCGAGCTGATGGAGGAAGCGATTCGCTTGGGCGCCGATGTGGTCGGCGGCATCCCGCATTTCGAGTACACCCGTGATCAGGGCGTCAGCTCCGTGAAGTTTCTGATGGACCTGGCCGAGCGCACCGGGTGCCTGGTGGACGTGCACTGCGACGAAACCGACGACCCGCATTCGCGCTTTCTCGAAGTGCTCGCCGAAGAAGCGCGCAGCCGCGACATGGGCGCACGGGTTACCGCCAGCCACACCACGGCGATGGGCTCTTATGACAACGCCTATTGCGCTAAACTGTTCCGCCTGCTCGGGCATTCCGGGATCAGTTTTGTCTCGTGCCCGACCGAAAGCATTCACCTGCAGGGGCGCTTCGACAACTTCCCCAAACGCCGTGGCGTGACCCGGGTCAACGAGCTGCTCGAAGCCGGGATGAACGTGTGTTTCGGCCAGGACTCCATCGTCGATCCATGGTACCCGCTGGGCAACGGCAACATCCTGCGTGTGCTCGAGGCCGGGCTGCACATTTGCCACATGCTCGGCTACCGCAACCTGCAGAACGCGCTGGACCTGGTCACCGACAACAGCGCCAGGGCCATGCACCTGGGCGACCGTTACGGTCTGGAACAGGGCCGCCCGGCCAACCTGCTGATTCTGTCGGCAGACAGCGATTACGAAGTGATCCGCAGCCAGGGTCTGCCGTTGTATTCGATTCGCGGCGGCAAGGTGCTGATGAAGCGGCAGATGCCGGTGGTGGAGTTCAGCAGCCATGTGAATTGATAGAGCGCCCCTGTAGGAGCTGCCGCAGGCTGCGATCTTTTGATCTTGTTTTGAGAATCAAAGTCAAAAGATCGCAGCCTGCGGCAGCTCCTACAGACCTCGCGTCCACCACGCAACCCTGCTCGCGAAAACGATTACCGCTTCAACCCATCAATCGCGCCGTACCGAACAGTCTGACCCGCACCAATTCCCCCCGCTCTTCCTCAAGCAAAACAGGCGCCGTCCCGCCCGGCATGACCACGTGCACCTCACCGCTCACCACCCAGCCCACCGCCCATGCAGCACAGGCCACCGCACTGGCACTGGTGCCGGAAGACGCCGTCGGCCCTTCCCCGCGCTCGAACACCCGCGCGACGATACGTTGCGCTGATTCGCGCGCGGCCCATTGCAGATTGACGCCCGCCGGGCACGGCTGGCCGGCGCCGGTGGGCATGGCGTAGGCGATTCGGGTCAGGCCTTCTGCCCATGGCGATTGGCGCATTTGTGAGTTGTTCGGCAACGCGGCGACGTCGGTCAGCAACGTCACGCAATGCGGGTTGCCGAGGCGCACGAACTGGCTGTGCTGCCACGCGGGATCGAGCTGGGCCAATGGCGCAACGTGGCTGACTTCATGACCATTGAACTCACGGTTTTCAACAGTCTGTGCCCCCACCGCCGATGGCCCGAAACCCGGTTGACCGAGGTCCAGCCAGAAGCCGTTAACGCCTTCGACTTCGGCCAGTTTCACCGAGGTTTGCACGGCATCGCCCTTGTCGTGATGCACCCTTAGCAACGCGCCTTCCGCGGGCATCAGCCCCTGCTCAAGCAGGGATTGGGAAAAGATCGTCAGGCCATTGCCACTGCGCTCGGCCAGGGTGCCGTCGGTGTTGACGATCAGCACGTCGAATGGCGCTGCCGACTGAAACGGCCCAATCAATAAGCCATCGCTGCGGTGCGATTTGCTCCCCGCCGGACGCTGCCCCTCAGGCCAGTCGCAACACAGGGCAATGGTTGCCTGGCTCCACGCCTGTCTCGACAACGCACACTGCGCGGCACTGATCGGCAAATCGATCCCCGCCTCGCGAAGTGCCTCAGGCGAAATCACCCCGTAAATATTGCCCCGCGCGTCATAGAACTGCGTCATCACCGGCCTCACTCACCTTGTCAAAGCCATCACTGTAAACCGCGATCCCCTGTAGGCGTTCGCCTGCTCGCGAGAGCGCAGTATCAGGTTAGACAATGTCGCCTGAACCACCGCTTTCGCGAGCAGGCTCGCTCCCACATTTAATAGCGGGCGCTCACAAATCTGCTGTCATGCGCAGATCCCTGTGGGAGCGAGCTTGCTCGCGAAGGCGGCGTGTCAGTCGCCATATTCACTGCCTGATGCACTGCATTCGCGAGCAAGCTCGCTCCCACAGGTTAGGATGTCGGCTGCACTTCCCCGAGTCTTGCGATCGAACCTCGATGCGCGAGCATTGTCATTCGGGGACGCGACGTTTTTTGCCAAGGATCGATATGACCAGCCTCAACCCCCAAGACACCTTCGTCCCCGGACGCCTGCAACAGATGTCGACGCGCATCGCTTTTTTCATCGCCGGGCTGGGCATTGCCGCGTGGGCGCCGCTGGTGCCGTACGCCAAGGCCCGGGCCGGACTCGATGAAGGCACGTTGGGCCTGCTGTTGCTGTGTCTGGGGGTCGGTTCGATTCTGGCGATGCCGCTGGCGGGGATTCTCGCCACGCGGTTCGGCTGCCGCAAAGTGGCCACCGGCGGCACGCTGCTGATTTGCGCGGCGTTGCCGTTGCTGGCGACGGTGTCGTCGATTCCGGCGTTGATCGCCACCCTGTTCATGTTCGGCGCCGGGCTCGGCACAGTGGATTCGACGGTCAACCTGCAAGCGGTGATCGTCGAACGCGCCAGCGGCAAGCACATGATGTCGGGCTTTCACGGCTTGTTCAGCCTCGGCGGGATTGTCGGCGCGGCGGGTGTCAGTGCCCTGCTCGGCCTCGGGCTGACGCCGCTGGCGGCGATGCTAGTGGTGGTGGCGGTGTTGATCGGCGCGCTGTTCAAAGCGGTGCCGCACATGCTGCCGTACGGCAGTGAAAGCTCGGGACCGGCGTTCGCCATTCCCCACGGCATTGTGCTGTTCATCGGCGGCATGTGCTTCATCGTGTTCCTCACCGAAGGCGCGGCGCTGGACTGGAGCGCGGTGTTCCTGGCGCAGGAACGCGGAATCGACACGGCCTACGCGGGGTTGGGTTACGCCGCCTTCGCCCTGACCATGACGGCCGGACGCCTGATGGGTGACCGGATCGTGCGCAGTGTCGGTGCCACGCGGATCATTCTGTTCGGCGGTCTGTTAGCGGCGGCGGGCCTGTTTCTCGCGACCTTCGCCCCGAGCTGGGAGGCGGCGCTGGTGGGTTATGCGCTGGTCGGCGCTGGCTGCTCGAACATCGTGCCGGTGCTGTACACCGCCGTGGGCAAGCAAACGGTGATGCCGGAAAGCATCGCGGTGCCGGCGATCACCACGCTGGGTTACGCAGGGATTCTGGCGGGGCCGGCGGTGATCGGCTTCGTCGCCCATGCCAGCAGTTTGAGTTTTGCTTTCGGGTTGATGGCGGTGCTGTTGGTGGCAGTGGCGATCGGCGGCAAAACACTCAAAGTCTGAACCGCGTCGATTGTGGTGAGCTGAAATCAACGCCGCCGTACTGCCCGTCCACCTGGGGGTCATTGCCGTTGAAGTTGCCATCGGCATTGTGCCCTCATCCCGGGATCATCGTGATCTGGAAATCACCTCACTCATGTATTGATGCAGATCGCGAAAATCCTTAACACTCCAGGCATGCGGCGCGATCTTTACGCCGTTGTCCTGCAAGGTTTTGGGAATCAGGTTGCCGTTGGGGCGAAGGATTATCGAGGACACGATAACGCCCGGATAATCATTCAGGCGCTTCTTGAACGCGGAGGTTGTCAGGTCAGGTGTCGGCGGATTGCTTTTATTGGCCAATGGCCCTGTCGCCTTGATATCTGCGCCGTGGCACACGGCACAGCGCTGTGTATAGAGATTCTTGCCGTTGGCATTTTCCGCGAAGGACAGGGATGTTTGAGTGATTGATAAAAAAACGAGTAAAGCGATGAATGTTGTTTTCATTTTTAAAGGGGTCAGAGACTGAAACGAACGGCGTACAGCTAAGCACACATCTGGAAACGTTTCTTCATCTCGAGAAATTGCTGGCCGGCGCCACGCCGCGCCGAAACCGCGCCCGCGTTCCCCCCAAGCCCCCGCCTATTGTGTAAAATGCCGCCCGGGTGCCACCGCAACAACGCGGCAGGGCAGGTTTAATTCAGCGCAGGTCGGGCCGCCGCGCGGAGTTGCCGTGCCTATGAGCCACGATCCGTCACGCCTGCAATCTGCCCCTGCCCGCCAGGGCTCACCGTCTGCGATGGCCTTTCTCTCGCGTTTTTTCGCCGCCGAATCCGCCGGTGGCCTGATCCTGATGGCCGCTGCCCTCGCCGCACTGCTGATCGCCAACTCGCCGTGGGCAGCCACATACTTTTCGACCCTGCACATCAAGATCGCCGGCTTGTCGATCGAACATTGGGTGAATGATGGCCTGATGGCGATCTTCTTCATGCTGGTGGGCCTGGAGATCAAGCGCGAAATGCTTGCCGGCCAGTTGTCGACCTGGGGTCAGCGCGCGCTGCCAGGTTTCGCTGCCCTCGGCGGCATGCTGGTGCCGGCGCTGATCTATGTTGCGATCAACTGGGGTAATCCAGAAACCCTGAGCGGTTGGGCGATTCCCGCTGCCACCGACATTGCCTTTGCCTTGGGTGTGCTGTCGCTGCTGGGCAAACGGGTGCCCGTCTCGCTGAAAATCTTCCTTTCGGCCCTGGCCATTCTTGATGACCTGGGCGCGGTGGTGATCATCGCCATTTTCTACACCAGCGGCCTGTCGGTGAGCATGCTGCTGGCGTCGCTGGCGGTGATTGCGTTCCTGGTGATCCTCAACCGTTGCGGCGTCAAAAAGCTTTTGCCGTACCTGATCGCCGGCGCCCTGCTGTGGTTCTTCATGCTGCAATCGGGTATCCACGCGACCCTCGCCGGGGTGATTCTGGCGCTGTGCATTCCACTGGGTAACCCGGAAGACGAGCACAATTCGCCGCTGCTGTACCTCGAAGAAAAAATGCACCCGTGGGTGGCGTTCGCCGTGGTGCCGATTTTCGGCTTCGCCAACGCGGGCGTTTCGTTGACCGGCATTTCCCCGAGCAACCTGCTCGAACCGGTACCGCTGGGCGTCGCGCTGGGCCTGTTGTTCGGCAAGCAGATCGGCATCCTCGGCCTCGGTGCCCTGGCGATTCGCAGTGGTCTGGCGCAACTGCCGCAAGGCGCGAGCTGGCTGCAACTGTACGGCGTCGCCCTGCTCTGCGGGATCGGCTTCACCATGAGCCTGTTCATCGGCGCGCTGGCGTTCCCGGGCGCACCGCACCTGGTCGACTCGGTGAAGGTTGGCGTGTTGCTGGGTTCGATTCTGTCCGCACTGCTGGCGGTGGTCGTGCTGATAAATGCCGGCAAGGCGAAGGCTTCGAACTGACTTCAAGGGTCTAGTCGAGATAAAAATGTGGGAGCGAGCCTGCTCGCGAAATCGTTGATTCAGTCGACAAATTAGCTGACTGAATTGACGCCTTCGCGAGCAGGCTCGCTCCCACAATTGTGACAGCGGTGTGGATTAGCCTTTTTCGTCGATCCCGGCCTGCAAGGTCTGGCTGTCCAGATTCCCGCTCAGAGTCACCGGACCGACTTTCAGATTGCCGTTATCGAACGACACCTTCGGTGCGTTTTCCTCGGTTTTCTGCGGCAGGTCCAGCCCGGCTTTCACCCCGTAGTCACGGTTGACCAGATCGCTGCTACCCACCTTCGAACCGCCCAGGTCGACCTTGCCCTCAGTCGCCGAGATCCGTGCTCCGGTCAGCTGCGTTGCGCCGCTCACCGCAAGGTTCACACCTTGATTACCACTGATGCCGGAAGCCTGCGTCACGCTGCCCTTGTGCGTGTATTCGCCCTGCGCTTTCAGCGTCGGCTTGTAGTCGGTGCCGGCAAGTTTTTCCTTGTCGCTCGGTGGGTTCTTCTTCGCGGTCAGCCCCAGATCGACATCGACCCTGGCTTGCGTCTTCGCGTCCTGACGGCTGTCGACGGTCAGATCACCGACGACCTCGCCGCTGACAGTCTTCGCGTCAATTCGCGCCCCCGAGAGCTGTGCATCACCGGTACTGTTCAGCACCACGCTGTCAGCCTTGATCTGGCTGTTCTGCTGGGTGGTGCCTTGCAGGTAATCGACACCGACCTTGGCCCCGGCGTTGAAGCCGTGGTCGCTGCTGGCTTTTTCATCGGCAGCGGTCGGGGTCTTGCTGCTCAAGTTGCCGCCGGCATTCAGCGCGACGTTCCAGTTGTTGCGGCTCTCGGTGGACTGCGCCGACTCCTGGACGAAACCGCCCTTCTGCGCATCGATGTTGACGCTCGGCGCGCCGACTTGCGTGCCTTGCAGGTGCACCGCGTCACCGCTCAAAGCCACACCGCTCTGGCTGTTGATCTGGCCACCAGTCAGGGTTTGCGAGTGTTCGTTGACCCGACCGATGTTGAAGTTGCCGCTCAGATTACCGCCCTGATCACGACTCTTCTCGCTGCTGGATTTGCTGCCGCCGCCCTTCAAACCGCCGCCGAGATTGCTGCCGGTCGCGGTGTGCGTATCGACGGCCGCTTGCAGATCAAGCTTGCCGTCAGCGTGCAGATCGATGGCGCCGGTGCTGTCGATCTTCGTGCCTTGCTGGACCTGGTTGCCGCCGCTGCTCAGTTGCACCGCACCGTTGCCGCTGATGCTCGCAACATGGGCCTGACTGTCGCTGGTCTGCTTGCCGGTGTGGTCAAGCTGGAACCCGGCGCCGAGGTCGACGTTGGTGCCGTCAGTGCCCGGCAAGGTGCCGACCGTCAGTGAGCCGTTGCCGCGCAGGCTGGAGTCGCTGCTGCTCTGGCGGTCGTTGGCCTGATTCAGCGCCAGATCGCCGCTAGTCTTGACGCTCACACCGCCCTGCCCGCCGTCGAAACGGCTGCCGGCGAACTGCGCGTCACCGCCGACATTGATGTTCACGCCCTGATCGCCGGCATACCCGCCAACCACCGCCGTGCTGCTGTCCTTGCTGCTGTAGCTATTGCCACCGGCGCCGCTGCCGGCGACGTTAACGTCCTCACCAGTCTTGGTGTAGACCCGCACGTCGACCTTGGCGTCCACGGCGTTATCCGTGCTGCTGTGGGTATTGCTGGCGGCGTCGGCGAGCAGTTTGTCAGCGCTGAGGTTCACCTTGCCGGTGCTGGCGTTGTACTGGGTGCCCTGATCGTGCAGGGTGCCGGCGGTTTTCACCTCGACGCTGCCGCCGTCGAAACGGCTGACCACCGCGTGACTGCTCTGCTCGGTCTTGTCGGCGCTTGCGTGACCGATCGCCACGTCGATGCCGACGTTCGGCTGGCCGAGATTGCTCAGGCCGTCCTTGTCCGGCACCTTGCCGTTGAGCACATCCTTGACCGCACCGGCAATCGGGCGGGCGATGTCCTTGTACTCGACGTTGGCACCGATGTCCGCCGACCAGTTGCTCTGGCTGTGAGTGCTGCTGTCGGTGTTGCTGGCCGCGCGGTTGTCGATTTCGTTAGCCGCGACGTTCAAACCATTGCCGGCCTTGACCTGCGCGCCTTCGGTCAGCAGTTTGTCAGCGTTGATGGTCAGGCCGCCGCTGCTCTGCACGCTGGTGGTTTGCGCGGTGGTCTTGCTGCTGGTGTCTTGCGAAGTGCTGTGGGCGAAATCGACGCCACTGCCGGCGCGGTCGAGGCCACCGGTATAGTAGAAACCGCCGCCGGTGCTGGAGGTGTCGGTCGAGGTTTTATGGCTGTCCTGTTCGGCCAGCAACGACACGTTCTTGCCGCCCAGCGTGGTGTCGCCGGCAGTGGATTTGACCTCACCGCCCTTGATCGTCAGGTCGCCGCCCGCCTGCACCTGCACGCTGGCGCCGCTGAGGCTTGCGCCTTGCTGGTTGACGTCGTTGCGGGTGACGGTCTGCTGTTTGTCCTGGTAATGCACCCCGGCGCGGTATTGCTCCGGGGTGTTTTCTTTGGCGTAGGCGTCGAAGCCACGGGTCTCGGTGGTCGAGCGGCTGTCGTGGGTGTTCTGCGTGGAATGCACGTTCACATCCCCCGCGGCATCCGCCGTCAGCGCGCCGCCGGCCTTGACCGTGGAACCGGCAACTTCGATGTCCTTGGCGCTCTTGAGCTTGAGGTTGCTGTCCGAAACCAGCTCGCTGCGCACCGTGGTGCTGTCCTTGGCGTTCTGCCGCGACTCGTCCTTGGTGATGCCGAAGAACTTGCTGTCCTTGTCGTGGTTGTTGCTGTGCGAGGTGTCCTGCACGCCGTCGATCACCAGCGAACCCTGGTCGCTGACCACACTGGCCTCGGTGCCGCCACGCACCTGACTGCCGCTGATGCGCACGTCGTCAGCCTTGACGAGCAGTTTGCCGGCGGCGTTGATTTTGCTGCCCTGGTGCTGGGTCTGGCCCTTGTCGGCGTCACCGGTCTTGCCGAAGAAACCACCGCCGACCAGGTCGCCGGAGTAACTGTTGTTATTGCTGCGACTGGTGCGCGTGGCCGTGGTGACGTCCACTTGCTTGCCCGCCAGTTTCACATCGCCGGCGCTGTTCAGCTCGGCGCCTTCCGAGCGCAACAAGGCAGCAGTTTGCAGGGCGATATTGCCGCCCTTCAGCTGACTGCCGATGCTGCGCTGCTCTTCGCTGCTGGTGTTCCAGTCAGCCTTCCACAGATGCTTGCGGTGGTTGCCCTGATCGGTCTGGGTGTGGCTTTCGGTGGCCGCGGTCAGGCGCAGATCGCCGCCGCTCTGCACATCGAGGTTCTTCGCCGCTTCGACCTTGGCCGCTTTGAGCTCAGTGTCGTTGCCGGAGGACAATTTCGCATCACCGCTGGCGACGATCTGGCTGCCGTGCTGGCGCGAATCGCTGTCGGTCTGGGTGCGGTCGTAGGTTTCCCAGGTGATACCGATGGTGCTGTTGCTCCAGTTTTCGCGCTTTTCCTGGAGCTTGCGGCTTTCGACGGTGCTGAGGGTCAGGTTGCGTTTGGCATCGACGCTGACGTCGCGACCGCTGACATCGGCGGCGGCCAGGGTCAGGTCCTTGCCGCTGTGCAGGCCGACATCGCCCTGACTGCTGCGGATACCGGCACGGGTCACTTCAAGGCTGTTAGGGATCGCTTCGCCGCTGACGCTGAGGTCGCCGGCAGAACGAATCTGCACGCCGTCACGCCCCGCCACTTGCACCGCGCCCACGCGCACGCCCGCACCTTCGGCGGTGCTGACGATGTTGATGCGCCCGGCCTGCATCGCACCGAACAGGCTGGCGTCGATGCGTTGATCTGAGGTGTGGCCCGCCGGGTCTACGGCGTTGACCTGACCGCTGGCGTAATCCACCTGATTGCGCCCGACCGTGAGGTTCAGTTGATCGCGGGCATTGATCGCGCCCTGGCTGTCGATACGCGGCGCGATCAGGTTGATCGAGCCTTCGCCGTTGCGCAGGCCGCCGCTCTGAATCTGCAACTGGCCGCTGGCGTCGCGGGTGTTCAGCGCTTGCAGTTTGCCGTCGTTCAGTTCCGGACGACCGACCACCAGATTGGTGTTTGGCGTGTTGATGAAACTGCCGCCGTTCACCGAAATGCCGTTGGGGTTGGCCAGCACGTAATCGGCGGCGCGGCCGAAGATTTCCTGGGCGCCATTGATGGCTGACGGGTTGCGGCTGATCACCTCGTTGAGGATCACGCTGGCCGCCTGCCCCTGCAGTTGCGGGTTGGCCGCCAGTTGCCCGGCGAGCTGCGATTGCCCGGCCTGCAAGGCGTTGTTCAGCACCAGGCCCTGACGGTCGACGTTGTAGTCGAGGAACTGGTTGTGCGACAGGCCCGAGCCGTTGGGCGCGACGATATTGACGATGGGCACACCGCCCTGGGTCTGCAATTGCGCGGTGCCGCCGGGCCCGGGTGCGACCACCACACCGCCGGCGATGGCGCTGGGCAGGTGCACGGCGAAGAACAGGCTGGCGATCGCCCAGCGCAATTTGCCCCGAGGAGAAAGATGGAATGCAAAGGTATGTGCTGGCATAAAAACGTCTCCATGTAAGTACGGCATCACGGCGCGCGATTTAGTCTTGGCCGTGGCTGTCGCGCTCAGATCCGACGGCTGTTTGTTCACTGCTTGATGAGTCTCGGTGGTGCTCATATCTGCAACCCCACGCGCATCAGCCAGGTCTGCGGCTCATGTTGCAAACCGTTGGGGGTGTTGAGGGCGCGTTGGTAATCGACGTCCACTTGCAGATTCTTCCAGCCCAGATTCAGCCCGACGCTGGCGCCGCTCAGGCGTTGGCCTTGAGCGCCGTGGTCGGCCTTGAGCCAACCGTTGTCCAGGCCCACGCGCGGGGTGATCTGCACCGGCCAATCGCTGCGCAGTGGCAGGCGCAAGGTGTTGCGCCAGATCGCGCCGCTGGCGCCAGATGCGCTGCTGACCCGATAGCCGCGCACCGCCGAATCGTCGGTGCCGAGCAACTGTTCGATGGCCGGCAACGGGTCGGGGCTGTATTGCAGATTGAGCTGGCTCTGCCACTGCCAGGCCTGCGCGCCGAACTGGCCGTTGCGCCATTGGCTGAGGCCGGCGCGGTACTTGCGAAATTGCGCCTTGGGCAGGTTGTTGACTTGATGATCGCCATCGTCGTCGGCGCCCAGCCAGCGCAAACCTTGCGAGTAGGTGAAATCGAGGTTCCACACCGCACGGTCGAGCCAGAACAGATTGAGTCCGGCTTCGGCCACCGTCAGGGTCGGGCTCTGAATGCCCAGGCGGGCATTCTCCAGATAGCTGTCGACGTCTTTGTGCGCCAGCTGCAGGTTGGCGCTGAGCTGGCGGCTCTGGTCGCGCCACAACACGCGGTCGGCGCGCAGGCTCAGTTGATCGGTGATGCCGGTGCTGTGAAAGGTCACGCTGGGCAGTTTGAACGGCGCGCGGTATTCAGCGTGGCTGGCGAACACGCTGTAGGTCCAGTAGCCGTAGGGAATCGCGTAATACAGGCTCGCGTTGCGGTTGTAGCGGTCACCCTGATTCAACGTGTCGCTGGCACTGAGACTCAGCAGATCGTTGAGTTGCAGCGGGCTGTCGAGGCTCAGGCTGACGGTATCGCGATCACGCCCGGTGCTGGCGCTGCCGAGGTTGTCCATGCCCAATCCCAGGGCCCAGCGCGACTGCCCTGAGGTGCGCGAACGCAGGATGATCCGCGACGCGCCGGGCTGGCTGCCGGGGGCGATGTCGGCAGTCAGGTCAATCGAACGCAAGCGGTTCAACTGGTCCAGCCCCTGCTCCAGATCGCGCAGGTTCAACGGCTGGCCGAGCATATGCGGGAACGCGCCGCCCAGCGACACCGGCAGGCTCTGGTCGGCCAGCTCGATGGACTCGATGTAGCCCTCGTCGATCATGATGTCCAGCGACTGCCCCGCCGCAGGCGCACTCAACAGGTACGGGCGGCTGGCGATGTAACCCTGCTTGACGTAGATCGCAGTGATGGTCGCCAGCAGATGATTGATCTGGCCGACGCCCATGCACGGTGCCAGCAGCGGTTTGATCCGCGCGTTGAGTTTGGCGCTGTCGATCAAAGTGACGCCGCCGATGCGCGTGCCGCTTAGCGGCCAACAGCGCTCATCGGGGGCGACCGTCTGCGGGATCGCCGGGGTGGCAGGCGCCGGGCCGAACGCGCCGCGCTCCAGTTGGCGCTTGCGTTGTTCAATCTGAAGTTGTTGCAGATCGCGCTGTTGCTGTTGCTGCTGGCGCAGCACCTCCTGGCCCGGTGCGACAGGGTCAGCGGCTTGAAGCGAGGAGGCACACACACTCAACAACAAGGCCGACAACAGCGGGCAACGCGTGGAACGACGACGAAATACAGCGCGAAGCGAATACGGCACGCAACATCCTTGCAATCATAAAATGGCGTAATGCCACCTCATCAATGCGAGTGATAGTCAGAGCCTTCCTACACAAATGCAAGACGCTTCCTACAGCGCTTACATTTCTTAAACATTTGATTTTGCTGTGTTCAACATCACGCCCTCAGGGTTTCCCCGAGGGCGTTCATTGCGCTCTCCAATACCTGGCCTGTATTACGGGTGGCCGTCGTCCAGCGAAACCGCTCCAAACCCTGAGCCCCAGCGGGCAACTGACGATTGGCATGAAAATTCAATTGCCACAAAATATTACTCACGTCATATTACATCCGTAATAACGACCCGTTTCCACAGGTATGACGCCATGACCAGTATGCCCACCCTTGAGCCCGACCTGTCTGCTACGGTCACCCCTGCCAGACCACCGCTGCGCAAACGCCTGTTATTGCCCGGCGTCGGCCTGATTATCTTGGTAGTTGCCGGGGTGTACGCCGCTCACTGGTGGGGCACCGGGCGATTTCTGGAAGAGACCGACGATGCCTACATTGGTGGCGACGTCACGGTGATCGGGCCGAAGGTCGCCGGGTACATCGAAGAAGTGCTGGTCAGCGACAACCAGTCGGTGAAGGCCGGCGACGTGCTGATCCGCCTCGACGCGCGGGACTATCGCGCCAACCTCGCCAAAGCCGAAGGCGCAGTCGCCGCCGAACAAGCGCTGCTGGCCAACCTCGACGCCACCGAACAACTGCAGCAAGCGGTGATCGGCCAGGCCCGTGCCGGCATCGATGCGGCCGGTGCCGAAACCGCCCGCTCGCGGGACGACAACGCGCGCTACAAACGGCTGGTGAGCACCAATGCCGTGTCGGTGGAAAGCGCCCAGCGTGCCGACGCCACCTTCAAGACTGCCCAGGCCCTGAGTGCCCGCGCCCAGGCCGAACTGCTCGCCGCACAACGCCAACTGGCGGTGATCGATACCCAGAAACAACAGGCCCGCGCCGCCCTGCAACAAGCCCGGGCCGAGCGTGATCTGGCGCAGTTGAATCTCGGCTACACCGAACTGCGCGCGCCGGTCGATGGGGTGATCGGCAACCGCCGCGCGCGAGTCGGCGCCTACGCCCAGGCCGGTTCGCAGCAGTTGTCGGTGGTGCCGGCCAGTGGCCTGTGGGTCGATGCCAATTTCAAGGAAGACCAGCTTGCCAGAATGCGTCCCGGACAACGCGTGAGCATCCGCGCCGACGTGCTCTCCGGCCAGGAATTCCACGGCCACCTCGACAGCCTCGCCCCCGCCACCGGTTCGCAATTCAGCGTGCTGCCCCCGGAGAACGCCACCGGCAACTTCACCAAAATCGTCCAGCGGGTGCCGGTGCGGATCCTGCTCGACCCGGCCGACGGCGTGCTCGGCCATCTGCGGCCGGGGCTGTCGGTGACCGCTGAGGTCGACACTCGCGCGCCCACTGAAACCAGCGCCGTGGCCGTCGCGCCATGAGCACCAGCCTCGCCGCCCCGGCGCAACCGTTCAATGCGGCGGACATGGCGACCGCGACCAAGGTCTTCGCCTTCGCCACGATGTGCATCGGCATGTTCATCGCGCTGCTGGACATCCAGATCGTCTCGGCGTCGCTGCGTGACATCGGCGGCGGACTCTCGGCCGGCACCGACGAAACCGCGTGGGTGCAGACCAGTTACCTGATCGCCGAAATCATCGTGATCCCGCTGTCGGGCTGGCTGTCGCGGGTGTTCTCCACACGCTGGCTGTTCTGCGCCTCGGCGGTTGGCTTCACCCTGGCCAGCCTGCTCTGCGGGGTAGCCTGGAACATCCAGAGCATGATCGCCTTTCGTGCGCTGCAGGGCTTTCTCGGCGGTTCGATGATCCCGCTGGTGTTCACCACCGCGTTCTTTTTCTTCACCGGCAAACAACGGGTGATTGCCGCTGCAACCATCGGAGCGGTGGCGTCGCTGGCGCCGACATTGGGCCCGGTGATCGGCGGCTGGATCACTGATATTTCCTCGTGGCACTGGCTGTTCTACATCAACCTGGTGCCGGGCATTTTCGTCGCCGTGGCAGTGCCGATGCTGGTGAAGATCGACCAGCCGGAACTGTCGCTGCTCAAAGGCGCGGACTACCTGAGCATGGTGTTTCTCGCGCTGTTTCTCGGCTGCCTGGAATACACCCTCGAAGAAGGCCCGCGCTGGAACTGGTTCAGCGATCAAACGATTCTGACCACGGCGTGGATCAGCGGTCTGGCGGGGCTGGCCTTTATCGGGCGCACGTTGTCCGTGGCCAATCCGATCGTCGATCTGCGCGCCCTCAAGGATCGCAATTTTGCGCTGGGCTGCTTCTTTTCCTTTGTCACCGGGATTGGCCTGTTCGCGACGATTTACCTGACGCCGCTGTTTCTCGGACGGGTGCGCGGTTACAGCGCGCTGGATATTGGACTGGCGGTTTTTTCCACCGGGGTGTTCCAGATCATGGCGATTCCGCTGTACGCCTTTCTCGCCAATCGCATGGATTTGCGCTGGATCATGATGATCGGGCTCGGATTGTTTGCAGTGTCGATGTGGGAATTCAGTCCCATCACCCACGACTGGGGTGCCGGGCAGTTGATGCTGCCGCAAGCGCTGCGCGGGATTGCCCAGCAACTGGCGGTGCCGCCGGCAGTGACACTGACGCTGGGCGGGTTGGCACCGGCGCGACTGAAGCACGCCTCGGGCCTGTTCAACCTGATGCGCAACCTTGGAGGGGCCATCGGCATTGCCGCCTGCGCCACCATTCTCAATGACCGCACCAACCTGCACTTCACTCGTTTGGCCGAGCATCTGAACAGCCGTAACGAGGCGATGAACCAGTGGCTGGCGCAGGTCTCCGGCAACCTCGCGACGCTGGGCCAGAGCGGTGACGTCGGCGTCACCGCCGGCCTGCATCAACTGTGGCTGCTGACCTACCGCGAGGCGCAGACCCAGACCTACGGCGACACCTTCTTGATGATCATGCTGTGCTTCATCATCGCCACGGCGATGGTGCCCTTGATGCGCAAGGTGCAACCACCGGCTGCGCCGAGTGCGGATGCGCATTGATCCAGGTTTCCAAAACGACCCGCCCCTGTAGGAGCTGCCGCAGGCTGCGATCTTTTGACTTTGATTTTTAAAAACAAGATCAAAGGATCGCAGCCAGCGGCAGCTCCTACAGGGGTTATGTATGGCTTCAGAGTTGCGGGGTTTTACGGAAGCCCACCGCCAGGCGGTTCCAGCTGTTGATGGTGTTGATCGCCACGCTCAGGTCGACCATTTCCTTGGGCGTGAATTGCGCGGCGACGACTTCGTAATCTTCGTCCGGGGCGTGAGTCAGGCTCAATTGGGTCAACGATTCGGTCCACAACAGTGCCGCGCGTTCACGCTCGGTGAAGAACGGCGCTTCACGCCATGCGGTCACCGCGAACAGCCGGCGCGGGGTCTCGCCGCCCTTGATCGCATCGGCAGTGTGCATGTCGATGCAGAACGCGCAGCCGTTGATCTGCGAAGCACGCAGCTTGACCAGTTCGATCAGGGTCTTTTCCAGCGGCAGTTTCGAGACCGCGGTTTCCAGCGCGATCATCGCTTTCAGGGCGTCTGGGGAAGCGGTGTAGAAATCGGTACGAGCTTGCATGGTGAGTTTCCGGGGCCAGTGAATGTGTGATTAAGGTAGTCCCGCACCGGCCCCGGACAAATAGCCAATCTCCCGGAAGTCGAGTAGACCACCGCGTCACACCCGATTACGCAGCCACTGCAGAAACCCGGTTTTCGCCACCACGCTCGGCACGTCCTGAGTCAGCGTCTGGGCCTTGTGCAAGCGGTAATCGAGCAAGGCCTTCATCGCCTCGTTGATGTCGTGGCGGGCATCCAGGCATGGCTTGAGGTAGGTCTTCTCGATGCGGTACAGCGCACAGAAGGTTTTCGCGGCGAACATGGCCGGCACCGACGAGTCGGACAGAATGCCGGCCTCGCCGATCACCTCCCCCGGCCCCATGCGCCCGGACTCGAACGGGCTGCCATGGCGGGCCAGGGTCACGGTGACCACACCGGATTCGATGATGAACAAATGATCGCTGACCTCCCCGGCTTGCAGAATCGTCTCGCCGGCACGGAAGGTTTGCAGGGTCATGTTCTGGCTGAAGGTGTCTTTCTCTTCCTGGCGCAGGGTGGAGAAAATCGGCGAACTGTCGAGCAGCGCCCGTGGCCGTGACAGATCGCTCGGCACATTCGGCTCCACGCTCGACAACAGATTGACTCCGGACGCCTGCAAGTGCCGATAGGCCAGATCGAACAACTGATTGCGCACCGGACGTTTCTGGTCCATCGATGACACGAAGCCGCTGATTTCGTATTCGACGCCCGTGCTGCTGGAGCTTTTCAGTGCCACGCTCGGCGAGGGATTGTCCAGCAGCGGACGGCAACCCTGCATCGCCCTCTCCAGCGCCTCAAGCACGGTGGTCGGTCGCGCATGCGGGCTGACCTGCACACTGACAGCAAGGCCGAACATGTTGCTCGGTCGGCTGAAGTTGATGATCTTGGCCTTGGCCGCCAGCGAGTTGGGAATCACCGCCATGCTGCCCTGACTGGTTTGCAGCCGCGTGGCGCGCCAGTCGATGTCGATGACCCGGCCTTCGGTGCCGTCGATGGAGATCCAGTCATCGATCTGATACGGCTTGGTGGTGTTGAGCACGATCCCGGAGAACACATCGCTCAGGGTGCTCTGCAACGCCAGACCGACGATGATCGCCAAGGCCCCGGACGTCGCCAGCACGCCTTTGACCGGCAGATCCAGCACGTAAGCCAGCGCGGCAATGATCGCGATCAGGAAGATCACCGCCCCGAGCAGATCCTGCAACAGCCGCCCGGTGTGCCCGACCCGCTGCATCATCACCGCGCCGATCAGCACGGTCAGGGTGCGCGCGCCGAACAGCCACCAGCCGATCTGCAACCCGGTCGCCGCCAGGTGCAGCGGCACGTTGTCGGCCCACGGCGCTGGCTCCATCGGGTTGAGGCCTTCGTTGAACAGCACTGCGCTGAACAGGCTGAAAATCAGCACCCGCACCAACAGCTTCCACTCACTGCCACGGGAGCTGATCAGCCGCCACAGGCCCAGATCGAGGAGGATCAGGATCAACGCGCAAAACAACGGATGTTCGGTCAAGAAAGACAACATCAAACCACTCCGACACGGGCCAATCGCGAGAAGATCGCACAGATTGGGCAAGTGTAGGAGCAATTGATTTCAGAGGGTGGACGCGCGCACAAAAACACGAAAAAACCCCTGTGGGAGTGAGCTTGCTCGCGAAAGCGGTGTGTCAGTCAAAGCAGCTTCGACTGTTACTCCGCCATCGCGAGCAAGCCCGTTCCCACAGGGGTAGGTTTTAGCCGTGCATCTGGCCAAAACGGCCGGACTGGAAGTCGGCGAAGGCCTGATGGATTTCCTGCTCGGTGTTCATCACGAACGGGCCGTGACCGACGATCGGTTCGTCGATCGGCTCGCCGCTGAGCAGCAACACCACCGCGTCTGCGCTGGCCTCAAGTGTCAACTGACGACCGTCGCGTTCGAACAGCACCAGTTGCCCTTGCTGCGCGGTTTCCCCACCGTTGATCCTGACCGAACCTTTCAGCAGTACCAGGGCGGTATTGCGACCTTCGTGCAGATCCAGCGTCAGCGATTTGCCGGCATTCAGCCGCAGGTCCCAGACATCGATCGGGGTGAACGTGCGCGACGGGCCTTTATGGCCATCGAACTCACCGGCGATCAGGCGCAGATGGCCCGCATCGTCCTTCAGCGCAATATTCGGGATGTCGCCATCCAGAATGGTCTGATAACCGGGCGCGGCCATTTTGTCCTTGGCTGGCAGGTTGACCCACAACTGCACCATTTCCAGTTTGCCGCCGGTTCTGGCGAAATCATCCGAGTGAAACTCTTCGTGCAGGATGCCGGACGCAGCGGTCATCCACTGCACATCGCCGGGGCCGATGGTGCCGCCACTGCCGGTGGAATCACGGTGCTGCACCTCGCCGTCGTAGACGATGGTCACGGTTTCAAAACCACGATGCGGATGCTGGCCGACACCACGACGCTCGGTGGTCGGGGTGAACTCGGCAGGTCCGGCGTGATCGAGCAGCAGGAACGGACTGATGTATTTACCCAGGTTGTCGTAGGAAAACAGGGTGCGAACCGGGAACCCATCGCCGACCCAATGGCCGCGAGGGCTGGTGTAGATACCGATGATGTTTTTCATGGTTGCCTCCAAAAAGGTGGGTGACGCAATGGATTAAGCTTAAATCCATGACGGTCGGAGGACTAGACGGCAAAAATCGGCTTGAGTGTTCCATATTTAGAACAGTGGTACGCCCTTCGCGAGCGATCCACAACCCCTGTAGGAGCTGCCGCAGGCTGCGATCTTTTGGCTTTATAAAACAAGATCAAAAGATCGCAGCGTTCCGCAGCTCCTACAAGATTCATGACTTCTGCTCAACAGTGCTTTGTCCCACCCACGGTTTTTCTCAAGGCAGCAGACACGGATACTCCTGCCCATTCTCACTGCAACCCTGGAGTCATCAATGTCTGTTCCCGCTTTTGGTCTGGGTACGTTTCGCCTGCAAGGTCAGGTGGTCATCGATTCGGTGAGCACCGCGCTTGAGCTCGGGTACCGGGTCATCGACACCGCGCAGATCTACGAGAACGAAGCCGAGGTCGGCCAGGCCATCGCCGCCAGCGGCATCGCCCGTGACGAGCTGTTCATCACCAGCAAGATCTGGGTCGCCAACTTCGCCAAAGAGCGCCTGATCGAGAGCCTCAAGGAAAGCCTGCACAAGCTGCAAACCGATTACCTGGACCTGACGCTGATCCACTGGCCGTCGCCGGAAGACCAGGTGCCGGTCGCCGAATTCATGGGCGCGCTGCTCGAAGCCAAGCGCCTGGGCCTGACCCGGCAGATCGGTGTGTCCAACTTCACCATCGAGCTGATGCAACAGGCGATCGCAGCGGTCGGCGCCGACAACATCGCCACCCACCAGATCGAACTGCACCCGTACCTGCAGAACCGCAAAGTGGTCGAGTTCGCCCAAAGCCAGGGCATCCAGATCACCTCGTACATGACCCTCGCCTACGGCGAAGTGCTCAAGGATCCGCTGATCCAGCAGATCGCCGCACGCCTGCAGGCCACCCCGGCGCAAGTCACCCTGGCCTGGGCGATGCAACTGGGCTACGCGGTGATTCCGTCGTCGACCAAACGCGCCAACCTGCAAAGCAACCTCGGCGCGACCGCGCTGACCCTGAGCGATGCCGACATGGCGCTGATCGCCACGCTGGAACGCGGCCAGCGCCTGACCAGCCCGAAAGGCATCGCCCCACAGTGGGATTGAGCAATCAGGCCCGAAGTCGCTGCGCGAGGCCGAGCATGGCCTCGCGCAGCGCATCGACCGAGCGTTCGACCGCTTGGGTTTCAGCATCTGCGCAGGCCTGTTCGAGACCCGCACAGGCTGCTGCCAATCGCGCGGCACCGACCATCTGCGCGCCACCCTTGATGTGATGCGCCAGCGTGCGCAATCCGCTCAGGTCCTGCGGATGGCGCACATCCTCCAGCCGTTGCAGATCGTCCTGCAGACTGCGCAACACTTGCTCTCGCAATCCTTGAATCACTGCGTGATTGCCAGCGGCCATTTGCTCCAGCGCGCTCAGGTCGAGTTCCGTCAGCGCCCGTGTCTGGTCTGGCTCGTGTTCATGTTCGCGGTGACTGGCGCCTTGTAACGCCAGCGCCAGATCAGCCAGGCGGATCGGTTTGAACAGGCAATCATCCATGCCGGCCTCAAGACAGCGGGCCTTCTCTTCGATCTGCGCATTGGCGGTAAAACCGAGGATCAGGCAACGCGCCCGGCCGCTCGCGGCCTCGGCGTCACGGATTGCCCGAGCCAGCTCGTAGCCGTTGCGACGTGGCATGTTGCAGTCGGTGATGAGCACATCGAACGGTTGTGCCCGCCAGCGCTCCAGGCCCTGCTCACCGTCGTCAAGGTCGACCGTGCGGTGGCCCAGTTCACTCAGTTGCCAGCACAGCAGCAGACGGTTGACCGGATTATCGTCCACCACCAGCACGCTCAGCGAGCGCGCGGGTTTATCCGCGATCTCGGGGCCTGCCGCCTCGGGCTCGAGCGCAGCCAGTCGCGGCACCTGCAGCGTGAGTTCAACCCGGGTTCCGTGTCCGGGCGTGCTGTCCAGGTGCAACGTGCCGCCCATCATTTCGCAGAGGCTGCGGCTGATTACCAGCCCCAGTCCCGAGCCGCTGCGCGCTGACGGGCCAGGGTTACCGGCCTGGACAAACGGGTTGAACAGGCGCTGCCGGTCTTCGGCGCTGATGCCAATGCCGCTGTCGGCAATCACCAGCGTCACGGCCAACTGCCCGAGCGGCGTTGCAGCCACCGACAATTGCAGGCTCACCTGGCCGTGCTCGGTGAACTTGATCGCGTTGCTCAACAGATTCGACAGCACTTGCTTGAAGCGGGTCGGGTCGATCAGCACGTCGACGTCACTGTGCTCATCCAGATCGATGTGCCACGCCAAGTGTTTCTGGCGCGCCAGCCCTTCGAACACCCGGCACACCGTATTCACCAGTTCCCGCAGGTTGGCCCGCTGCGGCACAAGGGAAAGATGGCCTGACTCGATGCGCGCGATGTCGAGAATGTCGCCGATCAGCGCGAGCAATTGCTGGCCGGCGCTGGACGCGACCTGAATCGCCAGGCGATCGGTCACGCCCTCCTCGGCACGTTTGAGCGCCAGTTCAAGCATGCCGATCAATGCGTTCATCGGCGTGCGGATTTCATGGCTCATGGTCGCCAGAAAGGTGGTCTTGGCCCGATTGGCATCGTCAGCCGCGTCCTTGGCTTGCTGCAACTGGCGCAGCCATTGCTGACGCTGACGCAACTGCCAGCGCTGAAAACCGATCCAGGCCAATGCCAGCACCAGCAACCCCGCCGCCACGGCAAAACCCAGGAGAATCTCGCGGCGGTGGCGCAACCAATAGCTCTGCTCCACCACCACATCATGACTCCAGCGCTCGACCAGTTCGTCCATTTGCTGTGGCGCGACGCTCAGCAGTGCCTTGTTCAGGATTGTGTGCAGCGCCGTGGCCTGCGGTGCGGTAGCCAGAGCGATGCGAGCCGGTTGATCGCCGACGGTGTTGGTGATGCGCAAGCGCTCGCGGAACTGACGGGCAATCAGAAAGCGCGCCACCAGCAGCGAGCTGACCGTCGCATCAGCCTGGCCTTTGACGATCATTTCCATGCCCTCGGCGGGGCTGCTGACCTCCACCAGACGCACCCCAGGCACGCGCTGCAGCATGTAGTCGCGCAACGGATGACCGCGATAGATCGCCAGCCGTCTGCCCGCCAGATCGTCGAGGCGGCGCGGGCTGCGGGGCGCTGTCGCACTGATCAGCACAAACGGATTATTCAGGTACGCGCGGGTGAATTGCAGCTCGGCTTCACGCTCGCTGCTGGGCGTCACCACCGGCAACAGGTCGAGTTCGCCGGCCTTGAGCTGTTCGATCTGGCGGTCCAGCGAATGCCCCCGGACCACTTCGAAATGCAGCCCGGTGCGCTGACTGATCAGGCTGAGCAGTTGTGCCGACAGCCCGTTGAAGCGCCCCTCGGCATCAAAGAAACTCAGTGGCGCGAAATCCTCGATCACCCCCACCCGCACCAGCGGATGCCGCTCCAGCCAGTCCTGCTCGCTGGCACTGAGGCGCACTCGCGACTGCGTAGCCATTTGTGCGCGCCCCGCGCTCCAGCGTTGTTCGATCAGTTGACGACGCTCCATCGGAATCGCCGTCAGCGCCTTGTCGATGATGCGTTTGAGGCGCACCTCGCTGCGCAGCAGGGCGAAACCGAAGGGGTTGGCGTCCAGGCCCGATGGCCCGGCCAGTTGCAGGTCATTGCGGTAATTGGTGTTGATCAGGTAATTGGCGCTGATCAAGTCACCCAGGTAACCATCCTCGAGCCCAAATGCTACCGCCCCGAGTGCATCCATCGCCGAGGGATAACGCTGCACATTGGCCAGGGGATAGAACGCCTGCACGCCGGCCAGCGGCAGATAGTCCTCGACCATGGCGATGCGTTTGCCCGTCAGATCCGCCGGCAACGTTTCGTCAAGCCGGGTCACCAGCATCGGCTGATCTTCGGCGTAGGGACGCGACAGGACGAAGTCCGGATCGGCCAGTTCAAAGCTGTTGGAGGTCCCCAGCAGGTCGAGTTCGCCGCGTTTGAGCGCGGCCATCACCTCTTCGCGGTTGGCGTAGCGTTGCACGTCGATGCGCACACCGAGCAGTTGCGCCAGCAGGTCGGCGTAATCGGCGGTGAGCCCTTCCAGCTCGTGCTGGTTGCGGGTGATTTCGAACGGCGGGTAATCCGCGCCGGAAATGCCCATGCGCAATGGCGGATGCTGACGTAGCCATTGCCGGTCGCGCTCGTCGAGCGCGATGTGGATATTGTCCAGTCCGGCCTGGGTCAACAGCTCCAGGCGTTGTGGCGGCTCACTGGCCCGGCAGGTGAGCGTGACGATCAACCACAACGCACACCACCAGCCTCGCGGATTCATCAGCTCGCTCAGATCAGATGATTACGTTTGGCGAATTCGCGCAAATGCACGGACGATTTCACGTTGAGCTTTTTCATCAAGCGGGTTTTGTAGGTGCTGACGGTTTTATGGCTCAGGTGCATGTCTTCGGCGATCAACTTGTTGGCCTTGCCCTGCGCCAATTGTTCAAAGATGTTCAGCTCCCGATTGGAGAGTGCGTCGATCATTTGTTTTTCGCTGCGGTGCAACGGGTTCGACGAATAGTCCTTGTCAGACGGCGCCGCAAAATAGGAATAGCCCGACATCAGCGCCTGGATTGCCTTGTGCAATTGCACCAGCTGGTTGGTTTTGGCCACGTAGCCCATGGCGCCGGCACGCAGACAGCGGTCCTGATAATACTGCGGTTCCTGGGAGGTGAAGATCAGCACCTTGCACCTGGGGTCGTTGGCCTTGAGCCGTTCCAGCACTTCCAGGCCGCTGATCCCCGGCAACTTGAGGTCGAGCACCACCAGTTTTGGTTTGTGCTCACGGTTCAGCGCCATGGCTTCGCTGGCGTTCGCCGCCTCGTGAATCTCCTTGAATCGTTCGCTTTCGAGTACGAGTTTCACGGCAGCGCGCACCACCGGATGATCGTCGATGACCAGCGCTGACTTCATGACGGCTCCCAGGGCAAAAAACATGTCGAAGGCACCACCGGCGTCGGCTGCTCATGACACCGTGGCTGCGCAATGACTGTTACACGGGAACCCGGCGGGATCTACCTGTCAGATCTGACAGTTGCGGCAAAGGCCAAACCGTGCTTATGCCCGGCACTGCAGGGCGGAGGCCGGGTTCCAGACGTTCGCTGCGCACACCGGTGGAACATCGACGCGGGCCATCAGGTGCTTGATCGCTGCCAGGTTGGGCAATACGGCATGGCTGATCTGCACGTTTTCCTGAGCGAAGCCTGCCGGGGTCTGCACCGGGGCCGAAGGCTCGTTGTAGATCAGGACATGACGCACATGCGGGTTGTTCAGGAAAAAGCCCGGCAGGTCCAGTGAGCCGGCCGCCAGTTCGGCATTGATGACCACCGCGTCGAACGGCTCACAGCCGTAATCCACCAGGGTTAGCAACTCCAGCAGGCTCTGCACCGGGGCGATGCGAAAATATTCGAGGTGGTTGAACAGGCGCTCGACCTTCATCCGGTGAAAATGCTGCGGATCGGCAATCAGGATGCGCAGGGTTTTATTGATCATGCTCGATCTCCCGAAGGTCAGGGGTGGATGGGCCAAGATTACGCATGGCGCTGGAACAACTCTGTAGGACCTTTCCTAAAAATCCGCTCATTCATCTGTTCCTTTGCCATGGTTGCGCCGTTGCAGCCACGTCAACAAATCGACCCCGGCCATTGGCCGTGCATACCAGTAGCCCTGCCCTTGGGTGCAGCCCAGTGCCAGCAACTCACGGCGCTGCGCATCGGTTTCGATGCCTTCGATCACCACCGCCATGCCCAGCGTCTCGCCCAGCGCCAGGGTGCTGCTGATCGCCGCCCGGCAACGTGGCTCGTGCTCAAGGCTGCGGATGAACTCGGCGTCGAGTTTGATTTCGTTGAACGGCAACTGACACAGACGTTGCAATGAGGAAAACCCTGCACCGAAGTCATCGATGGACAAGCGGCAGCCCATCATCCGCAGCCGTACCAGCGTCTCCAGGCTGGTGGCCGGCGCTTCGAGCAGGCCACTTTCGGTCAATTCGAAGGTCAGGCTCGAACCCGCCACGGCATGCCGCGCCAGCGTGGTTTTAAGGGTGTTGGCCAGCCCTGGATTGGCCAACTGTACGGTTTGCAGATTGAACGCCATGTTCAGGGCAAAGCCCTGGGCCCGGGCACTCTGGTGCAAGTTCAGCGCCTGCTCCAGCTGGGAAAACAGCAAATCATCGAGCAAGCCGCAGCGCTCCAGCACTGGCATGAACTGCGCCGGAGCAATAATCCCCCGGGTCGGGTGCAGCCAGCGGCAGAGCACCTCGACCCCGCAGACTTCTCCCGTGCGCAGGTTGAATTTGGGTTGATACCAGGCCTGTAATTGCTGCGCGGCCAACGCCTGACGCACCGAGTCCTCACTGGCCAGCACCACCGCCCCGGCCGGGCTGCCGGTGACGGCCGGCCTGTCGATAAACGTGTCCAACAGCCCGGCCAACACTTGCGCGTGCATCGGTTTGCCGACATCGCCCAACAGCTCCAGGCCGAGCAAGGTCACCATCTGATGCACCGCGCGACGCAGATCCGCCGACAACGAACTGCAGATGATCACAGCCTTCACTTGCCCCGAGGCCCCTACCCGTTGCAGGAATTCCAGGCCGTCCATGCCGTCCATCTGCAAGTCGCACAGGGCGATATCCACCGTGCCGACCTCATCAAGCAGCGCCAGCGCCCGCGCGCCGTCACTGGCTTCGAACACCTGGTGGCCACCCAGGTTCTGCAGCATGCTCACTGCCACCGAACGCTGGAACGGGTGGTCTTCAAGCACCAGGATACGAAGCGGCGGATTGGACATGGTGGTGGGCTCGTTGTGGGTGAAAGGCATCTGAGTGTCCGCTGCCTGAGCGTTTAACTCGCGAGGAAAGGTCTGAAGTTGCGTGGGAAATTTCCTAAACATCGAGGTGCTTCAGCACTGCGCCAAGGCTCTGGCGATCCGGCGTACGCAGCATCAACAGCTGCCGTCGACCGGTGGCGAATATCGCCTCGGCCCGGAGCTGACCATGTCGGGCATCGTGGATCACGCCGTGGCGGATCTGCGGATTGCCTTGAAAGAACCGCACCGGATCAATCCCCGCTGCGGCAATCAGTTCACCATTGATGATCATCAGATCGTATTGCTCGAACGGGTCATGGGCGTAATGCGTCAACGCCAGCAGTTCACGAAACGAACGAATCGGCGTGAGATTGCGATAGCCCAGCTCGTGGCAAACTCTGGCGATTCGGGACTGCAGAGCGGGCTGCTCTTCGACGATCACGATTCGCCTGCATTTGTAGGACATGGAAATTAACGGTGTGGGAAATGTGCTGAACACGCTAACCAGAACCCATCAGAATCTATGTAGGACAAGTCCTAAAGTCAGGCAGAAACCTCTGGAATACAGACAAGAACGCCGCACAGGTTTGGCCCGTGCGGCGATTTTCTTATCAGAGATGGCGAAAACCCGGGGGCACGCCAAAGGACGGTTGAATTGACGGCTCGATGCGTTTGCCTTACTCCGTGGTGCTCGGACTCCAGAACGCCTGCACCACCAGCGCCGACGTGGAGATCCGCGCCACCAGCGCGTCCAGTTCGTCACCGTCCACGGAAGTGGTCGCCAGGGTGGCTTCGATCTCGATCTCATCGGCGCCGAAGGCATGCACGTCGACGTCGCTGGCCGGGTAGTTGCTGCGCTCCAGTTCGGCTTCGAGCAGGGCAAACACGGCTTTCTGCTGCGAACGCCGGGCGATCACGTAAACGATGTTGGTGACTTCGGCCGACACCACGTCCAGTGGCTGGCGGTTGATGTTGTTGACGATCGGTCGCAGCAGGGTGTTGGCGGCCAGAATGAACAGCGTGCCGAGCACCGCTTCGGCCAGCAGGTCGGCACCGGCGCAGGCGCCGACGGCGGCTGAAGTCCACAGGGTGGCGGCGGTGTTGAGGCCGCGCACGTTGCCCTCTTCGCGCATGATCACCCCGGCGCCGAGAAAGCCGATGCCGGAGACCACGTAGGCAACCACCCGCACCGCGCCTTCAGCACCGCCGAGACGGTTGGCCATGTCGACAAAAATTGCCGCGCCGACCGCCACCAGCACGTTGGTGCGCAGGCCGGCCGTGCGTTGCCGGTACTGGCGCTCGAAACCGATCAGGCCACCGAGGATGAACGCCGCGCTGAGGCTGACCAGAGTGTCGAGCAGCGAGGTGAGGTTGAGGTTGTTGATGGCTTGCATGATGAAGCTCCTTGAATAGACACAGTCCGTTTGTTGGGGCTTGCTGCCAATTCACTTGAAACACACGATCCCTGTAGGAGCTGCCGCAGGCTGCGATCTTTTGATTTTGTTTTTTAAAGACAAGATCAAAAGATCGCAGCCTTCGGCAGCTCCTACAGGGGCAGCATTATTGCCAGCCGAACCGACGGATGTAGAAGCCTTTCACCGCCTGGGTCAGCGCCATGTACGCCAGCAGGATCATCGGCAGGAACACGAAGTACATCGACGGCAGCGCCTGCAGTTTGAAGTAGTTCGCCAGCGGCCCCATCGGCAGGAAGATCCCGACCGCCATGATGATCCCGGTCATCACCAGCAGCGGCATGGCTGCGCGGCTTTGCAGGAACGGAATCTTCGGCGTGCGGATCATGTGCACGATCAGCGTCTGGGTCAGCAGCCCCACCACGAACCAGCCGGACTGGAACAGGGTCTGGTGATCCGGGGTGTTGGCATCGAACACATACCACATCAAGGCGAACGTCAGAATGTCAAAGATCGAACTGATCGGGCCGAAGAACAGCATGAACCGACCGACGTCACCCGGCTGCCAGCGCTGTGGCTTTTTCAGCATTTCCTCATCGACGTTGTCGAACGGAATCGCGATCTGCGAAATGTCGTAGAGCAGGTTCTGTACCAGCAGGTGCATCGGCAGCATCGGCAGGAACGGGATAAACGCACTGGCCACCAGCACCGAGAACACGTTGCCGAAGTTGGAACTGGCGGTCATCTTGATGTACTTGAGCATGTTGGCGAAGGTCCGACGCCCTTCGAGTACGCCCTCCTCCAGCACCATCAGGCTCTTTTCCAGCAGGATGATGTCGGCGGCTTCCTTGGCGATGTCCACCGCGCTGTCCACCGAAATACCGATGTCGGCCGTGCGCAGCGCCGGGGCGTCGTTGATGCCGTCGCCCATGAAACCGACCACGTGCCCGTTGCCCTTGAGGATGCGCACGATGCGTTCCTTGTGCGACGGCGTGAGCTTGGCGAACACGTTGGTTTTCTCTACCGCCACGGCCAGTTCGGCATCGCTCATGCGCTCGACATCATTACCCAGCAGCAAGCCCTGTTGCGCGAGGCCGACTTCGCGGCAGATCTTCGCGGTCACCAGCTCGTTGTCGCCGGTCAGCACTTTGACCGCCACGCCATGCTCGGCCAGGGCCTTGAGCGCCGGGGCGGTGCTTTCCTTCGGTGGATCGAGGAATGCCACGTAACCGATCAGCGTCAACTCCTGCTCATCCGCCAGGCTGTAAGTGTCGCGACCTTCGGGCATCGAACGGGCCGCCACCGCCACCACGCGCAAGCCTTCAGCGTTGAATGCTGCGGTGACCTGACGAATCCGGGTCAGCAATTCATCGCTCAAGGCTTCCTCGACGTCACCGTGCTGCACACGGCTGCACACCGCCAGCACTTCTTCCACCGCGCCTTTGCAGATCAGCAGATGCGGTTCGCCACGCCCTTCGACCACCACCGACATGCGCCGACGATTGAAGTCGAACGGGATCTCGTCGACCTTGCGAAACGCCGTGCCGACTTTCAGTTCACGGTGGATTTCCACGTGTTCCAGCACTGCCACATCGAGCAGGTTTTTCAGGCCGGTCTGGTAGTAGCTGTTGAGGTAGGCCTTTTCCAGCACGTCGTCGGAGTCTTCACCCCAGACATCGACATTGCGCGCGAGGAAGATCTTGTCCTGGGTCAGCGTACCGGTCTTATCGGTGCACAGCACGTCCATCGCGCCGAAGTTCTGGATCGCATCCAGACGCTTGACGATGACTTTCTTGCGCGACAGGAACACCGCACCTTTGGCCAGCGTCGAGGTGACGATCATCGGCAGCATTTCCGGGGTCAGGCCGACGGCGATCGACAGCGCGAACAGCAGCGCTTCGGTCCAGTCGCCCTTGGTGAACCCGTTGATGAACAGCACCAGCGGCGCCATCACGAACATGAAGCGGATCAGCAGCCAGCTGACTTTGTTCACGCCCATCTGGAACGACGTCACGGCCCGGTCAGTCGCACCGACACGCTGCGCCAGTGCGCCGAAATAGGTGCTGTTGCCGGTGGTAAGAATCACCGCCACGGCCGTGCCGGACACGACGTTGGTGCCCATGAACAGGATGTTTTCCAGCTCCAGCGGATTGCGTGTGTCGCGGTCGGCCTGACGCGGGAATTTCTCCACCGGCATCGATTCACCGGTCATCGCTGCCTGGCTGACGAACAGGTCTTTGGCGCTGAGCACCCGGCAGTCGGCGGGAATCATGTCGCCGGCCGACAGCACGATCAAGTCGCCCGGTACCAGTTGCTTGATCGGCAGTTCGATCCGCGGCTCATCGCGGCGCATCACCGTGGCGGTGTTGCTGACCATCGCCTTGAGTGCGTCGGCGGCCTGGTTGGATTTGCTTTCCTGCCAGAAGCGCAGCAGCGTCGACAGCACCACCATCGAGAAGATCACGATGGCGGCTTTGAGGTCTTCGGTCAGCCAGGAGATCACCGCCAACAAGGTCAGCAGCAGGTTGAACGGGTTTTTGTAGCAGTGCCACAGGTGCGTCCACCATGGTAGCGGCTGCTCGTGTTCGACTTCATTGAGGCCGTACTGCGCACGCAGTGCATCGACTTCAAAATCGGTCAGACCATCGGTGTGGGTGCCCAGCGACGACAGCAGTTCGCCGTTGTCGCGATGGGCCGCATCGACCAGGGTGTTGGCCAGGGTGGGCGGCACTTCACGGCTGACCGTGGTGTCGGTGATCGACTCCAGCAACGCCAGACGGCGGAAGTGCCGGGCGATGTGGCGTGTACGCAGGAAGCCTGCGAAAAATTCCTTGAGCGTAAGTTTCATGGCTGTTGCCCCTATGGTCAGCCGGGAAACCGTCGAGCAGGTACGGCCGCGCCTCGTGCGCCGGAAAAACCGGCACGGCAAGGCTTGGCGCGCCGGTCAGAAAAGACAGGCGTGTCGATAGAGTTGCGATCACGACCCTAGGGTCGAAAGCACACTATTTCAGTGTCGATGAGAAGGACGTCGGGACATGGCCTCAATTGACCATGATCGGGATGCCGCTGCTCGCTTTTCGGCGAGACAACGGCAGAGAAAGGCTGCGCGTTATCTTGCCGAGAATCTGCCGGTTACCGAGACCGGCCGACAACTGTCACTCGAACAAGTACCCACTGTGGGTCTCCGCTATTGATGAAAACGCGCGAAGCTTACGCCTCGATGATTTGAGAGTAAACCCGGAAAAGGAGGTGTGTCGGGGAATGTCGGGGGATGTTCAGGAAGGGTTCAGGATTCAGATTTTTAGCATGCCTGATGGCCCCATCGCGAGCAGGCTCACGCCTACGTTTGTCCTGCGTGCACAGAACATTGTAGGCGTGCGCCTGCTCGCGATAACGGTTTTACAGGCAACCCAGATTCAGCTGGCAGTCGCCAACAACAAATCCGCCATCGAACGATGCCCACGATGCTTGCCATGCTCATACAACGAGCCGGCAATCTCGTCGGCACGCACCGGCAACACCGACAGCAGCGTGTCGCTCAGGCCGTGGCTGGCCTGGCAAAAACCCTGCATATACAGGCCGGCCTTGCAACGCTCGTCGGTGATCAGTTTGTAGTTGCGATCAACCTCGAAGTCGCCCAGGTATTCTTCCAGCGGTGCCAGCAGTTTGCGGTGCATCTGGCGCTCGTAACCGGTGGCCAGCACCACGGCGTCGTAGAGACGCACGGTGACTTCGCCGGTGGCGTTGTTGCGCACCGCCAGTTCGATGCCGCGCTCGGTGGCGGTGGCGCTCTCGACGGTGGTCAGGGTGCGGAACGCATGACGGGCAATGCCCGAAACTTTCTGGCGATAGAAGATGCCGTAGATGCGTTCGATCAGGTCGATGTCCACCACCGAGTAGTTGGTGTTGTGGTACTCGTTGACCAGGCGCTCACGCTCGGCGCTGTTTTGCTGGAACACCAGATCGGTGAACTCCGGCGAGAACACTTCGTTGACGAACGGGCTGTCGTCCGCAGGCTTGAGGGCCGAGCCGCGCAGGATCATGTCGACCTGCACCGACGGGAACGAATCGTTCAGGTCGATGAACGCTTCCGCCGCGCTCTGCCCGCCGCCGATGATCGCGATGCTCATCGGTTGATTGTTCACACACGGCTGTTTGGCCATCTGCGACAGGTACTGCGAGTGGTGGAACACGCGGCTGTCACCCTTGAGCGCCTTGAACGCTTCGGGAATACGCGGCGTGCCGCCGGCGCTGACCACCACCGAACGCGCGGTGCGCACGAACTGCTGGCCGTCGGTATCACGGGAGATCACACGCAGCGCTTCAACCTGATGGTTGTGCAGCACCGGCTCGATGGTCAGCACTTCTTCGCCGTAGCGGCTCTGCTCGGTGAACTGCCCGGCGACCCAGCGCAGGTAGTCGTTGTACTCCATGCGGCACGGGTAGAAGGTGCCGAGGTTGATGAAGTCGACCAGGCGGCCGTGGGCCTTCAGGTAGTTGACGAACGAGTACGGGCTGGTCGGGTTGCGCAGGGTCACCAGGTCCTTGAGGAAGGAAATCTGCAATTCGCTTTGGGTCGACAGGGTGTTGCCGTGCCAGCTGTAGTCGGCCTGCTTGTCGAGGAACAGCACATCCAGCTCGCCGTGGGTCGGGCCGCGCTCTTGCAGAGCGATGGCCAGCGCCAGGTTCGAAGGGCCGAAACCGACGCCGATCAGGTCGTGAACGATGGGCGATGCAATTGCCTGAGTCATTTCCAGTGTCCTCTGGATGAACCCCTCAACAAGGGGCAAGGAGAGCCTAAGTGACCTGACCGGCCTTGAGCAGGACAGCAGGTCGTCTGTTGAGTAGGAACGAGGACAGTGAATTAAAATTTAACGCAGCCGGCTCAATGGGCATCCCATTGTTTGATGCGCAGGCGGCAATGTTTCATCGCATTGACGATGTGTTTTTCCACCAGCGCCTTGGAAATGCCCAGGTGTTCGGCGATCTGCGGGTGCGACAGGCCTTCGATCTTGCGCAGCAGAAAACTGTCGCGACACAGCGGCGCCAGTTCTGCCAATGCGCGCTGGAGCATCTCCAGGCGCTGGCCGTGATCGAGGGTGCCGTGGGGCGACGGGGTGAAATAGCGCTCTTCGCTGTCGAGCACTTCCAGCGGTTCAACCTGACGCAAGGCGTTACGCCGATGATCGTCGATGACCAGATTCAACGCCGTGCGATAGAGAAAGGCCCGGGGTTGCTCGATGGGTGTGTCGCTGGAGCGTTCCAGCACCCGCACATAAGCGTCATGCACCACATCTTCGGCGACCTGACGGTTGCCCAGCTTGGCGTTCAGGAAACACACCAGCTCGCGATAGTAGTTTTCCAACATGACTCCCGGCCGCTTCGATGCGGATTCGATCCTTGAGCACACTGATCGACGGCCCCGCAAACACGGGTAGCAAGATAGTGGCAACTTGAGGTGCGTAATTTATAGTAATTCTCATATAGATTTAAAGTGGCGTTTGTCGTTGCCTGCCAAATAGTGCCGTTCTATACCTGTAACATCCTGTGTCTTCGCTTAAATTCCCTTCCGCGCTCATCGTTTACAGGACAGCTCCCCGTGTCTGTCGCGCCCTGCGACAGCGTTCAGCGGCTGTCCGCTTGTGCGCGCAGCCGAACGACGGGCCGAATTTCACTGGCCGGAACCCTGCATGAAACGTCCCCGCCCCGCCCGACGCGCGCTGCTCGTAGTCCTTTGTCTGATTCCCGTTGTTGCCTACGCCGCGTGGCAAATCATGCCGCCGGGCCGCGACCGCTTCGCCACCGTGCAAGTCACCCGTGGCGACATCGAAAGCAGCGTCACCGCGCTGGGCACCCTGCAACCGCGACGTTACGTGGATGTTGGGGCGCAGGCTTCCGGGCAGATCCGGAAGATCCACGTGGAAGTCGGCGATGTGGTCAAGGAAGGCCAGTTGCTGGTGGAAATCGATCCGTCCACGCAAAAGGCCAAACTCGACGCTGGGCGTTTCTCCATCGAAAACCTCAAGGCGCAACTGCAGGAACAACGTGCCCAGCATGAACTGGCGCAACAGAAGTATCAGCGCCAGCAGCATCTGGCCGCCGGCGGCGCCACCCGCGAAGAAGACGTGCAGACCGCCCGCGCCGAATTGAAAGCCACCCAGGCGCGCATCGACATGTTCCAGGCGCAGATCCGCCAGGCCGAGGCCAGCCTGCGCAGCGATCAGGCCGAACTCGGTTACACGCGGATCTACGCGCCGATGGCCGGCACCGTGGTTGCCCTCGACGCCCGCGAAGGCCAGACCCTAAACGCGCAACAGCAGACACCGCTGATCCTGCGCATCGCCAAACTGTCGCCGATGACGGTGTGGGCTGAGGTTTCCGAGGCCGACATCGGCCACGTCAAACCGGGCATGACCGCCTACTTCACCACCCTCAGCGGCGGCCAGCGACGCTGGAGCAGCACCGTGCGGCAGATTCTGCCGGTGCCGCCCAAGCCACTGGACCAGACCAGTCAGGGCGGTGGCAGCCCTGCCAGCACCAGCAAAAGCGGGAGCGCGCGGGTGGTGTTGTACACCGTGCTGCTCGACGTCGATAACGCCGACAACGCCTTGATGGCGGAGATGACCACCCAGGTATTTTTCGTCGCCGACCAGGCCAAGGATGTGCTCACCGCACCAGTCGCCGCCTTGCAGGGCAGCACCACGGCCAACCTGCAGACCGCGCAGGTGGTCGCGGCCAACGGCGCCATCCAGCAGCGCGAGGTGCGCACCGGGATCAGCGATCGGCTCAAGGTGCAGATTGTCGACGGCCTCAATGAAGGCGATCACCTGCTGATCGGCCCGGCCGACGGCAACGGAGGCTGAATGCAAACGCCTCTGATCGACCTGCAAGACATCCGCAAATCCTACGGTGGCGGCGACGCCCCCGAGGTTCATGTGCTGCGCGGCATCGACCTGTCGATCCACGCCGGCGAATTCGTGGCGATTGTCGGTGCTTCCGGCTCCGGCAAATCGACCCTGATGAACATCCTCGGCTGCCTTGACCGGCCGACGTCCGGCGAGTACCGCTTTGCCGGGGAAAACGTCGCCGGCCTCGACAGCGACGAACTGGCCTGGCTGCGCCGCGAAGCCTTCGGTTTCGTGTTTCAGGGCTATCACCTGATTCCGTCCGGCTCAGCCCAGGAAAACGTCGAGATGCCGGCGATCTATGCCGGCACCCCGGCCGCCGAACGCCACGCCCGCGCCGCCGCCCTGCTCGACCGTCTCGGTCTGGCCTCGCGTACCGGCAACCGCCCGCATCAGTTGTCCGGCGGCCAGCAGCAACGGGTGTCGATTGCCCGGGCCTTGATGAACGGCGGCCACATCATTCTCGCCGACGAACCCACTGGCGCCCTCGACAGCCACAGCGGCAAAGAGGTGATGGCGCTGCTCGACGAACTGGCAAGCCAGGGCCACGTGGTGATCCTCATCACCCACGACCGCGAAGTCGCGGCCCGGGCCAAACGCATCATCGAAATTCGCGACGGCCTGATCATCAGCGACAGTGCCCGGGACAATCCCGCAGCACAAACCAGCGCCAACCCCGGCGCCCTGCAAGCGGTCGACCTGCGCAAGCGTCTGGCCGAGGGCGCCGAAGCCACCGGCGCATGGAAAGGCGAATTGGTCGACGCCTTGCACGCGGCATGGCGCGTGATGTGGATCAACCGTTTTCGCACCGCGCTGACCCTGCTCGGGATCATCATCGGCGTGGCGTCGGTGGTGGTAATGCTGGCCGTCGGCGAAGGCAGCAAACGCCAGGTGATGGCGCAAATGGGCGCGTTCGGTTCGAACATCATTTACCTCAGCGGCGCTTCCCCGCATCCACGTGCGCCCCAGGGCATTGTTACCCTGGACGATCTGGCCGTGCTCGCGACCCTGCCGCTGATCAAGCAGATCATGCCGGTCAACGGTGCCGAAGCGGTGGTGCGTTTCGGCAACCTCGACCACAACAGTTATGTCGGCGGCAACGACACCCATTTCCCGAAAATCTTCAACTGGCCGGTGGCCGAAGGCAGCTACTTCACGGCCGCCGATGAAGCCGCCGGCGCCGCCGTGGCGGTGATCGGGCACAAGGTCCGGACCAAGCTGCTCAAGGATATCGCCAACCCCATCGGCCAGTACATCCTGATCGAGAACGTGCCGTTTCAAGTGGTCGGCGTGCTCGCCGAAAAAGGCGCCAGCTCCGGCGACTCCGACAGTGACGACCGCATCGCCGTGCCCTACTCCGCCGCCAGCACGCGCCTCTTCGGCACTTACAACCCCGAGTACGTGGCCATCGCCGCCGCCGACGCACGCAAGGTCAAGGAGACCGAGCAGGCCATCGAACGCATGATGCTGCGCCTGCACAATGGCAAGAAAGATTTCGAACTGACCAACAACGCCGCGATGATCCAGGCCGAGGCGCGCACCCAGAACACCCTGTCGCTGATGCTCGGTTCGATCGCCGCGATTTCGCTGCTGGTCGGCGGCATCGGCGTGATGAACATCATGCTCATGACCGTGCGCGAACGGACCCGCGAAATCGGCATTCGCATGGCCACCGGCGCCCGCCAGCGCGACATCCTGCGTCAGTTCCTCACCGAAGCGGTGATGCTTTCGGTGGTCGGCGGGATTGCCGGCATCGCCCTGGCGCTGATCGTCGGCGGCGTGCTGATCCTCAGCGAAGTCGCCGTGGCGTTCTCGCTGATGGCGGTGCTCGGTGCGTTCGGTTGCGCCCTGGTGACCGGTGTTGTCTTCGGCTTCATGCCTGCCCGCAAAGCTGCCCGGCTCGACCCGGTCACGGCCCTTACCAGTGAATGATCGATCTATGAAACCGCGCCTCAGCCTGTTGACCGTGTGCCTGCTCCTCAGCGCCTGCGCCAATCCCGTTCAGCGTCCGGACAGTGGCGTGCAAGCGCCGGCCACCTGGCAATCACCCCATGCGGCGAGCGTCGCACGCATCGATCCGCAGTGGTGGACGCAGTTCGGCAGCCCCGAACTCGATCGCCTGATCGAACAGGCGCGCCTGAGCAGTTTCGACCTCGCCGCCGCCGTCGCCCGCGTGCGTCAGGCACAGGCCAGTACGGTGATTGCCGGCGGCTCGCAACTGCCGGAGGTCAAGGCCGGCTTCAACGCCAATCGGCAGAAACTGCTGCGCGGCAGCGGCTATAGCCAACTGGACGCCGACAGCAGCAATCAGGCGGTGGACTATTTCGACACCAGCCTGAGCGCCAGCTACGAAGTCGACTTCTGGGGCGGCAAACGCGCATCGCGCGACAGTGCGCAATTTGCCCTGCAGGCCAGCGAATTCGATCGCGCCACCGTCGAGCTGACGTTGCTCAGCGGGGTCGCCAGCACTTATGCACAAACCCTGTCGCTGCGTGAGCAGGCGCGCATTGCCGCGTTGAATCTGGGCAACGCGCAAAGCGTGCTGCAACTGGTGCAAACGCGTTACGACGCCGGCTCGGCCACCGCTCTGGAACTGGCCCAGCAGAAAAGTCTGGTGGCCGCGCAGCAACGGCAATTGCCGCTGGTGCAGCAACAGGCCCAGGAAGCGCTGATCAGCCTTGCTGCCCTGCTCGGTCGACCGGTGCAGCAACTGTCGGTCAGCCAGGAAGCGTTCGATCGGTTGCAGTGGCCACAGATTGCCAGCGGCGTGCCCAGCGACCTGCTCAGCCGCCGCCCGGACATCGCCCGCGCCGAAGCGCAACTGGCAGCGGCCGAGGCCGACGTCAAAGTCGCCCGCGCGGCGATGCTGCCGAACCTGACCCTCACCGCCCAACTCGGCTCGGGCGCCGACCAGTTCGACCAGTTGCTCCGCAGCCCGTTCTACAACCTCACGGCCGGCCTGGTCGCACCGATCTTCAACAATGGTCGCCTGAGTGCCGAGCGCGACAAGGCCTCCGCGCGCCAGCAGGAACTGCTGGAGAACTATCGCGGGACGATCATCAATGGTTTCGCCGATGTGGAAAAAGCCCTGAACAGTATTCGCGGCCTCGACGCGCAACGGCAATGGCAAAGCGAAGAGCTGAATCAGGCCCAGACCGCATTCGACATTGCCCAGAGCCGTTACCAGGCTGGTGCCGAAGACCTGCTGACCGTACTGGAAACCCAGCGCACCCTGTATGCCGCGCAGGACCTCAACGTGCAACTGCGCCTGTCGCGACTGCAAGCGAGCATCGCCCTGTACAAGGCCCTTGGTGGTGGTTGGCAGACCGCGAGCCGGTAATCACTTGCCAACGATTGGGCCGTGTCAGGCGAAGCATCTTTGAATGAGCCACCGCTTTCGCGAGCAAGCTCCACACATTTGATCTGTGTTGTTCACACATCCACCGTGGGAGCTTGCTCGCGAATGAACGATGACGCGGTCTCAGGCCGGTGTCCGTTTGGCCTTCAGGTGCCGCGCATACCATGGTCGTTTCGGCACTTTTCGCAACAGCTCCGAGAGCTTGTTCTCGTCATCGCTGAAGGTGATGCGCAGCGCCAGTTTCATGGTCTCCGGGTCCATCTCCACCGACTTGCCCACCTGCAACCCCGGCACGGTGCTGCAGCCATGGGTGATCGGCCCGAGCCACGGGTCATTCACCTCGACCCAGCGCCCCGGGGCAAACCACGGCACGCCATTGACCTGCAGGCGCGTGACCTCTCCCGGATGGAACCGCTCGTGGGCGCGGAACCAGTCTTCCAGACGATCATCGATCCAGCCATGGAACGCCCAGAACACCGGGTTGACGTGCGAAGAAAACGGGTCGCCGAGAAAGTCGTTTTCAGCGGCGTACCAGCGTGCGGCAAAGTCCGCCGGATCGCGGGCAAACGGCACCGGCTCCCCGTTGGACGGATCGCGTGGCACCGACGCCCAGCGCATGTGCAGCCAGTCGTGCAGCCCCAGCTCGACCTCGGAACCGAACTGCCCCAATGTCAGCTTCGCCAGATAGCGCGGGTCGCGGTAACGCGATTCCCAGACCAGGAAGTTGCTGTGATAGGTCTCGGCGGTCTTGATGTCGCTGACCCATTGCGAGTACTCGTCATCCTCTTCGGCCAGCCAGGTCGGCGGCAGCGAAGTGCCGTCGTGGTTGTCGAAATAGGCGGCAAAGCCCTGACGATCACGGATCAGCTCCGGCTGCGGCAACGGGAAGTGCTGCCACGACGGCAAGTCCTGCATCGACCGCGCCGTGCCTAGCATGTGCCGGTGCATGAAAAAGAAATCGATCCCGGATCCGTTGCGGTCCTTTTTCGGGCCGCGAGCGTCACGCTCCTTGTCGCGGGGGCCGGGCTGCCAGCCGATGCCGCGCAGGGCGCCGCGCTTGTCCTCGGACAAGGTGTGCCACTTGTCCCGCGAGGCGTGCCAGAGCTGGTGGAACAATCGGTGCTCTGGGGAGATCAGCCACGCCAGCAGCGTCGGGTTGAGGCCGATGCGCTCGCGGGCTTCGGGGAACACCCGCTTGACCGCGACAAAGCGATTGTCCTGGGCCGGCAACATCAATGACCGATCCAGATTCAACACCCGCCCGCTGAGGCTGCCGCTGCCGGCATTGCCGAAACCGGCCCAGACCTCATCCAGGCGCAGGCTGAATTCATAGTCGGGAGCGCCATCGGCCGCCGTGCTGCTGACCAGCCGCCAGCTCAGTTGCGCGGCGCTGACATCGGCCAGATCGGCGAGCACCCGGTAGCGCGGCGGCTCAGGCGAGCGCAGGCGTTCGGCGGTGTCGAGAAACCCGATCACCCCGCGACCTTTGTGGGCGATGTCGAGAAACACTTCCAGGCCGTCTTTCGGCAACCCGGCAATGCCCGCATCACGCCCCTCGAAACGGATCTGCCAGACACCCCGCAGAGTATCGGCCAGACGCTGACCGGCCACATCCGCGACGTCGAACGAGGCTTCGCCGGGGGTGATCGTCGGGTCCGGCTTCGTCCATTCACGATGCCCAAAATACGCTGCAGGCACGGCGGCGCCGGTCAGTGCCAGCCCCGCCATGAACCATCGTCGAGAAATCGTCATTGCCCTACCTGTGTCAGCCATGAAGCAGGCTTTATCCAAGCTAGAACGTTTATCAGGACGGCAAATTTATGCGCGCCGGAAAAGATCGCAGCCTTCGGCAGCGCCTACAGGGGTCGGCGTGTAACGGCAGGCTGCGATCTTTTCCCGTGCAGCTAAATTCCACGGCTGCCCAGTCGTTCCACCCAGATAGCGAAGGCCCTCGTGCCTGCACCTCGACGGCGAACCTGACTGAGATGGCAATGACAAAACCACGTTCGAAAAAGGCTCTTTACATCGGCCTGCCGCTGGCCCTGGCGATCAGCGCCGCCGCAGGCTTTGCGGTCTGGGAGCACTGGTTCAAGGACAACCCCGGCTACCCGGCCAACGTCATGAAGCAGGCCGACGAGTTGCAGGAGCGGATTATTTCCTTCGACAGCCACATCACCGTGCCGCTGGATTTCGGCACCGCCGGCAACGAGGCCGACAAGGACGGCAGCGGCCAGTTCGACCTGGTCAAGGCCGCCCGGGGCCGGCTTTCCGGTGCAGCGCTGACGATCTTCGGCTGGCCGGAAATCTGGAACGGCGCCAACGCCCCGCACCGGCCCACCGCCGGCTTCGTCGAAGAAGCGCGCTTCGAACAGGAAACCCGCTACAAGATCATCACCACGCTGGTGCGCGATTTTCCCAATCAGGTGGCCATCGCCTATACCCCGGACGACTTCCGGCGTCTGCACGGCGAAGGCAAGTTCGCGATCTTCATGAGCATGCTCAACGCCTACCCGCTGGGCAACGACCTCAACGCCCTCGATCAGTGGGCCGCACGCGGCATGCGCATGTTCGGCTTCAGCTACGTGGGCAACAACGCCTGGGCCGACTCGTCGCGACCGCTGCCGTTTTTCAATGACACCCGCGACGCCCTCGGCGGGCTGTCGGAGATCGGCAAGCAGGCGGTGCACCGGCTCAACGACCTGGGGGTGATCATCGACGTGTCGCAGATGTCGACCAAAGCCCTGGAACAAGTCGCGCAACTGAGCCGCGCGCCGATCATCGCCTCGCATTCGGCACCTCGGGCCTTGGTGGACATTCCGCGCAACATCAGCGATCAGGAAATGCAGTTGATCAAGAACAGCGGCGGCGTGGTGCAGATTGTCGGCTTCCCGACCTACCTGCGACCGCTGAGCCAGCCCACCCAGGACAAGCTCAACGCCCTGCGCGCGAAATTCGACCTGCAACCGCTGCAAGGTCTGGAGATGGCGCTGATGCCCGGCGATCCGGTCATTACCGTGTGGCCCGAGCAGCGTTTTGGCGAGTACGCCAGTCAGCTCTACGGGATTGTCGACGAAGAACCGAAAGCCACCCTCAAGGACCTGGGCGACGCCATCGATTACGCCGTGAAGAAAATCGGTATCGACCACGTCGGCATCAGCTCCGACTTCAACGACGGCGGCGGCATCGACGGCTGGAAGGACGTCAGCGAGACCCGCAACGTGACCGCCGAACTGATCTCCCGTGGCTACAGCGAAGCCGACATCGCGAAATTGTGGGGCGGCAACTTCCTGCGGGTCTGGGAACAGGTGCAGCAGTCGTCAAAACCCGTAGCCAGCCACTGACGCCCTTTTGAACAAGCGAACCGACTTCATGACCAACCGCCGTTCTTTCCTCAAGCAGGCCGGGATTCTGGCCGCCGGCCTGCCATTGGGCGCCGCCGTGAACCTGCCGACGCGGGCCGCCAGCCCGCAACCGGTCTCGGCAGACAAATGGGTGCAACTGCGCCAGTTGTTCGACCAGGATCCGGACTACCTGCACTTCGCCAACTTCCTCGTGACCTCGCACCCAAGACCGGTGCGCGAAGCCATCGAGCGCCATCGCGCCACGCTGGATCGCAACCCCGGCCGGGCGATGGACTGGGACCTGGGCGAGACCGAAAAGCGTGAACAGATCGTGCGCGAGTGGGCCGGTCGCTACCTCAAGGCCAGACCCGAACAGATCGCCCTGACCGGCAGCACCACCGAAGGCCTGGCGCTGATCTACGGCGGCATTCACGTGCGTCCGGGACAGGAAATCCTCACCACCGAACACGAGCACTATTCGACCCACTACACCCTCGGCTACCGCCAGCAGCGCGACGGGGTCAAGGTGCGCAAGCTCAAGCTGTTCGAGAACAGCGCAAAAATTTCGGTCGACGAAGTGCTGAGCGGCATTGATCGCGGCATCCGCCCCGAAACCCGCGTGCTGGGCATGACCTGGGTACAGTCCGGCAGCGGCGTGAAACTGCCGATCGGCGAGATCGGCAAACTGGTCGAGCAACACAACCGCCAGCGTGACGACAAGGACCGCATCCTCTACGTGGTCGACGGTGTGCACGGCTTTGGCGTCGAAGACCTCGACTTCCCCGACATGCATTGCGATTTCTTTATTGCCGGCACCCACAAATGGATGTTCGGCCCGCGTGGCACCGGGATCATCTGCGCGCGCTCCAGCGAGCTCAAGGACGTCACCCCGATCATCCCGACCTTTTCTGAAGCCACCACGTTCTCGACCACCATGACCCCGGGCGGTTACCACAGCTTCGAACACCGCTGGGCGCTGGACGAAGCGTTCAAGCTGCACCTGGAGCTGGGCAAGAACGAGGTGCAATCGCGCATCCACAGCCTCAACACCTACGCGAAAAACCGCTTGCTGGAACAGCCCGCCATCGAGTTGGTGACACCACGTAGCGCGGCACTGTCATCCGGTTTCACCTTCTTCCGGATCAAGGGCCGCGACTGCGATCAGGTCGCCGCGCAACTGATGGCCGACCGCGTGGTGTGCGATGCGGTAGACCGCGATGTCGGCCCGGTAATCCGCATCGCCCCGGGCCTGCTCAACAGTGAAAACGACATCGAGCGTTTCATGGCTGTGCTGCACAAGCACCTGTGAAGCGCCCCGCTTTCCTTTAATCGAGATGACTCATGAAACGTGATCTGTTGTCCCCCACCACTGGCGCCGGTGCACTCAAGGCCCTGGCCCTCACGGCCCTGCTCGGCAGCCTGCTGCCGAGTGCCGCGCTGGCCGCCACACCGCCCACGCCGGGCAAAGTGTTCAAGGACTGCAAGGACTGCCCGGAAATGGTCGTGTTACCGGCCGGCACCTTCAGCATGGGCACCCCGGACGATGAAGTCGGTCGCGAACCCGATGAAGGCCCGATGCATGACGTGACCTTCGCCAAACCGTTCGCCATGAGCCGCTTCCAGATCACCGCCGGTGAATGGGACAACTACGTGCGCGAAAGCGGCGTGACCATCGCCAATGGCGATACCCGCCCCGGTCGCGAATGCGTCGCCAGCAAGCCGCGCTACCCGCAGGGGCCTCGGCAACCGGCGGTGTGCATGAACTACTACGACGTGAAGAACTACGTCACCTGGCTGTCGAAAAAAACCGGGCAGAACTACCACATGGTCAGCGAGGCCCAGCGCGAATATGCCGCGCGTGGCGGCACCCAGGGTCCGTTCCCCTTCCCGTTCGACGAGGGCAAGGCCTACAGCATCGCCAAGCACGCCAACACTTACGGCCCGGCGGACGGTTTCAGCTACAGCTCGCCTGTGGGCAGCTACCCGCCCAATGCCTTTGGCATGTACGACATGCACGGCAACGTCTACGAATGGGTCGAAGACTGCGAACACCCGGACTACGTCGGCGCACCTGCCGATGGCAGCGCGTGGCTGGAAGCCAATTGCGAAGCCGTGCGCATTCGCGGCAACGACTGGGGCGAAGCGCCGGTGTTCTCGCGCTCCGGCAACCGCAACAGCCAGTATCCGAACGAGCGTGGCGACTGGATGGGCTTTCGCGTAGTGCGCGAGCTCTGAGGCAATTTTTTCAAACACCGACATCCCCCTGTGGGAGCGAGCTTGCTCGCGAATACGGCCTGTCAGTCACCAACACTGTCGACTGACCCAACGCTTTCGCGAGCAAGCTCGCACACAGGTTTTTACCGGGTCGCCGCCAGTCGGCACCCGGCTAAATTAAGCCGGCCGCCAGACGTTCTACTGGGTATCTGCCTTTATACCCAAGGAACTGTCTTCCATGACCCAGCCTGCCCGTGGCGCCATCGGCGAACTGTTCGCCCTGTTGAAACCGTTTCGGCTCATCGTTGCCGCGTCCATTTTTCTGGGCATGGTCGGCGGCCTCAGCGTCACGGTATTGCTGGCGACCATCAACAACGCCCTGCATTCGCCAAGCGGCCTGACCCAAGGCGTGGTCGCACTGTTCGCCGGCCTGTGCCTGCTGGCCCTGGCCAGTTCGATCTGCTCGGACATCGGCACCAATTACGTCGGCCAGCACATCATCGCCAAACTGCGTAAACAGCTGGGCGAGAAAGTCCTCTCGGCGCCAATCGAACAGATCGAGCGCTACCGCAGCCATCGGCTGATCCCGGTGCTGACCCACGACGTCGACACCATCAGCGACTTCGCCTTCGCTTTCGCACCGCTGGCGATTTCCGTCACCGTGACCCTGGGGTGCATGGGCTACCTGGCGCTGCTGTCGTGGCCGATGTTCCTGATCATGGTCGCGGCGATCCTCATCGGCACGGCGATCCAGGCCTACGCCCAGAGCAAGGGCGTGCAGGGTTTCATGGCCGCGCGCGATGCCGAAGACGAATTGCAGAAGCACTACAACGCGATTGCCGAGGGCGCCAAGGAACTGCGCATTCACCGCCCGCGCCGTCAGCGCATGTTCGTGTCGGGGATCAAGGCCACCGCCGAATTCATCTGCAACACCCAGGTGCGCTCGATCAACACCTTCGTGATCGCCAAGACCTTCGGTTCGATGCTGTTCTTCGTGGTCATCGGCCTGGCCCTGGCGCTGCAAACCTTCTGGCCCAGCGCCGACAAGACCGTCATGAGCGGTTTCGTCCTGGTGCTGCTGTACATGAAAGGCCCGCTGGAACATCTGATCAGCACCCTGCCGATTGTCAGCCGCGCGCAGATTGCCTTTCGCCGCATCGCTGAACTGTCCGAGCAATTCTCCACGCCCGAAGCGCACCTGTTGCTCAGCGATCAGAGCCAGACCAACAAGACCGTGCACAGCCTGGAACTGGCCGACGTGCGTTACGCCTTCCCGGCCGTCGACGGCGCTGCGCCGTTTCAACTGGGGCCGGTCAACCTGACGATCAAACAGGGCGACATCACGTTCATCGTCGGCGAAAACGGCTGCGGCAAAACCACCCTGATCAAATTGCTGCTGGGCCTCTACACCCCGCAACAGGGCGAGATTCGCGTCAACGGCGTGGGTATCGATGCGCACAATCGCGATGACTACCGCCAGTTGTTCACGACGATTTTTGCCGACTACTACCTGTTCGATGACGTGGTCCAGGGCGACATGCAGATCCCGGCAGACGCCAACAAATACCTGCAACGGCTGGAGATCGCGCACAAGGTCAGCGTCAAGGACGGCAGTTTCACCACCACCGACCTGTCCACCGGCCAGCGTAAGCGCCTGGCGCTGGTCAATGCCTGGCTGGAGGAGCGTCCGGTGCTGGTGTTCGACGAGTGGGCGGCCGATCAGGACCCGACCTTCCGCCGCATCTTCTATACCGAGCTGTTGCCGGACCTCAAGCGCCTGGGCAAAACCATCATCGTGATCTCCCACGACGACCGCTATTTCGATGTGGCCGATCAACTGGTGCGCATGGAGCGCGGCCGGGTGCTCAGCGAACTGACCCCGGCCTGATACACCCGCCGTACGCCTTCGCGGCTTGATCCGCAGGGCGCCCCCCCTGTTTCAGCGCACAGAACCGACCCGAAAGCGATTTATTTGTCGGGTTTGTTTCCGGTTTTTTGCCATCGCTCCGTCTTAATAATAATTCCTATTAACAAAAACTCTGCACAACACGTTCAGGAGCTCAGGCAAGTCATGCACCCTCTTCCACGCCGCACACCTCTCGCGCTGGCCGTACAGCGCCCGAATTTGCATACAACCCTGCTGACCCGTGTGCTGCTGACCGCCACCTTGCTGGGGAGCTCGATGGCCAACGCGGCACCGGTCAAGGTCAATATTGCGGTGCAGCCGCTGTCCAGCGCGCTGACCGAACTGGGCCTGCAGACCAACCTGCAGATCCTCTACAGCCCGGACCAGGTGGCCGGGATCAAATCCCGCGCAGTGTCCGGTTCGCTGGAGCCGTCCGACGCTCTGGCCGCGATGCTCAAGGACAGCGGAATTTCCTTCCAGATCAATGGCAGCAGCGTGACGCTGGTATCCGGTGGCGCGGGTTCGACCCTGCAACTGGGCGCGACCACCATTTCCGGTCAGACGCTGGGCCTGACCACTGAAGACACTGGCGCCTACACCACCGGCGCCACCACCACCGCCACCAAGCTGCCGCTGACCATTCGCGAAACGCCGCAATCGGTGACCGTAGTCACCCGTCAACAGATGGACGACCGTGGCGAAAAGAACATTGGCGACGTGTTGCGCAACACTCCCGGCATTTCCGTGCAGCAATATGACAGCGACCGCACCGAGTACTCGACTCGCGGGTTTGCCATCACCAACTTCCAGTACGACGGCGTCAACAACGTCTACGACGGCGTGTACGACGAGGGGGCGACCCATGTCGACATGGCCACCTACGACCGCGTCGAAATCATCAAGGGCGCCACGGGCCTGATGACCGGCTCGGGCGACCCGTCGGCCACCGTCAACCTGGTGCGCAAAAAGCCGACCAAGGAATTCAAGGCGTCGATCACCGGCACGGCCGGCTCGTGGGACAACTACCGCACCGAAGGCGATATCTCCGGCCCGCTCAATGACAGCGGTTCGGTGCGCGGGCGTTTCGTCGGCGCCTATCAGGACAAGAACTCCTACATCGATCACTACACGCAGAAAAAGGATGTGTACTACGGCATCCTCGAAGCCGACCTCAGCGAAGACACCCTGCTGACCTTCGGCATCGACAGACAGAGCGTGACCCCGCGTGGTTCGTCCTGGACCGGCAACCCGGTGTACTTCGCCGACGGCGGGCGTACCGACTTCCCGCGCAGCTTCAACCCGGGCGCCGACTGGAGCCGTCGCGACTTCGACTCCGTGACCTACTTCACCGCGCTGGAGCAGGCCCTGGCCAACGACTGGAAACTCAAAGTCAGCCTCAACGAGAAAATCAGCGACCACGACACCCAACTGGCCTCGGCCAGCGGCGGCAACCCGGATCGCGCCACCGGCGAAGGCATGTTCCTCTACTGGGGTCGCTGGGAAGGTCACCGCGTGCAGGATTCGGCGGACATCAACCTCTCCGGCCCGTTCACCCTGGGCGGGCGCGAGCATGAACTGGTGGCCGGTTTCATGGCCTCGCACTCGCGCCAGACCGGTGCGACGTTCGACACCAGCGCCTTCAGCCAGGTGCCGGGCAGCATCTATGACTGGAACAGCCATCTGCCGAAACAGGATTTCCCGAAGAACGGCAAATACGAGCGCACCCAGAGCCAGAACGGTATCTACCTCGCCACGCGCCTGCGCCCGACCGACGACCTCTCGGTGATCCTCGGCAGCCGTCTGAGCACCTTCAAATACAACGAGGACTACTCCTATAACGCCGGCACCGGCATGTCCGACACGCATGCCAGCTACAAGGAACACGGCGTCGTCACGCCTTACGCCGGTGTGGTCTATGACCTCAACGACACCTACTCGCTGTACGGCAGCTACACCAACATCTACCAGCCGCAGATCTACAAGGATACCGACGGCAAAACCCTCGCCCCGGTCGAAGGCAACGCCTACGAAACCGGTCTGAAGGCCGCCTACTTCGATGGCCGCCTCAACGCCAGCCTGGCGTTCTTCCGCATCGAGCAGGACAACGTCGCCGAATCGATCGGCACCAACCCGGTGACCAACGAAGGCATCTACAAAGCCATCGACGGCGCCACCACCAACGGTGTCGAACTGGAACTGGCCGGTGAACTGCAAGAAGGCTGGAACCTCTCGGCCGGCTACACCTACGCCCGTACCCGTGACCAGGACGAACAACGGATCTACGGCTACCCGCTGTCCACCACCAAACCCGAGCACGTGTTCCGCACGTTCACCACTTACCGCCTGCCGGGTGTGCTGAACAAGGTCACCGTCGGTGGCGGCGTGAGCTGGCAGAGCGCGTTCTACGGCAAGATCTACAGCGCACCGGCCGGCGACTACACGCGCATCAAGCAAGGCGGCTACTCGCTGGTGGACCTGATGACCAAGTACGAATACGACGAGCACCTGAGCTTCACCGTCAACGCCAACAACGTCTTCGACAAGAAGTACCTGACGGGCCTGGGCAACTTCGACACCACGTTCTACGGCGAGCCACGCAACCTGCAACTCACCGCCAAGTACAACTTCTGATTCACCCCGGAAACACCCATGCCCGTCTCGAAAGAGGCGGGCATTTTTTTTGCCCCGTCGTGGGTCTCGTGGACTTTCTGTCGGGCAAAAAAAACCGCCATTGCCGGCTCGGCAAGGGCGGTTCCCGGATCAGATCAGGTCAGATGTGTGAGCGTACCCACTGCGCCACCTCGGCATGGATCGCCTCGACCTCACCCAGCAGCCCGGCCATGCGCAGGAAGTCGTGGGTCATGCCCGGCTGTTCGAGCAGGGTCATGTCATTGCCGGCCGCGCGCAGGCGCTCGGCGTAGGCCAGGCCTTCGTCATGCAGCGGGTCATACCCGGCGAGGTACACCAGCGCCGGGGCGACACCGGACAGATCCTGCGCCAGCAACGGCGAGCAGCGCCAGTCGGCCAGATCTTCCGGGGTGCGTGCGTAATGCGCGTAGAACCAGTCCAGCGTCGGGGTCTCCAGCAGATAGCCTTCGGCAAAATCACGATGCGAAGCGCGATGGTGGGTGGCGTCTGTTACCGGGTAGACCAGAACCTGCGCCTTGGGCAGCAGCTCCAGTTCCTCGGGTTCGCGCACCGCGATCAACGCCAACACGGTGGCCAGCGTCGCACCGACGCTGTCACCGGCCAGCACCGTGCGCGCGGCGTCCAGGCCCAGACCTGCGCCTTCGCGCACCAGCCAGTTGCCGGCATCGCAGGCATCTTCTACCGGGGTCGGGAAACGCCATTCCGGCGCCAGGCGATAGTCCACCGTCAACAGGGCGAAACCACCCTGCGCCGCCAGGCGCCGGCACAGTGCATCGTGAGAATCGAGGCTGCCGACCACGTAACCGCCACCGTGGAAATACAGCATCACCGGTTGCAGGCCGTCAGTGGCCTGCCCGGCGCGGTACAGGCGTGCCGCCAGACGGTGACCATCGCGGGCGGCGATGGTGAAATCTTCGCAGGCAACGTGGTCCAGCGGGACATCGAGAAACCCCGAAGCCGCTTCGAAATCGATGCGTGCCTGTTGCGGGGTCTGCTCGTGCATCGCACGGCTTTTGCCGGTCAGTCGGCCGAACTCGGCGAGTTCGAGAAATGCTTGCAGCTCTGGCAGTACCGCCATCGTTTACATCCTTCCAAAAACAGGTGAATGACCGGGCAGCGTTGGCTGCCCGGCAGTGATCAAGCGACTGTGGTGCGACGTTCGAGCAAGGCTTGCAACTGATCGAGCAACTCGTCACCGCGCATCAATTCATAGTGCCCGCCAGCCAGTAGACGGTCGACGCCATGGCGTCCGACCTGAGCGGCGAACACCTCGCGCTCGGCGTCTCGCTCAGCCACCCACCAGCGGTACGCCGCCACCTGGATCTTCGGCAGTTGCTGCTGGGCCAGCGCCAGTTGCTTGAGCGCGGCACCGGTGGCGAAGATCCGCGTGAACTCATCGGCGCCCAATGCTGCATCGCTGCTGGAACCGTGCAGCGCGGCTTCGATCACTGCCGCAGCGGCGGCCTGTTCGTCGAGCCCAGCGGCTTTTTCAACGATCAGCGCCTGAGCCTCGTCAACCGACAGGCCGAGCACAAATTTGAGGAAATCCGCCAAGTCTTCACGCCAGTCTCCCGCCTCGGCCGTGCCGGCCACGTAGCTGTCGACCAGACCGGCGAACGCGACGGTTTCACCCTGGCTTTCCAACTCGCGCGACACCAGTTGCACCAGCGCCCCGCCCAGCGACCAACCGAGCAAGTAATACGGGCCTTCCGGTTGCTGCGCACGAATGCGCTGGGCGTAGGCCTGGGCCATCGCCGGCAGCGATTCATCCTGCCATTGCGGGTCGAGCAGCATCCGGCATTGCAGGCCGTAGACCGTGCGCCGACCTTCCAGACGCCGGGCCAGCGGCTCGTAATCGAACACCGTGCCGAACCCGGCGTGCAGGCAGAACAGTGCCGGCACATGGGCCAGGCGGCTGTTGAGCGCCAGCAACGGATCCGGCGCAGTGGCCGCCTCCTGCACCTGATAACCACTGAGTTCGGCAATGCACGGCTTTTGCATCAGGTCACGCAGCTTCAATTCGAAACCGAGTTGCGGCTGACTGCGCACCCGCGAAATGACTTTGAGCACCTGCAACGAGTCGCCGCCCAGTTCGAAGAAGTTATCGTCGATGCCGATTTGCGGCACGCCGAGCACCTCCTGCCAGATCGTCGCCAGTGCCTGCTCCAGCGCATTGCGGGGGGCGCGATAACCGCCCAGCGCCCACTCCGGTTGCGGCAGCGCCCGACGGTCGAGCTTGCCGTTGGCCGACAGCGGGAAGCGCTCCAGCAGCATGATCCGCGCCGGCACCATGTAGTCGGGCAGTTGCGCCTGCAGCTCGGTCTTGATGCGGCGATCCAGACCGGTCACACCTGCTGCGACCACATAGCCCACCAACTGCTTGCCGGTCGGCGTGTCGTGCACCACCACGGCGGCATCCTGCACCCCGGCGCATTCACGCAGGCGTGCTTCGATTTCGCCGAGTTCGATGCGGAAGCCGCGAATCTTCACTTGCTGGTCAAGACGCCCGAGGTAGTCGATCAGACCGCATTCGCGCTGGCGCACCAGGTCGCCGGTGCGGTACATGCGCCCACCCGCGTCGAACGGATCGGGAATGAAGCGTTCGGCGCTCATGCCCGGGCGCTGGTGATAACCGCGCGCCAGGCATTCGCCCCCCAGATACAGCTCGCCACTGACCCCGGCCGGCAACGGATTGAGGTCGGCGTCGAGTACATACAATCCACGCCCGGCCACGCCACGCCCGATCGGCGCGTAGGCCGCCTCGCAGCGCTCACTGGCTTCGGCACGCCACAGCAGCGGCGTGACCACGGTTTCGGTCGGGCCATAGCCGTTGACCAGACGCTGTGGACGCAAGGCGCGTTTGACCTGTTCGAAACTGGCCTCCGGCACCGCATCACCGCCGAAGCAATACACCTGCACCGCCGGCGCATGCCCCAGGCGTTCAGCCACTTCAGCCATCTGTTGCAGGTAGGCCGGCGGGAAGCAGGCGACGCTGACCTGATGGCGCTCCAGCACTTGCAGGGTCTGCTCCGGCGTCCACAGATTGTCCTCGCGAACCACCAGACTGCCACCAGCCAGCAACACGCTCAGCCAGCGCTCCTGAGCACCGTCGAAGGCGAACGACATGAAGTGCAATTCACGACTGTCCGGCACCAGTTCGTACAGGTCGATGATGCCTCGGCAATGCCGGGCAATCGGTCCGCGCGCCACTGCCACGCCTTTGGGCTGACCGGTGGAACCGGAGGTGTAGATCAGGTACGCGAGGTGCCCTGCCAGCGGCTGCGTCAACGGGCATTGCGCGCTGTCGTCGTGAGGCAGTTGATCGAGCAACAGGCGCGGCACATTGTCGGCCAGGGTCAGGCGCTGCCCCAGGTCGCTGTCGCAGAGCAGCAGGCTGGCCGCCGAATCATCAAGCATGTAGGCCAGACGCTCCGGCGGGTACGCCAGGTCCAGCGGCAAATACGCCGCGCCGGCCTTGAGCACCGCGAGAAACGCGATGATCGTGCGTTCCGAGCGCGGCAATGCCACGGCCACCAGACTTTCCGCACCGATACCACGCTCGATCAATTGCCGGGCCAAGCCGTTGGCCCGGGCTTCAAGCTCGGCATAACTGACTTCACGGTCTTCACAGAACAGCGCGGTTTTCTGCGGCTGGTTGCGCACGTGTTGGTTGAAGCTGCACAGCAGATCAGTCTCGTCGGTCGACGCTTGTGGCAGGCCCGGACGCGCCCCGGGCAAGCCGAGATTGCCGATCAGGCAGCGTTCATCTTCCGGCAAGGTGCGCAGCAAACCTTCCAGTTGCGCGCGGATCTGCTCGACCTCGGCATCACTGAAACGATCACGCAGGTACAGGTATTCGACTTCCAGGCCATCGTCGTTGGCGCTGACCATCAAGTCCATCGGCACGTTGGTCACGCCGGCGCTGCCGACTTCGGCAAAGCGCAACTCGCCCTCCTCACCGCCGCGCAACGCCCGATCGACCGGATGGTTTTCGAACACGATGATGCTGTCGAACAGGCCCTGGCCACCGAGTCCGGCCCAGCGCTGGATGTCCGACAACGGCGTGTGTTCATAGTCACGCACGGTCAGGTTGTAGTCCTGCAGTTCACGCAACCACTCGCCCAACGGCTGCTGCGGGTCGAGGGTCTGGATCACCGGCAAGGTGTTGATGAACAGACCGAGCATTTCCTGCGCCCCCGGCAGGCCGGTCGGGCGCCCCGCCACCGTGGCGCCGAACGCCACGCTGCGCTGGCCGCTGTGCCGTTGCAACAACAGCAGCCAGGCGGCCTGCACCAAGGTGTTGAGGGTCACGCGCTGACGCTTGGCAAACGCGTGCAGCTTGCGCGTCGCCTCGGCATCGAGATCGGTGTACATCACGCCGTGCCCGGAGCCCGTGGCGCCGCTGGCCTTGGCCAGAATCGTCGGTGCTTCGAGCAACGCCAGACGCTCGCGCCAGAAGCCTTCGGCCTGAGCGCTGTCCTGACGTTGCAGCCAGCCGATGTAATCGGCGTAACGGCCATTGAGCGCTGGCAGGCTGGCGTGGTGATACAGGCGCAGCATCTCGCCGAGCAGGCGCGATGCACTCCAGCCGTCGAGCAGCAGGTGATGGTAGACCCAGATCATCTGATAACGCTCGGCATCGAGGCGCACCAGCACGAAACGCATCAGCGGCGGGCAGCTCAGGTCGAAACCCTTGGCCTGCTCGGCGGCGGCCAGTTCGCTCAGCACCTGCTCGGTGTCGCTGCGCTCGCGCCAGTCGAGTTCTTCGATTGGCAACTCGACATCGGCGAACACTGCCTGAAGCGGATCGGCCAGCCCATCACGCCAGCGGAACGCGGCACGCAGCACCTCATGGCGTTCGATCAGGGTTTGCCACGCCGCACGGAAACGCGGCACCTGCAAGCCGTCCACGGCCACGCTCAACTGGTTGACGTAGGGGTTCAGCTCCGGTGAATCCAGGCAATGGAACAGCATGCCCTGCTGCATCGGCGACAGCGGATACAGGTCTTGCAATCCTTCGCGAGCGGCCCCGTCGATGTGCGGCACCAGCGCGAACGCGGCGACTGTCGGCGCCTCATTCAAGGTCGTTTCGCGAGTGACCGCCACGGCTGCCAGCGCGCGGATGGTCTGCTGTTCGAACAGCTGCTTCGGACTGAACACCAGCCCGCGCTGCCCGGCGCGGCTGACCGCTTGCAGGGAAATGATCGAGTCACCGCCCAATTCGAAGAAGTTCTCGGTGACGCCCAGAGTGTCCAGGCCCAGCAGGTCCTGCCAGATCTCCACCAGCAGCGCTTCCGCCGGTGTCGCGGCCGGCACCTGATCCTGAGCCTGGCGCGCAACGTCCGGTGCCGGCAGCCCCTTGCGGTCGAGTTTGCCATTGGGCGTCAGCGGCAATGCGGCCAGGCACATCAGGTGCGCCGGCAACATGTGCGCCGGCAGACGGCTGCGCAGGTGCGCGGTCAACGCGGCGTGCAGGTCCTGCTCGTTGGCCAGTGGATCGCGCGGCACGATGTAGCCGACCAACTGGCGGCTCACCGGCCCGTCGCGATCGATCACCAGTGCTTCGCGCACGCCTTCGTGCTCCAGCAGGCAGGCTTCGATTTCCCCCAGCTCGATGCGGAAACCGCGAATCTTCACCTGCTGGTCGATCCGGCCGAGGTATTCCACCACGCCATCGGCGCGGAACCGCGCCAGGTCACCACTGCGATACAGGCGCGCCCCCGGCACGAACGGATCCGGCACGAAACGCTCGGCAGTCAAGTCCGGACGCTGGTGATAACCCCGGGCAACGCCCTCGCCGCCCAGGTACAACTCGCCGGCCACCCCCACCGGCAGTGGCTGCAAACCACCGTCGAGAATGTAAGCGCTGCGGTTGCCCACCGGCCGGCCGATCGGCATGAAGGCCGAGTCGAATTCGGTGTCCGGGTAGGCCAGCCAGATCAGCGGGGTGATCACGGTTTCGGTCGGGCCGTAACCGTTGATCAGGCGCTGCGGTTGCAGCACCTGCTGCACTTCATCGAACGCATGCTTGGGCATGCCTTCGGCGCACGGCGTGTAGGAGCGGATCGGCAGGTCGCGCCCCGCTTCCCCCATGAAATCGGCGATCTGCAACAGATAGCTCGGGGTAAAGCAGGCAATGGTGATGCCGTGCTGCTGGATTTCCGCGCAGGTGCGCTCGACGCTCCACAACTCATCGTCACGCGGCATGACGGCCGAACCGAACAGCAGCGGGGTCAGCCAGCGTTCGTGAGCACCGTCGAAACTGATCGAGGCAAACTGCAGCTCGCGATCCTCCGGGGTCATGCCGTACAACTCGCCGATTGCCAGGCAGTGCATCGCCAGTGGACCGTGGGCCACGCTGACGCCTTTCGGCCGCCCGGTGGAGCCCGAGGTGTAAATCAGGTACGCAAGGTTTTCCCCACAAGTCAGGTTGACCGGGTTGCTGTCCGCCATCAATTCCAGTGGCTCGCGGTCGATGTCCAGCACCGGCAGGTCGTCCGGCAGCGCCAGTTTGTCCCGCAGCCACGACTGGCTGAGCATCAGCACAATGCCGCTGTCCTGCATCAGGTATTGCAGGCGCTCGGCGGGATACGCCGGGTCGAGCGGCACGTAGGCACCGCCGGCCTTGAGGATCGCCAACAGACCGACGATCATCTCCGGCGAACGCTGCATCGCCAGACCGACCCGCACCTCCGGCCCCACCCCGAGGTTGCGCAGGCGATGGGCCAGGCGATTGGCGCGACGGTTGAGCTCGGCGAAGGTCAGCTCGACCTCGGCAAAAATCAGCGCCGTGGCCTGCGGACGAATCTCGGCCTGGGCTTCGATCAGTTGATGCACGCACAGCGGATTTTCGTTCGCGGCGAAGGCCGGGTTCCAGGTTTGCAACTGCTGCGTGCGCTCGCTGGCGGTCAGCAGATCCAGTTCGCTCAAGGCGCCCTCAGGTGCGTCGACCATCGCGTTCAGCAGCACAACCAGATGCTCGCTCATGTGGGCGATGGCCGCGGCGCTGAAGTGGCTGCACTGGTAACTCCAGTTCAGGCTCAGGGTGTTTTCCGCGGTGGCCGCCAGGGTCAGCGGGAAGTTGGTGCGTTCATGGTTTTGCGGCGTCGAGAAGCTCAGGCCGGCCGGCGCACCCTGTTGCAACGCCTCGGCCACCGGGAAGTTTTCGAACACCAGCAGGCTGTCGAACAACGGCTCACCGGCACGTCCGGCCCAACGCTGGATGTCGCCCAGCGCGGTGAACTCGTGCTCACGCAGCTCCAGGTTCTGTGCCTGCAAACGGCTCAGCCACTGGCTGACTGTTTCCACCGCGTCCGGGCAACTGATCACCGGCAAGGTGTTGATGAACAGGCCCAACTGGCTTTCCGCTCCCGGCAGGTCCACCGGGCGCCCGGCAACGGTCGCGCCGAACGCCACGCAGCGCTGGCCGCTGTAGCGTTGCAACAACAGCGCCCACGCGCCTTGCAGCAAGGTGTTGAGGGTGACTTTCTGCTCACGGGCAAACTCGCTCAAGCGCCGCGTCGCAGCCACGTCGAAGGTTTGCAGATGGTCGGCAAAGGCGTCGCTGGTCGACTGTTTCAGATCGCCATGGGCCAGGCTTTGGGCCAACAGAGTCGGGTTGTCCAGCGGCGCCAGTTGTTCCAGCCAGAAGCGCTCGTCGGCCTGTGCATCCTGGCGTTGCAGCCAGCCGATGTAGTCGGCAAAACGTCCGCTCGGGGCCGGCACTGCTTGCCCGGCGTAACGCTGCAGCACTTCGCTGAGCAACAGCGAATTGCTCCAGCCGTCGAGCAGCAAATGGTGGTGGGTGTAGATCAGTTGCTGACGCTCATCGTCCAGCCGCACCAGGGTCAAACGCATCAACGGCGCTTGAGCCGGGTCCAGTTGCAGGCGCTCGCTGTCGATCAGTTGCGCCAGCGCCTCGGCCTGATCGGCACGGCCGCGCCAGTCCAGGCAACGGAACGGCAGGCGCAGATGACGCTGCACCAGTTGCACCGGCGCCTCGAAGCCCTGCGGGAAGTGGAAACTGCTGCGCAGGATCGGATGCGCATCGATCACCGCCTGCCACGCCTGCCCCAGTCGCTCGGCGTCCAGACCACGGGCCTCGACATTAAGCTGGTTGACGTAGGCACCGGACGCCGACTCGAACAGGCTGTGGAACAGCAGGCCGGCCTGCATCGGCGACAGCGGGTACAGGTCCTCGATCTGCGTCGCCGCCACTGGCAAGCCATCGAGTTGTGCCTGGCTCAAACGTGCCAGCGGGAAATCCGCCGGGGTCACGCCACCGGCCTCATCGCTCAGGCAATGCTCGATCAGCGCCAGCAGTTCGTGGCGATAGTCTGCAGCCAGCTGTTCGATTTCACTGTGGTCGAAGCATTCGCGGCTGAAGGTCCAGTCCAGTTTCAGTTCACCGCCATACACCTGACCGTCCACCGACAGCCAGTTCGGCAACGGCGCGTCGGCCGATTGCGCGGCACCGCTGGCTTCGCTGGCGGGGCTGAACAGCGCGTCCTCGGCGAAACTCTGGTCGAACTGCCCCAGGTAGTTGAACGTCACCCGCGCCTGCGGCAACGCCGTCAGCGCCGCTTGAGTCGCGGCGTCGCCCATGTAGCGCAGCAGCCCGTAACCCAGGCCTTTGCCGGGGATTTCACGCAGCTGCTGTTTGATCGCCTTGATCGAACCGACAAGGTCCGCCGTCGGCGTCAGGCACACCGGGAACAGGCTGGAGAACCAGCCGACCGTACGGGTCAGGTCGATGTCGTCGAACAGGTCTTCGCGACCATGCCCTTCGAGCTGGATCAGCGCCGAGGCGTGACCGCTCCAGCGACTCAAGGTGCGGGCCAGCGCGGTCAGCAGCAGGTCATTGACCTGGGTGCGATAGGCCGCCGGCGCCTGTTGCAGCAAACGCCGGGTCTGCTCGCGATCCAGCGCAATGCTCACGCCTTGACGCAAATGTCCGGCCTGACTGGCCTGGGCATTGGCCGCCGGCAAACGGTCGCTGGCCTGGCCCAGTTGCGTCTGCCACCACGCCAATTCGGCGAGCGCCGCCTCACTGCGCGCATGGTCTTGCAGCTTCAGCGCCCAGGTCTGGAACGCGCTGGTCTTGGCCGGCAGTTCCTTGTCCTGATAAGCCGCCTGCAAGTCTTCCAGCAACACTCGCCACGACACACCGTCCACCGCCAAATGGTGGATCACCAGCAACAGGCGCTGGCTGCCGTCGGCCTGGGCGATCAGAGCGACACGCAGCAACGGGCCGTCTTGCAGGCTCAGGCTGCGCTGGGCCTCTTCGCACACCGATTCCAGCGAGTCATTGCTGGCGACCCGGGCGGTCCAGAGCATGTCGACGACGTCGGCACTGTCGGCGCCGACATAGCGCGCCGACCACTGGCCGTCGACCTGACCGAAGCGCAACCGCAAGGCGTCGTGCTGCTTGAGCAGGCGTTGCAATGCCGCTTGCAGGCGTGGCAGTTCCAGCGGCTGACGCGGGACCAGCAACACCGCCTGGTTCCAGTGCTGGCGTTGCGGGATCGGTTCGTCGAAGAACCAGCGCTGAATCGGCGTCAGCACCTGCCCGCCCTCTACCGGCCCCTGTGGCGCCAGCGGCGCGGCCTGCACCTTGACCACCGCAGCCAGCGCCTGCAGCGTCTGCTGCTGGAACAGATCACGCGGTTGCAGGCTCAGGCCGGCACGCCGGGCGCGACTGACCACCTGAATCGAAATGATCGAGTCGCCACCCAGCTCAAAGAAGTTGTCCTGGCGCCCGACTTGCGCCACACCGAGCACCTCCTGCCAGATCTGCGCCAGCGCTTGTTCATGCGCTGTACTCGGCGCTTCGAAGGCGCGCTGGCTGACTTGCAGGGTCGGTGCCGGCAGGCGTTTGCGTTCAAGCTTGCCATTGGGGCTGAGCGGCATCTGCTCGATCAGCACGGTCTGCGCCGGCACCATGTAGTCCGGCAGGCTCGCGAGCAAATGAGTTTTCAGGGTTTCGCGCCAGGCGTTCTGCCGGGCGCCATCGGCATTCGGCAGCGCCCGATCCTGCGGCACCACGTACGCCACCAGTTGCTTGCCGCTCGGCCCGTCCAGCGCCAGCACCACCGCCTCCTGAACCTCGGCATGTTCTTGCAGGCGCGCTTCGATTTCGCCCAGTTCAATGCGCAGGCCGCGAATCTTCACCTGATGGTCGATACGTCCGCAGTACTCGATGGCCCCGTCGGCGCGGTAGCGCGCCAGGTCACCGGTGCGGTACAGGCGCTCGCCGCTGCCGAACGGGTCGACGACAAAACGCTCGGCGGTCAACGCGCCACGCCGGTGGTAACCACGGGCCAGGCCGATACCGCCCAGATACAACTCACCCACCGCGCCCAGCGGCAACGGCTGCAATTCGCTGTCGAGGATCAAGGTGCGCAGGTTGGCGATCGGCCGACCGATCGGCACGCTGTCGCGGCCCTCTTCCACACACGTCCAGTGGGTCACGTCGATGGCCGCTTCGGTCGGGCCATAGAGGTTGTACAGATTGGCTTGCGGCAAGCTGTGCAAGGTCTGGCGCTGCAACGCCATCGGCAACGCTTCGCCGCTGCAGATGATCCGCGTCAGCGAGGTGCAGGCCAGCGACTCGTCGGCGCTGATGAACGCGGACAGCATCGACGGCACGAAATGCAGCGTGGTGATCGACTGCTCGACGATCAGCGCGGCGAGGCGCTGCGGATCACGGTGCTCGCCGGGCGCGGCAATCACCAGTGTTGCGCCCTTCATCAGCGGCCAGAAAAACTCCCAGACCGACACGTCGAAACTGAACGGGGTCTTTTGCAGCACCCGGTCGCGCGGTTGCAGATTGTAGGCCTGCTGCATCCACTCCAGACGGTTGTGCAGCGCTACATGACGGTTGCCGGCACCCTTGGGTTTACCGGTGGAGCCGGAGGTGTAGATCACGTACGCGAGGTTTTCCGCCAGCGCCAGATTGGGCAGATCGCTGTCCGGCAGTTCGCTCAGCCAGTCGGCGTCCGCTTGCAGGCACAGGGTACGCAGCGAATCCGGTGTCGGCAGTTGCGTCAGCAAATGCTCCTGGGTCAGCAGCAGGGAAATGCCGCTGTCTTCGATCATGTAGCTCAGGCGATCGAGCGGGTATTCCGGGTCCAGCGGCACGTAGGCGCCACCGGCCTTGAGAATCGCCAACAGGCCGACAACCATCTCCAGCGAACGCTCGCAGGCGATCCCGACAAGCACTTCCGCGCCGACGCCTTGCGCACGCAAGTGGTGAGCCAGACGGTTGGCGCGCCGATTGAGCTCGGCGTAACTGAGGGTCTGGCCCTGGAACACCAGCGCCGTGGCGTCAGGTTGCTGCGCCGCACGCGCTTCGAAATGGCGCTGCACGCAGGCTTCGCCCGGGTACGTCTGTGCAGTGTCATTGAGGTCAGCGAGCATGCGCAGACGCTCGTCGGCGTCCAGCAGCGGCAGTTCTGCCAGCGGGCATTGCGGGTTTGCCACTGCCCCGGCCAGCAGGTTGCGCCAATGCCGGGCCAGGTGTTCGATGCGCTCGGCGTCGAACAGATCGGTGGCGTAGGTCAGGCTGGCGAACCACTGCTCACCGACTTCCTGAGTATCGAGTTGCAGGTCGAACTGGGTGGTTGGCGTCGTAGCGTTCAGCGCCTCGACCCGCAGCCCTGCGAGCAAGCCGCCGACTGCCGTCGCGTTGCTCTGTTGATGGTTGAACATCACCTGGAACAGCGGACTGTGGCTCAGGCTGCGATCGCCTTGCAGCGCCTGCACCAGACGTTCGAACGGCAAGTCCTGATAAGCCTGCGCGTCCAGCGACGCGGCGCGGGTCTGCTCAAGCAATTGGCTGAAGGTCTGACGCCCGTCGACCTCGACGCGCATCACCTGGGTGTTGACGAAGAAGCCAATCAAGCCACGGGTTTCGGCGCGGTTGCGGTTACCGATCGGCACACCGATGCGCAGGTCGGACTGGCCGCTGTAGCGATAGAGCAAGGCCTGGAAACTGGCCAGCAGCAACATGAACGGGGTGACACCGGCCTGCTTCGCCAGGGCCATCAAGCCAGCGGCCAGATCGGCCTCCAGCGCAAACTCCAGACGCGCACCGCGCTGGCTTGGCTGGGCCGGACGCGGGCGGTCGGTGGGCAGTTCCAGCAGCGGTTGCTCGCTGCCCAGGGTGTCGCGCCACCAGTTCAACTGGCGCTCAAGCTCGCCGGCTTCCATCCAGCGGCGTTGCCAGGCGGCGTAGTCCGAGTACTCGATCGGCAGCGCTTCAAGCTGCGCGTCCTGGCCCTGACAGTGAGCCGCATACAGGCGCGAGAACTCCTCGATCAACACGCCCATCGACCAGCCGTCGGTGACAATGTGATGCAGGGTCAGCACCAGCACGTGGTCTTCGGTCTCCAGTTGCAACAGGCTGACGCGCAACAGCGGGCCGTGCTGCAGATCGAAAGGCCGGGCAATCTCAGCTTCGACCTGGCGCATGGCGCAGGCCAGACGCTCGGCCTGTGGCTGCGCCCGCAGGTCATGCGGTTCGATCGGCAGCGAGGTGACCGCCGCGAGGGTTTGCATGACCTGACCGTCGTCCTCGACGAAACGGCTGCGCAGGCTCTGGTGACGCGCCAGCAGCACGTCGAAACTGTGTTGCAAGGCAGCGACGTTCAGCGGCCCTTGCAGACGCAAGACAGCAGGAATGTTGTAGGCCGCGCTCTGCGGGTCGAGCTGCCAGAGAAACCACTGGCGTTGCTGCGCGTACGACAGTTCGAACGTCGTTTGTGGCTCGGCGGCGGGTGGGATCGGCAGTTGCCCGAAGCTCACGCCCTGCTCTTGCATGCGTTGCAGAAATTCGCGGCGCTTGTCTGCCGGCAACGCGGCAAAACGGGTAGCGATGCGCCAGGCGGTAGAGTGTTCCATCAGTTGATCTCCATCTCGTCGAGAAGCGACTCAAGCGCATCCAGACGTGCATCGTTGTCAGTCGGGGCGAGTTGCCCGGCCAGGGCGGCATAAGCCTGAAGGTCGCTGGATTCGAACAGCGCACGCAGCGCCAGCTCGATGCCCAGTTCCAGCGCCACACGGGCGCTGGCCTGCGCGGCGAGCAGCGAGTGCCCACCCAATTCAAAGAAGTTGTCGCGCCGCCCGACTTGCGCCACGCCCAGCACGTCGGCCCAGATCGCCGCCAGTTGCCGTTCGAGTTCGCCTTCGGGGGCTTCATAAGGGCGCTGCAAGGCCTGGGCATCGGGCCGCGGCAAGGCCTTGCGGTCGAGCTTGCCGTTGTTGGTCAGCGGCAAGGCATCGAGCAGCAGCCAGTGGCTCGGCACCATGTAGTCCGGCAGATCGACCTTGAGTGCCGCGCGCAGGTTGTCGCGCCAGGCGATCGGGTCGGCCGGGGTGTGCTCGGCCACCACGTAGGCGCACAACTGCGGCCCACCCTCGTCACCGTGTACGCTCAATACCGCGTGGCGCACGCCGGGTTGCGCGAGCAGCGCCGCCTCGATTTCCCCCAACTCGATGCGGAAACCACGGATCTTCACTTGCTGGTCGATCCGCCCGAGGTAATCGATGCTGCCGTCGTGTCGCTGGCGCGCCAGGTCGCCGCTGCGATACAGGCGCTCGCCGCTGCCGAACGGGTTCGGCACAAATCGCTCGGCGCTCAGGTCGAAGCGCCCGTGGTAACCGCGCGCCAGACCGGCGCCGGCGATATACAACTCACCGGCCACACCCTCTGGCACCGGTTGCAACTGACTGTCGAGCAAGTACCAGCGCAGGTCGCGAATCGGCAGGCCGATCGGGCTCTGCGCCTTGCCGTCGAGGTCGACCCGACGGATCGCGCGATAGGTCACGTGCACCGTGGTTTCGGTGATGCCGTACATGTTCACCAGCGTCGGCTGTTGATCGCCGAAGCGTTCGAACCACGGTCGCAGGCTCGCCACTTCCAGCGCTTCGCCACCAAAAATCACCTGGCGCAGGGCCAGGTTGCGCGGGCTGGCGCAGGCGATCGGCAGCAGTTGCCGGAACGCGGTCGGCGTCTGGTTCAACACCGTCACGCCTTCGTCGCACAGCAGGCGATGGAACGCCTGCGGCTCACGGCTGATGTAATACGGCACGATCACCAGGCGCCCGCCGGTGCACAGCGCACCGAACAGCTCCCACACCGAGAAATCGAACGCACAGGAATGGAACAGGGTCCAGACGTCGTCCGCGCCGAAGTTGAATTCACAGGCGGTTGCGCTTAACAGGCGCCCGACGTTGGCATGGCTGAGCAACGCACCTTTCGGCCGGCCGGTGGAACCCGAGGTGTAGATCACATAGGCGAGGTTGTCCGGGCGGCTCAGGCTCGGCAGATCGTCCGCGCTGTAGCCGTCCAGTGCCAACGTGTCGAGGCACAGAACCTGCACCTCATCACGCGCCGGCAAACCTTCGAGCAGAGGTTGCTGAGTCAGCAGCAACGCAATGCCGCTGTCTTCGATCATGTAGCTCAGACGCTCCGCCGGGTATTGCGGATCGAGCGGCACGTAGGCACCGCCAGCCTTGAGAATCGCCAGCACACCGACCACCAGCGCCAGCGCACGCTCGGTGGCGATGCCGACCCGCACTTCCGGGCCGACGCCCTGCTCGCGCAGTTTGCGCGCCAGACGGTTGGCCTGGGCATTCAGCGCGGCATAACTCAGGTGTTCGTCTTCATAGACCAGCGCAATCGCCTGCGGACACAGCGCGACCTGGGCTTCGAACAACCGGTGCAAGGTCGGCGACGGCGGTTGCTGTTCGAACAGCGGGTTCCAGACAGCGATCAATGCCTGACGCTGAGCGCTTGCCAGCAATGGCAGCTCGGCCACCCGCTGCTGCGGATCCGCCGCCACCGCGCGCAGCAGGTTCAGCCACTGCTCGGCGAAGCGCTGCATCGAGGCCGGGTCATACACGTCGGTGGCGTAGGTCAGGCTCGCGTCCAGCGTGTCGCCCTGCTCCTGCGTGTCGAGGACCAGATCGAACTGTGTGGTGGTCTGCTGCCAGTGCAAACGCTCGACGTGCAAGTCGCCGACTGTGCGCTCGACGCTGGCGCCCAGTTGCTGCTGATGGTTGAACAGCACCTGGAACAACGGGCTGTGATTGAGGCTGCGATCCGGTTGCAAGGCATCGACCAGTTGCTCGAACGGCAGGTCTTGATTGGCCTGCGCCTGCAACGCCACATGCTTGATCTGTTGCAGCAGGCTGCTGAAGGATTGCTGAGCGTCGATCTCGGCACGCAGCACCTGAGTGTTGATGAAGAAGCCGATCAGGCCTTCGGTTTCCAGGCGCGAACGCCCTGCGCTCGGCACACCGACATTGATCGACGCTTGCCCGCTCTGGCGGTGCAACAAGGTCTGCAGGCTCGCCAGCAACAGCATGAACAACGTCACTTGCTGCGCCTGCGCACATTCGCGCAGCGCCGCCAGCAACGGCGCATCGACGTTCAGCAGCAGGCTGGCGCCACGCTCGCTGCGGCGCGCCGGACGGCTCAGCTCACTTGGCAATTCCAGCGGTGTCTGGCTGCCGGCCAGGCGCTCGCGCCAATGACCGAGCTGGCGTTCGCCCTCGCCCGCCTCCAGCCACTCGCGCTGCCAGCGGGCGTAATCGCTGTAGCTCACCGGCAACTGTTTGAGGTCGGCGGCACGCCCTTCGACAGCGGCCTGATACAGCGCACTGAATTCATCGACCATGATCTGCATCGACCAGCCATCGGCGGCGATGTGATGCACCGTCAGCACCAGCACATGTTCCTCGGTGCCAAGCTGCAGCAGCAACATGCGCCACAGCGGGCCGTTGCGCAGATCGAACGGACGGGCGATTTGCGCGGAGATGGCGGCATCGAGAGACGCTGCATCGATCTGACGCTGATCAAGTTGCAGCGGCAACTGCGCATGTACACATGGCCGCGCCTGCTGCCCGTCCTGTTCGAAGGTGGTGCGCAAGGTGGCGTGACGCGCCTGCAATTGCTCGAACGCCAGCCGCAGGGCCGCCTGATCCAGACGGCCCTTGAGGCGCAACGCCGCAGGAATGTTGTACGCCGGGCTCTGCGGATCCAACTGCCAGACAATCCACTGCCGCTGCTGGGCGTAAGACAACAGCGCCGGCTGCTCGCTGGCCTGCAACAGCGGTTGCGCGCTGCCGCTGGCCGACGCGGCGCGCTCGGCAAATTCAGCCAGCGTGGCCGCCGAAAACAGGCTGCTGACCGGCAACTCCAGTTGCAGTTGCTGACGCACCCGCGAGATCACTTGCAGCACCAGCAGCGAATGGCCGCCCAGCTCGAAGAAGTTGTCCTCGCGCCCCACGCGCTCGACTTGCAGCACCGCTTGCCAGATCTGCGCCAGCTGCATTTCCAGCCCTGGCGCCGGGGCCACGAACTCGCGCTGACCAGCGCCAGCGGCAACCCGTGGCAAGGCGCTGCGATCGAGTTTGCCGTTGTTGTTGAGCGGCAACGCGGCCATCAACACCAGGTGACTCGGCACCATGTAATCCGGCAACGACTGGCGCATTGCGGCGTCGAGGGCTTGTCGGTACTGCGCCTCATCGCTCGGCACGCCGTTGGCCACGACATACGCCACCAGTTGCGTACCGTCCTGAGCGATAACCGCGGCATCGCGCACCTCGGCACGCGCTTGCAGGCAGGCCTCGATCTCACCCATTTCGATGCGCAAGCCACGAATCTTCACTTGGTGGTCGATACGCCCGACATATTCCAGATCGGCGTTGGCGTTGTAGCGCGCCAGGTCGCCGCTGCGGTACAGACGGGCGCCGGGCTCCACGGCAAACGGGTCCGGCAGGAAGCGTTCGGCGGTCAGCGCCGGGCGGTCGAAATAGCTTTGCGCCAGACAGGCCGGCGCGCCGATGCACAGCTCGCCGATGCCGCCGGCCGGCAGCAATTGCCCGGCGCTGTCCAGCACATACAGGGCACGTCCGGGGATGGCGCGGCCGATCGGCACACCGAAGCTGTCGCTGGCGTCGTCCAGACGGCAATCCTGCACGCTGGAGACCACGGTGGCCTCGGTCGGACCGTAGGTGTTGAGCAAGCGCACATGGCCCTGGCCGGCCTGATGCCAGAGGCGCAAGCCCTCGACGGACATGGCCTCACCACCGACATGCACCTGACGCAACTCGCCCAGTGTATTGATCGCGCCGCTCGCGCATTCACGGGCCAGCAGGTACCAGTAGGCGGCCGGCAAGTCGGCGACGGTGACGCCATGGCGCACGATTTCAGCGGCCAGACGCCCGGCATCCCACAGCTCGTCGCCACGCATGATCAGCGCGGCGCCGACGCACAGCGCCGGGAAACACTGCTCAACGAAACCATCGAAACTGAACGTGGCGAACTGCAGCACGCGGTCCGCCGGCGACAGCCGCGAATACGCGGCAGCGCTCTGGCAGAACTCGCGCAGCGCGCCCTGGGCAATCGCCACGCCTTTCGGTTGCCCGGTGGAGCCGGAGGTGTAAATCACATAGGCCAGATCCTGCGCGTCAGCCTGAATCAGCGGGTCGTTCTCGGCAAAACCTTCGCTGTCATCCAGCACCAGGCGCACCACCGCCGGCACCGGCAGATCCTGCAGCAGACCGGCCTCGCACAGCAGCACATCGAGGCAGCTGTCGGCGATCATGTAGCGCAGACGCTCGGCCGGGTATTTAGGGTCCAGCGGCACATACGCGGCGCCGCTCTTGAGCACCGCCAGCAGGCTGACGATCAGTTGCGGGCCACGGTTGAGCGCCAGCCCCACCCGAGTGCCCGGGCCGGCACCGTGAGCGATCAAGCGATGGGCCAGGCGGTTGGCCTGAGTGTTGAGCTGGCCGTAGCTCAGGCTCTGGCCGTCGACCCGCAGCGCCAGTGCATCGGGCGCGGCCGCCGCGCGGGCGGCGATCTGTTGATGGGCCAGACGCGAGTCCTGCAACGCCACCGCTGGCGTTTGGCTGACCGCCAGCAACGACACCTGAGATTCGGCATCGAGCAGCTCCAGGGAACCCAGCGCCGCCTCGGCATCAACGACCAATTGCATCAGCAGGTGCTGCAGGTTGGCCGACAATGTCGCCACTTGCCCGGCACTGAAACGCGCGCGGTCGTAGCCGAAGTCGAGGGTCAGGGTCGCGCCGATTTCGACGCCCAGCGTCAACGGATAGTGGGTGCGCTCATGGTTGTGCAGGTTGCTGAACGACAGCCCCGCCGGTGCGCCCTGTTTCAGCGCCTCGGCCACCGGGAAGTTTTCGAACACCAGCAGGCTGTCGAACAACGCACTGCCCTGCTGACCGGCCCAGCCTTGAATGTCATACAGCGGCACGTGCTCGAAATCGCGCAGCGCCAGGTTCTGCCCCTGCAAGTCGCCGAGCCACTGGTTGACGGTCTGTTGCGGGTTGGGCGCACAGATCAGTGGCAAGGTGTTGATGAACAGTCCGAGCTGCTCTTCGATCCCCGCCAACGGTGCCGAACGCCCGGCCACCGTCGCGCCGAACGCCACGCAATCCTGGCCGGTGTAGCGTTGCAGCAACAGGCCCCAGGCGCCTTGCAGCACAGTGTTGAGCGTCACCTTCTGTTGGCGGGCGAACTCGCCAAGGCGCCGGGTCGCGTGGCTGTCGAGAACCACGCGCAGGTCCGCACTGCCCTCGCCCGCCACCGGTGGACGCAAGGCGTCGGCCAGCAGTGTCGGCGCTTGCAGTGGCGCCAGCGCCGCTTTCCAGAACTGCTCGCCGGCACTGGCCGATTGCACCTGCAACCACGCCAGATAATCGCGGTATTGCCCGGTCGGAGCCGGCAGCGGCTGGCCGGCGCTGTAGTGTTCAATCACTTCGGCGAGCAACTGCGCGTTGCTCCAGCCATCCATCAAAATATGGTGGCTGGTGTAGATCAGGTGCCAGTCATCGTTGCCGCTGCGCACCAGTTTCAAACGCAACAACGGCGCGCTATCCAGCGCGAAACCCTGTGCCCGTTCGGCATCGGCCAATGCGTCGGTGTCGGTCGCCTGCAAGATCTCCAGCGGCAACGCCACCTCACGCACGATCGCCTGATGCGCGGCGTCGAGGCCGTGCCAGTGGAAGCTGCTGCGCAGAATCTGATGACGCGCCAGCGCCGCCTGCCACGACTGGGCAAAGCGTTGTGGGTCGAGGCCGTGAATGTCCACGCGCAACTGGCTGATGTAGGCGCCGACTTGCGGTTCGTACAGGGTGTGAAAAAGCATGCCCTGCTGCATCGGCGACAACGGATACAGGTCTTCGAGTTGCCCGCTCGGCAGCGGCAGCGCATCGAGTTGTGCCTGCGTGACCCGGGCCAGCGGGAAGTCCGACGGCGTCGCCTGCGGCGTGTCGATGGCACAGCAGTGCTCGATCAACGCATTCAGCTCGCTGGCGTATTCATCGGCCAGTCGCTGCACGGTGGCGCGGTCGAACATCTGGCGGCTGAAGCCCCAGTTCATCGACAGCTCGCCGCCGTACACCTGACCTTCGACGGTCAGCCAGTTGCCCAGCGGCGCCGACGGATCCTGAGCGACACCGCCGCCTTCGCTGGACGGCACAAACAACGCCGCCGCGTCGAACTGACGGTCAAATTGCCCGAGGTAGTTGAAGGTGATACGCGGCTTGACCTGCGCGGCCAGGGTCGCGGCGGTTTGCTCATCGCCCAGATAACGCAGCGCACCGTAGCTCAGGCCTTTGTCCGGCACCGCACGCAGTTGCTCCTTGATGGTTTTGATCGAGGCACCGAGGCTGTCCGCCGGCACCAGATGGACCGGGAACAGGCTGGTGAACCAGCCGAGGGTGCGGGTCAGGTCGATGTCGTCAAACAGGTCTTCGCGGCCATGGCCCTCCAGTTGAATCAGGCTGCCGGTGTGACCGCTCCAGCGGCAGATCACCCGCGCCAGCGCAGTCAGCAGCAGGTCGTTGACCTGGGTGCGATAGGCCGCCGGCGCCTGTTGCAGCAACTTGCGGGTCTGCTCGGCGCTGAATGTCAGCTCGATTTTCTGCTCGTGGCGGTTTTCCAGCGAACCCTGCGGGCGCTCGCATGGCAGGTCGTTCTGCGCAGCTTCGCGCAGTTGCGTCTGCCAGTAATCGAGGCTCTGCGCGAAGTTCGGCAAGTGACTTTGCAGGCGTGCGACCCAGTGCTGATAGGCGCTGGTCTTGCCCGGCAAGGCAATCACCGCGCCGCTCAAGGCCTGGGCATAAGCCTGCTGCAAATCCTCCAGCAGTACCCGCCACGAAACACCGTCGATCACCAAATGGTGGGCGACCAGCAGCAGGCGGTGACTGCCGTCGGCGAGGTCCAGCAACAGCGCGCGCAGCAACGGTCCGTGACTCAGATTCAGACTGCGCTGGGCTTCGTCGCACAGCGCCTTGAGGTCTTGCGTCGAGGCGGCGCTGCGCTGCCACAGCACCGATTCATCGGACAGCGCGGCATAGGCCTGCTGCCAGCCCGCGCTACTCAGGGTGTAGCGCAGGCGCAAGCCGTCGTGATGGTTGATCAGATGCTTGAGCGCACGATCCAGCGCCTCGACATTCATCGTCTGTTGCGGCACCAGCAACAGCGACTGGTTCCAGTGCTGACGCTCGGCAATCTCCTGTTCGAAGAACCAGCGCTGGACCGGCGCCAGCGCCACCGCACCGACGGCAGGCCCCTGATCGATCAGGCTTCGTTCACCCTGCCGCGCGACTTGCGCCAGGCTGCGGAGGGTCTGGTACTGGAACAGTTCTTTGGGGCTGAGGACGATCCCGGCCTGCCGTGCCCGACTGACCACTTGCATCGACACAATCGAATCGCCGCCCAGCTCGAAGAAGTTGTCCTCCACGCCGACGTTTTCCAGCGACAGCACGTCCTGCCAGATCGCGGCCAGGGCCTTTTCCATGACGCTGCGCGGCGCTACATGTTCGCGCTGCTGCTGGCGCCCGTCGACCGCCGGCAAGGCCTTGCGGTCGAGCTTGCCGTTGGGGGTCAGCGGCAATTGTTCGAGGAACAGCAAATACGCCGGCACCATGTAATCCGGCAGGTGTTGGCGCAATGCCGCTTTCAGCGTTTCGCGCAGGCTCGCCTGCGCATCGGCGTCTGCCGCCAGCACAGCGGCGTCGCTCGGCACAATGTAGGCCACCAGTTGCTGACCGCTGGCACCGTCCTGCGCCAGCACCGCCAGTTCGCGCACGGCGTCCTGCTGCAACAGCCGCGCTTCGATTTCACCCAGCTCGATACGGAAACCGCGCACCTTCACCTGATGGTCGATACGCCCGACGTATTGCAGCGCGCCGTTCGGCTGATAACGGGTCAGGTCGCCGGTGCGGTACAGCCGCTCGCCGGTGCTGGAAAACGGATTCGGCACGTACTTTTCAGCGGTCATGGCCGCACGTCCCAGATAACCCCGGGTGATGCCGGCGCCGGCCAGATACAGTTCAGCGGCGACGCCTTGTGGCACCGCTTGCAGATCGGCGTCCAGCAGGTAGCTGGCGGTGCCGGTCAAAGGCCGGCCGATGTTCACTGCACCACCCGCCTCGCGGTGCGTCCAGGTCGAGTACGTGGTGTCTTCCGAAGGCCCGTACAGATCAAACACCTGCTCGACCGCGGTCTGCTGATACAGCGCGTCGACCAGGCTCTGCTTCAACGGCTCGCCCGCGAGATTGATAATGCGCACGCTTGAACCAATGGCGCCGTCACGCAGCAAGGCATTGATCGCCGACGGCACGGTGTTGATCAGGCGCACTTGATCGCGCGCCGGCAGTTGCGCCAGCTCCAGGGCATTGCGCGCGATGATCAGCGAGCCACCGTTGGCCAGCGTGACAAACAGCTCCCACACCGACAGGTCGAAACACACCGACGTCGAAGCCAATACGCCCTGAATGTCATCGCGGCGATAGACGCTGCGCGACCAGTCGATCAGCGCCTGCACATTGCGGTGCGCGATGGCGACGCCCTTCGGCTTGCCGGTCGAGCCGGAGGTGTAGATCACGTAGGCCAGGTTGTCCGGCGTCACCGAAGTGACAGGTGCATGGCGTGGGTAAGCCGCCAGTTCGGCATCGATCCGGTCAAGCAACAACACCTGGGTGTCGGCGCCCACCGCGAGTGTCTGCGCGATGCTCTGCTCGGTCAGCAGCACCCGCGCCCGGCTGTCTTCAAGCATGTAAGCCACGCGGTCGGCCGGGTAGTCCGGATCCAGCGGCACATAGGCGCCCCCGGCCTTGAGCACGGCGAGCAAGGCCACCAGCAGCGTGTCGGAACGTTGCAGGGCGACGCCGACCCGCACCTCCGGGCCGACCCCGTACTCGATCAGTTTGTGCGCCAGACGATTGGCCCGTGCGTCGATGTCGGCGTAGCTGAACGCCCGGTCACCGAAGGTCACCGCCAGCGCCTGCGGCTGGCTCGCGACCTGTTGCCCGATCAATTGATGAATGCACGCGGCTTCAGTGACATTCGCCTCGATGCGATTCCAGTCGTGGACGATCCGTTGATACTCGGCACTTTCCAGCAGCGGCAGATCGCTGATGCGCTGGCGGCTGTCCTCGACCATGCCGCGCAACAGGTTGAACCAGTGCTGCGCCATGCGCTCGATGGTCTGCGGCTCGAACAGGTCGTTGGCGTAGGTCAGCGCGGCGTGCAACTTGCCGGCCTTCTCATAGGTATCCAGGGTCAGGTCGAACTGGGTGGTGCGGCCCTGCCACTCGATCACGCCCAGTTCCAGCCCGGAGGCGGTGCTGACGGTGCTGATGTCGGCGACTTGCGGCTGATGGTTGTACATCACCTGGAACAGCGGTGTGTGGCTGAGGCTGCGTTCCAGTTTCAGCGCTTCGACCAGTCGCTCGAACGGCAGGTCCTGATGGGCCTGGGCGCCGAGCGCGGTTTCCTTGATCGCGCGCAGCAGCTCGTCGACACGGGTCTGGCCGTCCAGCTCGGTCCGCAGCACCTGGGTGTTGACGAAGAAGCCGATCAGGCCTTCGATTTCGCCGCGATTACGGTTGGCAATCGGCACGCCGACGCGGATGTCGGTTTGTCCGGTGTAGCGATGCAGCAGCACGTTGAACGCGCCGAACAACAGCATGAACAAGGTGATGCCGTGCTGCTGGGCGGTACTGCGCAGTTGTTCGGCCAACGCGCCATCGAGCGCGAATTCGTAACGGGTGCCGCGATAACTCGGCATCGCCGGGCGCGGGTGATCGGTGGGCAACTCCAGCACCGGGTGTTCATCACCCAGTTGCGCCTGCCAGTAGTCGAGTTGCCGCGCCTGCTCCCCGGCTTCCAGCCAGCGGCGCTGCCACAGGGCGTAGTCGCTGTACTGGATCGGCAGCGCCGCCAGTTGCACCGGCTGGCCGGCATCGAACGCGTCGTAGCAACGAATGAATTCGTCGATCAGCACGTTCATCGACCAGCCGTCGGAGACGATGTGGTGCAAGGTCAGCAGCAGCACATGCTCCTGAGTGTCGAGCTTGAGCAGTTTGATCCGCAGCAGCGGCCCCACGCCCAGATCGAACGGCAGCAGCGACTGGTGCTGGGCGGCGTCGGCGACCGCGAGCTCACGTTCGGCCGGGGTCAGGCCCGTGAAGTCCACCTGTTCGATCAACAACGGTGCCGTCGCCGGCACCTGCAGCAGGCTGTCGTCGGCCTGGTGCTGGAACACCGTGCGCAGGGTTTCGTGACGCTCGACCAGATGGGCGAAGGCCTGCTCCAGCGCCGCCAGGTTCAACGGCCCGGTCAGGCGCACCGCGCCCGGCAGGTTGTAGGCGCCGCTGTGCGGATCGAGCTGCCAGAGAAACCACATCCGCTGCTGCGCGTAGGACAGCGCCTGCCGGTCATCGGCCTCGACCCCCTGCGGGATCGGAAAACGGGCGAAATCCACGCCCTCCTTGTGCAAGGCCGCGAGGAACATCTGGCGCTTTTCCAGGGGCAACCCGATAAACCGGCGAGCAAGTTTCAAGGAGTCTTCAGCATTCATTTCTCAGCATCCGGATCAGTAGGCAGGAAGCACAAAGGCACGTCGTCCCTATAAAACGAATGCAGACCGGAAAAATTAGCGAATGAGAACAACTATCAGGCGTGAGGTAGAACGGGGATTTTCTGTCGTATTGCAAACACCCTGTAGGAGCTGCGGCACGCTGCGATCTTTTGATCTTAAAGATCAGGATCAAAAGATCGCAGCGTGCCGCAGCTCCTACCGGGGAGCGTGTCAGGCAGTGGCGGCCATGGCATGCCGGCGATGGTGCACATCCAACTGATCCTTGATCACCTTCAGCACCCTGGCTTCATGCTCATGAATGAAAAAGTGCCCGCCGGCGAGCATGTCCACGGAGAAGCTGCCAAGGGTTTCCTTGCTCCAGCCGATCAGTTGTTCGGTGGTGGCGCGGTCGGTGGTGCCGCCCAGTACGTGGATCGGACATTTGAGCAGCGCACGCTGAACCGGGCGGAACGTGCCGCACAACAGGAAGTCGGCGCGCAGGATCGGCAAGGTCAGGCTCATCAACTCGGCACTGGCCAGCACCTCCTCGCTGGTGCCATTGAGGGTGCGCAACTGCTCGATCAGTTCGGCGTCGGTTTTCGGCTCGGCGAAACCACGGTCATAGTCGCTGCGCATCGTCGGCGCTGCGGTGCCCGAGGCGAACAGCGCCACCGGCTCCGGCAGGCCCAGCGCCCGCAACGCATGCGCCAGCTCACAGGCCAGCAAGGCGCCGAGGCTGTGGCCGAAGATCGCGTACGGCGCGCGCAATGCCGGTTGCAGCTCAGCGGCCAATTGTCGGGCCAGGGTGCGCATGTCGGTTTGCAGCGGTTCGCTGAACCGCGCGCCGCGTCCCGGCAGTTCCACCGGTTGCAGCGTCAGCCACTGGGGCAGTTTGCGCCGCCAGCGACTGTAGACCATCGCACTGGCGCCCGAATAAGGAAGGCACAGCAATGTCAGCTGAGTCACCCGGCTTACCTCGAAAAGTTGTCTGTATAAAAGAACGAAGACAACCTTGCGCAAATTAGCCCTGCACCTCGGCAAACGTTATTTCAGATGACGGAAACTCTGCACCGCCGAGCCAAGCACCACGGCCCCGGCGACAATCGCCAGCCAGAACCCGCTGCGCGCGCCGAAGGCATCCACCAGTGCACCAGACCCCGCCGCCCCCAGCGCCACGCCGATGCTCAGACCGGTCACCAGCCAGGTCAGGCCTTCGGTGAGCTTGGCCGGCGGCACGATGCGTTCGACCAGCGCCATGGCGACAATCAGCGTCGGCGAGAAGAACAGCCCGGCGACAAACACCGCCAGTGACAGCCCGAAAATATTGCTCGCCAGCAACAGCGGCAGCGTGGTCACGGCGGTCGCGATGCCGCCATACAGGAACAGGCGTGGCAACGGCAGTTTCGAGCGCATCGCGCCGAAGGCAATACCGGCCAGACAGGAACCGATGGCGTACACCGAGAGCACGATGCTCGCCGCTGCCGGCTGCCCCTGTTGTTGGGCGAACGCGACGCTGACCACATCGACCACGCCGACGATCACGCCCATGGCGACCATCAACGCCAACAGCCATTGAATGTCGGTGGAACGAATGATCGAACCCTGATGTTGCGACTCCTGTGGATGCACCGCCGGCTCGGTACTGCGCTGGGCGACAAACGCCGTCACGCCGATCGCCAGCGCCAGCAGCGCCGCCAGTGGCCCGGCCTCGGGAAACGCCACCACGCACAGCCCCACCGACAGCGGCGGGCCGACGATGAAACAGACTTCATCGAGCACCGATTCCAGCGCATAGGCCGTCTGCAATTGCGGCTGGCCGCGATAGATCTCGGTCCAGCGCGCCCGCACCATCGCCGACATGCTCGGCATGCAACCGGCCAGCGCGGCAAAGATGAACAGCGTCCAGGTCGGCGCCTGCAAGCGCGTGCACAGCAACAACATCAGCAACGCTCCGCCGCCGATCAACGCCGACAGCGGCAGCACCTTGCCCTGACCAAAGCGGTCCACCAGACGTGACACCTGCGGCGCGCAAAACGCCGTGGCCAAGGCAAACGTCGCCGCCACCGCACCGGCCAGCGCATACCCGCCCTTGAGTTGGGAGAGCATGGTGATCACGCCAATGCCGGTCATGGAAATCGGCATGCGCGCGATCATTCCGGCGAGAACAAAATTTCGCGCACCGGGGGCGGTGAACAATTCGCGGTAGGGGTTTGCCATGGGTTGCAGCCTCATCAAGGGCCGCCAAGTTGCCATAGGGTCGGATGGCGGGGAAGCAAGGAATTGTTGGTGGAATGTGAAGCCCCTGAAGATCAAAAGACCGCAGACTTCGGCAGCGATCTTTTGATCTTTGTTACTGAACTCTCCCGGCTTGCGACCAGTCAGCTAAATAGGCCCTCACCCAAGGCACGACTTCGCATGCAGATCTCCCTCACCCGACAAGTAGCCCTGGTCACCGGCGCCAGCGCCGGCATCGGTCACGCCGCCGCCAAAGCCCTGGCCGCTGCCGGTGCCGCGGTGGTCATCAACTACAATCGTCAGGCTGAACCCGCCGAAGCCCTCGCCCGGCAGATCATCGCCGACGGCGGTCAGGCGCTGGCCATCGCTGCCGACGTGTCGCAGGAAGACGAGGTCGAACGGCTGTTCGCCGAGACCCTCGAGGCGTTTGGTTCGCTGGACATACTGGTGGCCAACTCCGGCCTGCAAAAGGATGCGGCGGTCGTGGACATGAGCCTCGAAGACTGGAACACGGTCATCGGCGTCAACCTCACCGGCCAGTTCCTCTGCGCTCGCGCCGCGCTGCGGATTTTCAACCGCCAGGGCGTGCGCGAAGGCGTGTCCCGGGCGGCCGGCAAAATCATTCACATGAGCTCGGTGCACCAGCGCATTCCGTGGGCCGGGCACGTCAACTACGCGGCATCCAAGGGCGGCGTCGATCAGTTGATGCAGACCTTGGCCCAGGAAGTCAGCCATCAACGCATTCGCATCAACGGCATCGCGCCGGGGGCGATTCGCACGGCGATCAATCAGGAAGTCACCGAAGGCGCCGCCGCTGAAAAACTGCTGGAGCTGATCCCCTACGGACGCATCGGTGACGTCGAAGACGTGGCCAACGCGGTGGTGTTTCTCGCCTCCGACGCCGCCGACTACATCGTCGGCACCACCCTGTTCATCGACGGCGGCATGAGTCTTTATCCGGAGTTTCGCGGCAATGGCTGAGCATCACCTCGAACGACAAAGTCCGATCGACGCCCACGGCATCATCGGCGACATGCGCAGTGCGGCACTGGTCAACGACAGGGGCAGTGTGGATTTTTTCTGCTGGCCGGAGTTCGACAGTCCGTCGATCTTCTGTTCGCTGCTGGACACCCCCGACGCCGGGATTTTCCAGCTCGCGCCGGACCTGCCCGACGCGCGCCGCGAGCAGATCTACCTGCCGGACACCAACGTGCTGCAGACCCGCTGGCTCAGCGACGATGCGGTGGTGGAAATCACCGACCTGCTGCCGGTGGGCGACAGCGAGGATGACCTGCCGATGCTGATGCGTCGGGTGCGGGTGGTCAGCGGCCAGGCCACCTTTCACCTGCGCTGCGCGGTGCGTCACGACTACGCCCGCGCCAAGACCCGAGCGCAAAGGGACCAGCAATCGGTGATTTTCAGCGCCGAGGGCCAGCCGTCACTGCGTCTGGTAGCGGATCAGGCGCTGCACATTGATGGCGCATCGGCCGTCGCGACGTTCAGTTTGCAGCAGAACGAAACCGCCGAATTCATCCTCGGCGGCGCCGATGATCCACGCTTGCGCAATGACGCTGCCAAATTGTGCCTGGAACGCACGCTGAAGTTCTGGCGCGACTGGAGCCGCCAGTCCAACTACCGTGGGCGCTGGCGGGAAATGGTCAATCGCTCGGCACTGGCACTGAAGCTGCTGACCTCACGCAAGCACGGCGCGATCCTCGCCGCCGCCACCTTCGGCCTGCCGGAAACCCCCGGCGGCGAGCGCAACTGGGATTACCGCTACACCTGGATCCGCGATGCGTCGTTCACGGTCTACGCGTTCATGCGCCTGGGCTTTGTCGGCGAGGCCAACGCCTACATGAGCTGGCTGCGCGGGCGGGTCAGCGATTGTCGGGGCCGTCCGATGAAACTCAACATTCTGTACGCCGTCGACGGTCGTCAGGAATTGCCGGAAACCGAGCTCACGCACTTGTCCGGGCACGGCGGCGCGCAACCGGTGCGCATCGGCAATGGCGCGTATGAACAGATTCAGCTGGATATCTTCGGCGAGCTGATGGATGCGGTGTATCTGGTCAATAAATACGGCGACGCGATTTCCCACGAAGGCTGGAAACACGTGAGCGAAGTGGTCGATCAGGTGTGTGAGACCTGGCAGACCAGCGATGTAGGCATTTGGGAAATGCGCGGTGAGCAGCACCACTTCCTGCACTCGCGACTGATGTGCTGGGTAGCGCTGGACCGGGCCATTCGCCTGGCCTCGAAACGCTCACTGCCGGCACCGTTCGCCCAGTGGGACCAGACCCGCCAGGCGATCTACAGCGACATCTGGGACAACTTCTGGAACCAGGAGCGCGGGCATTTCGTCCAGTACAAGGGCGGCACCGCGCTCGATGGTTCGATGCTGCTGATGCCGCTGGTGCGTTTCGTCAGTGCCAAGGACCCGCGCTGGTTGTCGACCCTTGAAGCCATCGAAAAGCATCTGGTGCGCGACGGCATGGTCTATCGCTACCGCAACGACGACAGCAACATTGACGGCCTGACCGGCACTGAAGGCGCGTTTGCCGCCTGTTCGTTCTGGTACGTCGAGTGTCTGGCTCGCGCCGGCCAGGTGGAAAAGGCCCATCTGGAGTTCGAACAACTGCTGCGCTATGCCAACCCGCTGGGGTTGTACGCCGAAGAGTTCGACAACCATGGCCGGCATCTGGGCAACACCCCGCAGGCGCTGACGCACCTGGCGTTGATCAGTGCGGCGAGTTTTCTGGATCGGCGCTTGAGCGGGGAAAAGAGTGAGTGGCAGCCGTAATATTCGACGCAAGCTGTAGGAAATCTCTCAGCCAATAGCCACGCTACAGGATCATTTCCTACACACATTGAAGCGCAGCGCAAAATCCTGTGGTGAGGGGGCTTGCCCCCGTTGGGCTGCGAAGCAGCCCAAATTCCTTCGGCCAATGCCCCCCAGATGTACCGCAGCGTCTGGCTTGACGACTGCTGCGCAGCCGAACGGGGGCAAGCCCCCTCGCCACAAGAAATGGAATCAGGGCTTACAAGGTTTCAACAATCCGGCCTACAAACCTTCAATGCCCCGAGTTCATCCTTCCCCCGCAACCTGCACTTACACCCAGAAATACCTTGTTGCCAGCTGTTACATCCCCCCCTACCATCCACCGCAACGGGCACAGCGGAGCTGTCCAATAAAACCCGAATTCAAGGAACCAGAATGACCCAGCACGTCCATCGCACCATCGCCACGCCCCTGCGCACCGGCCTGACCCGCACCCAACTCTGGGAAGCCGCCGACAAAGGCCTGATCAAATGCTGGGAAATCGGTCGCCAGCGCGCCGCCCGCTTCCCCGACCTCGCCCAAAAATGCCTCGCCGGCGAACTGCCGGTGCTCGGCTGGAAAGGCGGCGTGAGCCGCAGCCTGAAGAAAAACGAAAAATACGGTTCGCTCAAATACCTGGCGCAGTGGCAGGGCTTGCGTGGGGAAGATCTGGATATTGATCTGGGCGAGGAACGTGCGCTGACCTGTTCGCGGACGAAGATGCGAGTGACGTTTACTCCGGATCGGACCAAGTATTTCAATCAGGTGGCGGAAGCTGAGGCTTAAGGAGAAGCAGCGATGGTCGATTTGCATCAGGAATTTCAAAACAGCCGGTTCTTTCACGAAGCGCGGATCGACAGGCGTTCAGCGGATGCGCTGGGAGGAATTGCTGTAGGGCTTGCCGCAGACGGAAAGATTAACCAGCAGGAAGCCGAGTTTCTAAAGACCTGGATCGAAACCCACTTGGTGCACCTGGAAGATCCGGTGGTAAACATTCTCTATAGACGTCTTGCCAACATGCTCAGCGATGGCGTGCTGGATGCCGACGAGTCTGTGGAATTGCTCGGAATGCTCCATCAATTCACTGGCTTGCCGGCCGGCGTTGCGACGATGTCCCACGCGCCTGCCAGCCTTCCTTTCGATAGTCCTGCCCCCGAACTCAGTTTGCCTGATCGAGTGTTCCTGTTTACCGGCGTGATGTCGTATGGACCGCGCAAGGAGTGTGAATCCGTGATCGTCGAGCGAGGTGGACTGATCGGTAGCTCTGTCAGCAAAAAGGTTCATTACCTCGTCGTCGGTAACATTGGCAACGAACAATGGCTGCACAGCAGTTATGGCACGAAGATAAAAAAGGCCGTTGAGCTAAGGGAAAACGGTGTTCCCATCGCCATTATTGGTGAAGACCATTGGTTGAAAGTGCTGTTCGGGTAGGCGCTCCCTCAAGGCATCACTGGATCTGCTCCAGCACTGACCGAAAACCGCTCACGATACGCCTGCGGCGTCACGCCAATCGCCCGCAGAAAACTGCGGCGCAATGTCTCTTCACTGCCAAACCCACAGTTGGCGGCGATGCGTTTCAACGGCAGCCCGGTGTCGCTGAGCAAGCGCCGGGCGGTTTCGACGCGGATCAGTTCGATGGCGCGGGCCGGGGTCTGGCCGGTGTCGGCGCGGTAGTGCCGCACGAAACTGCGTTCACTCATGCCGGCCTGTTCGGCGAGGGTCGGCACGCCAAGGTCGCAGGTGAGGTTTTCGGCAATCCACGCGTGCAGGTCATCGAAACGATTGCCCTGATTTTGCAACGCCAGGGTCACGCTGAATTGCGACTGACCGCCCGGGCGTTTGAGAAACACCACCAGATGCCGGGCGACGTCGAGGGCGATGTCGCGTCCCAGATCCTCCTCGACCATCGCCAATGCCAGATCGATGCCGGCGGTGACGCCCGCCGAGGTCCAGACCGGGCCGTCGTTGATGAAGATCGGATTGGCTTCGACCTGCAGTTTCGGATGCTGACGCGCCAGTTGTTCGCAACGGGTCCAGTGGGTGACCACGCGACGCCCGTCGAGCCAGCCGCTGGCGGCCAATAGAAAAGCGCCGGTACACACCGAGGCCACGCGTCGGCATTTCGCCGCGTGCTCACGCACCCAGTCCACCAGCGCCAAGTCCTCGGCCGCCGGGTAAATGCCCCAGCCACCGGCGATGATCAAGGTATCGCTGGCCTGCTGCGGCAACGGCTCGGCGAGCACCGCCAGCCCGGCTGACGACATCACCGCCCCGGCCTCACTGGCAATCACCGACGGTGCATACGGCACGGGCAAGCCGCGCTGGCGGGCGATGTCGTTGGCCGAGGCGAACACTTGCAACGGGCCGGTGACGTCGAGGATCTGCATGTTGGCAAACGCGAGTACGTGAATGGCTTTGGGCATTTGGCGTAATTCGTGGGGTTATTGGCGTATACGCCAGAACCTACGCGCCTACAGTGAAGCCGTCCACCCCTCAAATGGAGAAATACACCATGACGTTGCAGATCGGTTTTCTGTTGTTTCCACAGGTGCAGCAACTGGACCTGACCGGTCCTTATGACGTGCTGGCCTCGCTGCCGGACGTGCAGGTGCACCTGATCTGGAAAGATCTGGTGCCGGTCACCGCGAGCACCGGCCTGCTGCTGAAACCGACCACCACCTTCGACGACTGCCCGGACCTGGATGTGATCTGCGTGCCCGGCGGCGCCGGGGTCGGGCCGCTGATGGAAGATGAACAGACACTGGGGTTCATCCAGCGCCAGGCGGCGCAGGCCAAGTATGTGACGTCGGTGTGCACCGGTTCGCTGGTGCTTGGTGCCGCCGGGTTACTGCGTGGCAAGCGCGCAACCACGCACTGGGCCTATCACGAACTGCTGCCAAAACTCGGCGCGATCGCGGTGCAGGACCGGGTGGTACGCGACGGCAATCTGTTTACCGGCGGCGGGATTACGGCGGGGATCGATTTTGCATTGGTGCTGGCCGAGGAACTGGTGGGGGCCGATGCGGCGCAGTTGATTCAACTGCAACTGGAATATGCGCCGGCGCCGCCGTTTGAATCGGGCAGCCCGGATACGGCACCGAGCGCGATCGTCGATGAGGCCCGTGATCGTGCAGCGGCATCGTTGAAGACACGCACGGCAATTACTGAACGAGCAGCAGTGAAACTCAATTTGAGCTAAACCTCCTTCGTTCAATGTAGGAGCTGCCGCAGGCTGCGATCTTTTGACTTTGTTTTGAAGATCAACATCAAAAGATCGCAGCCTGCGGCAGCTCCTACAGGGAGGATTGCGGCGTGTCACAGTTTCCCGCCACACCTTTACTTGTCCCCAGGCGCCCACCCGTGTAGAAAGCCCTTCCACAGAATTCTGCACAAGGACTTTCGATGAAGGTGTTGCCATGGCTCTATCTGGCACTTCTCAGCCTCGGTTATGGATTGGCGTTGAGCTTCGGCCAACTCGGCTGGCTCGCGCTGATCTCCTTCGGATTGTTGCTGGTGGCCGGTTTCGCCGTGCGCCAACAGCAGGTGCCGGTGGCGCGGGTGCTGGGGCACGCTCTGTTTATCTTCCTCGCCCTGTCGCTGGCGCTGCACTGGTTGCCGGGGTTCGACAACGGCCGGGCCATCGCCCCGCTGCGGTTCACCGATGACGCCGTGCCGTTCGCGATGTACCTGAACCTGGACAAACCCTTGCTCGGCTTCTGGCTGTTGCTGGCCTGCCCATGGATTGTGGCGGCGCGCTCGCTGCGTCTGACGGCCTGCGCCAGCGTCCTCGCCCTGGCGTTGAGCGCAGTCCTGGCACTGGGCGGCGCGCTGTTGTTCGGCATGATTGCCTGGGCGCCGAAGTGGCCCGATCAGGCGTGGCTGTGGCTGCTGAACAATCTGCTGCTGGTGACACTGGTCGAGGAAGCACTGTTTCGCGGCTATATACAGGGCGGTTTGAGCCGCCTGCTCAAGCATTTGCCCCAGGGTGACAACCTCGCCTTGCTGCTGGCGTCGCTGATCTTTGCTCTGGCGCATCTGGGCGCGGGATGGCACTGGGTGCTGCTGGCGGGTCTGGCGGGTGTCGGCTATGGTCTGGCCTACCGTTTTGGTGGCCTTGCTGCGGCGATCGCCACGCACTTTGGGCTGAACCTGCTGCATTTTGCGCTGTTCACCTATCCGATGCTGGCCGGTTGAAGCAAGAGCGGTTTTGCGACGCCGTACTTATATCTGAAAAAAAACTTCAATAATTTCCTGGCAGCGCCGACAACCTTTCAAAGCCTTGCGGATTGAAAAACCATGCGTAATAACCAGCCCATTACACAACGCGAACGGACTTTCCCGGCTCAGCAGCGGTTGATTTCCACAACCGACGCCAAGGGCGTGATCACCTACTGCAACGACGCTTTCGTCGAAATCAGCGGGTTTTCGCGTGAAGAGCTGATCCGTGCGCCGCACAACCTGGTCCGTCACCCAGACGTGCCGGCGGCGGTGTTTTCGCACATGTGGGGCACACTGAAACAAGGCTTGCCATGGATGGGCATTGTCAAGAACCGCTGCAAGAGCGGTGATCACTACTGGGTTAACGCCTACGTGACACCGGTGTTCGACGGCAGTCAGGTGATCGGTTACGAGTCGGTGCGGATCAAACCCACCGCCGAACAGATCCGCCGCGCCGAAGCGCTCTACCAACGCATCAACCAGGGCAAGTCGGCGATCCCTTCCAGCGATAAATGGCTGCCGGTGCTGCAGGACTGGCTGCCGTTCATTCTGGTCAGCCAGCTGAGCTTCGTGATCGGCGCGACCCTGAACTCGCAATGGGGTTTCGCCCTCGCCGCCGGTCTGTCGGTTCCGCTGGGCCTGATGGGCCTGCAATGGCAGCAGCGCGGGCTCAAACGCCTGCTGCGCCTGGCTGAGCAGACCACGTCCGACCCGCTGATCGCGCAGATGTACACCGACAGCCGTGGCGCCCAGGCGCGTCTGGAAATGTCGATCCTCAGCCAGGAAGCGCGTCTGAAAACCTGCCTGACCCGTCTGCAGGACACCGCCGAACACCTGACCGATCAGGCCAAACAGTCCGACACCCTGGCGCACAACAGCTCCAGCGGCCTGGAACGTCAGCGCGTGGAAACCGAACAGGTCGCCACCGCCGTCAACCAGATGGCCGCGACCACTCAAGAAGTGGCGAGCCATGTACAGCGCACCGCCGACGCCACCCAGGAAGCCAATCGCCTGACCGGTCGCGGCCGCGACATCGCCGGCGAAACCCGTGAAGCCATTCAGCGTCTGTCGGTGGTGGTCGGCGAAACCGGCCTGACCGTCACCCAACTGGCCAAGGACAGCGACGAAATCGGCGGTGTGGTCGACGTGATCAAAGGCATCGCCGATCAGACCAACCTGCTCGCCCTCAACGCCGCCATCGAAGCCGCACGTGCCGGCGAGATGGGCCGAGGTTTTGCCGTGGTGGCTGACGAAGTGCGTCAACTGGCGCAGCGCACCAGCGAATCCACCGGGCAGATCCATGCCCTGATCGCCAAGCTGCAGCAGACTGCAAGCAGCGCCGTGCAAACCATGGAAGCCGGACACCGCCAGGCGGAAGAAGGTGTGGCGCGGGTGCTGGAAGCGGATCAGGCACTCGTCGGTATCAGCGAAGCGGTGGCCAACATCACCGACATGACCACGCAGATCGCCGCGGCGACCGAAGAGCAAAGTGCGGTGGCTGAGGAGATCAGCCGCAACATCAGCAACATTTCGGAACTGGCGGATCAGACTTCCGAGCAAGCGCATAACTCGGCGTTGCTGAGTGAAGAGCTGACCAAGACTGCCAATACGCAGTATTCGTTGGTGGAGCGGTTTAACCGCTAAAAGCAAAAGATCGCAGCCTTCGGCAGCTCCTACAGGAACCTGCATTCCAATGTAGGAGCTGCCGAAGGCTGCGATCTTTTGATCTTGCTGGTCCCTCCCCAAAAAACCGGGCAGCGAAAGCTTCCGGTTTTTTTATTGCTTGCGCTACCTGTCAGATCTGACAGTAGACGAACATCTGTTCGAGCGGGTATCAAGAGAAACCGTAATTGCAGTCGGTTGTAACACCTCCTCTTACTCGAAAAGGCAGGTATGACAATGACCACTCAAGTTATTTTTCTCCCGAAAGAAAAGCCACTAGTGCTAGTGCGCGATGACACATTTCAATGGAGATTGGGCGGTAAACAGAAAACAGCCAAATTCAGATCTTTCTATCAGGGCGAGTTTTTGGGTGAGCCGTATTGGGCCATTGATGGTGGAACGGGAAATTTCGACGATGAAAGCTATTTTGCTTTCTCCCTGACTCTGCCCTACCAATCCGATGAGGCACTCACAGGCACCTATAACCTCAGCCACGGGCTGACATTTGGACATAGCCATTGGATCCCTGCACCGCCGGGTTTTATCGGAATGGCTAGGGTAACCGCCGACTCGGCGACCCTCAGCATCAAATATGACACTAAAACGGACATTGCTACGGGATCATTCGAGGCCGTGTTCAAAAGTCATCGCTATCGTCTGAACCCCAAGGGGATTTTCACCATGACGAGGCTGAGACCGCCTGAAGCCAACTAACACTGGCTGGGTTGAGCGCTGCAACTGCGGGCAAGTACCCTTCGAGGTACATCGAAAAGATGACACCGTGCAGGAGCTGCCGCGGTTGTGATCTTTTGATCTTGAAAGCCCGGACAGCGAGAGCTTCCGGGCTTTTTGTTGGCTGTCTGAAATTGATGCTACCTGGCAGGCCGCCATCGCGAGCAGGCTCACTCCTACAGGGGCACGCGCAGCTTATCCAGCAGTCGATTGACCAGCAGCTCGTTCAGCATGATCAGCTGTTGCAGCGCCAGCAGCGGTTTACGCTCCGGGCCGCTCACGGAGTTGGCGATGTTGCCGGCCATGGCTTTGGCCGAGGACAGCGATTCACAGGCTTCGACGAGCAGGGTTTCGTCATCCAGTGTGGGATCGACGAGGTAGATGGGACGAGTCTTGGGCGGCGCTACCAGAGCTTCGGGTCTGAGGTAGTAGTCGAGGGCGCGATCCGTTGCCTCTTTGGTCTTCTGAGACTCAAGCGCTGGGTCGTGGGGGATTGGGTCAGTGTGCGGTGGGTTGGGTGTGATTTTGAACATGGATGAACTCCTATCGCAGATTTCAAGGAGCCATCACCCTCGCTACCAAACGAGGGTGGCGGCCATACGCGGGTTGGTAGACCGGCTGCAATAGGAACCCGGCGCTCACGAATGAGCCCCACGCATGACCACCATAAAACCGAGCCCCCAAAAAGGGACTGCATACGGTGTCGCCATACAGCTATTACAGACGGGCTACCAAACCCGATCACTGTTTTTCAGTGACAGGGAAACGATATAGCCCGACCTATAGCCGCGTAAGCCGGCGGATTCTGGCGTAGGCGTAGGTAACGGCGCAAGGCGTTGTAGCCTTTATGGCGTAACGGTTCGTGTAATTTAAACAGGGCATGAAGTGCCGGGAATTGCCCTCAATTTCGATGGTGTCTGGTCCGCCGCTTTCGCGAGCAAGCTCGCACAGTTGGATTGGGTACACCTAGTAGAAATGGGGCGGCTGGCAGGCCGCCATCGCGAGCAGGCTCACTCCTACAGTTGAATTGGGTACATCCGGCAGAGATTGGTCGGCTGTCCGGCCGCCTTCGCTGGCAGGCCAGCTCCCACAGTTGGATTGGGTACACCAAGTAGAAATGGGGTGGCTGGCAGGCCGCCATCGCGAGCAGGCTCACTCCTACAGTTGGATTGGGTACATCCGGCAGAGATTGGTCGGCGGTCCGGCCGCCTTCGCTGGCAGGCCAGCTCCCACAGTTGGATTGGGTACACCCAGTAGAAATGGGGCGGCTGGCAGGCCGCTTTCGCGAGCAGGCTCACTCCTACAGTGGGAATGGGTGGGGTCAGTTAGAGATTGGTCGGCTCGTAGGCCGCCATCGCTGGCAGGCCAGCTCCCACTGAAATCAACAGCACACCGCTTCTGCTCTTCACCACTCAACAGGATGAGCGCAAGCTCGGCTGCAGCTTTTGATCTTGATCCACGGGCGACGTCGGAAGGCCTCGTTCCGGGATTCATCCGGGGGTGGGAGCGCAGCGACCGTTTGGCGCAGCCAAACACAGCGAGAGGAGGTGCAGCGAAGCAAACCGTAGGCGATGCGCCCGGATGGATCCCGGAGCGAGGGAACCCCGAGCCCCAGCGAGCGGGCCGCACGTAGGAGCAAGCGTTTTTTTGCTTACTTTTTTTAGGCGTTTGTAAAAAAAGTGAGTCGCCGTCAGGGCGAAACCCTAAGCCGCCGTTACCGCAGCAACGGATATACACCCCAAGTGAAGCCTCACCGAAGAAACCCAGCCACACGCCCAGCCGCACGGGCCAAATGCTCCTCATGCGTAAACCCCGAAACCTTCAAAGGCTTCAAATCATGATCCCCAGCCGCCAACCAAAACACCTCAATCTCAGGCGATAACGTGTAAGCCTCGACAGCCTCGCGATTGCCCAACGCATCCCGCTCCCCCTGCACAATCAAAGCCCGAGTCCGCAAACCCGCCAAATGCTCAACCCGAGGCCTCTCCGGCTTCCCCACCGCATAAAACGGATACCCCAGACACACCATCGCATCAACACCCAACTCATCCGCCACCAAACTCGCCATCCGCCCGCCCATCGACTTGCCGCCAATGGCCAAAACCCCAGTGACATGACGCCGCACCTCGGCATAAACCTCACGCCAGCATTCTTGCAATTTCCCAGCAGGATTCGGCGGCCGCTTCACCCCATCCACCCGCCGCTGCGCCATATACGGAAACTCAAACCGCAACACGTTGATACCAAGCCCGGCAAGGCGCCCAGCCATATCACTCATCCACTCACTGTCCATCGGCGCACCAGCGCCGTGGGCCAGGATCAACGTCGCCGCAGCCTCGCCCGACGCGGCATCCCAAAGCCACCCATGCTCACGCACACACTGCGCCCATTGATCCCCGTCAATACTGGCCTTGTGCTGTTTGTCCATGCTTGCCTCGCTTTTAGTCTGCCTATAACTCCAGACGAAGGATTCGCGGCGTTCTCGCGCGCGCTCACTTCGGCTGAACCGTGGATGGGGAACCATGAACACTTCTATCAGTACCGCCTACAACTACAAGGTGGTCCGCCAATTCGCCATTATGACGGTGGTGTGGGGCATCGTCGGCATGGGGCTCGGGGTTTTTCTCGCCGCCCAATTGGTCTGGCCTGAACTCAACTTCAATTTGCCATGGACCAGTTTCGGCCGTCTGCGCCCGCTGCACACCAACGCGGTGATCTTCGCGTTCGGTGGCTGTGCGCTGTTCGCCAGTTCGTTCTACTCGGTGCAACGCACCTGCCAGACTCAGCTGTTTGCGCCGAAAATCGCCGCGTTCTGCTTCTGGGGCTGGCAACTGGTGATCCTCCTGGCGGCGATCAGCCTGCCACTGGGCTACACCAGTTCCAAGGAATACGCCGAGCTGGAATGGCCGATCGACATTCTGATCACCATCGTCTGGGTCGCCTACGCCATCGTGTTCTTCGGCACGATCATGCAGCGCAAGACCAAGCACATCTACGTCGGCAACTGGTTCTTCGGCGCGTTCATCATCACCGTAGCGATCCTGCACATCGTCAACAACCTTGAGTTGCCGGTGAGTTTCACCAAGTCCTACTCGGTGTATGCCGGTGCAACCGACGCGATGGTGCAATGGTGGTACGGCCACAACGCCGTGGGTTTCTTCCTCACCGCCGGTTTCCTCGGGATGATGTACTACTTCGTGCCGAAGCAGGCCGAACGTCCGGTGTATTCGTATCGCCTGTCGATCGTGCACTTCTGGGCTTTGATCACCCTGTACATCTGGGCCGGCCCGCACCACCTGCACTACACCGCGCTACCGGACTGGGCGCAGTCGCTGGGCATGGTGATGTCGCTGATTCTGCTGGCACCGAGCTGGGGCGGCATGATCAACGGCATGATGACCCTCTCGGGCGCCTGGCATAAGTTGCGCAGCGACCCGATCCTGCGTTTCCTCGTGGTGTCGCTGGCGTTCTACGGCATGTCGACCTTCGAAGGCCCGATGATGGCGATCAAGACCGTCAACGCCCTCTCCCACTACACCGACTGGACCATCGGCCACGTACACGCCGGCGCCCTCGGTTGGGTGGCGATGATTTCCATCGGCGCGCTGTACCACATGATCCCGAAAGTCTTCGGCAAAGAGCAGATGCACAGCGTCGGCCTGATCAACGCGCACTTCTGGCTCGCGACCATCGGCACCGTGCTGTACATCGCGTCGATGTGGGTCAACGGCATCGCTCAGGGCCTGATGTGGCGCGCAGTGAACGAGGACGGCACGCTGACCTACTCCTTCGTCGAAACCCTGGTGGCCAGCCACCCAGGCTTCATCGTGCGACTGGTGGGCGGCGCGATCTTCCTCAGCGGCATGTTCCTGATGGCTTACAACACCTGGCGCACCGTGCGGGCCTCGCAGCCTGCTGATGTCGTTGCTGCCGCGCAGATGGCCTGAGGAGTCCGCCATGAAACACGAAACGATTGAAAAGAACGTCGGCCTGCTGATGCTGCTGATGGTGTTCGCCGTGAGCATCGGCGGCCTGACCCAGATCGTCCCGCTGTTCTTCCAGGACGTCACCAACAAACCGGTGGAAGGCATGAAGCCCTACACCGCGCTGCAACTGGAAGGCCGCGACATCTACATCCGCGAAGGCTGCGTCGGTTGCCACTCGCAGATGATCCGGCCGTTCCGTGCCGAAACCGAACGCTACGGGCACTACTCGGTGGCCGGTGAAAGCGTCTGGGATCACCCGTTCCTGTGGGGCTCCAAGCGTACCGGTCCGGACCTGGCCCGGGTCGGCGCGCGTTACTCGGATGACTGGCACCGCGCGCACTTGTACAACCCGCGCAACGTCGTGCCGGAATCGAAAATGCCGGCCTACCCGTGGCTGGTGACGCAAGCGGTCGACAGCAGCCACACCGAAACCAAGCTCAAGACCATGCGCACCCTCGGCGTGCCGTACACCGACGACGACATCAGCGGCGCGGTCGCCAGCCTCAAGGGCAAGACCGAAATGGACGCCCTCGTCTCCTACCTGCAAGTGCTCGGCACTGCGATCAAGAGCAAGAGGTGAGCACGATGGTCATTGAAATGAGTGCAGGCCTGATTCGCGGCCTCGGCACGGTCGTGGTGTTCGTCGCTTTCGTCGGTCTGACGCTTTGGGTGTTCAACCGCAAGCGCACCCCGGAGTTTGCCGAAGCGCGCCTGCTGCCGTTCGCCGACGAGCCGCAACCCGACACTACCCCAGCATCTGAGACAAGGAGTACCCGGCCATGACCACCTTCTGGAGTACGTGGATCTGCGTACTGACCATCGGCAGCCTGATCGGCCTGACATGGCTGCTGATCGGCACCCGCCGGGGCGAGACCAAGGGCAGCGTCGACCAGACCATGGGCCACAGCTTCGACGGCATCGAGGAGTACGACAACCCGCTGCCACAGTGGTGGTTCATGCTGTTCGCCGGCACGCTGGTGTTCTCCGTGGGCTACCTGATCCTGTATCCGGGCCTGGGCAACTGGAAAGGTGTCCTGCCCGGCTACGAGGACGGCTGGACCGGCGTCCACGAGTGGGAAAAGGAAATGAACAAGGCCGACGCCAAATTCGGACCGATCTTCGCCAAGTTCGCCGCCATGCCGGTGGAAGAAGTGGCGAAGGATCCGCAGGCGCTGAAAATGGGTGGCCGGCTGTTCGCCTCCAACTGCTCGGTGTGCCACGGCTCCGACGCCAAGGGCGCCTTCGGTTTCCCTAACCTGGCCGACAAGGACTGGCGTTGGGGCGGCAGTGCCGAGACCATCAAGACCACCATCATGGGTGGACGGATGGCGGCGATGCCGGCCTGGGGCGAAGTGCTCGGTGAGGCGGGCGTGAAGAACGTCGCGGCGTATGTGCGTCACGAGCTGGCCGGCCTGCCGCTGCCCGCCGACAGCAAGGCGGACCTGCAAGCCGGACAGCAAGCGTTCAGCACCACCTGCATCGCCTGTCATGGCGCAACCGGGCAAGGCACGGAAGCCATGGGGGCGCCGAATCTGACGCACCCGGCCGGATTTATCTATGGCACCAGCCTGACGCAGCTTGAGCAGACCATCCGCCATGGCCGCCAGGGTCACATGCCGGCGCAGAACGAGCTGTTGGGTAACGATAAAGTGCAATTGCTCGCCGCGTATGTATACAGTCTTTCAAAAGATCGCGATCAATTGAGCGACAAGCTTCAAGCTGAAAGCTCCAAGTAAAATCAACAAAACTGTATACAAACCTGCAGGCGACTTGAACCATCTTGTCGCTTGCAGCTTTCAGCTCGCAGCTGCTTCTTTTTGTCGCACCCCGTCACACCCTCTCCTTTCGGATCCCCCGATTCGGGTCTACGCTTGCACGATGCGGACTGGCCCGTGCCGGTTGCAGGTCGACCTTGAGCGATGTGTTCGACAAATCGCCTGACTGACAGGGCGCAAAGCCCGGTAGATACCGGCTGTCGCGCCAATGACCGTCCGTCACCCGATCACTGCGTTCGAACACACCCCGTTACAACTGACCTGAACCCCTCGCTTTTTTCGTCCGCTGCGACATTTTGTCCGAGGCCAATTTTGTCCTTACGCGGCGTATGGAAAGGCCGCAGAATCAGCGTTGGAAAGCATTGACCCAGGTCATGGCGCGTTGCAATGACCCCTTGCTCTCTGCATACTTGCGGCCGATTTTAATCCTAATAAAACACCTAAACCGTGGAACCTTAGAATGAGCACAGCAATCAGTCCGACTGCTTATAACTATAAGGTAGTCCGCCAGTTCGCCATCATGACGGTGGTCTGGGGGATCCTTGGCATGGGGCTCGGTGTCTTCATCGCCTCGCAACTGGTCTGGCCGGAGTTGAACTTCGGTCTGCCGTGGACGAGCTTTGGACGCCTGCGCCCGTTGCACACAAACCTGGTGATTTTCGCCTTCGGTGGTTGTGCACTGTTTGCCACTTCCTACTATGTCGTGCAGCGAACCTGCCAGACGCGACTGATCTCCGACAGCCTCGCCGCCTTCACCTTCTGGGGCTGGCAAGCGGTCATCGTCGGCGCAATCATCACCTTGCCGCTGGGTTACACCACCACCAAGGAATACGCCGAACTGGAATGGCCACTCGCCATTCTGCTGGCCATTGTCTGGGTCTCCTACGGGCTGGTGTTCTTCGGCACCATCACCAAGCGCAAGACCAAGCACATCTACGTCGGCAACTGGTTCTACGGCGCATTCATCGTCGTGACCGCGATGCTGCACATCGTCAACCACGCGTCCTTGCCGGTCAGCCTCTTCAAGTCCTACTCCGCCTACTCGGGCGCGACCGATGCGATGATCCAGTGGTGGTACGGCCACAACGCCGTGGGTTTCTTCCTGACCACCGGCTTCCTGGGGATGATGTACTACTTCGTGCCGAAACAGGCCGAACGTCCGATCTACTCCTATCGCCTGTCGATCGTGCACTTCTGGGCACTGATCACCCTGTACATCTGGGCCGGCCCGCACCACCTGCACTACACCGCACTGCCGGACTGGGCACAATCGCTGGGCATGGCAATGTCGATCATCCTGCTGGCACCGAGCTGGGGCGGCATGATCAACGGCATGATGACCCTCTCGGGCGCCTGGCATAAGCTGCGCACCGACCCGATCCTGCGCTTCCTCGTGGTTTCCCTGGCGTTCTACGGCATGTCGACCTTCGAAGGTCCGATGATGGCGATCAAGACCGTCAACTCGCTCTCGCACTACACCGACTGGACCATCGGCCACGTACACGCCGGCGCTCTGGGCTGGGTGGCGATGATCTCGATCGGCGCGGTCTACCACATGATCCCGAAACTGTTCGGTCGTGCGCAGATGCACAGCGTCGGCCTGATCAACGCGCACTTCTGGCTCGCGACCATCGGCACCGTGCTGTACATCGCGTCGATGTGGGTCAACGGCATCACTCAGGGCCTGATGTGGCGTGCAATCAACGATGACGGCACTCTCACCTACTCGTTCGTCGAAGCGCTGCAGGCCAGCCACCCGGGCTACATCGTCCGTGCCCTGGGTGGTGCATTCTTCGCCAGCGGCATGTTCCTGATGGCTTACAACGTCTGGCGCACCGTGCGCGCCTCGAACCCGGCTGAAGCCGAAGCCGCCGCCCAGATCGCTGTCGTTGGAGCTCACTGATGAAGCATGAAGCTGTCGAGAAGAACATTGGCCTGCTGGCCTTCTTCATGGTCATTGCCGTCAGCATTGGCGGCCTGACCCAGATCGTTCCGCTGTTTTTCCAGGACGTCACCAACAAGCCGGTCGAAGGCATGAAGCCGCGCTCGGCGCTGGAACTGGAAGGCCGCGACGTCTACATCGCCAACGGCTGTGTCGGCTGCCACTCGCAGATGATCCGTCCGTTCCGTGCCGAAACCGAACGCTACGGTCACTACTCGGTCGCCGGTGAAAGCGTCTGGGACCACCCGTTCCTGTGGGGCTCCAAACGTACCGGTCCGGACCTGGCCCGGGTTGGCGGTCGTTACTCCGATGACTGGCAGCGTGCGCACCTGTACAACCCGCGCAACGTGGTACCTGAGTCGAAAATGCCGGCTTACCCGTTCCTCGTGGAAAACAAGCTCGACGGCAAAGACACGGCCAAGAAGATGGAAGTGTTGCGCACGCTCGGCGTCCCTTACACCGACGAAGACATCGCCGGTGCAAAAGATGCCGTGAAGGGCAAAACCGAAATGGACGCGCTGGTGGCCTATCTGCAAGGCCTGGGCACCATCATCAAAAGCAAACGGTGATTCTTAATGGATATCGGGATGATTCGTGGCCTGGGCACCGTCGTTGTGATGGTGGCCTTCATCGGTCTGGCGCTGTGGGTGTTCAGCCCCAAGCGCAAGTCGGAGTTCGAAGACGCGACCTTGCTGCCTTTTGCGGATGATCCCGAAGCCATCAAGCACGTCGAGCAAGCTTCTAGGAGTAACAAAGAATGACTACATTCTGGAGTCTGTACGTCACAGTCCTCAGTCTCGGTACGATCTTTTCCCTGACCTGGCTGCTGCTGTCGACCCGCAAGGGCCAGCGTAGCGAACAGACGGAAGAGACCGTGGGCCACTCCTTCGACGGGATCGAGGAGTACGACAACCCACTGCCGAAATGGTGGTTCATGCTGTTCGTGGGCACCATCGTGTTTGCGCTGGGTTATCTGGTGCTGTACCCGGGCCTGGGCAACTGGAAAGGCCTGCTGCCGGGCTACAACTACCTCGATAACGACAAGCAGACGGCGTTCGCCAACGGCCAGACCGGCTGGACCGGCGTACATGAGTGGGAAAAGGAAATGGCTCGTTCGGACGCCAAGTTCGGTCCGATCTTCGCCAAGTTCGCGGCGATGCCAATCGAAGAAGTCGCCAAGGACCCGCAAGCACTGAAGATGGGCGGCCGTCTGTTCGCCTCCAACTGCTCGGTGTGCCACGGTTCCGACGCCAAGGGCGCCTATGGCTTCCCGAACCTGACTGACGCCGACTGGCGCTGGGGCGGCGAACCGGAAACCATCAAGACCACCATCATGGGCGGTCGTCACGCGGTGATGCCGGCCTGGGCCGAAGTGATCGGCGAACAAGGCGTAGCCGACGTGGCGGCCTTCGTGGTCACCCAGCTCGACGGCCGCAAGCTGCCGGAAGGCACCAAGGCTGACCCGGCCAACGGCCAGAAGCTGTTCGCCGCCAACTGCGTGGCCTGCCACGGTCCGGAAGGCAAAGGCACCCCGGCCATGGGCGCGCCCAACCTGACCCACCCGGCCGCGTTCATCTACGGTTCGAGCTTCGCGCAGCTGCAGCAGACCATCCGTTACGGCCGTCAGGGCCAGATGCCTGCGCAGGAACAACTGCAAGGCAACGACAAGGTGCACTTGCTGGCGGCCTATGTTTACAGCCTGTCCCACGGTGACAAACCCTCGGAAGCCGAGGCCCAGTAAAGCCAACGCCTGACGCAGGAAAAAGCCCCCGCCAGTGACCTGGCGGGGGATTTTTTATGGTCGATTGGCCCAGATCGACTTCACCGGCACTGTGGCGACCGGCTTACGATTTCGCCACTGATTACCCTCGACCAGGCTCACCTCCAGTTGCTTGCGGTCCGTGGAAAAACTGGCGGTCAGGTAGGTCTGCTGCGACGTCGCACCACTGAGGAACATCGGCACGCTCCCCAGGTAAGTCTTGCTGCCACCCTCGGCGTGGAAATGGCCCGCGAATATTGCCGTCACCTCATACCTTTCGATCATTTCGCGAAAACGCTTTTCCTGATCCCAACTGCCCGCCCAGTCATAGGGTTTGTGCATGTTGATAATGATCGCGTAGCCCTGCACTCGCGCCATTCGCAAATCATTCTCCAGCCAATCCAGCGACTGCCTGATATCGAATGTTGTCGGGTTCAGCGCGTGGGAAATCCTTACCTGGTAAGTCGGTTCATTATTCAGTTGTACCAGATGCACTTCCCCGATGTTCTTTGAATAAGCCAGACTGCCAAGATAGTGCCTATTCAGAAAACTGCCGCTCACTTCAAGATCGAACTGATCGACTTTATCAACGTGATGATCGCGATAATCGACAATACTCCCCGCCGCACAACTTTCACTAAAACAGTCGCCCACATTGTTCTGGTAATCATGATTACCCAGGCCATAGAGATAGTGATCACCAAAGTGCTTCTTCAGCATCGTCCCTACAAACGAACGCTGCCAGCCGTGGCCGAAAGCAGTCATGTCGCCGTTGATCATCAATGGCACGGCAGCCTGCCCGCCCATCTCGCTGCGAAACTGCGCAATACTCGCGAACTGGCTTTCCACCAGCCACTTCGAACGCTTGTCGAAGTCCGCGCTCGACTCATCTTCACCACTGTCCGATTTTTCCGTCCAGGGGTATTGCGGGTCTGAGGCAAATACCATGTGCTGCGGAACGCTTTCATTGGCACTGGCAAAAGAGGCCAGCGATAACAGGCACAGACAAGCGAAAAGCTTTTTAACTTCCTTGATCTTCATAACATTCCATTATTCCGTTAATTATCAAACTTGAACATGCAACCCAGCGATTGCAGAACAGCCACCAAGCTATTCGAAAACAATAAGAATTTAAAACCCATTAATTAACTAATGATATTTCCACAACATGGGTACAGCCCTTGAAATTAATACTTTGAGACACATGCCTGATGGACTCTATTCACCTTGCTCTGTAGGGTCTTCCACAGCCCGATGACCCGCATCGGAGCCACTTCAAGGATGAAGCCGCTATGCTGAATGACGACGAAACCCATCAATCGGTTGAGCACACACTCACGGAAATCGATCACGCCCCCCAATCATCGGACGCCCCCGAGGAATCCGTGGCCCTGGCCACGCGCGAACGAGAAGTGAGCGGCAGCGCCAAAACTGTCCATACTCAACAAGTCAATTGATCTGCATCAGGCTTTACCGCATTCGCTACACCAATAACGCTTTTTTCCCAACGCGACCAAAGGTCGCACCCTTGAGTTAGAGCGACAGGCGTATCATTGCGCCACTGCAAGATCTCTTTCTGACCGCGGTCGGCATGTATCGACCGAGGCATTTTTCCACTGCCGTGGGATGCAATGATGAGCAACCAGATTCCGGTACACGACGTTACACCGCCCAGCAAGAACGCGAACAACAGCGTCGATCTTTACGCCTCTCGAGAAAAAATCTACACCCGTGCTTTCACCGGCCTGTTCCGCAATCTGCGGATGATGGGCGGTGCCGCCCTGTTCCTGTTGTATTTCGGTACGGTGTGGCTCAACTGGGGCGGCCATCAGGCCGTATGGTGGAACCTGCCGGAACGCAAGTTCTTCATCTTCGGCGCGACCTTCTGGCCGCAGGATTTCATTCTGCTTTCCGGCCTGCTGATCATTGCCGCGTTCGGCCTGTTCTTCATCACCGTTTACGCGGGTCGCGTCTGGTGCGGTTACACCTGCCCGCAAAGCGTGTGGACGTGGATCTTCATGTGGTGCGAGAAGGTCACCGAAGGCGACCGCAACCAGCGCATCAAGCTCGACAAGGCGCCGATGAGCGGCAACAAGTTCCTGCGCAAGCTCGCCAAACATTCGTTGTGGCTGCTGATCGGTTTCGTCACCGGCATGACCTTCGTCGGCTACTTCTCGCCGATCCGCGAACTGGTCTTTGAGTTTTTCACCGGCCAGGCCGATGGCTGGTCGTACTTCTGGGTCGGTTTTTTCACCCTCGCCACCTACGGCAACGCCGGCTGGCTGCGCGAGCAGGTGTGCATCTACATGTGTCCGTACGCGCGTTTCCAGAGCGTGATGTTCGACAAGGACACCCTGATCGTTTCCTACGATCCGCGTCGCGGCGAAAGCCGTGGCCCGCGCAAGAAAGGCGTCGATTACAAGGCCCTGGGCCTGGGCGACTGCATCGACTGCACCATGTGCGTCCAGGTCTGCCCGACCGGTATCGACATCCGCGACGGCCTGCAGATCGAGTGCATCGGCTGCGCCGCGTGCATCGATGCCTGCGACGCGATCATGGACAAGATGGACTACCCGCGCGGGCTGATCAGCTACACCACCGAACACAACCTGTCGGGCCAGAAAACCCATAAACTGCGGCCACGCCTGATCGGCTATGCGGTAGTGCTGCTGACGATGATCAGCCTGTTGGTGACGGCGTTCTTCATGCGTTCGCTGGTCGGCTTCGACGTCAGCAAGGATCGTGTGCTGTACCGCGAGAACGCCGAAGGCCGGATCGAAAACGTCTACAGCCTGAAGATCATGAACAAGGATCAGCGCGACCACACCTACGTGCTGGAAGCCGCCGGTCTGCCGGATCTGCGCCTGCAGGGCAAACGCGAGATCAAGGTCCCGGCCGGGGAGATCTTCAGCATGCCGGTGGAGTTGTCGAGCGCACCGGAACAATTGCCATCGAGCACCAACGAGGTGAAATTCATCCTCAAGGATGCCGACGACGACAGCGTCCACGTTGAAGCCAAGAGCCGATTCATCGGCCCACAAACCCGTTGAGAGAACTGAACATGCCCGCAGCAAACGCCGCCAGCCCTTGGTACAAGCACCTTTGGCCATGGATCATCATCGCGATTCTGGCCTGTTCGGTGACCCTGACCCTGTCGATGGTGACCATTGCGGTGAACAACCCGGACAATCTGGTCAACGACAACTATTACGAGGCCGGCAAGGGCATCAACCGTTCACTGGATCGCGAGTTGCTGGCGCAGAACCTGAAGATGCGCGCCAGCGTGCACCTGGATGACCTCACCGGCGAAGTCGACCTGCGCCTGAGCGGCGACAGCCAGCCGAAAACCCTGGAACTGAACCTGATCTCGCCGACCCAGCCGGAGAAGGATCGCAAGATCGTCCTGACCCGCAGCGAAACCGAAACCGGTCGCTACATCGGCCAGCTGGGCGATAAGGTCGAGGGCCGCCGGTTTGTCGAGTTGCTGGGTACTCAGGATGATCACGTGTGGCGCATGTTCGAAGAAGAACTGGTCAGCCATGACAAGGATCTGCTGCTGGGAGATGAACCCCTGCAGGGCGCCGAAGACCTGAAAAAATAAACCGAACCCTGTAGGAGTTGCCGCGGGCTGCGATCTTTTGATCTTGCTTTGAAAAGGTAAAGTCAAAAGATCGCAGCCTGCGGCAGCGCCTACAGGAATGGTGTTGATTCGGCAGTATTAGTGAAAATCTGATGACCACCCCACTCCCCTGCTACCACTGCGCCCTGCCCGTTCCATCCGGCAGTCGCTTCACCGCCATCGTGCTCGGGGAGTCCCGCGAATTCTGCTGCCCCGGCTGTCAGGCCGTGGCCGAAGCCATCGTTGCCGGCGGTCTCGAAAGCTATTACCAACACCGCAGTGAAGCCTCGGCCAACCCCGAAGCGCTGCCGGTGCAACTGACCGATGAACTGGCGCTGTACGACCGCGCCGATGTGCAAAAGCCTTTCGTCCGTCACGAAGGCGAACTCGCCGAAACCACCTTGCTGATGGAGGGCATCAGTTGCGCCGCCTGCGGCTGGCTGATCGAGAAACACTTGCGCACCCTGCCGGCGGTGGCCGAGGCGCGGTTGAATCTGTCCAACCATCGCCTGCACGTGCGCTGGGCCGACGCGCAATTGCCGCTGAGCCAGATCCTCGCCGAACTGCGCCACATCGGTTACGCCGCCCACCCGTATCAGGCCGACCGCGCCAGCGAACAACTGGCCAGCGAAAACCGTCTGGCCCTGCGCCAGCTCGGCGTCGCCGGGCTGCTGTGGTTCCAGGCGATGATGGCGACCATGGCGACCTGGCCGGAATTCAACATTGATCTCAGCCCCGAACTGCATACAATTCTGCGCTGGGTCGCGCTGTTCCTGACCACGCCGATCGTGTTCTACAGCTGCGCGCCGTTCTTCAAAGGCGCGATGCGTGATCTGCGCACCCGTCACTTGACCATGGACGTCTCGGTGTCGCTGGCGATTGGCAGCGCGTACATCGCCGGGATCTGGACCTCGATCACCGGGGTCGGCGAACTGTATTTCGACGCGGTCGGGATGTTTGCGCTGTTCCTGCTCGCCGGGCGTTATCTGGAACGCCGCGCCCGCGAGCGCACCGCCGCCGCGACGGCGCAACTGGTCAACCTGCTGCCAGCCTCGTGCCTGCGCCTCGACGACAGCGGCCAGAGCGAACGCATTCTGCTCAGCGAACTGCGCCTGGGCGACCGGGTGCTGGTGCAACCGGGGTCGATCCTGCCGGCGGATGGCAAGATCCTCGACGGCCAGTCGAGCATCGACGAATCGCTGCTCACCGGCGAATACCTGCCGCAGCCGCGCATGACCGGTGACGCCGTGACCGCCGGCACACTGAATGTCGAAGGCGCATTGACCGTCGAAGTGCTGGCGCTGGGTCAGGACACACGGCTGTCGGCCATCGTCCGCCTGCTCGATCGCGCCCAGGCCGAGAAACCGCGACTGGCGGAAATCGCCGACCGTGCTGCGCAATGGTTCCTGCTGTTGTCGCTGATTGCCGCGGCGGCCATCGGCCTGTTGTGGTGGGAACTGGATTCGTCGCGGGCGTTCTGGATCGTCCTGGCGATGCTGGTTGCGACTTGCCCCTGCGCGCTGTCGCTCGCCACACCAACCGCCCTCACTGCTGCCACCGGCACCTTGCACAAACTCGGCCTGCTGCTGACTCGCGGCCATGTGCTCGAAGGACTGAACCAGATCGACACGGTGATCTTTGACAAGACCGGCACCCTCACCGAGGGGCGCCTGGTTTTGCGCTCGATTCGCCCGTTGGGCACGCTGAACAGCGACCAGAGCCTGAGCCTTGCCGCTGCGCTGGAAAACCGTTCGGAACACCCGATTGCCCGCGCCTTTGGCCGCGCACCGCTGGCCGCCGAAGAAGTCCACAGTACGCCGGGGCTTGGGCTCGAAGGGCTGGTCGGCGCACAGCGTTTGCGCATCGGTCAGGCCGCATTTGTCTGCGACCTCAGCGGCAAACCTATACCGGAGATGCCGAATGAACCGGGACAATGGCTGCTGCTCGGTGACGATCAGGGGCCATTGGCGTGGTTCGTTCTCGATGATCGCCTGCGCGACGATGCCCCCGCGCTGCTTGCCGCGTGCAAGGCCCGTGGCTGGCGCACGCTGCTGCTGTCCGGCGACAGCTCGCCGATGGTTGCCAGTGTCGCCGCCGAGCTGGGCATCGACGAGGCCCGTGGCGGGCTGCGCCCGGACGACAAACTGCAAGTGCTGCAACAACTGCACGCACAGGGTCGCAAAGTGCTGATGCTCGGCGACGGCGTGAATGACGTCCCGGTGCTGGCCGCCGCCGACATCAGCGTCGCCATGGGCTCGGCCACCGATCTGGCGAAAACCAGTGCCGATGCGGTGCTGCTGTCCAATCGCCTCGACGCGCTGGTGCAGGCATTCACGCTGGCTCGACGCACCCGCCGGGTAATCATCGAGAACCTGCTGTGGGCGGCGCTGTACAATGGCCTCATGTTGCCGTTCGCCGCCCTCGGCTGGATCACCCCGGTGTGGGCCGCCGTCGGTATGTCGATCAGTTCGTTGACCGTGGTGCTCAACGCCCTGCGCCTGACTCGCCTGCCGAGTGCGCCGGTCGCCGGCACCCGCTCAGAAACCCGCCCGTTGCCGGCTTGAGCCGCGCGGGCCTGGAGTAGCGATGCCAGCTCTTTACGTGATGATCCCGGCCGCCCTGCTGATCGTGGCCATCGCCGTGTACATCTTCTTCTGGGCGGTGGACAGCGGTCAGTACGACGACCTCGACGGCCCGGCCCACAGCATCCTGTTCGATGATCAGGACCCCAACCACACCGCTGCCGTGGACGAAGCCAAGTCCGACAAGCCGCAGGACAAGGCGCCACCCCATGCTTGAGCTGGCGCCCCTGCTGGTTTCGGCGCTGATCCTCGGCCTGCTCGGCGGCGGTCATTGTCTGGGCATGTGCGGCGGCCTGATGGGCGCGCTGACCCTGGCGATTCCCAAGGAACAGCGCAGCCGGCGCTTTCGTTTGCTGCTGGCGTACAACCTCGGACGCATCCTCAGCTACGCCACTGCCGGCCTGCTGATCGGCCTGGCCGGTTGGGCAGTGGCGAACAGCCCGGCGGCGATGTTCATGCGCATTCTCGCCGGGCTGCTGCTGATCGCCATGGGCCTGTATCTGGCCGGCTGGTGGAGCGGCCTGACCCGCATCGAAAGCCTTGGCCGTGGCTTATGGCGCTATATCCAGCCCGTGGCCAACCGCTTGCTGCCGGTGTCGACTCTGCCGCGTGCATTGCTGCTCGGCGCGCTGTGGGGCTGGCTGCCGTGCGGGCTGGTTTACAGCACGCTGCTGTGGTCGGCGAGCCAGGGCAATGCGCTGGACAGTGCGTTATTGATGCTCGCTTTCGGCCTGGGCACATGGCCGGTGCTGCTCGCCACGGGGCTCGCCGCCGAGCGTGTGACCGCGCTGTTGCGCAAACGCAGCGTGCGCATGACCGGTGGCTTGCTGGTGATTCTGTTTGGGATCTGGACGCTGCCGGGGCCGCATCAGCATTGGCTCATGGGACATTAAAACTGTGGCGAGGGGGCTTGCCCCCTCGCCACAAAAAAAACGACAGCTCCTACATTTGGAATGTGTTTCCCTGTAGGAGCTGCCGCAGGCTGCGATCTTTTGCTCTTATGCTCTTGATGCAAATCAAGAGCCCCCTCGCCGCCGCCCGATAGACTCGCCACACTGCCAGCCTATCCGGGGGAATGCCCGCATGCTCGACGCCATTCGTTGGGACACTGATCTGATCCGCCGCTACGACTTGGCGGGGCCGCGCTACACCTCGTACCCGACGGCCGTGCAATTCAACAGTCAGGTCGGCACGTTCGACCTGTTCCATGCCCTGCGCGACAGCCGCAAGGCGCTGCGCCCGTTGTCGCTGTACGTGCACGTGCCGTTCTGCGCGAACATTTGCTACTACTGCGCCTGCAACAAGGTCATCACCAAGGATCGCGGCCGCGCACAGCCGTATCTGCAACGGCTGGAGCAGGAAATCCAGCTGATTGCCTGCCACCTGGAACCGGCGCAGAAAGTCGAGCAACTGCACTTCGGCGGCGGCACCCCGACCTTCCTCAGCCACGACGAACTGCGGCAGTTGATGGCGCACCTGCGCAAACACTTCAATTTGCTGGATGACGATTCCGGCGACTACGGCATTGAAATTGACCCACGCGAGGCCGACTGGTCGACCATGGGCCTGTTGCGCGAGCTGGGGTTCAACCGGGTCAGCATCGGCCTGCAAGACCTCGATCCGGCGGTGCAGCGCGCAGTCAATCGCCTGCAAAGTCTGGAAGAAACTCGCGCGGTAATCGATGCGGCGCGCACCCTGCAATTTCGCTCGATCAACATCGACCTGATCTACGGCCTGCCCAAGCAGACGCCGGAGAACTTCGCGCGCACTGTCGAAGAAGTCATCAGCCTGCAGCCGGACCGGCTCTCGGTGTTCAACTATGCACACCTGCCGGAGCGCTTCATGCCCCAGCGGCGGATCAACAGCAACGAGCTGCCGAGCCCGGCGCAAAAACTGGAAATGCTCCAGCGCACCATTGAGCAACTGACCGCCGCCGGTTATCGCTACATCGGCATGGATCACTTCGCCCTGCCCGACGATGAGCTGGCGATCGCCCAGGAAGAACAGACCCTGCAACGCAACTTTCAGGGCTACACCACGCACGGCCATTGCGATCTGATTGGTCTGGGGGTGTCGGCGATCAGCCAGATCGGCGACCTGTACTGCCAGAACAGCAGCGACCTCAACCAGTACCAGAACAGCCTCGCTGCCGCGCAACTGGCGACCAGCCGGGGCCTGGTGTGCAATGCCGACGACCGCCTGCGCCGCGCGGTGATCCAGCAACTGATCTGCAATTTCAGCCTGGAGTTCGCCGAGATCGAGCAAGCGTTCAACGTCGACTTTCAAGGTTATTTCGGCGCGCTGTGGCCACAACTGCAAGGCATGGCCAACGATGGCTTGATCACGCTGGATCGCGAAAGGATCGAAGTATTGCCGGCCGGACGCCTCTTGGTGCGTTCGGTGTGCATGGTGTTCGACGCGTATCTGGAACAGCAGAACCGTCAGCGCTTCTCGCGGGTGATCTGAAACGTCCTGCCCATGAAACCGATTCCTTGCGAGTCTCGCGAACACCCTGAGCCTATTGTTTGCCCTGCGGCCTTATGCCCGTGGGGCAATCTCGCCGTGGACTGGCCTGAATGTCCTCCCGTGGGTTACCCTTACGGCTTATGTGTGTTTTCCCACAAGGATTTAAGAAATGTCCGAGCCAGTCAAACTGCGCGCTCATAACCAGGCCCATTGCAAGGATTGCAGCCTGGCCCCTCTCTGCCTGCCACTTTCTCTGAATCTGGAAGACATGGATGCGCTGGACGAAATCGTTAAACGTGGTCGCCCGCTGAAAAAAGGCGAGTTCCTGTTCCGCCAGGGCGACACCTTCGATTCCGTTTATGCAGTACGCTCCGGCGCCCTCAAGACTTTCAGCCTGAGCGACACCGGCGAAGAGCAGCTCACCGGTTTCCACCTGCCGAGCGAGCTGGTCGGTCTGTCCGGCATGGACACCGAGAAACACCCGGTGTCGGCCCAGGCCCTGGAAACCACCTCGGTGTGTGAAATTCCTTTCGAACGCCTCGACGAACTGGCTCTGCAACTGCCACAGCTGCGCCGCCAGTTGATGCGCGTGATGAGCCGCGAGATCCGTGACGACCAGCAAATGATGCTGTTGTTGTCGAAGAAAACCGCCGACGAGCGCATCGCCACGTTCCTGGTCAACCTGTCGGCCCGCTTCCGCGCTCGCGGGTTCTCGGCCAACCAGTTCCGCCTGAGCATGTCGCGCAACGAAATCGGCAACTACCTGGGCCTCGCGGTGGAAACCGTGTCCCGGGTGTTCACCCGCTTCCAGCAGAATGAACTGATCGCCGCCGAGGGCAAGGAGATCCACATCCTCGACCCGATCCAGCTCTGCGCCCTGGCTGGTGGCTCGCTCGAAGGCTGATCTCGATCCGCGGTTGAGCGAAGCGTTTCAGCCGCGGGTATACTGCGCCGTTTGCAGCCCTGCCAGGACACCTCGACGATGGTCTTCGACTCCTTCGACATCAAATCCCTGATCCGCCCCGTGATCGATTTTCCGAAACCGGGCGTGATCTTTCGCGACATCACCCCGCTGTTCCAGTCGCCCAAGGCCATGCGCCTGGTGATGGACAGCTTCGCCCACCGTTATGTGGAAGCCGACTTCACCCACATCGGCGCGATGGATGCGCGCGGTTTCCTGATCGGTTCGGTGCTGGCCTACCAGTTGAACAAGCCGCTGGTGCTGTTCCGCAAGCAGGGCAAACTGCCGGCGGACGTGCTGGCCGAAGGTTACGCGACCGAGTACGGCGAAGCGTTCCTCGAAGTGCACGCCGACAGCCTGTGCGAAGGTGATTCGGTGGTGATGTTCGATGACCTGATCGCCACCGGTGGTACGTTGATCGCAGCGGCCAACCTGATCCGCCGCATGGGCGCGCGGGTGCATGAAGCGGCGGCGATCATTGATCTGCCGGAGCTGGGTGGTTCGCAGCGTCTGGAAGACATGGGGATTCCTGCCTTCTGCCTGACGCAGTTTGCGTTGACCGATAAATAGTAAAGATCAAAAGATCGCAGCCTTCGGCAGCTCCTACAGGGAAACACCCATCTCAATGTAGGAGCTGCCGAAGGCTGCGATCTTTTGCTTTTAAAGCCCCATCTGCTTGCTGATGATCTCGTTCATCACTTCCCGCGTCCCGCCGCCAATCGACAGAATGCGGTTATCCCGATACAGCCGCTCCACCAGGCTCTCGCGCATGTAACCGAGGCCGCCGAGAATTTGCACCGCTTCAGTGGTGATCCGGTCCGAGGTATCCGTGGCAAAATTCTTGGCCATGGAAATCTCCTTGATCACGCTCTGTCCCGCCGCCATCTTCGCCGCCTGCCGGTAGGTGAACTCCCGCGACACTTCCAGCGCCGTGGCCATTTCGGCGAGGCGATGCTTGATCACCTGAAACTTGCCGATCAGTTTGCCGAAGGCCTCACGCTCGCGCGCCCACTTCAGGGCCTCTTCGAGCGCCAGCTGTGAAGTCATGTTGGCCATCAGCGCCAGTGCCAGCCGTTCGCTCTGGAAATTGCCCATGATGCAGGCAAAGCCCATATTCTCGGCACCGATCAGATGGCCCACAGGTACCCGACAGTCGTCGAAGAACAGTTCAGCGGTGTCCGAGGCCCACCAGCCCATTTTCTTCAGCTGGCGACCTACCGTGAAGCCTGGTGTGCCCTTCTCGATCAGCAGCAGGCTGATGCCGCCGAAACCTGGCGCGCCGGTGCGCACCGCGACGGTGTAGCAATCGGCGCGTACGCCGCTGGTGATGAAGGTTTTGCTGCCGCTGACCCGATAGACATCACCGTCACGCACGGCGCGGGTTTGCAGGTTAGCGACGTCGGAACCGCCACCGGGCTCGGTGACCGCCAGGGCGCTGATCTTTTCGCCACTGAGCACTTGTGGCACGACGCGCTCACGCACTTCAGAGCGCGCCCATTTGACGATCGGTGGCAGACCGATATCCAGCGACCCCAACCCGGCCACCAGACCGCCGGAGCCGCAGCGCATCAGTTCCTCACTGGCGGCGATCTTGGCGAACAGATCACCTTCGTGGCTACCGCCCAGTGCTTCTGGGTAACCAATACCGAGAATCCCCGCCGCCCCGGCCTTCAGGTACAGCTCACGGGGAAAACTTTCGGCTTCTTCCCACGCGTCGATGTCCGGCAGGATCTCGCGCTCGACGAAACGTCTGACGCTGTCACGGACCATTTGGTGGCTGGGGTCGAAGTATTCCTGGAAGGCAGGCATGGGCGAGCTCCATCGAAGGGTTCGCCGACGTTAACCGAGCGCTTGCTTGGTTTTCAAGATGCAGAAGATCAAAAGATCGCAGCCTTCGGCAGCTCCTACAATTGGAATGCATCCCTGTAGGAGCTGCCGAAGGCTGCGATCTTTTGCTTTGATCAGAGGGAAATCGGCTTACGCCCGGCAAACGAATGCGCCAGCGTCCCGCCATCCACCAGTTCCAGCTCACCGCCCAGCGGCACGCCATGAGCGATGCGTGAGGCGATCAGGCCTTTGTTGGCGAGAAGCTGGGCGATGTAATGCGCCGTGGCTTCACCTTCCACCGTCGGGTTGGTGGCGAGGATGACTTCGGTAAAGGTACCCGCCTCTTCGATGCGCGCCATCAACTGCGGAATGCCGATCGCCTCAGGCCCCAGACCGTCGAGCGGCGACAGATGGCCCTTGAGCACGAAGTAGCGGCCACGGAAACCGGTCTGCTCGACCGCATACACGTCCATCGGCCCTTCCACCACGCACAGCAGCGTGTCGTCGCGGCGCGGATCGGCGCATTGCGGGCACAGATCGTCTTCGGTCAGCGTGCGGCACTGACGGCAATGACCGACCCCTTCCATGGCCTGGCTCAGGGCCTGGGCCAGGCGCGTGCCGCCGCTGCGATCACGCTCGAGCAACTGCAACGCCATGCGCTGGGCGGTTTTCTGACCCACGCCCGGCAAGGTTCGCAGGGCGTCGATCAGTTGGCGAATCAAAGGGCTGAAGCTCATGGGTAAAAAGTCCGACAAAACAACGAGACGCGGTTTATACCCGCGCCTCCGGCCAGCGTCAAATGCTCAGTCCTGAGCGACCTTCACCACCAGTTTGCCGAAGTTGCGCCCCTCCAGCAGACCGATAAACGCCTCCGGTGCCTGCTCCAGGCCTTCCACCACGTCCTCGCGGAATTTCACCTTGCCGTCGCGCACCCACGGCACCATGTGGCTGATGAATTCCGGCTGACGGTCGCCATAGTCGTCAAACACGATGAAGCCCTGAATCCGCACACGCTTGGTCAACAACGTACGTTGCAGCATCGGCAGACGATCCGGGCCTTGCGGCGCTTCAGAGGCGTTGTAGCCGGCAATCAGCCCGCACAGCGGAATTCGCGCCTTGGGGTTGAGCAGCGGCACCACGGCATCGAAGACATGACCACCGACGTTCTCGTAATAGATGTCGATGCCATTCGGGCACGCCTTGGCCAGTTGTTCGGCAAAATCCGGCGCCTTATGATCGATGCAGGCATCAAAACCCAGCTCCTCGACCACGTATTTGCATTTGTCGGCGCCACCGGCCACGCCGACGGCGCGCAGACCTTTGATCTTCGCCACTTGGCCGACCACCGAGCCAACTGCGCCGGACGCAGCGGCAACCACCAGGGTTTCACCCTCCTTCGGCTGACCGATGTCGATCAGGCCCATGTACGCGGTCATTCCCGGCATGCCCAATACACCGAGAGCCATCGACGGGCTCGGCAGGCCGGACGGGATCGGAATGATGTTGCGCCCGTCGCTGATGCTGTGGCTCTGCCAACCGGTGAGGCCGACCACCAGATCACCCTTGTGGAATTTCGGATGACGGGAGTCTTCGACACGGCTGACAGCACCACCGGTCATCACTTCGCCGATTTGTACCGGCGCGGCGTAGGACGGCGCGTCACTCATACGCCCGCGCATGTACGGGTCGAGCGACAGGTACAGGGTTTTCAGCAGCACCTGACCGTCTTCGAGATCCGGCAACGCTTCGCGCTCCAGACGGAAATTTTCCGGGGTCGGCGCACCGACCGGGCGCGAGGCGAGGACGAAGCGTTGGTTGAGCGTCAGAGGGTCGGACATGTCAGCATCTCCTGTGAATGGGGAATTCAGGGGGTATAGGGAGCAGACCTTTGTGGCGGTAGCGGGTTCGATGTTTCGACACTGCACGAGATTTATGCAGGAGCTGCGGCATGCTGCGATCTTTTGATTTTGCTTTTAAAGATCAAGATCAAAAGATCGCAGCCTCGTTTCACTCGACAGCTCCTACAGGGTTTGTACCTGATCCGGCAGAAACAAAAATGCCAGGCGCGATGCCTGGCATTTTGTGTAGCTCATCTGTCGCGCAATGGCGAATCAGAATGGCAGTTTCATACCCGCTGGCAGGTTCATCCCGGCGGTCATGCTGCCCATTTTTTCCTGGCTGTTGGCTTCGATCTTGCGCACGGCGTCGTTGACGGCGGCAGCGACCACGGCTTCCAGCATTTCTTTGTCGTCTTCGCTCAGGCCTTCAACCAGGCTTGGGTCGATGCTGACGCTTTTCACGTCGTGACGACCGGTCATCACCACGGTGACCATATCGCCACCGGCCTTGCCGATGACTTCGGCGTTGGCCAGTTCTTCCTGCATCTTGGCCATTTTTTCCTGCATCTGCTGCGCCTGCTTCATCAGGCCGGCCATGCCACCTTTCATCATGGGAATCACCTCAAAAGTACTTGGATCAAATCAGCACCCGGCGAATGCACGCCGAACGCCTTCAGTTATTAGCCCTGAGTGACCAGAGCGTCGACAGGTTCAATAGTATCGTGTCGCACGACCGCACCGAACTGCTGGACCATCTGCTGGATGAACGGATCACCGTGGATCGATTCCTCCGCTTCGCGCTGACGGTTGGCCCGACGACGAGACGCAGCCTGCGCCGGGGTTTCCTGCTCGGGCTTGATCAGCTCGATGGTCAGGGTCAGCGTGCGACCGTGGAACTGGTTCAATGCATCGTTCAGGCGACGCTGCTGCGTAGCGTTGAACAGCGCACTGTGCGCCGGGTCCAGGTGCATCAGCCAATGGTCGCCATCGACCGCGATCAGCGTGCAGTTGGCGGCGATGCTGCCGGTCATGCCGGAGATCGGCAGTTGCGGGAACAGCTCCAGCCATTGCAACGCCAGACCGGTGGCCGGCGCGGCGGCAGGCTCCGGCTCGGGTTCCGGAACCGGCTCGGCGGTGTGTTCGCTGGCCAGGTCGTCGAGGTAGCTGTAGGCCGAATCCATGTCCGGCTCGATGTAGTCTTCGTCCAGCGGCGGTTCGTCGTCCAGGTCCATGCCCGGCGTGGCGGCATCGACCTCGGCGACCGACGGCTCGGGAATCGGCGCGGCGGCCCACTCCGGTGCATCCGGTACCACGCTGTCCGGGGTCGGCAGCGGCATCGGCGGCAACTCGGGCTGCTCGCCAGCGGTTTCCAGCACCGGTTCGACGGCCGGTTGCTGCGCGGGCTCAGGCTCGGGTTCGACCGGATCGTTCCACGGCAGGTCGACGACCTCTTCGGCGACGACCGGCTCGGGTTCTGGCGGCAGCTCTGGCGCCGGCGCGGGCTCGGCGACCACGACAGGCGCGGGTTCCGGGGTCGGTACTGGCGCAGGCGCAGGCGCAACAACCGGTGCAGGTGCAGGCGTCGGCGCAACAGCCGCAGCGACTACCGGCGCAGGTTTAGGCGCGGCAGCCACTGAGTTTGCGGAATCAACTGTGGCCTGGCTGATCCCCACTGGCTTTAGCGGTTGCCTCGGGGCGTCCGCCGTGTCCGCCGGCCGGAAGGCCAGCATCCGCAGCAGAACCATCTCGAAGCCACCCCGGGGGTCCGGCGCCAGCGGCAAGTCGCGGCGGCCGATCAGGCCCATCTGGTAATAGAACTGCACATCTTCGGCCGGCAGCGCCTGAGCCAGCGCCAACACCCGATCACGGTCGCCATGACCGTTGTCGACACCTTCGGGCAACGCCTGGGCGATGGCGACGCGGTGCAGCACGTTGAGAATTTCCGAGAGCACGCCGTTCCAGTCCGGGCCTTGCTCGGCCAGGTGGCGCACGGCTTCGAGCAACGCCTTGGCGTCGCCTTCGATCAGCGCGTGCAGTACGTCGAAGACCTGGCCGTGATCCAGCGTACCGAGCATCGCCCGCACGTCGGCGGCCAGTACCTTGCCTTCACCGAAGGCGATGGCCTGGTCGGTCAGGCTCATGGCGTCACGCATCGAGCCGTCAGCGGCGCGACCCAGCAGCCACAGTGCGTCGTCTTCGAACGGCACGTTCTCGGCGCCGAGGACGTGGGTCAAATGCTCGACCACGCGCTCGGGCGTCATGTTCTTCAGAGAGAACTGCAGGCAACGCGACAAAATCGTTGCCGGAAGTTTCTGCGGGTCCGTCGTCGCCAGGATGAACTTGACGTACGGCGGCGGCTCTTCGAGGGTTTTCAGCAGCGCATTGAAGGAATGGCTGGAGAGCATGTGCACTTCGTCGATCAGGTAGACCTTGAAGCGCCCGCGGCTCGGGGCGTACTGCACGTTGTCGAGCAGCTCGCGGGTGTCCTCGACTTTCGTCCGGCTCGCGGCGTCGATCTCGATCAGGTCGACGAAGCGACCTTCATCGATCTCGCGGCACACCGAACACTCGCCGCAGGGGCTGGAAGTGATACCTGTCTCACAGTTCAGGCATTTGGCAATGATCCGCGCAATGGTGGTCTTGCCGACCCCGCGCGTACCGGTGAACAGGTACGCGTGGTGCAGCCGCTGGCTGTCCAAGGCATTGATCAGAGCCTTGAGCACATGGGTCTGGCCGACCATTTCGCGGAACGAGCGCGGACGCCATTTACGTGCAAGAACCTGATAACTCATCGAAAACCGTCGCAACGAAGGAAGCTGAAGCGGCTAATGCTAGCGGAGCAAGGGCAAAATTGCATCCGGTGTGCTCGTCTAATATGGCCAAGCTGCTGTTGGCGGGGGAATATCAGCCCGGGATCGTAGCAATCAATGGCCCTGGACTGGTTCAACCAGCGTCTACTGCCTGAAGAACAACAGCAAGGGGTGGCGGAAAATGTTGGGGGAGATCGAGACATGATCCGGTTGTATACCGGCAGTTTCGAAGACAACCCGTAACTCTGCAGGAGTGAGCCTGCTCGCGATGGCGGTGTATCAGCCGCCATCCTTTAGTGAATGATCTACCGCTATCGCGAGCAGGCTCACTCCTACAGGGAGATTGTGGCCAGGTATTCAGTAGCCGTGCGATTCGCGGAATTTCTGGTAGTCATGAAATTCGATCCATTCGACCACGTCGTACGGCAGATAGAGCTGCTGCCGTGCGCGCGAGATGGCGATGTACACGGCGCAGATCCGCTCATCGAACGCATAGGCGTCCTTGAACTTGACGTTGGTCAACAGCTCGGGTGTCAGCAGCACCCGGTCGAACTCCATGCCACCCGCCTCCTGCGCCTGCATCAGCATGCAGCTCTTGCCGGGGCCGCCGATCATGCGATTCAGACGGGTCAGGTCAGCCACCTTGAAGCCCTTTTGCAGCTCGGCCTCGACCCACAGAAACGCCTCGTCGAACTGATTGGCCTCGCGCACCTGCTGCCAGTCGGGCAAGTCGCTGAAATACCGATACGGGCCCTTATCGCTGTACTCGGCACTGTAGTAGTCGACCTTGAACAGCTCGATGGCGGTGGTCATGAAGTGTTCGAGATCGCGCTGCGCTTTCATGTCGGCAAAGCTGAACAGGCAGTTGCCATCGTGCAATTGCATGGCCCACATCATCGTGTCCCACGGTGAGGCGGTCAGCACCACGCAACCTTCGGGCGGCACAAAGCCTTGTGGATAAAACTCGATTCCGACGTCCGCCTCACGCGCGCCTTCGAAAGGCACCTTGGTCTTTTCCGAGTGCCGGGAAATCAGCGGATTGACCAGACGCTCGACGTTGCGGCCGGAGCGTACCGAATAGGTGATATCGCTCTGGCGCACTTCACGCTTTCTTTTCACCAGATCGCGGCTGGCGTGCTGATACTCATCGCCCAGGGTGATCAGCACCTGACGGCCGCGCTCGATGATCTGCAGCAGCGAGGCAGGAATATCCTGGCTCTCGTCAATCAGCACATGGGTATAGCGAGGCGGCACCACGCAGCCGGCCAGACTCGCCCGCTTGATCAGCAACAACGCTTCGAAGCCGCTCTGCCGCCCCCATGCCGGGTTGGCCTCAAGATAGGTCCAGACGCGGCTGGAATATTCCAGCAGCACCTTGGACTCAAGGCTGGACAACGAAAGCTGGAAATACGGCAGATGCTGGGCGCTCAGGCTGTAGTCCCGGGACTGACAATAGCGCTCAAGGGTTTCCAGGCAAACGTTGAAGGTCCGTTGCGCATCATGGCCGCGAAAGCCGAGGATATTCAGTTCCTGCGCCACACTCTGCTTACTCGCCAACCTGGCGGCAGCACCCGCCGGCTGCGGTCTGCGACCGTGTATCAGCCCGCGCGCGAAGGCTTCGAACGTGATGCCGGGCTTGCGATCACCGGTAATGCCCATGCGCTGACCGAGCGTGGCCAGTTTTTCCGGGGTGCGCGCCAGCAGCAGGGTTTTCTCCGGTCGCAGACACTCGGTCAAGGCACCGAGCAGATGGCTCTTGCCGATCCCGGCGTAGCCCTGCACGTGCAGGTCTTCGTCCAGATTGGCGCGGAAGGTCCTGACCAGTTTGTCTTGTGCCGCGCTCAGCCAGCGCTCGCGATGGATGGGGCTGATCATCTGTTGGCTGAACGGATTGTTGGCGGCGTGGTGGCGCGTCTTGAACTCGTCATCCCATTTGCCATCAGGCAGCAGGTAATCCTGCGCCGATACTTCGTCGGCCAACAGCAATCGCAGGTTCAGCCGCCGGATGGCGTTGAGCCCGAAGTACAGCTGGCGCGGATCGAACAGTCGCTGCGCCTCGGACAACAGCCCTGCCCGGCCATCGACCGCCCATGCAATCAACTTGGCCAGGACCTTCTCCGCCGCGGCGGCGGTGAGATCCTTTTCGGCCGCCTGGGCCAGATTCTGAATGACCAGCACCGCGGCCAGTTGCGCGTCCGTCAGCTCGCCGAGGGTTTTCACGCCCTCTGGCTGCAACAGGCTCGCGCAGGTTTCATCCGTCACGGGCAAGTAAACGGCAGTGGATAAATCGTGATGTTCCGGGTGCATACAACCTCGTAGCCAGGGCGCGAACTTGTCAACGACGCGCGCAGCAAGACGGTGGAGTATGCCACTGTTGCGCAGCGAAGGCCGAACAGGCATTGGGGCGTTGCCTTCGCGAGCAGGTTCGCTCCCACAGAGGCTGGCGTGAAAACTCGAATCGCAGGCATAAAAAAACTGCAGTGGGCGAAACCCATGCAGTTCTGTTGAAGCGTTCGATGTTCGTTAAGGTGGTAACCCCACCAGCCACACCCCGGCACACAATGTTCCCGCTGTGGCTGCTTCCTTCCGGATCTGACCAGGTTCACGGGTAATCGTTGCGGGGGGACCGATGGGGTCACCATAACGACACTCACCTGTCGGCGAGCCGCGCCATTGTACCTATCTGAAGCGAAGTTACAACCGTTGGTTTCAGATTAAAAATATGAGTGGCTTCAAGGACATAAAGATCGCAGCCTGCGGCAGTTCCTACAGGGTGAGAACCTCGTCTGCCCGACCACCCGCCTGCTGGATCACCAGATGGATGAAGTGCAGCTTGGCAATCGCCGCCGCCGGCAGCACGAACGGGTAGAAATCCGGCTGGCCCATGCTGCGCGACAGTTCGTTGAGCATGCCGGCCAGTTCGATCCACGCATTGACGAATGACAGGAATGCCGCGCCGCCGGGGTGCTCCGGGTCGTACAGGGTGCCGGGCGGAAACGGCTGGTAGTCGAAGTCCATTTCCCGCGCGCTCATGCCGAAGCCCAGCGCAGTGTCCACGGCGTCCATCATGTGCAGGTAATGCGCCCAGGTTTCGGCCCAGTCTTCCCACGGATGCATGGTCGCGTAGGCGCTGACGTAGTGTTGCGGCCAGTCCAGCGGTGCGCCCTGTTGATAATGACGGTCAAGCGCTTCAGCGTAACTGGCGCGTTCGTCGCCAAACAGGCTACGGAAGGCTTCGAGCCACGGGCCGTTGGCGATCAGGCGATCCCAGTAGTAATGCCCGACCTCATGCCGGAAATGCCCGAGCAGCGTGCGATAGGGTTCATGCATCGCCGCCCGCACCTGCTCGCGGTGGGCGTCGTCGGCTTCCTTGATGTCGAGGGTGATCAGGCCGTTGGCGTGGCCGGTCATCGGTGCGTTGCCTTCAAGGTCGACGCCGATGAAATCGAAGGCCAGACCGGTGTCTTCATCCACGGTTTTCGGGATGACCGGCAGACCGAGGGTGATCAGTTGCGCGACGAGGCGTCGTTTGGCGATTTCGACTTTGCGCCAGCGCTCGGGGTTTGCCGCCACCGCGAGGTCGGGGATGGTGCGATTGAGGCTGCACGCGACACACAAACTGTCGTGCGCATTGAGGGGCAGCAGCCAGTTGCAGGCGGCCGGCGTGTCCAGGTTGGCACAGCGGCGAAACAGTCCGGCATCGGGGTCGGCGTCGAGCGTCCAGATGCCACCCTCCACACCGGGCGACAATGAAGTGATGCGACTTTCTTCAGGCTGGTAGCCCAGCGCAGCGTTGCAAGCCAGGCACTGGCTGTTGCGAAAGAACAGCGACTGGCCGCAGCGGCACGGCCAGACTTTGCTGTTGCGTGAAGTTTCGCCCATGAACGGCGCGACGATGCGAGAACTGAGCTGCTCGAAAAAGCGGTACATGGCGATCTCTCCCTGGGGCTTGCCAAGACTAGATCATTGCCGAGACAACATCGTTCCCACTAACACCATGAGGAATCATTGTGGTGAGGGGGGCTTGCCCCCGTTGGAGTGCAACGCACTCCAACGGCAGACTATGGATGAACTGCATTCTCTGAAGTCGGGGCTGCTTCGCAACCCAACGGGGGCAAGCCCCCTCACCACAAAAAAGCGCACTCTCCGGAAGAGGTATCAGGCAGAAATACCATGGGTTTTGAGGAAGGCGATAAACGCTTCTTCGTCCATGACCTTCACGCCCAGCTCATTGGCCTTGGTCAGTTTCGAGCCGGCGCCCGGCCCTGCGACCACGCAATGAGTTTTCGCCGATACCGAGCCCGCCACCTTGGCGCCGAGGCTTTCCAGATGCTCTTTGGCCACATCACGACTCATCAGCTCAACCTTGCCGGTCAGCACCCAGGTCTGGCCGGACAGCGGCAGGCCTTCGACGACTTTCTTCTCGCTCAACCAGTGCATGCCGAAATCACGCAGCTGTTTCTCGGCGGACTCGGCGATCTGCCGGTGCTCTGGCGAAGCAAAGAACTCGCGCACCGAATTGGCCTGTTTCTCCGGCAGTGCCTGACGCATGTCCAGCCAATCGGCATTCATCACCGCTTCCAGCGAGCCGAACTTGTCTGCGAGTTTCTGCGCGCCGCCCGGGCCGACCGAAGGGATGTGCAGCTTGTCGAGTAACCCACCGAGCGTGGTACTCGCAGCAAATTCGGCGCCCAGCTCGCCCTGATCCTGAATCTGCAAGCCGTGCCCCAGCAATTCAGTAATCACCTGCTGGTTGTGCGCATCTTCGAAGAAGCTGTGAATCTCGTGCGCCACTTCCAGGCCGATGTCCGGCAGGTAGGTCAGCACCTGTGGCAACGCCTGTTGCACGCGCTCCAGCGAACCCAGCGAACGCGCCAGGACCTTGGCCGTCTCCTCGCCGACATCGGGAATGCCGAGGGCGTAGATGAAGCGCGCCAGCCCCGGCTGTTTGCTGTCTTCGATCGCCGTCAGCAGCTTGTTGCTGGAGACTTCAGCGAAGCCCTCCAGATCGACGATGTCGTCGAACTTCAGCGCGTACAGGTCCGCCGGCGAACTGACCAGACCTTCGTCGACCAGTTGCTCGACGCTCTTGTCGCCGAGGCCTTCGATGTCCATCGCCCGGCGCGACACAAAGTGAATGATCGCCTGTTTCAGTTGTGCGCCACAGGCCAGACGGCCGACGCAGCGGTACACCGCGCCTTCGCTGATGGTTTCCTTGCCTTTGCTGCGCTTGACCAGTTGCGTGCGCTCGACGTGGGAGCCGCACACCGGGCAGCTTTGCGGGATATGCACCGGGCGCGCATCGTCGGGGCGACGTTCGGTGACCACTTGCACCACCTGCGGGATCACGTCGCCGGCGCGGCGGATGATCACCGTGTCGCCGATCATCAAGCCCAGACGCGCCACTTCATCCATGTTGTGCAAAGTGGCGTTGGCGACAGTGACACCGGCAACCTTGACCGGTTTCAGTCGTGCAACGGGGGTGACGGCACCGGTGCGGCCGACCTGGAATTCCACGTCGAGCAGTTCGGTGAGTTCTTCCATCGCCGGGAATTTGTGCGCGATGGCCCAGCGCGGTTCGCGGGCACGAAAGCCCAGCTCACGCTGATCGGCAATGCTGTTGACCTTGAACACCACGCCGTCAATTTCGTAGGCCAGCGAGTTACGCCGCTCGCCGATGTCGCGGTAGTAATCCAGGCACTCGCCGATGCCTTTGGCCAGTTTCAGCTCATGGCTGATCGGCAGGCCCCACGCCTGCAATTGCTTGAGGTTGCCGATGTGGGTGTCAGAAATATCGTGGGAGACCTGACCAATGCCGTAGCAGCAGAATTCCAGCGGGCGGTTGGCGGTGATCTTCGAATCCAGCTGACGCAGGCTGCCGGCAGCGGCGTTGCGCGGGTTGGCGAAGGTCTTGCCGCCGACTTCCAGTTGCGAGGCGTTGAGGCGCTCGAAACCGGCCTTGGACATGAACACTTCACCGCGCACTTCCAGGGTCGCCGGCCAACCGCTGCCGTGCAGCTTCAGCGGAATGTTGCGCACGGTGCGCACGTTGACGCTGATGTCTTCACCGGTGGTGCCGTCGCCGCGTGTGGCGCCGCGCACCAGCACGCCGTCCTGATACAGCAGGCTGACCGCCAGGCCATCGAGCTTCGGTTCGCAGCTGTACTCCACCGCCGCACCGCCACCGAACAGATCGCCGGCCGGCAGATCCAGCCCTTCAGTCACCCGGCGGTCGAACTCGCGCATGTCGGTTTCTTCGAAGGCGTTGCCGAGGCTGAGCATCGGCACTTCGTGACGCACCTGGGTGAACGCGGTCAGGGCCACGCTGCCGACGCGCTGGGTCGGCGAGTCGCTGGTGATCAGTTCCGGGTTGGCCGCTTCCAGCGCCTTGAGCTCGTGGAACAACCGGTCGTATTCGGCGTCCGGAATGCTCGGTTCGTCGAGGACGTGGTAACGGTAGTTATGCTGATCGAGCTCAGCGCGCAGTTCTAGAATGCGGGTTTTGGCGGCGGTCATGGGTGTTCTCTCATAAAGCAAAAGAGCAGCCGAGGCTGCTCCAGTTTCATCATTTAAAGATCGCAGCCTCGTTGCACTCGACAGCTCCTACAGGGTCCTCTGTAGGAGCTGCCGAAGGCTGCGATCTTTTGATCTTGGCCTTTAGCGCTTCTGGGTCAGGGCCCGGCGTTCGAATTCGACGATGCGCTGACGGTAGTGCTCGATGGTCTGCGCGGTCAGAACGCTGCGCTGATCGTCTTTCAACTCGCCGTTCAGTTCCTGGGACAGCTTGCGGGCTGCCGCCACCATCACGTCGAAGGCCTGCTTCGGATGACGCGGGCCTGGCAGGCCGAGGAAAAAGCTCACCGCCGGGGTGCTGAAATGGTCGATGTCGTCCAGATCGAAGATACCCGGCTTGACGGCGTTGGCCATGGAGAACAGCACTTCACCGTTACCGGCCATGCTTTCGTGGCGGTGGAAAATATCCATCTCGCCGAAACGCAGACCGCTTTCCAGAATGTTCTGCAACAACGCCGGGCCTTTGAAGCCGGCTGCGTCGCGGCAGATCACGCTGATCACCAGGACTTCTTCGGCTTGCGGCTGATCCTTGTCGGCCACGGCCGGCGAAGGCTTGCTGTCTTCGACAAAGTCATCATCACGGCTGCTGAAGCTCGGGCCACCGTCCAGGTCCAGGTCGAGGTTCAGGTCGCCCTGGGCCGGACCATTGCTGCCACGCTTGCCACGTTTGGAGCCCGATTCGCGAGGCTCGCGTGCTTCGCGGGCCGGCATGCTCACCGACGGCAGATCGTGTTCGTCCAGTTGCGGTTCTTTATGCGTGTCCAGCACGCGAGCCGGGCCCAACAGCTCAGCGCTGGTGTCCTCGTCCGGCAGGTTGGACAGACTTCGGTCAAGACGGAATTTCAGTTTTCCCTTGCCGCCGCGCATACGGCGCCAGCCATCGAAAAGAATACCGGCTATCACAATGATGCCGATGACGATCAGCCACTCGCGCAGACCGATTTCCATGTAATCCCGTGCCTCTATAAAAAATGCTGAAAAATAAGGGGTTTACACTGTGTAAACCGCTTTAAAACGTGGCGCCAACTCTATGTTCTGACAGGCGTTTTGCCCACGTATACGAAAAATTGACATTAAACTAGCACGACCAAAGACAACTTTACACCGTCTGTCACATTGGCTTGCGCGAATATGTCGATTGGCCAGCAAGTCGAAGTCGGTAAAAAAGTCCTACAGAACATCAATACCCTTCCGACACCACGCTGGCTCAGGCGTCCACCATCGCCATCGCCTCCTCGACATCCACTGCAACCAGTCGCGAACAACCCGGCTCGTGCATCGTCACCCCCATCAGTTGATCGGCCATTTCCATGGCGATCTTGTTGTGGGTGATATAGATGAACTGCACGGTCTGCGACATCTCTTTAACCAATCGTGCGTAGCGTCCAACGTTAGCGTCATCCAGTGGCGCGTCAACTTCATCGAGCATGCAGAACGGCGCCGGATTCAATTTGAAGATCGCAAAAACCAGTGCCAGTGCGGTCAGGGCTTTTTCCCCGCCGGAGAGCAAATGGATGGTGCTGTTCTTCTTTCCAGGCGGCCGCGCCATGATCGTCACCCCTGTATCGAGTAGATCTTCGCCCGTCAGTTCCAAATAGGCGCTGCCTCCACCGAAAACTTTCGGGAAAAGTGCCTGTAAACCGCCATTGATCTGATCAAAGGTATCTTTGAAACGGTTACGGGTTTCCTTGTCGATCTTGCGAATGACGTTTTCCAGGGTCTCCAGTGCTTCCACCAGATCGGCGTCCTGCGCATCCAGATAACGTTTACGCTCGGATTGTTGCGTGTATTCGTCGATGGCCGCGAGGTTGATCGCGCCCAGACGCTGAATCCGCGCATTGATTCGTTCGAGTTCATCTTCGGCGGCGCGTTCACTGGCCTCAGGCGTCAAGGTCGCGAGCACGCCATTGAGATCGTAGCCGTCTTCGAGCAATTGATCCTGCAACGCCTTGCGTCGCACGGTCAGCGCTTGCCATTCCATGCGCTGCTGTTCGAGTTGGCCGCGGATCAATTGCGATTGCTGCTCGGCCTGGGTCCGACGTTTTTCCGCTTCGCGCAATTCGCGGTCGGCGTCTTCCAGCGCGATCTGCGCAGTCTTCAGTTCTTCGTCGACGGTCATGCGTTTGTCGAGCAGCTCTTCGAGTTTCAGGCGCAGCTCTTCCAGCGGCGCCTCACCCTCCTCCAGATTCAGACTCAACTGTTCGCGTTTTTCGGTGAGGCGCTCGGCCTGCATCTCCAGACGCTCCAGCGCCTGACGCGTGGAATCGTGCTGGGCACGCAACGAGCCGAGACGCACGGCCAGTTGATGAGCGTGATCCTTGTGCTGACGGGCTTCCTGTCGCACGCGGTCGAGGCGTTCGCGCAGGCTGTCGCGCTGGGCCAGCAGCAATTCGCGCTGTTCGGTGTCCAGCGCCATGGCGTCGAGCGCTTCCTGCAATTGCATGCGCGCTTCGCCGATCTGTTCGTGTTCCAGCTCGCGCTGTTCGCCGAGTTCGACCAGCTCTTCATCGAGGCGCGTACGGCGCAAGGTCAGTTGTTCGGCCTTGGCTTTGCCGGCGGACAATTGGGCTTTCAGTTCACCTTGCTGACGCGCTTCGTCTTGCAGCAAGCGCCGCAAATGTTCGCGACCGTTTTCCTGCTGACGCTGTTGCGCACGCAGGGTTTGCAAGCGGGTTTCCATGGCCTCGACCGTGGCTTCGCGCTCTTCGCGCTCGGCCTGCAGCGTCTCGATTTCCTGACCTCGGGCGAGCATGCCGCTCTCGGCTTCACTGGCACGACGCACGCGCAGAAAGTGCCGGCCGACCCAATAACCGTCGCGGCTGATCACGCTCTGGCCGGCGCTCAACTGTCCGCGCAAGGCCAAGGCCTGCTCGAGGCTGTCGACCGGTTTGACCTGACCGAGCCACGGCGACAGATCAATCTGCGCCTCTACCTTGTCCAGCAAGCTGCCGGCCACCCGCACGCCATCGTTGCCCGGGCTGAGCAGGCGCAAATCACCCTGGCTGAAACCGGACAGATCGAAACCGCTGAAATCGTCGACGAGTACCGCTTGCAGATCGGCGCCGAGCACGGTTTCCACCGCCAGCTCCCAACCCGCCTCGACCTTCAGGCCCTCGGCCAGGCGCGGGCGCTCGGCGAGGTTGTGTTCCTTCAACCATTCGGCGGTGCCGGTGCCCGGATCGAGCGCGGCTTGCTGCAGGGCCTCAAGGGACGCCAGGCGACCGTTGAGCCGCTGCAGATCGCCCTGCGCCTGTTGCTGCGCGGTCAGCGCCTGCTGCAATTCCTGACGCAGTTGCTCAAGCTTTTCGACCTGCGCTTCTTCGCTGGTCTGCAAGTCTTCCAGGGTCGCTTCGGACTCGGCAAGTTGCTCGTTGAGCGCCATGATCGCGGCGTCTTCCGGATCGGCCGAGAGCAAGTCGCGTTCCTCCGCGAGACGCTTTTGTCGATCGGCCAGACGCTCCATGCTGGTTTCCAGCTGCTGGATGCGCGACTGCTGCACTTCGGCCTGACGCCGGGGTTCAGCGGCGGTCAGGTTGAAGGTGTCCCACTGCTCCTGCCAGCCGTGCATGACGCTTTCGGAATCTTCCAGCGCAGCGGCGGCTTCTTCGGCGGCGGCGCTGGTGACCTCCTGCTCGGGGGTGAGCATGTCCAGCTCTTCGCCGAGGGTCAGCAGCAGCGTGCGGTCGTGGCCCAGATGCGATTCGGTTTCCAGACGCGCGCGTTCGGCTTCTTTCAGGTCATCCTGCAACTGACGCAAGCGCTGCTGGCCGTGCTGGATGCTCTGCTCGACCCGGGCGATATCGCCGCCGACCGAATAGAAGCGCCCCTGCACCAGATTGAAGCGTTCGGACAGTTCATGGTGCCCGTCGCGCAGGCGCTCAATGGCCGCATCCGCATTACGCTGCTCGGCGACCAACGCTTCGAAACTGACTTCCTGAGTGCCGATGATCGACTCGCGCTGGCCGACCTGATCGTTCAGATCCTGCCAGCGCAGGGCCGACAGTTGCGCCTTGAGCTGACGCTCTTCGGTCTTGTATTCCTGATACTTCTTCGCGGACTCGGCCTGACGGTGCAGGCGTTCGAGCTGGCGTTCGAGTTCTTCGCGCAGGTCGGTCAGGCGGGCGAGGTTTTCGTGGGTGCGGCGAATGCGGTTTTCGGTCTCGCGCCGGCGCTCCTTGTACTTGGAGATGCCCGCCGCTTCTTCGATGAAGTTGCGCAGGTCTTCGGGCTTGGCTTCGATCAGCTTGGAGATCATCCCCTGCTCGATGATCGAGTAGCTGCGCGGCCCCAGACCGGTGCCGAGGAAGATATCGGTGATGTCGCGACGGCGGCATTTGGCGCCGTTGAGGAAATAGCTGTTCTGACTGTCGCGGGTAACTTTGCGGCGAATGGAAATCTCGGCATACGCCGCGTATTCACCAACCAGCGTGCCATCGGAGTTGTCGAACACCAGCTCGATGCTCGCCTGGCTCACCGGTTTGCGGCTGGTCGAGCCGTTGAAGATGACGTCGGTCATCGACTCGCCACGCAGGTTTTTCGCCGAGCTTTCGCCCATCACCCAGCGTACGGCGTCGATGATGTTCGACTTGCCGCAACCGTTCGGCCCGACGACTGCCGCCATGTTACTGGGGAAGTTCACCGTGGTCGGGTCGACGAAGGACTTGAACCCCGCCAGTTTGATGCACTTTAGCCGCACGCTCAGGCAACCGTCAGGGCGGAAACCACCAGATCGCAGCTGCGCCGGGCGTAAGCCGTCAGCACGATGCGGATCTGCGGCAAATCACGGGCGAGCACGGCGGCGAGCAGGCGTTCGAACAGTTCGAGGAACTCGCTCATTTCGGCCTTGCGCTGTTCGAGGGCGAGGAAGTAGGCACGGCTCATGGCCGGCTGCAGGTTCTCGACGGTCTCTTGCAGGTACGGGTTGTTGGCGAACGGGTACGCTGCGCGCATCACGGCGAAGCTGTCGTCGACGAAGGTGCGGATGTCCTGACGTTCATAGCTGGCGCTCAGGCGCTGCTGGATCTGCACGAACGGCGCCATGTCGGCCTGGGTCTGCCAGCCATTGGCGACCGCATTGCCGAGCAGGATGTACAGCTCGCTCATCAACGTGCACAGGCTCTGCACCTTGTGCGCGGTGAGTTCGGTGACATGGGCGCCACGTCGCGGCAGGATCGCGATCAGGTGGCGGCGTTCGAGGATCAGCAGGGCTTCGCGGACCGATCCGCGGCTGACATTGAGGGCCAGCGTGACCTTCTGTTCCTGAATGCGCTCTCCCGGCTTCATTTCGCCGCGAATGATGCGTTCGGCGAGGTGGTGAGCGATTTGCTCGGCGAGGCTGTCCGGCGCCTTGAACGTCATGGTTGTCCTTCAAACTCTTCGATCTGCACAAGCGGCGCAGTGTAGCGCAAATGCAGGTGCATGGCGGAGTGCCCGCAGGGCGGTTTTTGGCACGATTCAAGCAAAAAAGCAGTGGATCCGCTCAGGGTCAATACTCAATAGAGCACACGTTAATCGACAGAAGCGATTTTCCTGACCCTTAAGTCAGAAAACCATTGACCGAAAAGTCAGACCTGCTAAATTCGGTTCAAGTCGGTTAACAACAATAATGAGTCTGCGAGGCCTTCCGTGATCCAGTTTTTACTTAACCAGGAACTCCGTAGCGAGCACGCCCTGGACCCGAACCTGACCGTGCTCAATTACCTGCGCGAGCATGTGGGCAAATCCGGTACCAAAGAAGGCTGTGCCAGCGGCGATTGTGGCGCCTGCACCGTGGTGGTCGGCGAGTTGCAAACGGGTGACGACGGCCGCGAACACATTCGCTACCGTAGCCTCAACTCGTGCCTGACCTTTGTGTCGTCGCTGCACGGCAAACAACTGATCAGCGTCGAAGACCTCAAGCACCAGGGCGAACTGCACAGCGTGCAGAAAGCCATGGTCGAGTGCCACGGCTCGCAGTGCGGGTTCTGCACCCCCGGTTTCGTCATGTCGCTGTTCGCCCTGCAAAAGAACAGCGATGCACCGGATCAGGCCAAGGCCCACGAAGCGCTGGCCGGCAACCTCTGCCGCTGCACCGGCTACCGGCCGATCCTCGCTGCCGCCGAGCAATCGTGCTGCGGCAAGCAGCCGGACCAGTTCGATGCCCGCGAAGCCGAGACCATCGCCCGCCTCAAAGCCATCGCCCCGACCGATATCGGCGAACTCAACAGCGGCGACAAGCGCTGCCTGGTGCCGCTGACCGTCGCCGATCTGGCCGACCTCTACGATGCTTATCCACAAGCGCGGCTGCTGGCCGGCGGTACCGATCTGGCGCTGGAAGTCACCCAGTTCCACCGCACCCTGCCGGTGATGATCTACGTCGGCAACGTCGCGGAAATGAAGCGCATCGAAACCTTCGACGACCGCATCGAAATCGGCGCCGCCACTGCCCTCTCCGACTGCTACGACGCGCTGAATGCCGAATACCCGGACTTCGGCGAACTGCTGCACCGATTCGCCTCGCTGCAGATTCGCAACCAGGGCACCCTCGGCGGCAACATCGGCAACGCCTCGCCAATCGGTGATTCGCCACCGCTGCTGATCGCCCTCGGCGCGCAGGTGGTGCTGTGCAAGGGTGAAACCCGGCGCACGCTGAACCTGGAAGATTACTTCATCGACTACAAGGTCACGGCCCGCCAGGAAAGCGAGTTCATCGAGAAGATCATCGTCCCGCGCGCCAGCGCCGAGCAGTTGTTCCGCGCCTACAAGGTCTCCAAGCGCCTGGACGACGACATCTCTGCGGTCTGCGCCGCCTTCAACCTGCGTGTGGAAAACGGCGTGATCACTGGCGCCCGCATGGCTTTCGGCGGCATGGCGGCGATCCCGAAACGCGCCGCCCATTGCGAAGCCGTGCTGCTCGGACAGCCGTTCAACAACGCCGTGGTCGAACGCGCCTGCGCCGCGCTGGCCGAGGACTTCACGCCGCTCTCGGACTTCCGCGCCAGCAAGGATTATCGCCTGCTCAGCGCGCAGAACCTGCTGCGCAAATACTTCATCGAACTGCAAACACCGCACATCGAGACTCGGGTGACCGCTTATGTCTAACCATCACGCCGTAGAGAAGACTCAGGCCGAACTGGCTGAACTGTTCGCCCAGGACCTGACCACCGGTGTCGGCCGCAGCGTCAAGCACGACAGCGCCGCCAAGCATGTGTCCGGTGAAGCGCAGTACATCGATGACCGTCTGGAATTCCCCAACCAGCTGCACGTTTACGCACGACTGTCAGACCGCGCCCACGCGAAAATCATCAGCATCGACACCAGCCCCTGCTACGCCTTCGACGGCGTGCGCATTGCGATCACCCACGAAGACGTGCCGGGCCTGAAAGACATCGGCCCGCTGCTGCCGGGCGATCCGCTGCTGGCCATCGACGATGTGCAGTTCGTCGGCCAACCGGTGCTGGCCGTGGCCGCCAAAGACCTGGAAACCGCGCGCAAAGCAGCGATGGCGGCGATCATCGAATACGAAGATCTGGAGCCGGTGCTGGATGTAGTCGAAGCCCTGCGCAAACGCCACTTCGTGCTCGATAGCCACACCCATCAGCGCGGCGATTCAGCGTCGGCACTGGCCACGGCCGAACACCGCATTCAGGGCACGCTGCACATCGGCGGCCAGGAACACTTCTATCTGGAGACGCAGATCTCCTCAGTGATGCCCACCGAAGACGGCGGGATGATCGTCTACTGCTCGACGCAGAACCCCACCGAAGTGCAGAAACTGGTGGCCGAAGTGCTCGACGTGTCGATGAACAAGATCGTCGTCGACATGCGCCGCATGGGCGGTGGTTTCGGCGGCAAGGAAACCCAGGCCGCCAGCCCGGCGTGCCTGTGCGCGGTAATCGCGCACCTCACCGGGCAGCCGACCAAGATGCGTCTGCCACGGGTCGAAGACATGCTGATGACCGGCAAGCGTCACCCGTTCTACGTCGAGTACGACGTCGGCTTCGACAGCACCGGGCGCCTGCACGGGATCAACATGGACCTGGCCGGCAACTGTGGCTGCTCGCCGGACCTGTCCGCATCGATCGTTGACCGGGCGATGTTCCACTCGGACAACTCGTACTACCTGGGTGATGCGACCATCAATGGTCACCGCTGCAAGACCAACACCGCGTCGAACACCGCCTACCGTGGTTTCGGCGGTCCGCAAGGCATGGTTGCCATCGAAGAAGTGATGGACGCGATTGCCCGCCACCTGCACCTCGACCCGTTGGCCGTGCGCAAGGCCAACTACTACGGCAAGACCGAGCGCAACGTCACCCACTACTACCAGACCGTCGAGCACAACATGCTCGAGGAAATGACCGCGGAACTGGAAGAAAGCAGCCAGTACGCCGAGCGCCGCGAAGCGATCCGCCGCTACAACGCCAACAGCCCGATCCTGAAAAAAGGCCTGGCGCTGACCCCGGTGAAATTCGGCATTTCCTTCACCGCCAGCTTCCTCAACCAGGCCGGCGCGCTGATCCACGTCTACACCGACGGCAGCATCCACCTCAACCACGGCGGCACGGAAATGGGCCAGGGCCTGAACACCAAGGTCGCGCAGGTGGTGGCCGAAGTGTTCCAGGTGGAAATGGACCGGGTGCAGATCACCGCGACCAACACCGACAAGGTGCCGAACACCTCGCCGACCGCCGCCTCCAGCGGTGCCGACCTCAATGGCAAGGCTGCGCAGAACGCCGCCGAGATCATCAAGCAGCGTCTGGTGGAATTTGCCGCGCGGCACTACAAGGTCAGCGAAGAAGACGTGGAATTCCACAACGGCCATGTGCGCGTGCGTGACCACATCATGACCTTCGAAGCGCTGATCCAGCTGGCGTATTTCAATCAGGTCTCACTGTCGAGCACCGGCTTCTACAAGACCCCGAAAATCTACTACGACCGCAGCCAGGCCCGTGGCCGGCCGTTCTACTACTTCGCCTTCGGCGCGGCGTGCTGCGAAGTGATCGTCGACACCCTGACCGGCGAGTACAAGATGCTGCGCACCGACATCCTCCACGATGTCGGTGCCTCGCTGAACCCGGCGATCGATATCGGTCAGGTCGAGGGCGGTTTCGTTCAGGGCATGGGCTGGCTGACCATGGAAGAGCTGGTCTGGAACAACAAGGGCAAGCTGATGACCAACGGCCCGGCCAGCTACAAGATCCCGGCCGTGGCGGACATGCCGCTGGATTTGCGGGTGAAACTGGTGGAAAACCGCAAGAACCCGGAAGACACGGTGTTCCATTCCAAGGCTGTCGGTGAGCCGCCATTCATGCTCGGGATTGCCGCGTGGTGTGCGATCAAGGATGCAGTGGCGAGCCTTGGTGACTATCAGCATCAACCGCAGATTGATGCGCCGGCGACCCCGGAGCGGGTGTTGTGGGGGTGTGAGCAGATGCGCCAGCTCAAAGCGGTAAAACCGGTTGCTGCTGAAGCTGAGCTGGCTCCGCTTTAAGGACCGAGGTGCGGCTATCGCGAGCAGGCTCACTCCTACAGGGGAATGCATTCCAACTGTAGGAGTGAGTCCTGCTCGCGATGGCGGACTGACAGACAACGAAGATGTCGAGGTGAACATGTACAACTGGATCGACGCCCTCGCCGACCTGCAGAACCAGGGTGAACCCTGCGTTCTGGTGACGATCATCGAAGAACTCGGCTCGACCCCGCGCAATGCCGGCTCGAAAATGGTCGTCAGCGCGAAACAGACCTTCGACACCATCGGTGGCGGGCATCTGGAATACAAAGCCATGCAGATCGCCCGCGACATGCTCGCCAGCGGCAAGCAGGACACCCATCTGGAGCGCTTCAGCCTCGGTGCCAGCCTCGGTCAGTGCTGCGGCGGCGCCACGGTGTTGCTGTTCGAACCGATGGGCCAGGTGCAGGCGCAGATCGCCGTATTCGGCGCCGGCCATGTCGGCCGCGCGCTGGTGCCATTGCTCGCCAGCCTGCCCTGCCGGGTGCGCTGGATCGATTCGCGGGAAGAGGAATTCCCCCAACAGATCCCCCACGGCGTGCGTAAAATCGTCGCCGAAGAGCCTGTGGATGAAATCGATGACCTGCCCGTCGGCAGCTATTGCATCGTCATGACCCACAACCATCAGCTGGACCTTGAACTCACCGCCGCGATCCTCAAGCGCAACGACTTTGCCTGGTTCGGCCTGATCGGTTCGAAGACCAAACGGGCCAAGTTCGAACATCGCCTGCGTGATCGCGGTTTCGACGCCAGCGTCGTGCAACGCATGCGCTGCCCGATGGGCATCGGCGAAGTCAAAGGCAAACTGCCTGTGGAAATCGCCATCTCCATCGCCGGCGAAATCATCGCCACCTACAACGCCAATTTCGGCCTGCACACCGCCAGCGCCGAACCGATTGCCAGACTGCTGCCCGCTTCCCGGCGCAGTCAGGCCGCCAAACTCAAAGCCTCAAACTGATTAGAGAACCCTCATGCCTCTGACTCGCAAAGCCTACCGCGCCGCCATCCTGCACAGCATCGCCGACCCCGCTGAAGTGGGGATCGACGCCTCCTACGAATATTTCGAGGACGGCCTGCTGGTGGTCGATGGCGGCAAGATCAGCGCCCTCGGCCACGCCAGCGAACTGTTGCCGACGCTGCCGGCGGACATCGAGATCACGCATTATCAGGACGCGCTGATCACCCCGGGCTTCATCGACACCCACATCCACCTGCCGCAAACCGGCATGGTCGGTGCCTACGGCGAACAACTGCTGGACTGGCTCAACACCTACACCTTCCCGTGCGAAAGCCAGTTCGGCGACAAGGCCCACGCCGATGAAGTCGCGGACATTTTCATCAAGGAACTGCTGCGCAACGGCACCACCACCGCGCTGGTGTTCGGCAGCGTGCACCCGCAATCGGTGAATTCGTTCTTCGAAGCCGCCGAGAAGCTCGACCTGCGAATGATCGCCGGCAAGGTGATGATGGACCGCAACGCCCCGGACTACCTGACCGACACCGCCGAATCCAGCTACGTCGAGAGCAAGGCGCTGATCGAGCGCTGGCACGGCAAGGGCCGCCTGCACTACGCCGTCACCCCGCGCTTCGCCCCGACCAGCACCCCGGAACAACTGACCCTCGCCGGACAACTGCTGACCGAATACCCGGATCTGTACATGCAGACCCACATCAGCGAGAACCTCAAGGAAATCGAGTGGGTCAAGGAACTGTTCCCGGAGCGCAAGGGCTACCTCGACGTTTACGATCACTACCAGTTACTCGGCGAGCGCTCGGTATTCGCCCACGGTGTGCACCTGTGCGACGACGAATGCGCGCGCCTGGCGGAAACCGGCTCGGCGATCTCGTTCTGCCCGACCTCGAACTTGTTCCTCGGCAGCGGCCTGTTCAACCTGCCGATGGCCGAGAAGCATAAGCTGAACGTCGGCCTGGGCACTGACGTCGGCGGCGGCACCAGTTTCTCGCTGCTGCAAACCCTCAACGAAGCCTACAAAGTCATGCAGTTGCAGGGTGCGCGTCTGAGTCCGTTCAAGTCGCTGTACCTCGCAACGCTTGGCGGTGCGCGGGCGCTGCGCCTGGAAGACAAGATCGGCAACCTGCAACCGGGCTCCGACGCCGACTTCCTGGTGCTGGATTACAACGCCACGCCGCTGCTCAGCTATCGCCTGAAGCAGGCCAACACCATTGCCGAGACGTTGTTTGTGTTGATGACGCTGGGCGATGACCGCACGGTGCAACAGACGTATGCGGCGGGTGCTTTGGTGCATCAGCGCTGAGTTTTCCCGAGGCATAAAAAATCCCCCGGGGGTGTTCACCCCGGGGGATTTTTATTGCTTGTCCGATTGCTATCGCGAGCAGGCTCACTCCTACAGTGATCTTTGTTGTTCACACATTTTGTGGCCACTGAAGATCCACTGTAGGAGTGAGCCTGCTCGCGATTGGAGCGACCCGGTATCAGCTCAGAGCTTGGCCGCCGGACGCCCAGGCTTCTTGGTCTGCAACAGATGCGAGAACACCGCATGCAGGTCATCCGACGCACTTTCCTCATCGAGGTTGAGCTTGCTGTCGATGTGATCCATGTGATGCATCATCAGGTCCACCGCCAGCTCACCGTTGCGCGCTTCGATGGCGTCGATCAACTGGGTGTGCTCGTCGTAGGAACAATGCGAGCGGTTGCCGCTTTCGTACTGGGCGATGATCAGCGAGGTCTGCGAAACCAGGCTGCGCTGGAAGCTGATCAGTGGCGCGTTTTTCGCCGCTTCGGCCAGTTTCAGATGGAATTCGCCCGACAGACGGATACCGGCACCGCGATCGCCACGGGAGAAGCTGTCGCGCTCATCGTTGACCATCTGGCGCAGTTCGGCGATCTGCTCGGCGGTGGCGTGCTGCACGGCGAGCTCAGTGATCGCGCGCTCCACCAGACGGCGGGCCATGAACACCTGACGCGCTTCTTCAACGCTCGGGCTGGCGACCACGGCGCCGCGGTTCGGCCGCAACAACACCACGCCTTCATGGGCCAGACGCGACAGCGCACGGCGAATGATGGTGCGGCTGACCCCGAAGATTTCCCCCAGCGCTTCTTCGCTCAACTTGGTGCCGGGCGCCAGACGCTGTTCGAGGATGGCCTCGAAGATATGCGCGTAGACAATATCGTCCTGGGTTCCGCTGCGGCCGGCTTTGCCTGCTCGCGGTTGTTTCTTGAGGGGTTGCAACTGTTCGTTCATGGGCACTCGAGTCGGGAGAACTGCGGCGAATAGACCGTGACTGTAATACGGCACAGTAGGTCGCTGGCAAGTATCGCGTAAAAAACAGCGCGATTGTACACAATGGAAGGTGGCAACACGACTGTATGGCTGTTTGCGTCCACGGCTGTATTGCAACGATCCGTTACGATTGAGTTTAGGCTTGATCGCAGAATCCGCCGCCAGAACACCACCTCCCCTGTAGGAGCTGCCGAAGGCTGCGATCTTTTGACTTTGATTTTAAGAAGCAAGATCAAGAGATCGCAGCCTTCGGCAGCTCCTACAAGGGTTAGCGTTATGGCGGACATCTTCATCTGTATAAGGAACACCACCGTCATGAACGACGCCACCTACACCCGGCTGCGCCCTCTCGCCGACACCTCGCCGTCGGCCATCGTCGCCGGTTTCATTGCGATGATGACCGGCTACACCAGCTCACTGGTGCTGATGTTTCAGGCCGGGCAAGCGGCGGGCCTGAGCAGCGGGCAGATTTCCTCGTGGATCTGGGCGATCTCCATCGGCATGGCGGTGTGCTCGATCGGCCTGTCGCTGCGTTACCGCACGCCGATCACCATCGCCTGGTCGACCCCGGGCGCGGCCCTGCTGATCACCAGCCTGGGCGGCGTTACCTATGGCGAGGCCATCGGCGCCTATATCACCTGCGCGGTGCTGGTGACGATTTGCGGGCTGACCGGCAGCTTCGAACGCCTGGTGAAAAAGATTCCGGCTTCGCTGGCGGCGGCGTTGCTGGCAGGGATTCTGTTCAAGATCGGCAGCGAAATCTTCGTCGCTGCGCAGCATCGCACCGGGCTGGTGCTGGGGATGTTCTTCACCTATTTAGTGGTCAAACGCCTGTCGCCACGTTACGCGGTGCTCGCGGCATTGCTGATCGGCACCGCGCTGTCGGGCTTCATGGGCCTGCTGGATTTCAGCGGTTTTCACCTGGAAGTGGCGACACCGGTGTGGACTACGCCGCACTTCTCGCTGGCGGCGACCATCAGCATCGGCATCCCGCTGTTCGTGGTGGCCATGACCTCGCAGAACATGCCCGGCATCGCCGTGCTGCGCGCCGACGGCTACAACGTGCCGGCGTCGCCGCTGATCACCACCACCGGCATCGCCTCGCTGCTGCTGGCGCCATTCGGCTCCCACGGCATCAACCTCGCGGCAATCAGCGCAGCCATCTGCACCGGCCCGCACGCCCACGAAGACCGCAACAAGCGCTACACCGCCGCGGTGTGGTGCGGGATTTTCTACGGGATTGCCGGAGTATTCGGCGCTACGTTGGCGGCGCTGTTTGCCGCGTTGCCGAAAGAACTGGTGCTGTCGATTGCCGCACTGGCGCTGTTCGGCTCGATCATCAACGGCCTGAGCATTGCCATGACCGAGGTGAAGGAACGTGAAGCGGCGCTGATCACCTTCATGGTCACCGCGTCGGGGCTGACGCTGTTTTCCATTGGGTCGGCGTTCTGGGGGATTGTGGCGGGGGTTTTGACGTTGCTGATTCTGAATTGGCGCAAAGCTTAAAAGCAAAGATCGGGCCGCGTTCGGACGATCTTTTGATTCACGAAAAAAAACGGCGACCCGAAGGTCGCCGTTTTTTTCAGTATCACTTAGCCGCGTTGATCGGCTTTTCCGGATACCAAACGTCCAGCAGCGGGCTGACGGTCATGCCGGTCAGTTCGCTACGGCTTTTCAACCAGGCTTCAACGGCAGCGCGCTGCTCTTCGTTGACCGAGCCACGCTTCTGCAGGCACACCAGACCGAAGTCGTCGCCGCCGACATAGCCCAGACCGTTGGCTTCCATGGCTTCTTTGATGAATGCTTCGAGGAAAGCGTCAATGGCTTCTTCGGACAAGTCTTCTTTGAAGTCCAGGTTCAGTTCGAAACCCAGCTCTTGAAATTCATCAACGCACAGTTTTTTGCGCAGACGCTGGGAACGGTTAGTCGCCATTGGAACAATCCTCTTAAGTAATAACGGCCGGCACTTTACCAGTTTAAGCGGTCAATTGCCCGACTCTCTGGGCGCTGTGGCCGACCGCCTGTAAAAAAATAACGAAATGGCCGCCTCGGGCAAGGCACAAGCTGTTACAGCTTGGGGCATAATGCCGACACTTTCATGACCACTGAGGGCTTTTTCATCCATGCCCTCGTTATTTTTCCCCTCTTCTGCAGGGTTTTATTTCATATGATCAAATCGTTGCGTCCACTGTTTCTCGCCGGCCTTCTTCTGCCCCTGGCCCTGCCGGTTTCTGCGGCCACCATCAACACCGCCCTCACCCCTAACGTCGAAAAAGCCCTGAAGACCAGCAAACTGCCGCCCAATGCACTGTCGCTGGTGATGATTCCGCTCGACGGCCCGGGCAACGCGACCGTGTACAACGCCGACGTCTCGGTCAACCCGGCCTCGACCATGAAACTGGTCACCACCTACGCCTCGCTGGAAATGCTCGGCCCCAACCATCAGTGGAAAACCGAGTTCTACACCGACGGCGACCTGAGTGGCGGCATCCTCAACGGCAACCTGTATCTCAAGGGCGGCGGCGATCCGAAGCTGAACATGGAAAAACTCTGGCTGCTGATGCGCGACCTGCGCGCCAACGGCGTGACCCAGGTCACCGGTGACCTGGTTCTCGACCGCGGCTTCTTCATCCAGCCACAACTGCCCGAGTTCAACGACGACGGCAACGACGAGAACAAGCCGTTCCTGGTCAAGCCGGATTCGCTGCTGGTCAACCTCAAGGCCCTGCGTTTCGTCGCACGCAATGACGGTGGCCGGGTGCTGATCTCGGTGGAGCCGCCGATTGCCAGCGTGCGCATCGAAAACACGGTCAAGGCGCTCAACTCCAAACAGTGCACCGGTGGCGTGCGCTACAACCCGGTGACCCAGGCGGACGGCAGTGTGACCGTGACCGTCGCCGGCCAACTGGGTGAAGGTTGCAGCTCGCAGACTTACCTGTCGCTGCTCGACCACGCGACCTACACCGCCGGCGCCGTACGCGCGATCTGGAAAGAACTGGGTGGCAGCATCCAGGGCAAGGATCGCCTCGCCGCGACCCCGAGCAGCGCCAAACTGCTGGCCCGCGCCTACTCACCGGATCTGGCGGAAATCATCCGCGACATCAACAAATACAGTAACAACACCATGGCCCAACAGCTGTTCCTGAGCCTGGGCCAGAAGTACCGTAACGAAGCCGACGGTGACGACGCCAAGGCCGCACAACGCGTGGTCCGCCAGTGGCTGGCGAAGAAAGGCATCACCGCGCCGCACCTGGTGATGGAGAACGGCTCCGGGCTGTCCCGCGCCGAACGCGTCAGCGCCCGCGAAATGGCCAACATGCTGCAAGCCGCCTGGCACAGCCCGTACGCCGCCGAGTACATCAGCTCGCTGCCGATTGCCGGCACCGACGGCACCATGCGCAAACGCTTGAAGACCACCGCGATGCGCGGCGAAGCCCACGTCAAGACCGGCACCCTGAACACCGTGCGCGCGATTGCCGGCTTCAGCCGCGACGTCAACGGCAATACCTGGGCGGTGGTGGCGATCCTCAACGACAAGGCCCCGTTCGGCGCATCGTCGGTGCTGGATCAGGTGCTGCTGGATCTGTACAAGCAGCCGCGGTTGCCGCAGACGGCTTCGGCCCTGTAAACCGATCCCTGCCACAACACAAAACCCCTGTAGGAGTGAGCCTGCTCGCGATTGCGGTTTACCAGACACCTTGATGTGTCTGGACTGACGCAATCGCGAGCAGGCTCACTCCTACAAGGGATTGGCGTAACGGCCTAACTCATCTGCTCAACCCGATCCCGCCCGCCCTGCTTCGCCGCATACACCCCCGAATCCGCGCGCAGCAGCAACGCATCCGCGCCCTCCCCCGGGCGCCAGCTGGCGATGCCGAAACTCGCCGTCACCACGCCGACCACATCCACCGGCGCACCGCGCAAGCCCTGCCACAACTCCACCGCCAGCATGTACGCGTGCTCGCCGTCGATGTCCGGGCACAGCACCATGAACTCTTCGCCGCCCAGACGGCAGAACACATCAGTGCGACGCAGACGATGACCAATGCGCTCGCACACCGCTTGCAGCACGCGGTCACCCACGGCATGCCCGTACTGGTCGTTGATCCGCTTGAAGTGGTCGATGTCGAGCATGATCACCGACAGTTCGCCACCGCCGCGCTCGACCCGGGCCATTTCGGTGGTCAGGCGTTCTTGAAAGTAGCGACGGTTGTGGATGCCGGTCAGTGAGTCGGTGACCGACAGTGCCCGCAATTCCTCTTCCACCCGCTTCAGATCGGAAATGTCCGAGATGTAGCCGTGCCACAGCACGCCGCCGCCCGGCAGCTCTTCCGGCGTCGCCTCACCACGCACCCAGCGCAGGCCGCGCTCGGGCAGTTGCACGCGGTACTCCTCGCGCCAGGGGCTGAGGTTGTCTGCCGAGGCGCGGATCGAGGTGCGCACGCGGGTGATGTCCTGCGGGTGGATGCGGGAGAAAATCGCCTCGGCATCGAGCAGCAGCACGTCCGGCGCCAGCTCGTAGATATCGCGGATGCCGTCGCTGGCGTAGATCACGCTGAAGCGCCCGTCGAATTCCATCTTGAATTGATAGATGCCGCCAGGCACGTGAGCACTGAGCTTTTTCAGCAGCACATCCCGCGCCGCCAGCGCCTCGTGCACGCGCTTGCGCTCGGTGATGTCGATGCAGATCGCCAGATGCCCGACCCACAGGCCCTGCTCATCGAGCACCGGGGTGGCGAGCATGTTCACCGGCAGATGACTGCCATCGCTGCGCACCAGCGTCCACTCGCGCGCTTCATGACCGCCGACTTCGCCACCCTCGACCAGCATCGCGTGACAGGTCGGGATGCTCTTGCCGTAGCGCGCGCTCAATTCCGCCGCGCGCGCTGCGAGTTCGCGCGGCAGGTGCAGGTTTTCCAGGGTCATGTGGTCGACGACATCGGCGCTGCTGTAGCCGAGCATCTGCTCTGCGCCGGGATTGAAGGTGTTGATCACCCCGCGCAGGTCAGTGGCGATGATTGCGACTTGGGTCGCGGCGTTCAGCACCCCGCGCAACTGGCCGTGGGTGCCGCGCAGTTCCTGCTCGCGTGCGTGCAATTCCTGGGTGCGCAGTTCGACCATGCGCAGGGCGCGCTGGCGCTGACTCACCAGGACGTAGAGCAACGCGCTGAGCAACAGGCTCAGCAGCGCCCCCAGCACCACCAGGCTGCTGACCGACGAATGGTTGGCCTGCAGAAAGGCTTCGCTGGGCTGTATGTCCACTTGATAGTCATGGTCGGCCATGCGCAACAACCGCGTGGCCGACAGATCACTGGCCCCGGCTGTGTTGGCGGATTCGTAGAGCACTTCATGCTGATCATCAGTGGACAGATCAAGGATGCGCACCGTGAGGAAGTCCTGGTTGTCCTCGGGCAAGCCATCGGCCAGCAACTGTTGCATGCTGATCACCGCCATCACATAGCCTTCAGACGTACCTGTCGGCGCCCCTTCACGGCTGACCGGCGCCAGCAGCAATACGCCCCGGGCATACGCCGGATCGATGCCCACCAGGTGCAATGGCTGCGACACCGCCATGTGCCCGGTGCGGTCGGCGCGCTCCAGTGTCGCTCGTCGCAGAGGTTGCGCCAGCAGATCGTAACCCAACGGCGTGGGCAAATGACTCCGGCTCTGGGTGTAGATCACCGGTACGTATTCGGGGCGATCACCGGCCGCCTGTAACTGGCCTTCAGCGTTCAGCTCGCGAAGGGTGAAGGTGCTGAAACCTTCGTTGCGCACGGCTTGTTCGATCGCCGGGCGCTCGGCACGGCTCACCCGAGGCGCGTAGGAATAGGCCTGGGTACGTAATAAAAGAGGTTTGGCATAACCGTCGAATTCGGCACGGGATACCGAATAGGAGTTGGCGAAGAAACGGCGCAGGCCGTCGAGGCGTTGTTCCTGATCCTGGAAACGTTCTTCGATACGGCTGTAACGCTCATTGGCCAGCAGTTGGAAGCGCTGGCGCAATTGATGATGAAACTGATTGAGGGAAGCCCAGGCGAGCAGCCCCGTGAGAATCCCGCCGGCGAGCAATACCAGCAGCGCGACCAACCAGGCCGAGACGTCTTCGCTGATAAAACCCAGGATCCTTGGGCGCACGGGGTGCAACGACATAAAGACAACTCACTACGCCAGCATTTGCGGGAAAACCCCATTGACCGTGTGTGAGTTATAGCTATTAGCCACTAATTTAGCTAGCGCAGGAGGATCCACGGAGCCTTTAAAAATCAAGGCTCTGTGGATCCAACTTTGGCAAGTGTCAACGAGCCGTGATTTTCCAGGCGCGGTGAATCTTGGTGTTGCGGGCAAAATCCGGATCAATGGTCTGCGCGCTGATTTCCTCGACCGCGTAGCGCTCGGCCAGGTTCTCCTCCAGCTGGAACTTGCGGAAGTTGTTGGAGAAGTACAGCACACCGCCCGGGGCCAGACGCGCCATGGCCAGGTCGATCAACTGCACCTGGTCACGCTGCACGTCGAAAATGCCTTCCATGCGCTTGGAGTTGGAGAAGGTCGGCGGATCGATGAAGATCAGGTCGAACTCGTCCCGGCAGCTTTCCAGCCACGCCATCACGTCGCCCTGCTCCAGACGGTTCTTGTCGGAGAAACCGTTCAGCGACAGGTTGCGACGCGCCCAGTCGAGGTAGGTTTTCGACAGGTCGACGCTGGTGGTGCTGCGCGCCCCGCCCTTGGCGGCGTGCACGCTGGCCGTCGCGGTGTAGCAGAACAGATTGAGGAAGCGCTTGCCGGCCGCCTCTTTCTGGATGCGCATGCGGATTGGCCGGTGGTCGAGGAACAGCCCGGTGTCGAGGTAGTCGGTGAGGTTCACCAGCAGCTTGACGCCACCTTCGCTGACCTCATTGAACTTGCCCTGCGCGGCCTGACGCTCGTACTGCTTGGTGCCGCTCTGGCGCTCGCGGCGTTTGACCACCACGCGGCTCTTGTCGACGTTCAGCGCCTGCGGAATCGCGGCCAGGGCATCGAACATGCGTGCCGAGGCCTTCTCCGGATCGATCGACTTCGGCGCAGCGTATTCCTGCACATGCACCCAGTCGTGGTACAGGTCGATGGCCATGGCGTATTCCGGCATGTCGGCATCGTAGACGCGGTAGCAATCGATGCCTTCGCGCTTGACCCACTTGCTCATCGCCTTGAGGTTTTTCTGCAGGCGGTTGGCAAACATCTGCCCGCCTTCGCTCAGGCGCGGTTGCTCGATCACCGGCGCTGGGGCTGGCGTCGGTTTGATCGGATTGCCGTTCTTGTTGAACTTGCGCTCTTGCGGCTCGTTCGGGGTTTGATCGTAAGCCGCTTGCTCGCGCTCGGCCTGACGCTGTTCCGGGGTACGACGCTCGCCGGTAACGAACTGATCCGGCAGCACCTTGATCAGCAGCAACTTGCACGGCAGCGCGCCGTTCCAGAACGAATACTGTTTGTGGCTGCGGATGCCCATGCGCTTGCCCAGGTCCGGCGCACCGGTGAACACCGCCGCTTCCCAGTTCAGGCAGGCCTGACGCAGACGCTCGCCGAGGTTCTGGTAGAGGTAGAGCAGGCTGGCTTCATCACCCAGACGCTCGCCATACGGAGGGTTGCAGATCACCAGACCTTTCTGGTTCTGGTCCGGACGCGGCTCGAAGGTCGCGACTTCGCCCTGATAGATCTTGATCCACTCGCTCAGACCGGCGCGCTCGACGTTGTTGCGGCCCGGTTGAATCAGGCGCGGGTCGGCTTCGTAACCGCGAATCCACAGCGGTGGCTTGGCCAGACCGGCAGCGGCACGCTCGACGGCTTCTTCATGGAGTTTTTTCCACAGCGCCGGGACGTGGCCCAGCCATGCAGTGAAGCCCCACTGCTCGCGACGCAGGTTCGGCGCCATGTCGGCGGCGATCATGCCGGCCTCGACGAGGAACGTACCGACACCGCACATCGGGTCAGCCAGCGCGCCGCCTTCGGCAGCAATGCGCGGCCAGCCGGAACGAATCAGGATCGCCGCCGCGAGGTTTTCCTTCAGCGGTGCAGCGCCTTGCTGCAAGCGGTAACCGCGCTGGTGCAGGCTGTGGCCGGAGAGATCGAGGGACAGAATCGCCTCACCGCGATCCAGACGCAGGTGAATGCGCAGGTCCGGGTTGAGTTTGTCGATGGACGGACGGTCGCCCTGCGGGGTGCGCAGTTTGTCGACGATGGCGTCCTTGACCTTCAAGGCGCCGAAGTGGGTGTTGTCGATGCCCGAGCCGTGACCGCTGAACTCAACGGCCAGAGTGCCGTCGCTGAGCATGTGGTCCTGCCAGTCGACATCCAGCACGCCGTGGTAGAGGTCTTCGGCGTCCTTCATCGGGAAACGCTTGAGGACCAGCAGCACACGGTTGGCCAGACGCGACCAGAGGCACAGGCGATAAGCGGTTTCCATGGTCGCCATGCCACGCACGGCGGAGGTGTGCTCGCGGGCGTCTTCAAGGCCAAGCCCGACGGCTTCCTCGATGAGCAGGCCTTCAAGGCCTTTGGGGCAAGTGAGGAAGAGTTCGAAACGATCGGACATGGTATTTCCAGAGCCTTTGGCTAGTGAACCGGCAACGCATTGCCGATCCGGTTTTCAATCAGGCGCTTTTCTAAAAGAGCGCCCGCGTGGCACGAAGGTGTGCCGTTCCATCCCCGCTGCTCGGGTTAAAAGAGCTTAGATGCAAGGACAGGTAAAAAAGTTGATGAAACAAAAAGTCTTAAAGCGACCCTTCGTCGCTTATTAACCGAGCGTAAACGTGGGTCATTCTCACTAAAGGATTAACCCCATCATCCCGCGCGAGGCTGATCATACCGGGGTTTGCTGAAAAAACGCTCATGAAACCCGTCGTTACTTATGGCTGTAGCACTATTTTCGTTACGTCCTTATGACAAAACGATCATTCCCTCGGTGTGACTCATTGGTTAGAACTGACCACAGGTTGACGTCGCAACGGCGTCAACACCTTGGCTCGCCACGCCGGCAGCGAGCCGCCCCACGGCAGAGTTTTTCTGCCAGACCTCGGTTGAGGTCAACGCGACACAAACAGTCAACAAGTGAGGGAAACACCCTATGAGAAGACTTAAGCGTGATCCGTTGGAAAGAGCATTTTTGCGCGGATATCAATATGGCGTTGGTGGCAAATCCCGCGAGCTTTGCCCATTTACTCTACCGTCGGTACGTCAAGCCTGGATCAACGGCTGGCGAGAAGGACGCGGCGACAACTGGGACGGTATGACCGGCACTGCGGGGATCCACAGACTCAACGAACTTCACGCCGTCGGCTGACACAGGGCACTTATTGCGACACGACAATCTGAATTTTTAGCGACTTACCATGCACGTCCTTCCCGGACGGCGGGCTGCGGCCCAGGGGCTCCTTCGAGGAGCCCTTTTTTATGCCTGAATGACACACATCTCATGTAGGAGCTGCCGGAGGCTGCGATCTTTTGCTTTTGATATTAGAAAACAACATCAAAAGATCGCAGCCTCCGGCAGCTCCTATATTGACCGGGTCAGCCTGGGTTATTTGCGCAGGGCGGCGATCGCGTCTACCGACTCACGAATCAGCGCCGGGCCTTTATAGATGAAGCCCGAATAGATCTGCACCAGGCTCGCACCGGCGAGAATCTTCTCCGCCGCATGCTTGCCTTCGGTAATCCCGCCAGCCGCAATGATCGGCAACCGTCCGGCCAATTCACCGGCCAGCACTTTCACGGTATGCGTGCTCTTCTCCCGCACCGGGGCACCCGACAGACCACCCGCCTCGTCGCCATGCTCCATGCCTTCGACGCCGACGCGGCTCAGGGTGGTGTTGGTGGCGATCACCGCGTCCATGCCGGTTTCGATCAGCGCCTGCGCGACCTGCGCGGTTTCTTCGTCGGTCATGTCCGGGGCGATCTTGATCGCCAGCGGCACGTGTTTGCCGTGACGCAAGGCCAGTTCGGCGCGGCGCGTGGCCAGGTCCGCCAGCAACTGCTTGAGCGAGTCACCGAACTGCAGGCTGCGCAGGCCCGGGGTGTTCGGCGAGCTGACGTTGACAGTGATGTAACTGGCGTGGGCATACACCTTGTCCAGGCAGATCAGGTAGTCGTCGACAGCGCGCTCGACCGGGGTGTCGAAGTTCTTGCCGATGTTGATCCCCAGCACGCCCTTGTATTTGGCTGCGGCGACCCGCGCCAGCAGGTTATCGACACCGAGGTTGTTGAAGCCCATGCGGTTGATGATCGCCTCGGCTTCCGGCAGGCGGAAGATCCGCGGTTTCGGGTTGCCCGGCTGCGGACGCGGAGTCACGGTGCCGATTTCGACAAAACCGAACCCCAGTTGCGAGAAGCCATCGATGGCCGCGCCGTTCTTGTCCAGACCGGCCGCCAGACCCACCGGGTTCGGGAAATCCAGGCCCATGACCGTCACCGGCACGTTCGCCGGCTTCTTGCACAGCAAGCCGTTGAGGCCCAAACGCCCACCCGCGCCGATCAGATCCAGCGACAGATCATGGGAGGTTTCCGGGGAAAGTTTGAACAACAGCTGACGGGCCAGGGTGTACATGGGCGGCGATGACTCGGGCGGCGAAAAGAGGCGGCGATTATAGCCGGGCAACGCTCCCTGGCGCGAGGCGTACAGGCAAATCAGCCCGACTGGCATATGCCTTGCACCTTGCGGGTTATCAGCCCACGGGCCAATGGCGGCGTGCGGGCACGGACAATGACGTCGTCCTTGGGTTTTGCTTGGGCAAAGCCGGGGACGACGTTTTTTTTGAAGGTGGCTTTATATGAGTGATTCGCCCGTCGGGCCGCTGGCCTGGGTCAACGGCAGTGACGCCCCGGAGAAAAGCGTGATCAACCTCGGCTTCATGGCCCTGAGCGATTGCGCCTCGGTGGTCGTGGCCGCAACGCAGGGCTTTGCCCAACCTTATGGCCTGACGATCAACCTCAAGCGTCAGGCCTCATGGGCCACGTTGCGCGACAAACTGGTCAGTGGTGAACTGGATGTCGCCCACAGCCTGTACGGGCTGATTTACGCGGTGCATCTGGGCATCGGCGGCGTCGCCCCGTGCGACATGGCGGTGCTGATGGGGCTGAACCAGAACGGCCAGAGCCTCAACCTGTCCCGCGGCTTGCAGCAACTGGGCGTGACCAGTCCTGAGGCGCTGGATCGGCACGCGCACCAAACCCGCGCAAAACTGACCTTCGCCCAGACCTTCCCCACCGGCACCCATGCAATGTGGCTTTATTACTGGCTGGCGAGTCAGGGCATTCATCCGTTGCAGGATGTCGACAGTGTGGTGGTGCCGCCGCCGCAAATGGTCGCGCACCTGCAAGCCGGGCGCATCGATGGGTTCTGCGTCGGTGAGCCGTGGGCTGCCAGCGCCGTGCAGCAGGATCTGGGGTTCACCCTCGCCACCAGCCAGACCATCTGGCCCGATCACCCGGAAAAAGTCCTCGGCTGCACCCGCGCGTTCGTCGAACAATATCCCAACACCGCCCGGGCGCTGGTGATGGCGATCCTCGAGGCCAGCCGCTTCATTGAGCAAAGCCCGGAAAACCGCCGCAGCACCGCACAACTGCTGAGCGCCCCGGAATATCTCGACGCCCCGCTGTCCTGCATCGAGCCGCGGTTTCTCGGTGACTACGCCGACGGCCTCGGTAATCGCTGGCAGGACCCGCACGCCTTGCGCTTTCATGGCAACGGCGAGGTCAATCTGCCGTATCTGTCCGACGGCATGTGGTTCATGACCCAGTTCCGCCGCTGGGGCTTGCTGCGTGAAGATCCCGACTACCTCGGCGTCGCCCGCCAGGTTCAACAGCTGGAGATCTACCGCGAAGCCGCCACCGCCGTGGGCGTCGCCGCCTGGGGCAAGGAAATGCGCAGCAGTCAGTTGCTCGACGGCAAAGTCTGGGACGGCAGCGATCCGGCCGGTTACGCCCGCAGTTTCAAGCTGCACGCCCTGAGCGACGCCGCTGCCCTTCTCGCCCGCCGCTGACAGGAGACCGACACCATGTTGCGCATTCTGCTGATCAACGACACCGCGAAAAAAGTCGGGCGCCTGAAAGCCGCGCTGACCGAGGCCGGTTTCGAGGTCATCGATGAGTCCGGCCTGACCATCGACCTGCCGGCACGCGTCGAAACGGTGCGCCCGGACGTGATCCTGATCGATACCGAGTCACCGAGCCGTGATGTGATGGAGCAAGTGGTGCTGGTCAGCCGCGACCAGCCCCGGCCAATCGTGATGTTCACCGACGAACATGACCCGGGGGTGATGCGTCAGGCGATCAAGTCCGGGGTCAGCGCCTACATCGTCGAAGGCATTCACGCCCAGCGCTTGCAGCCGATTCTGGATGTGGCGATGGCCCGCTTCGAAAGCGATCAGGCCCTGCGCGCGCAACTGCACGCCCGCGACCAGCAACTGGCCGAGCGCAAGCGCATCGAACTGGCCAAAGGGTTGCTGATGAAGATGAAGGACTGCAACGAGGAAGAGGCCTACACCCTGATGCGCCGCCAGGCCATGAGCCGCCAGCAGAAACTGATTCAGGTGGCGGAGCAGATCATTGCCATGAGTGAGTTGCTCGGCTGATTAAAGATCAAAAGATCGCAGCCTTCGGCAGCTCCTACACGGACATGCGTATTCCTGTAGGAGCTGTCGAGTGCAACGAGGCTGCGATCTTTTGATCCTTGGCACAAATCTGGCTAGGCATTCAGTACAGGTAACCAACGGCGGTTGCCCCACCCACGACAAAGACGTCGCTCACCCGTTCGCCCCTCATGGCGAAACAGGTAGCGGCGTTTTTTGCGTTTTGGCCCCACAGCCCGGGGCCGGTGGTGCGGCCGTGGCGGCGCTCCACCTGCTGTGACTCCTATAGAGACTCTTTTCAGCTGAGGTGCGCGATGAATTCAAGCTTCTGGAAATCCGGCCATACCCCGACCCTGTTCGCAGCCTTTCTGTATTTCGACCTGAGTTTCATGGTCTGGTACCTGCTCGGCCCGCTGGCGGTGCAGATCGCCGCCGACCTGCACCTGACCACGCAACAACGCGGCCTGGTCGTGGCGACGCCGATTCTGGCCGGGGCGGTGCTGCGCTTTGTGATGGGCATGCTGGCTGATCGTCTGTCACCAAAAACCGCCGGACTGATCGGCCAGGTGATCGTGATCTGCGCACTGTTCGGCGCCTGGAAACTCGGCATCCACAGTTATGAACAGGCGCTGGTGCTCGGGCTGTTCCTCGGCATGGCCGGCGCCTCGTTCGCCGTCGCGCTGCCGCTGGCCTCGCAATGGTATCCGCCGCAACATCAGGGCAAGGCCATGGGCATCGCCGGCGCCGGTAACTCCGGCACCGTGTTTGCCGCGTTGATCGCTCCGGTGCTGGCCGCGTCATTCGGCTGGAGCAACGTATTCGGCTTCGCGCTGATTCCATTGCTGCTGACCCTGGTGCTGTTCGCCTGGCTGGCAAAAAACGCCCCGCAGCGGCCGAAAGCCAAAGCCATGGCCGACTATTTCAAGGCGCTCGGTGACCGCGACAGTTGGTGGTTCATGTTTTTCTACAGCGTCACCTTCGGCGGCTTCATCGGCCTGGCCAGCGCCCTGCCCGGCTATTTCAATGACCAATACGGCCTGAGCCCGGTCACCGCCGGTTACTACACCGCCGCCTGCGTGTTCGGCGGCAGCCTGATGCGCCCGCTGGGTGGCGCACTGGCGGATCGCTTCGGCGGCATCCGCACCTTGCTGGCGATGTACACCGTGGCGGCGATCTGCATCGCGGCCGTCGGCTTCAACCTGCCAAGTTCCTACGCCGCGCTGGCGCTTTTCGTCTGCACCATGCTCGGTCTTGGCGCTGGCAACGGTGCGGTGTTCCAGTTGGTGCCGCAACGTTTTCGCCTTGAGATCGGGGTGATGACCGGGCTGATCGGCATGGCCGGCGGCATCGGCGGCTTTGCCCTGGCCGCCGGCATGGGCGCGATCAAGCAAAGCACCGGCAGCTATCAACTGGCGTTGTGGTTGTTCGCCAGCCTTGGCGTATTGGCGTGGTTCGGCCTGCACGGCGTCAAACGTCGCTGGAGAACCACTTGGGGTTCGGCAGCCGTGACCGCGGCACGGGTCTGAAACGCCGATGGCTTTGCAACTGAGTTTCGCCGAAGCCAGCGCCACCGGCCCTCGCGAGGAGAATCAGGACGCCCTGCGCCTGGTCACACCGGCTCCGGCACTGGCGGCGAGCAAGGGTTACCTGTTCGCCATTGCCGACGGTGTCAGCCAATGTGCCGATGGCGGGCTCGCTGCGCGTTCGACCTTGCAGGCTTTGGCCCTCGACTACTACGCCACGCCGGAAACCTGGAGCGCGGCCCAGGCCCTGGATCGCCTGCTGCTCGCCCAGAACCGCTGGTTGCAGGCCAACGGTGGAGGGCAACCGCTGCTCACCACGGTCAGTGCCTTGGTCATGCGCGGTCGGCGCTTTACCTTGGCTCATGTAGGCGATTGCCGGGTTTATCGCTGGCACGCCGACAGTCTGCAGCGGGTCAGCGACGATCACGTCTGGGATCAACCGGGTATGCAGCACGTGCTCAAACGCGCGCTGGGGCTGGATCAGCATCTGGTGCTGGATTTCCTCGACGGTGAATTGCGCGCAGGCGAGTGTTTCGTGCTGCTCAGCGATGGCGTGTGGTCGACATTGGGTGATACCGCGATTGCCGCGATTTTGCGTGATCAGCCGGATCTCCACAGCGCGGCACACACGCTGGTCAACGCCGCCCACCTGGCCGGCAGTCAGGACAACGCCAGCGCGTTGCTGGTGCGGGTCGATGCCGTCGGTGAGGCGAGCCTCGGCGATGCGCTGATACATTTACAGCAATGGCCGCTGCCGCCACCGCTGAAAACCGGGCAGATGTTCGAAGGCTGGCAGGTGCAAGGCGTCGTCGGCCAGAGCCAGCAATCGCTGCTGTATCGGGTCATGGATGGGCAAGGCCGGAGCTGGCTGTTGAAAACCCTGCCGGCGCGTCTGGCCGATGATCCCCAGACCGGGCAGGCCTTGCTGTCGGAAGAATGGTTCCTCAAACGCGTCGCCGGACGGCACTTTCCTGAAGTCCATGCCGGCAACCAGCGTCAGCATTTGTACTACGTGATGCGTGAATATTGCGGAACGACGCTGGCGCAGTTGTTTCAACAGAACGGCCCCTTGCCCGTGGCGCAATGGCAGGAGATCGCCGAGCGGCTATTGCGCGCGGTGGGATTGCTGCATCGGCGACAGATTCTGCACCGCGACATCAAGCCGGAAAATCTGCACCTGGGCGACGACGGTGAGTTGCGGTTGCTGGATTTCGGTCTGGCGTACTGCCCGGGACTGTCACAAGACACACCGTCAACGCTGCCGGGAACACCGACTTTCATCGCCCCGGAAGCCTTTCGCGGCGAGCCACCCAGTGCGCAACAGGATTTGTACGCCGTCGGCGTGAGCCTGTATTTCCTGCTGACGGGGCACTTTCCCTACGGCGAGATCGAAGCCTTTCAACGACCGCGATTCGGCGTGCCGGTGAGTGCCAGTCGCTACCGTCCGGACTTGCCGGAGTGGGTCGCGCAGAGTCTTGAGCGCGGTGTTGCTGCGGACCCGCAACAGCGATTTGAAACGGCTGAAGAATGGTTATTGCTGCTGGAACAGGGTGAGCGGCGCAGTCTGAGCGTGCGACCCAGACCTTTATTGGAGCGAGAGCCGCTGAAGGTCTGGCGGACGATGGCGTTGCTGGCCCTGCTGGGGAATCTGGTGCTGCTGGTGTTGTTGTTTCATCACCCTTGAAAGATCGCAGCCTTCGGCAGCTCCTACAGGGAATTGCGTACACCTGTAGGAGCTGCCGAAGGCTGCGATCTTTTGATCCTGCGCTCCAAAAAAGCGCAACACGCCTCCAAAAAGTGCAGCGAGACATCCCCAATCGAGCCAATGTCCCAGCAATTACAGTCCTCCCGGCACTTGGCACAACCGCTGCATTACTCGTTTCACCATACATAAAACCCAACCTTCAACGACGAAGGCCGGGTTTCCCGAGAGAACGGGACCAGGACAAAGGCGTCCTCGCTAGGCAACTAGCGGGACGCCTTTTTTTGTTTGCGCAAAATTTGTCGAGCAAGGCCTGACTGCCCACAAGAGGCCAGCCGCAGCTCCCCCGGAGAACCTGATGAAAAAACTCAAACTGGTGATGATCGGCAATGGCATGGCCGGGGTTCGCACCCTGGAAGAACTGCTCAAACTGAGCAACGAGCTGTACGACATCACGGTCTTCGGCGCCGAACCGCACACCAACTACAACCGCATTCTGCTGTCACCGGTGCTGGCCGGCGAGCAGACCTTCGAAGAGATCGTGCTCAACGACCTCGACTGGTACCTGGAAAACAACATCAAGTTGTTGCTCAACCGCAAGGTGGTGCAGATCGACCGGGTCAAACGTCGGGTGATCGCCGAAGACGGCACCGAGGCCGAATACGACCGCCTGTTGATCGCCACCGGTTCGACGCCATTTATCCTGCCGATCCCTGGCAATACCTTGCAGGGTGTGATCGGCTACCGCGACATCGCCGACACCCAGGCGATGATCGACACCGCGAAAACCCACAAACACGCGGTGGTCATCGGCGGCGGCCTGCTCGGCCTCGAAGCCGCCAACGGCCTGATGCTGCGCGGCATGCACGTCACCGTGGTGCACCTCGGCGAATGGCTGCTGGAGCGGCAACTGGACAAGACCAGCGGCCAACTGCTGCAAAGCGCCCTCGAATCCCGTGGCCTGCACTTTCGCCTGTGCGAGCAGACCCAGGCCCTGCACGATGCCGGCAATGGCCGGGTCGGCTCGGTGCAATTCAAGAACGGCGACATCATCCCTGCTGATCTGGTGGTCATGGCCGCCGGCATTCGCCCTAATACCGAACTGGCGGAACAGGCCGGCATCCCGTGCAACCGCGGGATTCTGGTCAACGACACCCTGCAAACCTACGATCCGCGCATTTATGCCATCGGCGAGTGCGCCAGCCATCGCGGCATTGCCTATGGCCTGGTAGCACCGCTGTTCGAACAGGCCAAAGTCTGCGCCAACCACCTCGCACAATTGGGTTTCGCCCGCTACCAGGGCTCGGTGACCTCGACCAAATTGAAAGTCACCGGCATCGACCTGTTTTCCGCCGGCGACTTCATGGGCGGCGAAGGCACCGAAACCATCACCCTCTCCGACCCGATCGGCGGCGTATACAAGAAACTGGTGATCAAGGATGACGTGCTGGTCGGCGCTTGTCTGTACGGCGATACGGCAGATGGCGGTTGGTATTTCCGCCAGATTCGTGAGAATCACGCCATTGGCGAGATCCGCGATCACCTGATGTTCGGCGAAAACGCCCTCGGAGACGTAGGACATCAGGGCCAGGACAAAGCCATGGTCATGGCCGACACCGCCGAAGTCTGCGGCTGCAACGGCGTGTGCAAAGGCACCATCGTCAAGGCGATTCAGGAACACGGCCTGTTCAGTGTCGATGAGGTGAAAAAACACACCAAAGCCGCGAGTTCCTGTGGTTCCTGCGCTGGTTTGGTCGAGCAGATTCTGATCAACACCGTCGGCGGCGCGGCGGACGTCAAACCGAAGAGCGAAAAAGCCATCTGCGGTTGCAGCGACCTCAACCACGGGCAGATTCGCCAGGCCATTCGCGAACAGCACCTGCTGACCATCGCCGGCACCATGAGCTACCTCAACTGGCGCACCCCCAACGGCTGTGCGACGTGCCGCCCGGCGCTGAACTATTACCTGATTTCCACCTGGCCCGGCGAAGCCAAGGACGATCCGCAATCGCGCCTGATCAACGAGCGCGCCCACGCCAACATTCAGAAGGACGGCACCTATTCGGTGGTTCCAAGGATGTGGGGTGGCGTGACCAACCCGTCGGAACTGCGGCGGATTGCCGACGTGGCCGACAAGTACAACGTGCCCATGGTCAAGGTCACCGGCGGTCAGCGTATCGACCTGCTGGGGATCAAGAAGCAGGACTTGCCCGGTGTCTGGAAGGACCTCGACATGCCGTCCGGCCATGCCTACGGCAAATCCATCCGCACCGTGAAAACCTGCGTCGGCAGCGAATTCTGCCGCTTCGGCACGCAGAATTCGACACAGTTGGGCATCGAGCTGGAACATGACCTGTTCAACATGTGGTCGCCGCACAAAGTGAAGCTGGCCGTCTCCGGATGCCCACGCAACTGCTCGGAAGCGGGGATCAAGGACGTAGGCATTATCGGCGTCGACTCCGGCTGGGAGATGTACATCGGCGGCAACGGCGGGATCAAGACCGAAGTCGCCGAATTCTTCGTCAAGCTGAAAACCGCCGAGGAAGTCCGCGAATACAACGGCGCGTTCCTGCAGCTGTATCGCGAAGAAGCCTTCTACCTCGAACGCACCGTGCACTACCTGCAACGGGTCGGCATGGAGCACATCAAGAAAGCCGTGCTCGAAGACCCCGAGCGCCGCAAGGCTCTGAACGAACGCCTGCAGTTCTCCCTGTCGTTCGAACAGGACCCGTGGAAAGAGCGTCTGGCGCAGCCGCAACTGAAGAAAGAATTCGATGTGATCCCTGTGAAAAACCTGGAGGTGCCGGCATGAACTGGCTCGATATCTGTGCCCTGGAAGAGATCAATGCCCTCGGTTCGCGGATCATCGCCGGGCCAAAAGGTGACATCGCGATTTTTCGTACAAGTGACGACGAGGTTTTCGCACTCGACGACCGCTGCCCACACAAAGGCGGGCCGTTGTCACAGGGGTTGATCTACGGCAAACGCGTGGCCTGCCCGCTGCACAACTGGCAGATCGACCTGCAAACCGGTGAAGCCCAGGCACCGGACATCGGCTGCGCCCATCACCACCCGGCGCGGGTCGAGAACGGTCGCGTGCAATTGGCCCTGCGGGATGCCGTCTGATGAACCGCCAGACGACCGCCTCGACCTGCTGCTATTGCGGGGTCGGCTGCGGCGTGCTGATCGAACATGACGGCGAGCGCATCCTCGGCGTCAGCGGCGATCCGGCGCATCCGGCCAACTTCGGCAAACTGTGCAGCAAAGGCTCGACCCTGCACCTGACCGGCGACCTCGCGGCACGCGCGCTGTACCCGGAATTGCGCCTGGGCAAAGGCCTGGCGCGCAGCCGTACTGACTGGGACAGCGCACTGGAACACGCCGCCAACGTGTTCGCCGAGACCCTCGCCGAACATGGCCCGGACAGTGTGGCGTTCTACATCTCCGGCCAGTTGCTGACCGAGGACTATTACGCCTTCAACAAGCTCGCCCGGGCGCTGGTTGGCACCAACAACATCGACAGCAATTCACGGCTGTGCATGTCGTCAGCGGTGGTCGGCTACAAACGCAGCCTCGGCGCCGATGCCCCGCCGTGCAGCTACGAGGACCTGGAACTGAGCGATTGCGTGATGATCGCCGGCAGTAACATGGCCTACGCCCACCCGGTACTTTTCCGGCGTCTGGAAGAGGCAAAATCCCGCCGTCCACAGATGAAAGTCATCGTCATCGACCCCCGGCGCACCGACACCTGCGACCTCGCGGACCTGCATCTGGCGATTCTGCCCGGCACCGACGTCGCGTTGTTCCATGGGATTTTGCATCTGTTGTTGTGGGAAGACTGGATCGACCGCGACTTCATCAAGGCGCACACCGAGGGTTTGCCCGAGCTGAAAAACCTGGTGCGCGACTACACTCCGCAGATGGTGTCGCAACTGTGCGGGATCAGTGTCGAGCAATTGCAGCAATGTGCCGAATGGGTGGGCACCTCGCCAAGTTTCCTGTCGTTGTGGTGCATGGGCCTGAATCAGTCCACGGCCGGCAGCGCGAAAAACAGCGCGCTGATCAACCTGCACTTGGCCACCGGGCAAATCGGTCGCCCGGGCGCAGGACCTTTCTCGTTGACCGGTCAGCCGAATGCCATGGGTGGGCGGGAAACCGGCAGCCTGTCCAATTTGCTGCCCGGCCATCGTGACGCAGCCAATCCCGAGCACCGCGCCGAAGTGGCGGCTTATTGGGGTGTCGATCAACTGCCCGAAAGCACCGGTCTGAGTGCGATTGAGCTGTTCGAGCGCGTGCGCAGCGGCCAGATCAAGGCGCTGTGGATTGCCTGCACCAACCCTGCTCAATCGATGCCTGATCAACACGCCGTTCGCGAGGCGCTCCAGGCCTGCCCGTTCGTAGTGTTGCAGGAAGCCTTTCGTACCACCGAAACCGCCGCCTTCGCCGACCTGTTGTTGCCCGCTGCCAGTTGGGGTGAAAAGGAAGGTTCGGTGACCAACTCCGAACGGCGAATTTCCCACGTGCGACAGGCCATTCTCCCACCGGGTGAAGCGCGGTCGGACTGGGCGATCACCGTGGATTTCGCACAGCGACTGGAGAAACGTCTGCGCCCGCAACAGCCGAGTCTGTTTGCCTTCGAGCAACCGGCGCAGCTGTTTGATGAATACAAGCAACTGACCCGTGGGCGCGACCTGGACTTGTCAGGCATCAGCCATCAATTGATCGACGAGTTGGGGCCGCAGCAATGGCCCTTCCCCACCGGCGCCCGGCAAGGCACTGCGCGCCTGTATGGCGACGGGATATTTCCTACGGCCAGTGGTCGCGCGCAGTTCATCACCGATCCCTACCGCGCCGCCAAAGAACAACGGGATGCGCGGTTTCCGCTGACCCTGATCACCGGACGCCTGCGCGATCAATGGCACGGCATGAGCCGCACCGGCACCGCTGCGCAATTGTTCGGGCATGTCAGCGAAGCGGTGTTAAGCCTGCATCCGGACGAAATGCGCCGACATCGCTTGCAGCCGGGCGATCTGGTCAATCTGAAGAGTCGGCGCGGTGCACTTATCGTGGCAGTCGGCAGCGACGACAGCGTGCGTCCGGGTCAGGCCTTTCTGCCGATGCACTGGGGCGACCGGTTTCTCAAGGGCGGGGTAAACAGCCTGACCTTGCCGGCCTTCGATCCTTTGTCGAAGCAGCCCGAACTCAAACACAGCGGCGTGCGTCTGGAGCCGGTGAATTTGCCATGGCACTTGTTCGCACTCATCGAGGGCGATGTTCAACGGCATTTCGAGACGCTACGACCCCTCTGTGAGGCGTTTTCCTACGTCAGCCTCAGCCTTGTCGGACGTGAACGGCCCGCGCTGCTGATACGCGCTGCCAGCGCCACGGCTCCGGAACCACAACTGCTGCGCGATATCGACCAGTGCCTGGCGCTGATCGACGGTCCGGTACTGGCCTACGACGACCCGCGCCGCGCCATTGGCAAACGGGTACGCATCGAAAACGGCCGAATCACCGCGATCCGCCTCGCGGGCGAAACCTTGGCCCAACACTGGCTGCAAGGATTGTGGCTTGAAGGCCGCGCCGACGAACAACTGCGCCGCTGGCTTCTGGCCCCGATGAGTGCGCCACCGGGCAATGCCGACTTGCAGGCCAACCCGGGCAAAACCCTGTGCAACTGCAAAAACGTCAGCCACAGCGCGGTGTGCGCCGGGATTCGCCAAGGCCTCGATTTGCAGGGCCTCAAACAACAACTGGGATGCGGCACGCAATGCGGTTCATGCGTCCCCGAAATCAAGCGCTTGCTGGCCGCAGATCTGCAGCCGGTATCGGTTATCTGATAAGGAAAACACCATGAATGCAAAAGTCTGGCTGGTGGGCGCAGGCCCCGGTGATCCCGAGTTGCTGACGCTCAAAGCAGTCCGCGCGCTGCGCGAAGCGGACGTGGTGCTGATTGACGATCTGGTCAACGACGCGGTGTTGGAGCATTGCCCCGCTGCGCGAATCATTGCCGTGGGCAAACGCGGCGGTTGCCGCTCGACACCTCAGGCGTTCATCCACCGACTGATGCTGCGTTACGCGCGCCAGGGTAAATGCGTGGTGCGGCTCAAGGGCGGCGACCCGTGCATTTTCGGCCGTGGCGGTGAAGAGGCGCAGTGGCTGCGCGAACGTGGTGTTGCGGTGGAGCTGGTCAATGGCATTACCGCCGGACTCGCCGGCGCGACGCAGTGCGATATTCCACTGACGTTGCGTGGTGTGGCGCGCGGCGTGACGCTGGTGACCGCGCACACCCAGGACGACAGCCAACTGAACTGGCAGGCGCTGGCGCAGGGCGGGACGACACTGGTGATTTACATGGGCGTGGCCAAGCTTGGCGAGATTCGCGATCAGCTATTGGCCGGCGGGATGGCGGCGAATACGCCGGTGGCGATGATTGAAAATGCGTCACTGCCTGAGCAGCGCGAATGCCGCAGTGATCTGCTGGGTATGAGCGAAGACGCGAGTGCCTTTGATTTGAAAAGCCCGGCGATTCTGGTGATCGGCGCGGTGGCCGCCATTGCAGAAGATCAAAAGATCGCAGCCTTCGGCAGCGCCTACAGGGCATAGGCCGCTCCAATGTAAAAGTGGCTGCAGCCAAATCGCAGACAAAGAAAAGCCCGGCCTGAGCCGGGCTTTTCTCAAAGCGGCGAGCTAATTACTTAGCTTGAGCTTCAACCTGCGCTTCTACGCGACGGTTAACAGCGCGACCAGCTTCAGTTTTGTTGTCAGCAACTGGGCGGGATTCGCCGTAGCCGATCGACTGAACGCGGGACGACTCAACACCGTACTGGTTGGTCAGAACTTGCTTAACGGCGTTTGCACGACGCTCAGACAGTTTCTGGTTGTAAGCGTCAGGACCGACGGAGTCAGTGTGACCTTCAACAGTGGTGTGAGTGGCTGGGTACTGCTTCATGAAGTCAGCCAGGTTCTTGATGTCAGCGTAGCTGTTTGGCTTGACGACCGACTTGTCGAAGTCGAATTTCACGTCCAGCTCTACACGAACAACTTCAGCAACTGCTGGGCAGCCATCAGCGTCAACAGTTACGTTGGCTGGGGTGTCCGGGCACTTGTCAACGTTGTCGCAAACGCCATCGTTGTCGCTGTCGGAGCAGACTTCAGCCGGAGCTGGAACTGGAGCAGCAGCTGGCTTGCCGCCGCCACCGAAGTTCACACCCAGACCAACCGATGGAGCGTAGTCCCAACGGCCGTTGTCCAGTTTGTAGTCAGCTTCTACGCCAGCACGGGCGAAGAAGTTTTCGGCGAAGTAGTACTTAACGCCAGCGCCAGCAGTCAGGAAAGTCGACTGGTCGCGACCGGTGTGGCCGTCAGCAGCTACGTTGGTCAGGTTGCCGTGCTTAACGCCACCTTCAACGTATGGACGCAGAGCGTCGCCAGCGTTGTTGAAGTGGTATTGAGCGGTCAGACCGAAGTTGTCACCGCGCAGTTTCTGGCTGCCGGTACCATCGTTCGAACGGGTGTGGTTGTTACGATCCCAGCCGAAGTTGATCGAGACGTCATCGGTCAGGAAGTAACCGATTTTGGCGCCTGGGTTGAAGCCGTCTTCGACATGATCAATGCTGTCGTTGTACTGCTTCTTGTAGTTGATCTCGCCTTCAACTGCGCCTTGGCCTTGTGCCAGTGCGCCGAACGAAGTAGCGGCAATAAGAGAACCAATGGCCAAGCCCAAGGTGTTTTTCAGTTTCATCCGTTAAATCCCCATCTGGTGATTGTGAAGCAGTCCCGCAAACCGGGGGACAACTCGGCGGCAAGTCTATCAGAACTTGCCTACACGTAAGAGATATTTGCGCTGAACTAAGTTTCAGCAATGCCTGCAAATTTCTCACGCAATTTGTCTAGAGCACGTTTGTACCGCATTTTTGTCGCACTCAAACCCATGTGCATGATGTCTGCGATCTCCTGAAATTCAAGTTCTGCGACAAATCGTAGCACCAGAATTTCACGGTCAATCGGGTTCACATACACCAGCCAGCGATCGAGTCCGCCCTTCTCCTCGGGTTTCGGCGCCTTTTCTTCCGACGCTTCTTCCAGGGGGTCCAGACTCAAAGCGTCCATCAAGCGACGCTTTCGCCGTTCCTTCCGATACTGCGTGATGCATTCGTTGTAAGTGATGCTGTACAGCCACGTCTTGAACTTCGATTTCCCCTCGAAGTTCTTCAGGCCGTACAGCACCTTCAGCATCACTTCCTGACAGACATCGTCTGCGTCGCGATCGTTCCCAAGATATCTCGCACAAACGTTAAATAATGTTCGCTGGTAACGCCGCATCAGCTCTTCATAGGCGCGCGTCACGTGAAACAGCTCGGTATGCGAGCGCGCGACCAACTCCTCATCAGAGAGCTCACGGGGGTCATAGCGCGTGGATAGCGTTTGGGCTTTATTCAAAACAAGTCGTGCCGACAGTCAGGTCAATGTCCGCCGCTACCCTCTCAGGGCAATTTGCGGCGGCATACATTAGCAGGGTTTGCCGGGTTAGCGGCTACTCACATGCTGTTCCAGCAGGATCCGATTGGAAAGTGAGACTAGCTCACCCTCATCGGTCAGCAATGTGGTTTTAACCGTGCCGATCTCTTCGATCTGGCCTTCGACCTCACCAACACGCACTTGTTGCCCAACCTGATACAACTCACGCACATAGATTCCCGCAAGAATCTGACCGGCAATTTCCCGGCTTCCCAACCCCATGGCCAGCGCAACCGCCAGACCAACGGTAATCAATACGATGACGATCACATGGTTCAGCAGGTCGGTCTTGACCTCAAGCTGACTGATCGCGACCGAAATGCTGATGATGATCACCAGCCCTTGGGCGATTCGGCCCAAGCCCGAAGCGTAGTCCAGTCCTACGCCTTCTGCCGCCCCGCGCACCAGCCCATTGGCCAGTTGCGCGAGCAAAACACCCACCAGCAAGACCAGCGCGGCGCCGAAAACTTTCGGCAAATACAACGCCAGCATGTCCAGCGTAGCTGAAACTCGCTCAAGTCCAAGGGACTCTGCTGCAGAAACGAGGAAAATCAGCAGAACGAACCAGTAGACGATCTTGCCGATCAGGGTCGAGATCGGCACTTGCAACCCGGCCCGCGACATCAATTTGGTCAGCCCGGTGCCGCCCATCAGGCGATCGAGGCCCAGTTTGGCGAGCAATTTGGACAGCAGGGTATCGAGCAGTTTGGCCACCACGAAGCCCAACAGCAGCACCACCAGTGCGCCGAACAGGTTCGGGATGAAGTTCGCAACTTTGGTCCACAACGCAGTCATTGCAGTGACGAGGCTCTGAGTCCAGAGATCAAGTTCCATATTCAATCAGCCTTATCAGCAGTGCGTGCAGTAGTTTTACGAAGACGGGAAACCGGCGAGACGTGGGCCGATCCGTTATTCAGGGCGATCATCAGCGCGGGCAGCCAGCGGCCCAGCAGGCTGAACAGATCACCGGCGCCGACCTGGCGGTTGGCGGTTTTGAGTACGCGACCCAGGCAGGCATCGTCGTCGCGGCTGGACGGCGAGGCGTTGAGCATGTCGCGCAAAGACTGTTCAAACGGATCGTGCATACGCACCTCTCGTGATGTCTGTGAAAGACGCGGGCAAATTTGGTCGGGTCACATGTTGCATCTTCATACCCAGCGCAAACGACGGAATAACCACCATTGACCGAAGGCCATGGTCAGCACCGTCAGACAGGCGATGAGGAAGCCATAAGGGCTGCTCGAGAACGGAATTCCGCCCACGTTGATACCCAACAGACCGGTAAGAAAACTCATCGGCAAAAAGATGCAGGTGATGATGCCGAAGCGGTACATCGTGCGATTCATGCGCACGTTCAAACGCCGGTCTTCGGCCTCCAGCACAAGCCCCATGCGCTCTCGGGTCAATTCGAGCTCTTCGAGATAGCGGGTCAGGCTGTTGTTCAATTCGTTCCAGTAGTCGGCGTCATCATCGACAAACCACGGCAGTTTTATTCGCGTCAGCTGTCCGAAAATATCCCGCTGCGGCGCGAGAAAACGCTTCAGTCCGGCAGCCCTGCGACGGATGTGCAAAATCGAGCCATGCTCTGGGGTATACCGTTCGTCGGCATCCAGTTTTTCTTCCTCTTCATCGACCAGTTCCGACAGGCACGTGACCAGATCCTGCACCTTGTTGGTGAGGAATTGCGCCAGATAAAGGATCAGTTCAGAGGAGGTTTTCGGGCCCTTGCCCTCGCTCAGCAGCGCCAGCAGTTCATCGGTGGCGCGCAGCGGGCGCAGACGCAAGGAGATGACGCGCTGGGCAGAGGCGAAAATCCGCACCGAGACCATGTCTTCCGGCTCGGCACCGGGGTTGAGATTGACCCCACGCAGAAACAGCAGCAGCTCGGCATCCGGCAACGGCAACAGGCGCGGCCGGGTGTTTTCTTCCAGCAGCAGGTCGCAGGTGAATTCATTCAGACCGCTGGATTTGCGCAGCCAGGTCTGGGTTTGCGGATGGCTGCGATCCCAATGCAGCCACAGGCTCTCGTGGGCCTGCAGCTGCAGATCGTCGAGCTCAGTCCGGGCAATCGAACGCGCACCGCCTTTACCGTCCAGTACCAGGGCATGCACCAGCCCCCACTGCGCGTTTTCTTCCTCGAACATCCGCATCCCTTTGTCGAAAACTTATTCAGGCATCTTCAGCGGACTCGGCGAAACGATCACGCCGTTGTTGTCCGCATAAATGTATTGGCCCGGGTGGAACGTCACACCGGCGAAGGTCACCGCCACGTTGAGGTCACCGATGCCGCGCTTTTCGGTTTTCATCGGATGGCTGGCCAGCGCCTGGACGCCAAGATCGGTCTGGGCAATGACATCGACGTCACGGATGCAACCGTAGATGACCATCCCTTCCCAGCCGTTTTTCGCGGCTTTCTCGGCGATCATGTCACCGAGCAGTGCGCGACGCAGCGAACCGCCGCCATCGACCACCAGCACCTTGCCGTTACCCTTGAGTTCGGCCTGCTCTTTGACCAGCGAGTTGTCTTCGAAGCATTTGATGGTCACGATTTCGCCGCCGAAGGAATCACGGCCACCGAAATTGCTGAACATCGGTTCCAGCACCTGCACCAGCTCCGGATAGGCGTCGCACAGGTCAGGCGTGAGGTAATGGTTCATCGAAAAACTCCTGTAACAAGGAAGACGATCAAGGATGTCGCACTCTTTTGAAACGAGTCCCGGCGGTCGCTGTTTACCTTAGTTCATGCAATGTTCGCTGAACGAACCTGAACAAACGCTGAAACGTAATAGCTAAACAGCCACCCAATATGACCAGAATTGCACAATGCGTCATATCTTAGCCGCAAGCCGATCCGAACGAAATGCCCTTTTCAGAGCCTTCGGCTCAAACCGCCGCAGCCAGATCCGGTTTCTCGCCCAACAGCGGTGCGTGCTGATCCTGCAGCCAGCGCGCCACCAGCGGCCAGACTTCGGCTTGCGCGGCCTTGCTCACCAGCATCTCGACATGCCCGAAGTTGTCACTGAAGCCCTGTTCGCGCCCCAGATTGACGAATTGCTTGTGCCCGGAACCGATCTGCTCGAACAGCTTGCGACAGGCCCAGGCCGGATCCTGATGATCCCCCGCTGCCGTCACCGCCAGCACCGGCACCTGAACCTCGGCAAGTCCGGCCCACCAATCCTTGTCCTTGTCGCCAAAGCGGCCGAACAAGCCGTACCAGCGCATGCTTTCCAGCGCCAGACCGATCGGCTCGTCTTCCGGGCCGCGCCTGAGGCGTGAGCCGGACAATTGCGCGAAACGCTTGAGAATGAAGCGCCCGCTCCACTCCACCGGCGGAATCTTCAGCGGCCAGTAAGTGCGGCTGACCTGCGTACCGAAAAACGCCGCCGATGCCACCGCCGGCTCGCCGAGATACTCGCCGCCCAGCGCTGCCGCCAGGGTGATGCCGCCCAGCGAATGGCCGATCCAGTGCGGCACCTGCCCGCTCTGCTCGCGCACGAACGCGGCAATCGCCGGCAGATCGTAACGGGCGTAGTCGGCCACACGATTGCGCCGGTAGTCCTCGTTGCGCTGCGACAGGCCGTGGCCGCGCATCTCCGGGATCCACACATCGAAGCCCAGACGCGCGAGGTAGGCGCCCAGCCCCAGGCCTTTCGGGGAAAACCAGAAGCGTCGGTTGGAAAAACTGCCGTGCAGCAAAATCACCGGCACGCCACGGGTCGCCGGTTCATCGGCCATGCCCAGACGGGTCACGGCGATTTCCACGGACCAGTCGGGACTGTTGCCGGGTTTCAATCGATAGACGTCTTCGCTCAGATCACCGCGTCGTTCGGCGCTGATCAGGGCGACAGGAAACAGGTTGCTGCTGCTTTGCATAATGCTCTTGCACAAAAAAGGGCGGCATCTACAGGAGCCCGCCCTACTGGAATCTCAAAGCCCCGCCCCATGCGGGAGCGAGCCTGCTCGCGAAAGCGCTGTATCAGCCAACATCCCTGCGGATGTCGCTCCGTCTTCGCGAGCAGGCCCGCTCCCGCAGGGGAGGCGGCCCGTTCACATACTTATCAAGCCTGTGCCTGGCCTTCCGCCAGGAAGAACCAGGTTTCCAGCACGGAATCCGGGTTCAGCGACACGCTTTCGATGCCCTGCTCCATCAGCCACTTGGCCAGATCCGGGTGGTCCGAAGGGCCCTGACCGCAGATGCCGATGTACTTGCCGGCCTTGTTGCACGCGGCAATCGCGTTCGCCAGCAGCTTCTTGACCGCCGGATTACGCTCATCGAACAGGTGCGCGATGATCCCGGAGTCACGGTCCAGGCCCAGGGTCAACTGGGTCAGGTCGTTGGAACCGATCGAGAAGCCGTCGAAGAATTCGAGGAATTCTTCAGCGAGAATCGCGTTGGATGGCAGTTCGCACATCATGATCACGCGCAGGCCGTTGTCGCCACGGGCCAGGCCGTTTTCGGCGAGCAGATCGACCACCTGGCTGGCTTCGCCGAGGGTACGGACGAACGGCACCATGATTTCGACGTTGGTCAGGCCCATCTCGTTGCGCACGCGCTTCAGTGCGCGGCACTCGAGCTCGAAGCAGTCACGGAACGATTCGCTGATGTAACGCGACGCACCACGGAAGCCCAGCATCGGGTTTTCTTCTTCCGGCTCGTACAGCTTGCCGCCGATCAGGTTGGCGTATTCGTTGGACTTGAAGTCCGACAGACGCACGATGACCTTCTTCGGCCAGAACGCTGCAGCGAGGGTGCTGATGCCTTCCACCAGTTTTTCGACGTAGAAGCCGACCGGATCGTCGTAACCGGCGATGCGCTTGTCGACGCTGTCCTTGATTTCCTGCGGCAGGCCGTCGTAGTTCAGCAGTGCCTTGGGGTGCACGCCGATCATGCGGTTGATGATGAACTCCAGACGGGCCAGGCCCACACCGGCGTTCGGCAGTTGCGCGAAGTCGAACGCGCGGTCCGGGTTGCCGACGTTCATCATGATCTTGAACGGCAGCTCCGGCATGGCGTCCACGGAGTTCTTCTTGACGTCGAAGCCCAGCTCGCCTTCGAAGATGTAACCGGTGTCGCCTTCGGCGCAGGACACGGTCACGCCCTGACCATCTTTGAGCAGTTGAGTGGCGTTGCCGCAACCCACAACCGCCGGAATCCCCAGTTCACGGGCGATGATCGCCGCGTGGCAGGTACGACCGCCACGGTTGGTGACGATGGCACTGGCGCGCTTCATCACCGGTTCCCAGTCCGGGTCGGTCATGTCGGAGACCAGCACGTCGCCTGGCTGGACTTTGTCCATCTCGGACACGTCTTTGATGATGCGTACCTTGCCGGCGCCGATGCGCTGGCCGATGGCGCGACCTTCCACCAGCACGGTGCCGGTTTCTTTCAGCAGGTAACGCTCCATGACGTTGGCCTGGGTGCGGCTCTTCACGGTTTCCGGACGGGCCTGCACGATGTACAGCTTGCCGTCGTCACCGTCCTTGGCCCACTCGATGTCCATCGGGCAGCCATAGTGCTTCTCGATGATCATCGCCTGCTTGGCCAGCTCGCTGACTTCGGCGTCGGTCAGGCAGAAGCGCGCGCGTTCAGCCTTGTCGACATCGACGGTTTTCACGGAACGACCGGCCTTGGCCTCGTCGCCGTAGATCATCTTGATCGCTTTACTGCCCAGGTTGCGCCGCAGGATCGCCGGACGACCGGCCTCCAGGGTGCCCTTGTGCACGTAGAATTCGTCCGGGTTGACCGCGCCTTGTACGACGGTTTCGCCCAGACCGTAGGCGCCGGTGATGAACACCACGTCACGGAAACCGGATTCGGTATCGAGGGTGAACATTACGCCGGCGGTGCCGGTTTCCGAACGCACCATGCGCTGCACGCCAGCCGACAGTGCGACCAGTTTGTGGTCGAAACCCTGGTGCACGCGGTAGGAAATCGCACGGTCGTTGAACAGCGAGGCGAACACCTCTTTGGCGGCGCGGATAACGTTTTCCACACCACGGATGTTCAGGAAGGTTTCCTGCTGGCCGGCAAACGATGCGTCCGGCAAGTCTTCGGCGGTTGCCGAGGAACGCACGGCCACGGCCACGTCAGGGTTACCGGCCGACAGCGCGGCGAACGCGGTGCGGATCTCGGCATTCAGTTTTTCAGGGAATTCGGCTTCCATGATCCATTGACGAATCTGCGCGCCGGTCTTGGCCAGCGCATTGACGTCATCGACGTCCAGGGCGTCGAGAGCCTTGTGGATCTGGTCGTTGAGGCCGCTCAGTTCGAGAAAGTCGCGATAGGCCTGCGCGGTGGTGGCAAAGCCGCCGGGGACCGACACACCGGCACCTGCCAGGTTGCTGATCATCTCGCCCAGGGATGCGTTCTTGCCCCCCACATGCTCAACATCGTGTTTGCCGAGCTTATCGAGGGAAACTACGTACTCTACCAAGGTGATCTCTCCACTAACTGTGTTGGAAAAGCTCAGAAACCGGCAGCTCGGGGGAGCGTTGGCCGGTTGTATGGCCTGGACCTGGAAAATAAGTGAGAATGCGGGCCAATGGCGGCCGGCAAATCGCGCCTATCATATCCAAGAATGCTTATAAGTGTCCTGTGTTGCATAGGTATGCCGATGTGGCGAGTGACTGTTGTTGCCAGACAAGGCGCCGCGACAAGTCATAGCTGGCTATGGCGAGGAGCGGCAACGTAGTATGGCGACAACAGGCGCCGCCACATCGGCATGCATATGCAACGCAGGACACTCACTTAAGGCCCAAGGTGCAAATGAAACGATCTGCTTTCTTTATCTCCGATGGCACCGGCATTACCGCCGAAACCCTGGGTCAAAGCCTTCTGGCGCAGTTCGAAAACATTACCTTCACCAAGCTCACGCGGCCGTACATCGACAACGCGGACAAAGCGCGGGCCATGGTACAACAAATCAACAAAGCCGCTGAAACCGACGGCTTGCGTCCGATTATCTTCGACACCATCGTCAATCAGGACATTCGTGAGATTCTCGCAACGTCCAATGGTTTCATGATCGACATTTTCTCGACCTTCCTGGCCCCGCTCGAACAGGAACTGACCGAGCATTCTTCCTACACCGTCGGCAAGTCGCATTCGATCGGGCACAACTCCAATTACATGGAGCGCATCGAGGCCGTGAACTTCGCCCTCGACAACGACGACGGCGCGCGCACCCACTATTACGACAAGGCCGACCTGATACTAGTGGGCGTGTCGCGTTGTGGTAAGACGCCGACGTGTCTGTACATGGCGATGCAATTCGGCATCCGCGCGGCCAACTACCCGCTGACCGAAGAAGACATGGAACGCCTGACCCTGCCGACCGCCCTGCGCGCCCATCAGCACAAGCTGTTCGGCCTGACCATCGACCCGGACCGCCTCACCGCGATCCGTAACGAGCGCAAGCCCAACAGCCGCTATTCGAGTTACGCCCAGTGCGAGTTCGAAGTGCGCGAAGTGGAAAACCTGTTCCGCCGCGAGAACATCCCGCACATCAACTCCACGCATTTTTCGGTAGAAGAGATTTCGGCGAAGATTCTGGTGGAGAAAGGCGTGGAGCGGCGTTTCAAGTAGCTTCCGGATATCTGCAACACCGCTATCGCGAGCAGGCTCACTCCTACAATTTGAAATGCATTCCCCTGTAGGAGCGAGCCTGCTCGCGAAGAACGATCACACGGTCTCGGTCAATGCCCGCGCCAGCGCTTCAAACCCGCCCAGCAACAACCGGTCATCCCCCACCGAATTGCACACACTCGCCCGAATGAACTGTGGCACCGCCGCATGCCCGACCGCAAAGGCCTCGGCGGTGGCGACCAGATAGTTGTTTTCTTTCAGCTCCGCAGCAATTTGCGACGCGCGCCACAGCTCCGGCACTTCGATCCAGAAGTGCGGACTGTGGACGTGCGTCCGGTACGTCAGGTCTTTCAGCGTCGCGCTGACCAACGCCTTGCGCCGGCCAATTTCACTGATTTGCTCGTTGAGCAGTTGTGTGGCAATGCCACTTTCGATCCAGCGGCACGCCACCTCCATTGCCAACGGATTGGCCATCCAGCACGTCCCGCGAATGGCTGAACTCAAGCGCCCGAGCAATGCGTGCGGCGCATGCAGATAACCGACACGCAGTCCGGCTGAAACCGCTTTGCTCAAACTCCCGATCAGCACCGACCGCTCCGCAGCAAACGCGCTCAGGGGCAACGGCCGCTGACTATCCAGCAGCGCATGTGCCTCGTCCTCGAAAATCAGCAGATTGTATTGCCGGCAGATTTCGGCAATGGCTTCGCGGCGCGGGACCGACATCACCGCCGCGGTAGGATTCTGCAGGGTTGGCGTGCAGTACAACGCAGACACCCGATGCTGTCGGCAGACGTCCTCCAGCGCCGCTGGCAACAAGCCTTCGGCATCCATGGCGACACCGATAAGCTTGATCCCGAGTTGGCGTGCGACGCTGATCAAACCCGGGTAGGAAAGATGCTCGGTGACCACGGTGTCACCGGCCTTGAGCAAGCCCATCAAGGCGCACAGCAGCGCGTGCTGACCACCGTTGACGCACAACACCTGATCGGCATCCACCTGAAATGCCCCATGGCTCAGCCAGTAAGCACCCGCCTGCCGATGCCGGGGCAAACCGCTTTCGGCGGTGTAGCCCGTCAGCTGCTGCAGGCTCTGCGAATCGTTAGCCAGCGTCTGCAGCGTCAGGCTCATGAACGCGCTTTCCTGCCCGGGAATCGGCTGATTCCGACTCATGTCGAAACAGGCACGCGGCTCATCGCTGACATTGCGAAAGCCCTTGTCCCGCGACCGCTCCATCCCGCGCTGACGCACGAAAGTGCCGTCTCCTACGCGCGCGACGACCAAACCGACCCGCTCCAATTCGCCATAGGCTCGACTGATGGTGCCGATGGTCACCCCCAGGCTGTCGGCCAACAGCCGGTGCGGCGGCAGCTTCGCTCCGGCGCCAATCACGCCTTCGGCAATGGCTTTTTCCACCGCATCCGCCAGTCGCTTGTACTTCACGCCGACGCCATTGGCGAGGCCGTCACGCAGGATTGACACCATGGCAATACTTACTTTGACAGTCATTGTCGCCCCGAATAGCGTGCTGAAAACAGGTTCAATCAGGGATAGCCCTTTTCACCCACGAGGTCAATTCCTCTGCTGCGGAGCACAAAGCATGTCGACTGCCATCAGCGCACCGTTGAACGCCAGCAAGCCCTGGCTTGCCGGATTACTCACCTGCACGCTGTTTCTGATTGTCTGCCTGAGCTGGGGCACCACGTGGCTGGGGATCAAGATTGCCGTGGAAAGCATTCCGCCGCTGACCGCCGCGGGCCTGCGCTTTCTGATTGCCTTTCCGCTGTTCCTGAGCTTCGCCGTGCTGCGCAAGGAGCCGCTGCTGTTCCCACGCCAGAGCCGCTGGTTTTTCGTGTTCGTCACGCTGTCGTATTTCAGCCTGCCGTACTACCTGCTCAACTACGGCGAACTGCATGTGTCGTCAGGGCTGACAGCGCTGCTGTTCAGCTGCATGCCGGTGTTCATCCTGATGTTTTCCGCGCTGTTTCTGCGCGAGAAAATCTACCTCTCTCAGATGCTCGGCATCGTCATCGGTTTCGCCAGTCTGTTCATGATCATTCGCAGCCAGGGCCTGCATCTGGACCAGGCGGAATGGCTCGGGGTGCTGGCGATTCTGGGTGCGGCGATCATGCACGCGCTGTGCTACGTGGTGACCAAGAAACACGGCAGCGCGATCAGTGTGATCACCTACAACACCCTGCCGATCGGCATTGCCGGACTGATGTTATTTATTGTCGGATTGAATCTAGAAACACCGGTCTTCAAGGACGTCACCGCGCGGTCCTGGGGCGCACTGTTCTACCTCGGACTGGTGGCATCGGTCGGCGGCTTCATCGTTTACTTTTTACTGCTCAAACGCCTGAGCCCGATCATTCTGTCGTTCGTGTTTATCATTTTCCCGGTGTTCGCCGTGATCATCGGCGCCTGGTACGAGGGGCAAACCTTGTCCCGGGAACTGATGATCTATTCGGCGATTTTGTTGAGCGGTTTTGCGATCACCAAATTGCCCATCGAAAAATGGCGCAAACCATCCGTGTAGGCGCTGCCGCAGGCTGCGATCTTTTGATGTTGATCTCAAAAATCAAAAGATCGCAGCCTGCGGCAGCTCCTACAGGGTTTGGCGTCAAATGACGAACAGGTCGATGAGGCGATTTACGGGAGTAGATTCAAGCCGCGCCTGATCCTTGCACAACGTGAAGATCTGGTTGCTGCGCTGGCCAGTGAAACGCGTCGCCAGGTTGGCCTTGAACTTGTCTTCCAGTAACGGAATGCCTTCGGCACGACGGCGACGGTGGCCGATCGGGTATTCGACCACCACGTTTTCGGTGCTGGAACCGTCCTTGAAAAACACCTGCACGGCATTGGCAATCGAGCGCTTGTCGGCCTCGAGGTATTCGCGGGTAAAACGCGGCTCCTCGACAATGACCATTTTCTCGCGCAGCACATCAATGATCGGGTGCGCGGCGTGGAAATCGTCCTCGTACTGCTCGGCCACCAAGTTGCCGAACACCAGTGGCACCGCCGTCATGTACTGAATGCAATGGTCGCGGTCGGCAGCGTTGGCCAGCGGCCCGACCTTGGAAATGATGCGAATCGCCGACTCGTGGGTGGTGATGACGATGCGGTCGATGTCATGCAGCCGATTGCGCACCAGCGGGTGCAATGTGACCGCCGCCTCGCAGGCGGTTTGCGCGTGGAATTCGGCGGGAAAACTGATCTTGAACAGCACGTTTTCCATCACGTAACTGCCGTAGGGCCGCGAGAAGCTGAAGGCGCGTTTGTTCTCAGGCTTGAGCGCCAGATCGTTATTGGTGTGGCTGAACGACACGTCATAGAACCCCCACTGTTTGGCCGTCAGTACCCCGGGAATGCCCATCTCGCCGCGCAAGGCGATGTCGGCCAGACGCACACCGCGACTGGTCGCATCCCCCGCCGCCCAGGATTTGCGCGACCCGGCGTTCGGCGCGTGGCGATAGGTGCGCAGCGCCTGACCATCGGCAAACGCATGGGACAGCGCCGACAACAGTTGCTCGCGATTGGCGCCCATCAGCTTCGCGGTGACCGCAGTCGAAGCGACTTTCACCAGCAGGACGTGATCGAGGCCGACGCGGTTGAAAGAGTTTTCCAGGGCAATCACACCTTGAATCTCGTGGGCCATGATCATCGCTTCGAGCACGTCGCGCACCGTCAGCGGTGCTTCACCGCTGGCGATGTGTTTCTGCGACAGGTGATCGGCTACCGCGAGAATTGCGCCGAGGTTGTCCGACGGATGCCCCCACTCGGCGGCGAGCCAGGTGTCGTTGTAATCGAGCCAGCGCACGATGCAGCCGATGTCCCACGCGGCTTTCACCGGGTCGAGGCGATACGACGTGCCGGGCACCCGCGCGCCGAACGGCACGACGGTGCCTTCGACGAGCGGGCCAAGGTGTTTGGTGCATTCGGGAAAACGCAGCGCCAGCAGGCCACAGCCGAGGGTGTCCATCAGGCAGTTGCGGGCAGTGTCGAGGGCTTCGGCAGATTCGATTTTGAAGGTGAGGACGTAATCGGCGATGTCCTGCAGGACACGGTCGTAGTCGGGGCGGTTGTTCAGGTCGACGTTGGCGCTCATGTTCGATTCACTCTTGCAGTGTTCGTTGATGGGACCTCGGTTCAGGCTGGCGATTTTTTATTATTGAATGCACTCCCTGTAGGAGCTGCCGAAGGCTGCGATCTTTTGATCCTGATCTTCAAAAACAAAATCAAAAGATCGCAGCCTTCGGCAGCTCCTACAGGGGGATCTCGGGTTGCACTGATCCAGCGTGGGAGCGGGCTTGCTCGGTGTTGGGTCAGAAGGCGTCGCCGGGGATGCGGACGTAGCCTTCCATGAGCACCCGCGCACTGCGGCTCATGATGGCTTTCTTCACCACCCATTCACCGTTTTCCAGACTGGCTTCGGCACCGACGCGCAAGGTCCCGGACGGATGGCCGAAGCGCACGGCATTGCGTTCAACGCCACCCGCTGCGAGATTCACCAGCGTCCCGGAAATCGCCGCCGCCGTGCCAATCGCCACCGCCGCCGTGCCCATCATCGCGTGGTGCAACTTGCCCATCGACAGTGCACGCACCAGCAGGTCGACGTCACTGGCCGCAATCGCCTTGCCGCTGGACGCGACGTAGTCCGCAGGCTTGGCGACGAACGCGACTTTCGGCGTGTGCTGACGCTTGGCCGCGTCATCCAGATTCGAGATCAGGCCCATGCGCAGCGCACCGTAGGCGCGGATGGTTTCGAACATCTGCAGCGCTTTCGGATCGCTGTTGATCGCACTTTGCAGCTCGGTACCGGTGTAGCCGATGTCTTCGGCGTTGACGAAAATCGTCGGGATCCCGGCATTGATCATGGTCGCCTGGAACGTGCCGACACCCGGCACCTCAAGCTGATCGATCAGGTTGCCGGTGGGGAACATCGAGCCACCGCCGCCCTCTTCTTCCGCCGCCGGGTCCATGAATTCGACTCGCACTTCAGCCGCCGGAAAGGTCACGCCGTCGAGTTCGAAGTCGCCGGTTTCCTGCACTTCGCCGTTGGTGATCGGCACGTGGGCGATGATGGTCTTGCCAATGTTGGCTTGCCACACGCGCACCACCGCCACGCCGTTGTACGGAATGCGGCTGGCATCGACCAGACCATTGCTGATGGCGAACGAACCCACCGCTGCCGAGAGGTTGCCGCAGTTGCCGCTCCAGTCCACGAACGGCTTGTCGATGGACACCTGACCAAATAGGTAATCGACGTCGTGATCGGTCTTGATGCTTTTCGACAGGATCACGGTTTTGCTGGTGCTGGAGGTGGCGCCGCCCATGCCGTCGATCTGTTTGTCGTACGGGTCGGGGCTGCCGATCACCCGCAGTAGCAAGGCATCGCGGGCCGGGCCGGGAACCTGCGCGACTTCGGGCAAATCCTGCAGGCTGAAAAACACACCTTTGCTGGTGCCGCCGCGCATGTAGGTGGCGGGAATTTTAATCTGTGGTGCGTGAGCCATGATGCTCCTTACCGAAGGCACGGGGCCTGAAACCCCATGCCCACATCAGTTGATTTAAACGGCAACCGCCGCCTCTTCGAGGAAGTCCTGGGCGAAGCGCTGCAACACGCCGCCGGCCTCGTAGATCGACACTTCTTCAGCGGTATCGAGACGGCAGGTCACCGGCACCTCGAGACGCTCGCCGTTCTTGCGATGGATCACCAGCGTCAGGTCGGCGCGTGGTGTGCGGGCGCCGATCACGTCGTAGGTTTCGCTGCCGTCGATGGCCAGGGTGTGGCGGTCGGTGCCCGGTTTGAATTCCAGTGGCAACACGCCCATGCCCACCAGGTTGGTGCGGTGGATGCGCTCGAACCCTTCGGCGACGATCGCTTCGACACCCGCCAGACGCACGCCCTTGGCTGCCCAGTCGCGGGACGACCCCTGACCGTAGTCGGCGCCGGCGATGATGATCAGCGGCTGCTTGCGCTCCATGTAGGTTTCGATGGCTTCCCACATGCGCATGACCTTGCCTTCCGGCTCGACCCGGGCCAGCGAGCCCTGCTTGACCTTGCCGTTTTCCTGAACCATTTCGTTGAACAGTTTCGGGTTGGCGAAGGTCGCGCGCTGCGCGGTCAGGTGATCGCCACGGTGCGTGGCGTACGAGTTGAAGTCCTCTTCCGGCAGGCCCATTTTCGCCAGGTATTCGCCGGCGGCGCTGTCGAGCATGATCGCGTTCGAGGGCGACAGGTGATCGGTGGTGATGTTGTCCGGCAGCACCGCCAGCGGGCGCATGCCCTTGAGCGGACGCGCCCCGGCCAGCGCGCCTTCCCAGTACGGCGGACGGCGGATGTAGGTGCTCATCTCGCGCCAGTCGTACAGCGGCGTGACTTTCGGGCCGGTGTCTTCGTGGACGGCGAACATCGGAATGTAGACCTGACGGAACTGCTCCGGCTTGACCGACGACTTCACCACCGCGTCGATTTCTTCATCGCTCGGCCAGATGTCTTTCAGGCGGATTTCCTTGCCGTCGACCACACCCAGCACATCCTTCTCGATGTCGAAACGGATGGTGCCGGCAATGGCGTACGCGACCACCAATGGCGGCGAGGCGAGGAACGCCTGCTTGGCGTACGGGTGAATGCGGCCGTCGAAGTTGCGGTTGCCCGAGAGCACGGCGGTCGCGTACAGATCACGGTCGATAATCTCTTGCTGGATCACCGGATCCAGCGCGCCGGACATGCCGTTGCAGGTGGTGCAGGCGAACGCGACGACGCCAAAACCGAGCTGCTCCAGCTCAGTGGTCAGCCCCGCTTCGTCGAGGTACAGCGCGACGGTTTTCGAGCCCGGCGCCAGCGAGGATTTGACCCACGGTTTGCGCGTCAAGCCGAGCTTGTTGGCGTTGCGCGCCAACAGGCCGGCGGCGATCACGTTGCGCGGGTTGCTGGTGTTGGTGCAACTGGTGATGGCGGCGATGATCACTGCGCCGTCAGGCATTTGCCCCGGCACGTCATCCCACTGCCCGGAGATGCCTTTGGCCGCCAGGTCCGACACCGCCACGCGGGCGTGCGGGTTGCTCGGGCCGGCCATGTTACGCACCACCGACGACAGGTCGAACGTCAGGCCGCGCTCGTATTGCGCGCCTTTCAGGCTGTCGGCCCACAGACCGTTGAGCTTGGCGTACTGCTCGACAAGCTGCACTTGCTGGTCTTCGCGACCGGTGAGTTTGAGGTAGTCGATAGTCTGCTGGTCGATGTAGAACATCGCCGCCGTGGCGCCGTATTCCGGGGCCATGTTGGAGATGGTCGCACGGTCGCCGAGGGTCAGCGCGGCCGCGCCCTCGCCGAAGAACTCCAGCCACGCGCCGACGACTTTCTGTTTGCGCAGGTATTCGGTCAGCGCCAGCACCATGTCGGTGGCGGTGATGCCCGGTTGCAGCTTGCCGGTCAGCTCGACGCCAACGCTTTCCGGCAGGCGCATCCACGAGGCACGGCCGAGCATCACGCTCTCGGCTTCGAGACCACCGACGCCGATGGCGATCACACCCAGCGCATCGACGTGCGGGGTGTGGCTGTCGGTGCCGACGCAAGTGTCAGGGAACGCCACGCCGTCGCGCACCTGGATCACCGGAGACATTTTCTCCAGGTTGATCTGGTGCATGATGCCGTTGCCCGGTGGGATCACGTCGACGTTCTTGAAGGCCTTTTTGGTCCAGTTGATGAAGTGGAAACGGTCTTCGTTGCGACGGTCTTCGATGGCGCGGTTCTTCTCGAACGCCTGCTTGTCGAAACCGCCCGCTTCCACCGCCAGCGAGTGGTCGACGATCAGTTGCGTCGGCACCACCGGGTTGACCTGTGCCGGGTCGCCGCCCTGCTGGGCGATCGCGTCACGCAGGCCGGCGAGGTCGACCAGTGCGGTCTGGCCGAGAATGTCGTGGCACACCACACGGGCCGGGAACCACGGGAAGTCGAGGTCGCGTTTGCGCTCGATCAGTTGTTTCAGCGAATCGGTGAGCGTGGCCGGGTCACAGCGACGCACGAGGTTTTCCGCCAGCACGCGGGAGGTGTACGGCAGGGTGTCGTAGCTGCCGGGCTGAATCGCCTCGACCGCCGCACGGACGTCGAAGTAATCCAGGGAACTGCCGGGCAGGTTTTTGCGGAATTCTGTGTTCATCGGGTCAGGACTCGGGTCACGGTGGTTGCAAAGGGTGGGGTCAGACACCGACCTCGAAAATCACCCCTCCCCTGTAGGAGCTGCCGAAGGCTGCGATCTTTTGATTTTTGTTTTTAAGATCAAGATCAAAAGATCGCAGCCTTCGGCAGCTCCTACAGGGATTTGCGGTGTTTTCCAGGATCGGGTCAGCCCACCATTTCAGCGACGTTCGATTGGCACGAACTTGCGCTGTTCAACGCCGATGTACTCGGCGCTTGGACGGATGATGCGGTTGTTGGCGCGCTGTTCGAACACGTGCGCGGCCCAGCCGGTCAGGCGCGAGCAGACGAAGATCGGAGTGAACAGCTTGGTCGGGATGCCCATGAAGTGGTAGGCCGAGGCATGGTAGAAGTCGGCATTAGGGAACAGTTTCTTCTGCTCCCACATGGTCTTGTCGATGGCCTCGGAGACCGGGAACAACACCGTGTCTCCGACTTCGTCAGCGAGTTTTTTCGACCAGCCCTTGATCACCTCGTTACGCGGATCGCTGTCCTTATAGATCGCGTGGCCGAAGCCCATGATCTTGTCCTTGCGCTCGAGCATGCCGAGGGTGCCTTTGATCGCCTCTTCCGGCGATGAGAAGCGCTCGATCATTTCCATCGCCGCTTCGTTGGCGCCGCCGTGTAATGGGCCACGCAGCGAACCGATGGCCGCCGTGACGCAGGAATACAGGTCGGACAGGGTCGAAGCACATACCCGAGCGGTGAAGGTCGAGGCGTTGAATTCGTGCTCGGCGTAAAGAATCAGCGACACGTTCATCACTTTGACGTGCAGTTCGCTCGGCTTCTTGTCATGCAGCAGGTGCAGGAAGTGGCCGCCGATGGTGGGCTCGTCGCTGACGCAATTGATGCGTTTGCCGTCGTGGCTGAAGCGATACCAGTAGCACATGATCGCCGGGAACGCGGCGAGCAGACGGTCGGTCTTGTCGCGTTGTTCGGAGAAGTCTTTCTCCGGCTCGATGTTGCCAAGGAACGAGCAACCGGTGCGCATCACGTCCATCGGGTGAGCGTCAGCGGGAATGCGTTCGAGCACTTCCTTCAGCGCTGGCGGCAGATCACGCAGCTTGCTCAGCTTGCCTTGGTATTCGTCGAGTTGCGCTTTCGTTGGCAGCTCGCCGTACAGCAGCAGGTAAGCCACTTCTTCAAATTGCGCATCGGCTGCCAGTTCACGCACGTCATAGCCGCGATAGGTCAGCCCGGCACCGGCCTGGCCCACGGTGGACAGTGCGGTTTGCCCGGCAACCTGGCCCCGGAGCCCGGCGCCACTGAGTACTTTTGCTTCGGCCATTGCTGTCTCCAATCTTGAATTTGTTAGGGAATCTGCAATTACGGTGTTGTTGGCAAAAGATCGCAGCCTTCGGCAGCTCCTACATCGACCGCGTTCCTGTAGGAGCTGTCGAGTGAAACGAGGCTGCGATCTTTTGATCTTCGCCTTTATTTTTTAGCGGCAAACAACGCATCGAGCTTCTGCTCGAACGTGTGGTAGTCGATGCGATCGTAAAGCTCCATGCGAGTCTGCATGGTGTCGATGACATTCTGCTGCGTGCCGTCGCGGCGGATCGCGGTGTAGACGTTTTCCGCCGCCTTGTTCATCGCGCGGAACGCCGACAGCGGGTACAGCACCAGCGACACATCCGCTCCCGCAAGCTGCTCGGTGGTGTACAGCGGCGTCGAGCCGAACTCGGTGATGTTGGCGAGGATCGGCGCCTTCACGCGGTTGGCGAACAACTTGTACATCTCAAGCTCGGTGATGGCTTCCGGGAAGATCATGTCGGCGCCGGCCTCGATGCACGCGGCGGCGCGATCCAGGGCCGATTCCAGACCTTCGACGGCCAGCGCGTCGGTGCGCGCCATGATCACGAAACTGTCGTCGGTACGGGCATCGACGGCAGCCTTGATGCGGTCGACCATTTCCTGCTGGCTGACGATTTCCTTGTTCGGACGGTGACCGCAACGCTTGGCGCCGACCTGGTCTTCGATGTGGATCGCCGCCGCGCCGAACTTGATCATCGACTTCACGGTGCGCGCCACGTTGAACGCCGACGAACCGAAGCCGGTGTCGACGTCCACCAGCAGCGGCAGGTCGCAGACGTCGGTGATGCGGCGCACGTCGGTCAGCACGTCATCCAGGCCGGTGATGCCCAGGTCCGGCACGCCGAGGGAGCCTGCGGCCACCCCGCCACCGGACAGGTAGATCGCCTTGAAACCGGCGCGCTTGGCCAGCAGCGCGTGGTTGGCGTTGATCGCGCCGACCACCTGCAATGGATGCTCGCTGGCGACCGCATCGCGGAAACGCTGGCCTGGAGTGTTCTGCTTGGAACTCATGACTCACCTCGTTCAGTGGCTGTCTTATTGTCGGCGCCGTCCTGGTAGTGACGGGCGATGTTGCGTTTCGAGGCGCCGATGTGGCGGCGCATCAACAATTCCGCGAGTTCACCGTCACGGTCGGCGATGGCATCGAGAATCCGGTGGTGTTCGGCAAAGGCCTGGCGTGGCCGGTTGGGCGTGGTGGAAAACTGGATGCGGTACATGCGCACCAGTTGGTACAGCTCGCCGCAGAGCATCTGGGTCAGGGTGCGGTTACCGCTGCCCTGGATGATCCGGTAATGAAAGTCGAAATCGCCTTCCTGCTGGTAGTAGCCGACGCCGGCCTGAAACGCTGCGTCGCGCTCATGGGTTTCCAGCACTCGACGCAGTTCGTCGATTTCTTCGAGGCTCATGCGTTCGGCCGCCAGACGGCAAGCCATGCCTTCGAGGGATTCACGGATTTCGTAGAGTTCGAGCAGCTCGGCGTGGCTGAGTGACACCACCCGCGCGCCGACATGCGGTACGCGCACCAGCAGGCGCTGGCCTTCGAGCCGATGAATGGCCTCGCGCAGCGGTCCGCGACTGATGCCGTAGGTGCGTGCCAGCTCGGGCTCGGAGATCTTGCTGCCCGGGGCGATCTCGCCTTTGACGATGGCCGCCTGAATGCGCCGGAAGACGTTTTCCGAGAGCGTCTCGGAATCGTCGCCGCTGATGACCGGGGGATCGAGTTGATCCAGCATATTGTCGACACCTTTAAATCCAATGCGGCAAAAACTAGCCAATTCACCCGCATCAGTCAAAGGATAAATAGGTATTGTCGACAATCGTCTAATAACCGGAAAAGATCGCAGCCTGCGGCAGCTCCTACAGAGTGCACATGAATCCAATGCAGGAGTTGCCGCAGGCTGCGATCTTTTGAGCTTTTATAGACCGGCGTGAGCGCTGGCGCCATAAAACCACCGTGCTAGAATGCCGCCCGCATTTGCTGGCCATTTGCACGGCTTGTCATAAAAAGCTGATAGGCACACGAAGGCGCTTGCGCAAGTTTTGCCAGGAACCTGAACCGAGAACGGAACGCTGCGCACCAGGATTTATGAGACTCAAGCCCTTCCCCACATTTTTCGCTCTGTTTTGCCTGCCCGGCCTGGCTGCCGCGGGGGAAAAAACCGTGTACGGCCTCAACGAATATGCATCGCTTGATGGCATCAATCTGCAAGTCGCGGCCAAACTCGACACGGGCGCCAAAACCGCCTCGCTGAGTGCCCGCGACATCAAACGCTTCAAACGTAACGGCGAGTCGTGGGTGCGCTTTTATCTGGCGATCGACGCCGCGCACTCGCACCCGATCGAACGGCCACTGGCCCGGGTCAGCAAGATCAAACGCCGCGCCGGCGACTACGACCCGGAAGAAGGCAAGAAGTACACGGCCCGCCCGGTGATCGAGCTGGACATCTGCATGGGTTCGGCGTTACGCAGCATCGAAGTGAACCTGACCGACCGTAGTGCGTTCCAATACCCGCTTTTGATCGGCTCCGAAGCCCTGAAACGCTTCGACGCGCTGGTCGACCCCAGTCTTAAATACGCTGCAGGCAAACCCGCCTGCACCATCGCCGCTCATACCGCCGAGTAATTTCCATGCGTTCTCTAACCTTCCACCTGAAAATCCTGATCACCATTCTGGTGCTCCTGGGCGTTTCGGTTACGGCCTATCAGATTTTCGTGCTCGGCATCCCGGTGACCGAAGACGCCACCGACGACCTGTGGAACATCGACGCCAAAGTCGAGTTCGTCGCCAGCACCAAGGATCCGGTGAAGATCCAGATGTTCGTGCCGCCCCTGAGCCGCGACTACGTCAGCCTCAACGAAAGCTTCATCTCCAATAACTACGGTGTGGCGGTCAACCGCGTCGACGGCAACCGCAAGGTCACCTGGTCGGCGCGCCGGGCCAAGGGCAACCAGACCCTTTATTACCGTCTGGTGCTGACCAAGCGTTACACCGCGGAAAAAACCAAGATCAAAGGTCCGACCTTCCGCGACAGCATCGCCATCGAAGGCCCGGAAAAAATCGCCGCCGAAGCCCTGCTCGCACCGATCCGCCAGCACTCGGCCGATGTCGAGACCTTCATTGGCGAGGCGATCAAACGCGTCAACAACGTCAACGACGACAACGTCAAACTGCTGCTGGCCGGCGACCCGTCGACGCCGCACAAGGCGAAGATCGTCGAACTGCTGCTGTCCATCGCCCACGTACCGGTGGAAAAGGTCCACACCATCCGCCTCGTCGCCGATCAGCCGCAAACCCCGGAACTGTGGCTGCGCAGCTTCAACGGCAACGACTGGCTGTACTTCAACCCGGAAACCGGTGAACAAGGCCTGCCGACCGACCGCCTGCTGTGGTGGACCGGTGATGAAAACCTGATCACCGTCGACGGCGGCAAGAAAGCCAACGTGACCTTCAGCCTGAACAACAGCGAGATGAACGCGATTCGTCTGGCCAAGCTGACCGACGAAAACACCGACGCCAACTTCCTCGAATACTCGCTGTACGGCTTGCCGCTGCAGACTCAGCAGACGTTCATGATCATGGTGATGATCCCGATCGGCGTGCTGGTGATCCTGATCCTGCGCAACCTGGTCGGCCTGCAGACCCTCGGCACGTTCACCCCGGTACTGATCGCCCTGGCCTTCCGCGAAACCCAGCTGGGCTTCGGCATCCTGCTGTTTACCGTGATCACCGCGCTGGGCCTGTCATTACGCTCGTATCTGGAACACCTGAAGCTGCAAATGCTGCCGCGCCTCTCGGTGGTGCTGACGTTCGTGGTGGTGCTGATCGCGGCGATCAGCCTGTTCAGTCACAAGCTTGGTCTGGAGCGCGGCTTGTCGGTGGCGCTGTTCCCGATGGTGATTCTGACCATGACCATCGAACGCCTGTCGATCACCTGGGAAGAACGTGGCGCCAGCCATGCGCTGAAAGTGGCGATCGGCACGCTGTTCGCCGCCTCGCTGGCGCACTTGATCATGACCGTGCCGGAACTGGTGTACTTCGTGTTCACCTTCCCGGCGATCCTGCTGATCATGGTCGGTTTCATGCTGGCAATGGGTCGTTATCGCGGCTACCGCCTGACCGAGCTGGTGCGCTTCAAGGCTTTCCTGAAGAAGGCTGACGCCTGATGTTCGGTTTCTGGAAGACCTGGAAGGCCCTGGAAGCCCGGGGCATCATGGGCATCAATCGGCGGAACGCCGACTACGTGCTCAAGTACAACAAGCGCAGCCTGTACCCGATCGTCGATGACAAGATCATCACCAAGGAGCGCGCGATCGCCGCCGGTATTCATGTGCCGGAGCTGTATGGCGTGATTTCCACGGAGAAGGAAATCGACAAGCTCGACGCGATCATCGGTGGGCATAACGATTTCGTGATCAAACCGGCCCAGGGCGCTGGCGGTGACGGCATCATCGTGATCGCCGACCGCTTCGAAGGCCGCTATCGCACGGTGTCGGGCAAGATCCTCGCCCATGAAGAGCTGGAGCACCACATCTCCAGCATCCTCACCGGCCTGTACTCGCTGGGCGGTCACCGCGACCGCGCGCTGATCGAATACCGGGTGACCCCGGACCAGATCTTCAAGAGCATCAGCTACGAAGGCGTGCCGGACATCCGCATCATCGTGCTGATGGGTTACCCGGTGATGGCCATGCTGCGCTTGCCGACCCGCCAGTCCGGCGGCAAGGCCAACCTGCACCAGGGCGCCATCGGCGTCGGTGTCGACCTCGCCACCGGCCTGACCCTGCGCGGCACCTGGCTGAACAACATCATCAACAAACACCCCGATACCACCAACGCGGTGGACGGCGTGCAACTGCCCTACTGGGACGGTTTCATGAAACTCGCCGCTGGCTGCTACGAGCTGTGCGGGCTGGGTTATATCGGTGTGGACATGGTGCTGGACCAGGAGAAAGGCCCGCTGATTCTGGAGTTGAATGCACGGCCGGGGCTGAATATCCAGATTGCCAACGATTGCGGGCTGACTCAGCGCACGCACGCGGTCGAGGCGCATCTGGAAGACCTGAAGGCGCGTGGGGTGACGGAGTCGGTTGAGGAGCGGGTGGCGTTTACCCAGGAGATGTTTGGGCATATTCCGGCGGTCGAGGGCTGATCCGGAACTGCATCGCGGCCATCGCGAGCAGGCTCACTCCTACAGGGGAACGCGTTCCAAATTGTAGGAGTGAGCCTGCTCGCGATAGCGGACTTACCGCCACCACAAGACTCAACCCAGCCCCCAATCTGCTCATCCCCGACATCCCCTCTAGGAGCAACTCCCGCAGAGGACTACAATCCCCACCCCGCCTCAATGGCCGATCTGCCCCGCCCATGTTGACCTGTTCCGTACACCCGCTGCCCTACCGCGCCAACCCCGCCGACTACTTTGCGGCCATCCGCCATGCGCCCGGTGCCGTGCTGCTCGACAGCGGCCGGCCGAGTGCCGACCGTGGCCGTTATGACCTGCTCAGCGCCTGGCCGCTGGAGCATCTGGCGGTGTTGCCCGACGAAAGCGGCAGCGTTTTCCTGCAACGTCTGCGCAATAATCTGACCCGCCTGGGCGAAGCGCAACTGCCTGCGGAATATGACCTGCCCTTCGCCGGCGGCCTGATCGGCTATCTGAGCTACGACTTCGGCCGGCATCTGGAAACCCTGCCGAGCCAGGCCCGGGACGATCTGCAACTGCCCGATGCGCGATTCGGCCTGTATGACTGGGCGCTGATCAGCGATCACCAGACCGCCACCAGCCAATTGGTGTTTCATCCATCGATGGCCGACAGCGAGCGGCAACGGCTGATCGCTCTGTTCAGCCAACCGTCCGCGGCGACGCTGACGCCGTTCAAGCTGAACACGCCGATGACCGCCGACCTCTCGGCCGATGACTATCGCCAGGCGCTGGAACGCATTCATCAATACATCCAGGCCGGCGACTGCTATCAGGTCAACTTCGCCCAGCGGTTCCGCGCACCGTGTCAGGGCGATCCGTGGCTGGCCTATTGCGCGTTGCGCGCAGCCTGCCCGACGCCGTTTTCCGGCTTCCAGAGCCTGCCCGACGGCGGCGCGGTGTTGAGTTTGTCGCCGGAGCGTTTCGTCAAAGTCAGCGAGCGCCAAGTGGAAACCCGCCCGATCAAAGGCACCCGCCCCCGTGGTCTGACGCCTGCCGAAGACGCGGCCAACGCTGCCGAACTGCTGGCCAGCCCCAAGGATCGCGCGGAAAACCTGATGATCGTCGACCTGCTGCGCAACGACCTCGGCCGCACCTGCCGCATCGGCTCGGTGCGGGTGCCGGAGTTGTTCAGTCTGGAAAGCTACCCTAACGTGCATCACCTGGTCAGCAGCGTGACCGGTGAACTGGCGGATGACCGCGACGCCCTGGACCTGATCGCCGGCAGCTTCCCCGGCGGCTCGATCACCGGCGCGCCGAAGATTCGCGCGATGCAGATCATCGACGAGCTGGAGCCGACCCGGCGCGGTTTGTATTGCGGCTCGTTGCTGTACCTGGACGTACGCGGCGAGATGGACAGCTCCATCGCCATTCGCAGTCTGCTGGTCAAGGATGGGCAGGTGTGTTGCTGGGGCGGTGGCGGGATCGTGGCCGACTCGGACTGGCAGGCGGAGTATCAGGAGTCGATTACCAAGGTCAAAGTCCTGCTCGACACCCTGCAAAACCTCTAGACCACCACAATCCTGTGTAGGCGCTGCCGAAGGCTGCGATCTTTTGATCTTGATCTTAAAAAACCAGATCAAAAGATCGCAGCCTTCGGCAGCTCCTACAGGGATTGGGTTTACAGGCTCAGGTCACGGTTCGAGGCCTTGATGAATTCCTGCTTCAACTCGGCAAACGTGTGCACCGCCGGGAACTGCGGGAACTCACGGATCACATTCTCCGGCGCATGGAACAGAATCCCCGCATCCGCCTCGCCCAGCATGCTCGTGTCGTTATACGAATCCCCCGCCGCAATCACCCGGTAGTACAGGCTCTTGAACGACAGGACCGACTGACGCTTGGGATCTTTCTGACGCAACTGATAGCTGGTCACCCGCCCGCTGTCGTCAGTGATCAGGCGATGGCAGAGCAAGGTCGGGAAGCCCAGTTGCCGCATCAGCGGCTGGGAGAACTCGTAGAAGGTGTCCGAGAGAATCACCACCTGGAAGCGTTCGCGCAGCCAGTCGACAAACTCCACTGCGCCGTCCAGCGGCTTGAGCGTAGCGATCACTTCCTGAATGTCCGAGAGCTTCAGGCCGTGCTCGTCGAGGATGCGCAGACGCTGCTTCATCAGCACGTCGTAATCGGGAATGTCCCGGGTGGTGGCCTTGAGGGAGTCGATTCCGGTTTTTTCGGCGAAGGCGATCCAGATTTCCGGTACCAGTACCCCTTCAAGATCCAGGCAAGCAATTTCCACAAGACACTCCCGTTTGTATTGATTATTGAGTCGAGCGAGCCCGAACTCTAGCGACTCCCCCGCAACGGCGCAACGCAGCGGGCACCCCGTACCCCGCCGCTTTTTGTTAACATCGCCGCCATATAGAGCGCCCAGCGCCACTGACCTGTAGGAAGCCGCCCTGATGAGCCCAACGTTCGATGTCGTGGAACTCGCCACGACCTATGCCAACAAATCCGCGCAGGACATCCTGAAGCTCGCGTTTGCCGAGTTCGGCGATGAGCTGTGGATATCTTTCAGCGGCGCCGAGGATGTGGTGCTGGTGGACATGGCCTGGAAGCTGAACAAGAACGTCAAGGTGTTCAGCCTCGATACTGGCCGGCTGCACCCGGAGACCTATCGTTTCATCGAGCAAGTGCGCGAGCACTACAAGATCGATATCGAAATCGTCTCGCCGGACTACACGAAACTGGAACCGTTCGTGAAGGAAAAAGGCCTGTTCAGTTTCTACAAGGACGGCCATGGCGAATGCTGCGGCATCCGCAAGATCGAACCGCTGCGCCGCAAATTGTCTGGCGTCAAAGCCTGGGCCACCGGCCAGCGCCGCGACCAGAGCCCGGGCACCCGCAGCGCCGTCGCGGTGCTGGAAATCGACACCGCGTTCTCCACCCCGGAACGCACCCTGTACAAGTTCAACCCGCTGGCGCAGATGACCAGCGAAGAGATCTGGGGCTACATCCGCATGCTTGAGCTGCCATACAACAGCCTGCATGAACGCGGTTTCATCAGCATCGGCTGCGAACCGTGCACCCGCCCGGTCCTGCCGAACCAGCACGAGCGCGAAGGCCGCTGGTGGTGGGAAGAAGCGACGCAGAAAGAATGTGGGTTGCATGCGGGGAATATCATCAGCAAGGCGTGAATTCCTGCCCCAACGATGTCCCTCTGTAGGAGTGAGCCTGCTCGCGATAGCGGTGTGTCAGTCCAGGCATTTCTCGGCTGACACACCGCTATCGCGAGCAGGCTCACTCCTACACGGCTGTGCGGAAACTTCAAGAATGTGTACACACGAATGTCACCATCAGTGCCATTTATGTGTGCACTTTTTTGTTTGCTCGCCCTGAAAAGTTACATCCCTTCTGAACGTCCCTTCCTTTCGGCATTCGCCAAAATCCCCCGCAAAAAATAAATAGCTGTTCAATCGGTCAATTTATAACCATCTGTTTTCAAAAGCTTAGCCCTCATCGATAACTTTTCGAAATGAGCCCGGCTGCGCATAGATCTGCATTTGGCACAGATCTGGCTTTAGTGCATACATGTTTTGTATACAAAATCGCAAAACATGACCTGACACTTTCGATCCGCAAGCCTGAAGCGCCCTATCCCGTACAGGCTGCAGATGCCCCGTAACCAGTGATGTTTGCTGGCCGCGACGAAGATTTGTCGAGCCCCGGGCTCATGCACAGTCATCGCGGCCCCGCCCATCAGGAGCCTGCCGGAATGCGTACAAGCCTCTCCAACAACATCGCGCTGAATCTGCCTGCCTCTGCCCTCGACCAGCCCTTGCCCCACGATGGCCTGACCGAATCGTTACAACTGAGCCCCCGCCTGCACAACAGCGACCTGGCACCGACCCGGGCCGAAGGTCGGCGCTGGGGCAAATACAGCATCTTCGCCCTGTGGACCAACGATGTGCACAACATCGCCAACTACTCGTTCGCCATCGGTCTGTATGCGATGGGCCTGGGGGGCTGGCAGATCCTGCTGTCACTGGGGATCGGCGCGGCGCTGGTGTACTTCTTCATGAACCTGTCCGGCTACATGGGGCAGAAAACCGGGGTGCCGTTTCCGGTGATCAGCCGGATCAGTTTCGGCATCCACGGCGCGCAGATTCCGGCGTTGATCCGGGCGGTGATCGCCATCGCCTGGTTCGGGATACAGACGTACCTGGCATCGGTGGTGTTTCGCGTGCTGTTGACGGCGATCCACCCCGGCTTCGCCGAGTACGACCACAACTCGATCCTCGGCCTGTCATCTCTGGGCTGGGTGTGTTTCGTGGCGATCTGGTTCGTGCAACTGGCGATCCTCGCGTACGGCATGGAGATGGTCCGCCGTTACGAAGCCTTTGCCGGGCCGGTGATTCTGCTGACCGTCGCCGCCCTCGCCGCGTGGATGTACACCCAGGCCAACGCGACCATCGCCTGGTCGATCCGCGAACCGCTGACCGGCGGCGAGATGTGGCGCAACATCTTTGCCGGCGGCGCCCTGTGGCTGGCGATCTACGGCACGCTGATCCTGAATTTCTGCGACTTCGCGCGCTCTTCGCCGTGCCGCAAGACCATCAAGGTCGGTAATTTCTGGGGGTTGCCGGTGAACATTCTGGTGTTCGCCGCCATCACCGTGCTGTTGTGCGGCGCGCAATTTCAGATCAACGGGCGGATCATCGAAAGCCCGACCGAGATTATTGCGTCGATTCCCAACACGTTCTTTCTGGTGCTCGGTTGCCTGGCCTTCCTGATCGTCACCGTGGCAGTGAACATCATGGCCAACTTCGTCGCGCCAGCCTTCGTGCTCAGCAACCTGGCGCCGAAGTACCTGACCTTCCGCCGCGCCGGGCTGATCAGCGCGACCATCGCCGTGCTGATCCTGCCGTGGAACCTCTACAACAGCCCACTGGTGATCGTGTACTTCCTGTCCGGCCTCGGCGCCCTGCTCGGCCCGTTGTACGGGGTGATCATGGTCGACTACTGGCTGATCCGCAAAGGCCGGATTCATGTCCCACAGTTGTACAGCGAAGATCCCAACGGCGCTTATTACTACAGCCGCGGGGTGAATTTCCGCGCCGTGGCAGCGTTCATTCCTGCGGCGCTGATCGCCATCGTCCTGGCGCTGGTGCCGGGCTTCCACAGCATTTCGCCGTTCTCCTGGCTGGTGGGCGCCGGCATCGCCGCCCTGCTCTACCTGATCATTGCCAAGCGTCAGCCGCACTACGCCGACGTCAGTGGCGAAGCCATCGCCGTCGACAATGTCAGCCACTAATTTCCTCGCGGCCCGGGTTTCGGGCCGCTGAACTGCCCGCAATAAGGACTTCTCATGCGTATTCTTGTGGTCAACGTCAACACCACCGAATCCATCACCCAGGCCATCGCCCGCTCGGCGCAGGCGATCGCTTCACCCGGCACGGAGATTGTTGGTCTGACGCCGTTCTTCGGCGCCGACTCGGTGGAAGGCAATTTCGAAAGTTACCTGGCGGCCATCGCCGTGATGGACCGGGTGATGTCTTACGATCAACCGTTCGACGCGGTGATTCAGGCCGGCTACGGCGAACACGGCCGCGAAGGCTTGCAGGAACTGCTGAACGTGCCGGTGGTGGACATCACCGACGCGGCGGCGAGCACCGCTATGTTTCTCGGCCACGCCTATTCGGTAGTGACCACGCTGGATCGCACCGTACCGCTGATCGAAGACCGGCTGAAACTCTCGGGTCTGTGGGATCGCTGCGCTTCGGTGCGGGCCAGTGGTCTGGCAGTGCTGGAGCTGGAACACGAGCCGCAACGGGCGCTGGAAGCCATCGTGCAACAAGCGGAACTGGCGGTGACTCAGGACAAGGCCGAGGTGATTTGCCTCGGCTGCGGCGGCATGGCCGGGCTGGATGAACAGATTCGTCGCCGCACCGGAGTGCCGGTCGTCGATGGCGTGACGGCGGCGGTGACCATCGCCGAATCGCTGGTGCGGTTGCGGTTGTCGACGTCCAAGGTGCGCACTTACGCGACGCCACGGCCGAAAAACATCATCGGCTGGGCGGAGCGGTTTGCAAGGTAAACCGCGTTATCGTTCATCGCGAGCAGGCTCGCTCCTACAGGGTTCGTGTCGTACCCGAAATCTGTGAGCAACACCGGACTCTGTAGGAGTGAGCCTGCTCGCGATAGCCGCAACCCGGTTAACAGCCAAACTCAGAAAGCACTGAACCGCTGCGCCCACCCCTTCTGCGCAAACTGCTCAATCACAAAATCAACAAACGCCCGGGTCTTGCCCGGCAGCAATTTGTGCTCGGCGTAGTAGATCGAAATGTTGCCGTCATCGACGTACCAATCCGGCAGCACACGTTGCAACGTGCCCGCCTCGAGATAACCCACGGCAAACGGCATGCTGACCAGTGCAACCCCCAGCCCTTGTGCTGCCGTGGCGCAGGCGGCTTCGGAGTCGCTCATGGTCATTCGCGTCTTGAGGGTCAAGGGTTGACAGAGCTGACTGCCGCTACTGATCAACTGCCAGGAACGTACTCGACCGGTTTGCGGCGAACGAATCAGGATGCCATCGTGATATTGCAGATCATCCGGCTCGGCAATCGCCTCATGCTTTTCCAGATAGTCAGCAGATGCCACCAACACTCGATGCGCGGGTGCCAATTTACGTGCGACGACGCCCTGGGGCAATTCGAATCCCCCGCCAATCGCCGCATCGAAACCCTGCCCGATTAAATCGACCTGACGGTTATCAAAATGCCAGTCAGGGTTGATCGCCGGGAACCGACGTAAAAACTCTTCCAGCAACGGCACAACGTACAAACGCCCGAATACCGTGCCCATGCTGACTTTCAGCGTGCCCGCCGGCAATCCTTCGACACTGGCCAGATTGGCCACAGCATTTTGAATCGTCGTCAGGCTGCTACTGACCTGACTCAAAAACAGCTGACCGGCCTCGGTCAGGGTCAAGCTACGTGTACTACGCTGGAACAGCCGTACACCGAGCCGCGCCTCGAGCTTCGCCACACTCTTGCCGACGGCTGCGGGTGTCAGGCTCAAGCGCCGCGCCGCCTCGGCAAAGCTGCCGACTTCGGCACTGCGCACGAAGCATTCGATACTGCTGAAGGTTTCCATGATCGCCACTATAAACTTTTGGTTTACACAGACTATAGCAATCATGGGCTACACGGTTGTCGATGCGAGGCCGATACTTGGCTCCAACACCAAGGCACCCCGCCTTCAACTTCCTGGAGATCGAACATGACCACTCAACACCTCAGCGGCAAAGTCGCTCTGATTCAAGGCGGATCCCGTGGCATCGGCGCCGCCATCGTCAAACGTCTGGCTGCCGAAGGCGCCGCTGTCGCCTTCACCTACGTCAGCTCCGCCGCCAAGGCCGAAGAACTGCAAAACAGCATCACCGCCAACGGCGGCAAAGCCCTGGCGATCAAAGCCGACAGTGCTGACGAAGCGGCGATCCGCAACGCTGTCAGCGCCACCGTCGAAGCCTTTGGGCGCCTCGATATTCTGGTGAACAACGCCGGCGTGCTGGCCATCGCGCCACTGGAAGATTTCAAACTGGAAGACTTCGACCAGACCCTGGCAATCAACGTGCGCAGTGTGTTCATTGCTTCTCAGGAAGCCGCCAAGCACATGGGTGAAGGCTCGCGCATCGTCAACATCGGCAGCACCAACGCCGACCGCATGCCCTTCGGCGGCGGCGGTGTGTACGCGATGAGCAAATCGGCGCTGGTCGGCCTGACCAAGGGCCTGGCCCGGGATCTCGGCCCGCGCGGCATCACCATCAACAACGTGCAGCCCGGCCCGGTCGACACCGACATGAACCCGGCCGATGGCGATTTCGCTGAAAGCCTGATCCCGCTGATGGCGGTGGGTCGTTACGGCACTGCCGATGAAATCGCCGGTTTCGTCGCCTACCTGGTGGGCCCGGAAGCCGGTTACATCACCGGTGCCAGCCTGACCATCGACGGTGGCTTCGGCGCCTGATGCGCTGATTCCCGGATACAAAAAAACGCCGCGCCTCGGCTCCGAGGGCGGCGTTTTTTCATGGTGTTTATTGAGCGATCAGGCCCATTCCAGCGCCGGCAAACCGCAGGCACTCGGGGTGAACGCCTTGAGCGTGCGCAGAATCCCGTCGGCGTGAGCGTATTTTTCATCGGCCATGGCCGCGTCGGGAATCGCGATGGCGGTCATCCCCGCCGCTTTCGCCGCAGTGACGCCAAACGGCGAATCCTCGAACACCAGACAATCTTCAGGCGCGACGCCCAGACGCCGGGCGGCGGTGAGGAAGATGTCCGGCGCCGGTTTGGCGGCGCCGACTTCCGGGTCGTCCGCGGTGACGATGAAATCGAACAGCGCAAACCAGTCACGGTGCAAGGTGGTTTTCTGGCCGAACGACTGTCGCGACGAACTGGTGCCCACGGCGATCGGAATGTTGTGCGCCTTGAGGTGGCGAATCAGCTCCTCCGCACCCGGCATTGCCTGCGCCTTGGGAAAACGTTCGCGCATCAGCGGCTCGCGGATCACCAGAAACTCTTCGGCGCTGATCGGCAGGTCCAGCGCCTGCACCACGTAGTTGGCCAGGTCATTGGCGCCACGCCCGATGATGTTCTGTTTAACGCTCCAATCGAAAGTCCGCCCGTAACGCTCGGCAATGAGCGACGTGACCTCGGTGTAGATGCCTTCGGTGTCCAGCAACAAACCATCCATGTCGAAAATCACGGCCTTGATCGGGCCAAACGTCTTCATCGGTGCATTCATCATCGGATCCGTTATCAAAAACATCCCAGGCAGCACGGTCGGCGCCGCTGCCCGGATCGGATTAAAGGGTTCAGCAGCATAGCGAGGCCAACGAACATTCAGCAACGGGCAATGTCGGCGGGCCGTTGAATGGTGCGCGGATATTTAGCGAAATGCCCTACAGCCAATGCCTACTTGCCCGACTTCTTTCCCGTTTGATCCCCCGCAAAGTCCGCGCACCTCTTTCACGTGCGCGAGTGCCTGCGAATGTTCCAAACCGATCGGCTTCTGGCCCTGAACAACAGCATCGGCCTGCTGGTGGTTGCCGCCCTGAACCCGAAACACCCGGACGTCGAAACGCTGATTCGCGAGTTCCGCCTGAGCCTGAACCACTACGAGGCCTGGGCCGAGCAGTTCTGGACCGGGACGGCGCTGGATGTCGAACAGGTGTTCAGGGTCGGCAACGACCTGCACCTCAGCGCTCCCGTCAAATCCCGCCAACCCATCCAGACCTCGGTGGTCATGTGCCCGGCGAGCGGCCCGTTAACCCTGGTGCACATGTTCGAGGCGGCGCGCTTCGTACCGATCGGTAATACCCCGGTGATGCTCGAACCGGTGATCGCCGACGTCGACGGGGTACTGAGTTTCGGTGCACCGCTGCGCCATACCATCGGCCCGAGCGGCATTCTGGAAGTCAGCGACTGCGACCGGGGCCAGCGTTATCGCATCACCTTCTTTCCCGATGTTTCCACCGCCCATATCCAAGCGCTGTACGCGTCCTACGAAGGGATTCTGGACGGGCTGGAGGGCTGGCTTCGCGACGAGTGGGCCGGGTTTCAGCCGCAGTGGACGGAGTTTTCCGGCACCGGTTTCGGTGATCGTTACCGCCAGTTGCAACAGGCTGACTGGCGAGGGTTCGAGAAGGCCCTGCACGACATCTGGGACGACGTTAAACAGCTGTTCGCTTTGCTCGCCGATCTGCAGGCCAACAGTGAAAAACTGCTGCAGTACCTGACCGAGGTCGAACTGGAAGCGCTGCTCAATGCCTCCAGTGAAGCCATCGCCAGTGGCTTGCTGATCCTCAGTGACGAGCCGTTGCTGTTTATCCATCTGGCAGCGTTTAACAGTTGGTTGAAGATGCTGCCGCCGCAGTACCTGGCGGAAGTGGTGGCCGAAGTCCGGGTCGAGCTGTTGATCAGTTTTCTGCTGATGCGGATTACCGGCGGCGTTGGCGTGCCTGTGAAATTGAGCAGCAAGGTGCTGAACAAGATCAAGTCGCCTCGTGCACGGCAATGGCTGGCAGCGGCGGCACTGCGCCTGGCCGAACGGCCCTCCACTGCCGATCTGAACAAACATGCGGCCACGTTGAAGCCGTTGATGATCAATGCGCGCGACGTGCCGATGAGGCCGACGCCGGCGATCCCGCTGAACATTCGCCAGGCGGATTCGGTGGTGTTGACGGTACCGAACCCGGCGCCCATGGCGCGAGACAAGTCCCGGGGCACGACCCGGATGGAGCGGCACAAACCCCACGACGACTCACCCGATCAAGCAAAAAACCCCAACGGCGACAGCGCCGATTGCGTGCCGCTGACCTGCACCAACGGCTGCCCGGTGTCGATGGTCACCGGTGAAGAACTGCTGACCCTGACCGATGGTTCGCTCGACGGGGTGCTGCCGTTCGAGTTCACCCGCCTGTATCGCACCAGCGCCGTTGAGATCGATGTCGGGCTGGGGTTTGGCTGGAGCCATTCGCTGGCGCATCGGCTGGTCTTCGATGGCGATGCGGTGGTCTGGGTCGACCACGAGAACCGCCGCACACGGTTTCCCATGCCCAGTGTTCAGCGGCCGGCGATTCACAACAGTTTGTCGCGGGCGGCGATTTTTCTCGGGGATGAACCGGAGGAATTGATCCTGGCGCTGGCGGGGAACGCGGCGCGGTTTTATCACTTTCGCGCCGGGCGGCTGACGGCGATCAGTGATGCGTATGGCAATCGCCTGCAGGTTGCTCGTGATCATCAGGAGCGCATTGTTCGCCTCGACAATGGTGCGGGTCGGTCGCTGGGGTTGCGTTACGAGCGGGCGCATCTGATCGGCGTCGATTATCAGGTTTGGCGCGAAAGCGACTGGCACACCGAACAGACCCTCGTCAGCTACCGCTACGACGCCCGCCAGCGCCTGCTCGAAGCAACCAATGCGGTCGGTGACAGCGAGCATTACGACTACGACGATCAGCACGTCATCCTGCAGCGGCAACTGACGGGCGGGGCGAGTTTCTTCTGGGAGTGGGAGCGCGCCGGCAAAACCGCGCGTTGCGTACGGCACTGGGCGTCGTTCTCGCAGATGGACAGCCGTTACGTCTGGGCCGACGACGGCAGTGTGGCGGTGCACTACGTCGACGGCAGCGAAGAAACCTACGTCCACGATGACAGCGCACGGCTGGTACGCAAGGTCGAGGCCGATGGTGGTGAGTTCCTCAAGGCCTATGACGATGCCGGACGGCTGATCGCCGAGCAGGATCCGCTGGGGGCGGTCACCGAATACCGCTACGACGAAGTCGGACGGCTGATCG